>NZ_CP137552.1:2400000-3000000 GCF_039691755.1 Halomonas sp. Bachu 37 | reverse complement strand
GCTGTCCTTCTCCGCAACGGAGAGGGTGGCGGTAATGGCGAAGTGGTCGGAGCCGGGTATCCGCAATCGGCCCAGGTCGGCCAGGTGGAGCCCGTCGGATACGAACATGTGATCGATGGGGTAGCGCAACAGCGGCCGGTTCGCATCGAAGGTATTGAGCAGCCGTCGGCCGCGGCGGGGGTCCTTCAGGTCACTTATATCGGCGAACAGCTGGGTGGTGTCGGACCACGCGACATCATTGAAGTCACCGGTGACGATCCAGCGTTGGTCCGCGTGCTCCTTGACGTGGCGGGCAACGAGCATCAGCTCTGCATCGCGAATGCGGCTATCCCGGCGTTCGCTATCCTCGTCGTTGTGGCTGATCCGATCCCGCAGACCCGGCGGGACGGGGTGGGTGCCGATGTATCGTATCGGCCCGACTCTCGGCACGTCCAGAGTCGCGAAGATCGATGGCCGACGCTCGGATACCAGGTACTTGATCTCCTGCTCCCGCAACGGGAAGCGCGACCAGAGCACCATTCCCAGGCCTTCGTCGCGGACTTCCCCGACTCGATAAGAGTAGTGCCGATCCAGCATCGCAACCTCCTCGGCCCATGTCTGGTCGATCTCGATCAACAGCAGCAGGTCGGGGTCTTCGTGGCGTACCACTTCCAGCAGTTCGTCGTAGCGGTCGTTGTTGTAGGCGACATTCGCGGTCAGCACCTTGATGGGGGTCCGGGGCTCATCTGGCTCGGCCTCGGCGGTTGGGACTTCGGTCGGCCAGAGCGGTGTGAACGGCACGATATGCGATAGTTGCCACCCGCACGTCACCAGGATTACCGCCAGCCACATGGAGGGCTCTTTCCGGGTGCCGTACTTCCACGTATATCTCGCAATCAACAGCAGCGGTATCAATGTTGACCAAGCCAACTGAAGCCGCGGCATGTCCCATAGCCGGGCCCACCACTGACCGCTGGGAAGCATTGGGAGTAAGCTCACGACGACAAACAGTAGCGTCAGAACCCGTATGACCCAAAGAAGTAACCGCTTTGACAATCTTCTGCTCCTCATGCAAATGCCGGCAACGGCGAGCCGCAGGCGTGTTTCCGAACTTTTCCTAGGCAGAGCTTAGGTTCACCTTTCGATGAGTTGCAAAGTAAACATCGGAAGCAGATTGCCTTGCGCGAGCTAGAAGGGGGCTCCCGGCGCCTTGAACCATCAATCGGGGGAACGCTTACCGGGGGCTGGTTTATCGACGTAACCGTCCTGCAGTTGCGACTCGCTACCCTCGCGGAGGCGCTCGATGGAGGCATCCCCCTGTCTGGCTAGGCTCGCCAGCCGCTCGATCTGCTCGTCCAGCCGGGGCAGGGCTTGCTGACGGTAGGTCGAGAGATCATCGATCGCGCCCATCACCTCGCCGAAGGCCTCCTCGAGCACCTGCATGTCGAGCATCGCTCCGGAAGCGCGTTTCTGGATATCCACCCCCTGCTGGCGCAGGGCCTTGGCGGTGCCGCCGATCATCTGCGACGTGGTGGCATTGAGACCTTCGATGCGATCCAGCACCAGGCGCTGGTTGGCCATCGCCATGGCCACGGTCACCGCCACGGTCAGCGCCGAGACGGTGACGTTGATGGCCCGGTCCACGCCGCGCATCAGTTCCCGGTTGTTGCGGATGATGACTTCCAGCGCCAGCACGCCCTGCTGGCTCACCGCCAGTTGCTGTTGTAGATCGACGATGCGCTGACGCAGAGGAAAGAGCAGTTCTTCTTCGAGGAAGTGGCGCCGCGGATCATCGGCATCGCGAGCGGCGATCTCGTCCTGCAGGCGGCGATCGATCAAGCGGCCCAGGGCGATCTGGCGGTTAAGCTCGCGCAGAATCTCATTCAGGGCCTGCTGATCATCGCTCAGCGTGAGGTTGTCACGATGCAGCATATCGCGACCGCCTTCCAGATCCGCGATGATCGCGTCCAGCGCCTGCTGGGCGTTCTCGAACTTGCGAAAGTAGCGTTGCAGGCGGCTGTCGACGCCGGGAATGATCGCCATGACACGATCCAGCGCGCTCGGCGCCAGGCGATGGCGAGCGGGGTCGAGCCCTGCCATGCGCCCGCGCAGATCGGCCAGTGCCTTGGCGACCGGTCCGCCCTCGTCGCCCTGGTGGGCCAGCTTGCGTAGCGGTGTCTGCAGCATGGCGCTGCGATGGGCGGCCTGCTGCTGAAGCTCAAGCCCCATCTCGTCCACGGCGCGGCGCTGGCGAACCGCCGCTGCGTCGTCATTCGCGGCGAGGATATCCTCAACGAAGCGGTCTGCCATGGCCTCGAGTTCGGGGTCGATATCCCGCTCGTCAGGGCCGGTCGAATCGTCCTGGCGCGTTCCCAACTGGTCGGCGATCTCGTCCACTGGCGGCAGGGACAGGCGACGGTTGTCATCGGATTGCTGATTCATGGGCCTCTCCTTCTTGATAAACACCGTCGTGAAAATCGTACTGTATCAAAGGCCACCCGCTTACTTCTTGCGCGCGTAGCGATCGGCACCCTCGACGAAGCGGCGCAGGTCCTCTAGCGCCTTCTCGGTAGTGACCGAGGCCTGGGGGCGTGCCGTCTCGATGCGCGCCATGGAAACGGCGGTGTCGTCGAGCACGGTCAGGGCCGATTCGATACGGGCGGAGAGTTCGTTCAGCCGGTGTTCGGTCTCCACCAGCAGGTCCAGGCGGCGCACCAGGGCGGCGCGCTCCTCCTCGCTCAACCGCCTGTCCTTTCGAGCCAGGCGGCTCCGCACGTATTGGCCATCCACGTTGACCACCCCTCGCGCCTGGTTCGCCATGCTGGTCAGCGTATCCACCGCTCCAAGACAGACCTCGGCCACCAAGCCGCGCGAGCGCTCGAAGGCCAGCTCTCCCGTGTGGAATCGACCGCTCAGCACCCCCAACACATGGTGGTAGCGGCTGTAGAGGCGGTCCGCGAGAATCGCCATGTCAGGACGGTTGACGTCGAGCAGGTCCTGCTTGGCTCGACACATGGCCAGCACGAGGTCATCGGCTCCCGCGGGCGGGCGTGCCGGATCGAGTACCGTCACTCCGGCTTCATGAGCCTTGCGTTCCTCCTGGGCACGGCGCTTTTGCGTCTCGGCCACGCGTTGAGCCTCCCGACGGCGCTCGCGGCGGCGGGCCAGCCAGCCGCGCAGGCTTCGCTCGACGGGCAACGCCACGGGAATGGCAACAATGCCAGCCAGCCAGCCGAGCAGGCTGGGGCTGAAGCCACCCCACAGGGAGGTCAGCCACAACAGCATGCTGATGAAGGGGAGCGTCAGACAATAGCGCAAGATCACTTGCAGCCGGCCGGGAGCCGCCACCGGAAGTGCCAGCCCAGGGTTGAACAGCCCCACCAAGAGCCAGGGCAGGCAGGTCATGAAAAGGCCATAGGAAAATCCTTGCAGGAATCCCAGCATCGCTTATCGTTGCTCCGTGAATCACAAACCACGAGTGTAGAGCAACCAAGCCGGGACGATAAGCATCACGGACTCGCTGTGGACTAGTAGGTTGATTGAGTTAGAAGGGCTGACCCGGCAAGAACTTCCACCAGAAGCTAGTTAGCTCTCTATCAGTCTGGAGGAGACTCGCCGCAGGATGTCTCCTCCAGATACCTTACTGAGGGTTTCTTAAATCGCTAACCTGCTCGTACTCGGAGGAGGAAACTTCGCTGTAGTTCTCTTCCTCGTAACCCGTATCCTCCATCTCATCCGCGGTTTTATTGGTTTGCCATACGAGTTGATCTCCGGTGAGCTCCAGCTCGCTGAAGGGAATCAGGACCTCGCTTTCAAAAAAACCCCACAAGCCCCCCATACTGATGACAACGCCAGCATTGCTACCGTCATTGGCCATTACCACGTTTTCAATGGAGCCAAGCTCCTCATTTTCTGTGCTGTAGACAGTCTGCCCTTCAAGCTGTGCAACACGCATCTCGTCCAAGGGGCTTAGTTCCGGCGGTTCAGGCTGTGATTCCTGGGTAGTCGTTACCTCAGGCTGCTCCTGCTCTGCTTGGGCTTCGGCTTGCCGCTCTGCTTGGGCTTCGTCTTGTTGCTCTACATGAGCTTCGGACTGCTGCTCTTCCTGAGTATCTGTATCCTGCGCATCCACGGTAGCTTGGGAAGCTTCGTCATCTTCCGCGGATTCAGCCTCTATGACCTCTACTCCCGACTCCGGCATGTTTACATTGACTTCAGGCTCGGGCTGTTCGACGACAACTTCAGGATCTTCCTGTTCATCAGTGACTGTTACGTCAGCATCCGACTCGTCGACTGTCACTTCAGGCTCGGCTTCTTGCACCGTGACTTGAGGCTCGGATGATTCGACCGTGACCTTGGCGTTATCTGTATCATCCGATTGCGCATTCGCTAATGGCGCTAGCAATAAAGTACTAGCAGCCCCCATTGTCGCAATTCGTAGTTTTCTTGCCAGCTTATGATCCGTCATAGTGAATTCCTTTTATTGACTCGCAAACTTCGACTACCGCATTCTGAAGGCAAAACCGTGAACCTGTAACGGCTGGCTTTCCGCACGAACGCGGAACGATTCATTTGCTATTCGTCAGTAGCGAGAGTCCCCTTCAAAGGATTCTTTTGCAGCACCTTTGAAGGGGAGTGCCTTGGCCTATAGCAAGAAGTTATTGCTGAGCATTTCTTAGCTGGCCTAAGGTGTCGACATCCTGTTCAGGAACTTCAGTATAATTTTGAGATTGATAATCTGACATTTGCTCCAGCGTATTGCTTGTTGCCCAAACAAGCTGGTCGTCATCATTAACTCTCACTTCATTAAGCGGTATTAATACGCGCTTTTCATCGGATTCGACAACGAGGCCGGGGCTGTTTGTGCTACGTTCGATCACGATTAGCACAACGGAACCAAGCTCATCACCTTCCTGGTTCACAATCACGGAATCCATGACTGAATCGACTTGCACGTTGTCCAAGGCTTGCTGCTGGGCTTGAGTGATACGAACCCGTGCACCTTCAGCGGAATCCACCTCAACGTCAGCTTCGGCATTGTCGGCTACCTGGACATCCGCCTGTGCCTCTTCTACTTCGACTTGAGCTTGTCCCTCATCCTGCACTGATACGTCGGCTTCGCCTTCTTCATCAACCACGACGCGCGGTTTAGCCGGTTGTACGGATACGTCCGGTTCGGAGCGCTGGACGTCTACATCAGGTTGGCCCTGGCTGACATCGACGCGAGGCTCCTGTAGCTCGACTGAGACGTCAGGACGGCCTGATTCCACGTCCACATCAGGATCACGTAATATCACTTCGACTTCCGGCTTGGGTATATTCACCGTAACTTCAGGGCGCGGCTGTCTAACGATGACCGTTGGGCGTTTCTGGTCGACTGTAACGTCTGGACCTGCTGGCTCCACTCGTACGTTAGGCGAAATCTGTTGCACCGAAACTCGTGGCTCTGCAGGGTCGACGTTTACCTCGGGCGGTTCGCTATCCACGGCTACGCGAGGCTGCTGAGCCTGAACGACGACTTCCCCTTCTCCATCACGCTCTTGCTCGGTAATGAAGACTAAAAGCCGCTGATATTCTTCCTGATTCAAGGCTTGATCATTATCCCGATCATATTCACCGAGAATGTTTTCGCGCCCACCCTGTACCTGGGATTCTTCGAGGCGCGGACGGAGTTCTTCCCAATCCAGTACCTGGTCAGAGTTCTGATCTAATTCCTTAAACTCGGCTTCGGCCCGGTCGGCTATATCTGTCTGGGCCTGCGCTGCTGAAACGAGAATAAATGTGCTGGCTACACCAAGAGTTGCAAGGTTCAGGCTCAGCTTCCCTAACAATTTATGATCCTTCATAAAATTCTCCTTAAATTCATATGTGACTTGTTCAAGTCCTAAATTACCTTCCGTGTTCAAAGACACGAAAACCAATACCGTCATCTTGGACTTCAAGCCAATAGGAAGTATTTGAACAATAGCTAATGCGCAGCATTAAGCTCACAAAAACGAGTGTAGTGCCCATAAATAAGGTCAGCAAATACTCGCTATTATTTATTGGTTCGTGTATGTGATGTCGGTTGCTGATCTGGGTTAACATGAAGCGGTGGCTGCCAACTTGATGAGGATACGTCGATGAGACTCCTGACCATGCTGCTTCTGGTGCTGTTCAGCGTTGCCGTGCAGGCCAAGTCGGAAGGGGAACGGGTAAGAGCCTGGACCCTGGAAGATCAGTTCGGTGATGCCGTGATGATTGCGCCCGACACGCGCCTGCTGCTGGTGGCCAGCAGCCGCAAGGCAGCCGATGTGGTGAACGAAGCATTGGACGGGCTGCCGGAGGGTTTCCTCGAGTCGCATACGGCGCTGTACGTGGCGGATGTCTCGCGAATGCCCAAGATGATCACACGCATGGTGATGGTGCCCGCGATGCGCTCGGCACCCTATAGTGTCCTGCTCGACTACGATAGCAAGGTAGCGCCGGCGCATCTCGGCCAGGGCGACGACGTATTGTGGCTTGGCCTGGTGGGGTTGGTGGTCGAGGATCGGCGCACTTTCGATTCACCCGAAGCCTTGCGCCAGGCTCTGGAGACGTTACCGAGATGAACGTGCTCGTCCCTGTCTTGATCGTGTTGCTCACCGTGGTCGGCATGGAGCTGTTCGCCTGGTTCGCGCACAAGTACATCATGCACGGCTGGGGGTGGGGATGGCACCGGTCGCACCATGAGCCACCCGGTTCCCGCGAGCGACGCGGCTGGTTCGAGAAGAATGATCTCTACGCCGTGGTGTTTGCCAGTATCGCCATCATCCTTATCGCGCTGGGCACGGCGGGAGGTTATCCGCTGCAGTGGATCGGGGCGGGAATGACCGCCTACGGCTTTCTCTACTTCGTTGCCCACGATGGCCTGGTACACCAGCGCTGGCCGTTTCGCTACGTGCCGCGCCGGGGCTACCTCAAGCGGCTCTACCAGGCCCACTTGATGCATCATGCCGTGCGCGGACGCGAGGGCTGCGTGTCGTTCGGCTTTCTGTTCGCGCCTCCGGTGTCCCGGCTCAAGCGTCAGCTGCGCGAGCGCCATGGCGGTCCACTGGCTAACGAGGACGCTGCCACAGCGTTACCGGACGCGGAGCGGGCGTCTCGCCGCGAGACGTGACGGCCATTCTCGCGCCTTGGGCCAGCAGCCGCAACTTCTCCGCCTTGCCGGTCGAGACCCGTCCGTCCCAGGCGTGAGCGCCGCGGTTCTTCACCTTGACCCCTATCTCCCGGTACACGCCGTGGGCTGTGGCGATCGCCCAGGCCGAGCGCAGCGTCAGGGCCGGCAGCCCGCCTTGTGCGGAGTCGTAATAGGGCTCGGCGGCATCGACCAGGCGCGCCGCGAGTCTCGCCAGGGCAGGGCGGTGCTCAGCGGCGGCGATCTCTCCTTCAGGGATGCCGGCATCGCGCAGCCACTCGGCGGGCAGGTAGCAGCGGCCCATGGCGGCATCCTCGACGATGTCGCGGGCGATGTTGGTCAACTGGAAGGCCAGGCCCAGGTCGCAGGCACGATCCAGGGTCGTCTCCTCTTCTACCCCCATGATGTGCGCCATCATGATACCCACGACACCGGCCACGCCGTAGCAGTAGCGCAGGGTATCGTCGAAACTGACGTAGCGGGTTTCGTCAACGTCCATGGCAAAGCCCGCCAGGTGCTCCAGCGGATAACGCTCGGGGATGGCGTGACGCTGGACCACTTCCTGGAAGGCGGCGAAGGCCGGCTCGCGCATCGGTTCTCCGGCGTAGGCGCGGCGGGTCATGTCGCGGAGTTCCTCGAGGCGTCGACGACTCTCCGTGCCCTGGTGGGCGTCACCGGACTCGCCGGCAAATCCCAGCGACTGGCCGTCCACCACGTCGTCGCAGTAGCGGCACCAGGCGTAGAGCATCACTGCGCTGCGGCGGGTGTCGGGGTCGAACAGCCTGGCAGCGGTGGCGAAGCTCTTCGAGCCGGCCTGGATGGTCCGGGTGGCGTGAGCGACGAGCGTGTCGTTCATGTCCGCTCCAGCATCAGGCCGGCGGTCGCCTTGGCCGACCCGATCACGCCCGGCACCCCGGCGCCGGGGTGGGTGCCGGCGCCCACCAGGTAGAGGTTCTCGATCCTGGCGTCGCGGTTGTGCGGGCGGAACCAGGCGCTCTGGGTGAGGATCGGCTCCAGCGAGAAGGCCGAACCGAGATGGGCGTTCAGCTCGTCGCGGAAATCCTCGGGCGTGAAGTGGCGACAGGTGACCAGGTGTTCACGCAGCCCCGGGATGTGGTGACGCTCCAGGTAGTCGAGGATGCGGTCGCGATAGCGGGGGCCTTCGCGCGCCCAGTCGATGGGCGCATTGCCCAGGTGCGGTACCGGCGCGAGGACGTAATGCGCGCTGCCGCCGGGAGGGGCGAGCGTGGGGTCGGTGACGCAGGGCGCGTGCAGGTAGAGCGAGAAGTCGTCGGCCAGGGTCTTGGCGTGGAAGATCTCGTCGATCAGCTCGCGATAGCGCGGGCCGAAGCAGACGGTATGGTGCGCAAGCCCCGGCGGCGGTGGCGTATCCAGGCCGAAGTAGATCACGAACAGCGACATGCTGAAGCGCTTGCCTGCGAGCCGCCTGGCCTCGCCGACGCCCCGCGGGTGGCCACGCAGCAGGTGGCCATAGGTATGCATGACATCGGCATTCGAGGCCAGGGCGTCGGTCTCGAAGCGACGACCGTCGGCAAGCTGCACGGCTGTCACCCGCTCCTTTTCGACCTCGATGCGATCCACGCTGGCGTTGAGCTCGAGCTTGCCGCCAAGCTCCTCGAACAGCGTGACCATCCCCTGGACCAGCGCGCCGGTGCCGCCGCGCGGGAACCATACCCCCCATTCGCGTTCCAGCGCATGGATCAGGGTGTAGATTGAGGAGGTGGCGAAGGGGTTGCCGCCCACCAGCAGAGAATGAAAGGAGAGGGTCTGGCGCAGATGCTCGTCGCTGACGAAGCGCGACACCATGGCATAGACACTCTTCCAGGCCTGCAGCCGGGCGAGCTGTGGACCGGCGCGTGTCATGTCGCGAAAGCTGAGAAAGGGCACCGCGCCGAGCTTGCGATACCCCTCCTCGAATACCGCCCGCGAATAGGCCAAGAAGCGTCGATAGCCCTCCACGTCGTCAGGGTTACGCTGGGCGATCTGTCGCTCGAGTTCGGCCTGGTCATTGACGTAATCGAAGGCCGGGCCATTCTCCCAGCACAGGCGATAGAAGGGCGTGACCGGCAGCAGCTCGACATAGTCGGCCATCCGGCGCCCGGCCAGGGTGAACAGCTCCTCGAGGGCGGTGGGGTCAGTGATCACCGTGGGGCCGGCGTCGAAGGTGAAGCCTTTATCTTGGTAGACGTAGGCGCGCCCGCCAGGCTTGTCGCGTTTCTCCAGCAGAGTAGTGCGATAACCGCCGGCCTGCAGGCGGATGGCGAGCGCCAGGCCACCGAAGCCGGCCCCGATGACCACAGCACGAGGAGAGTCTGTCATTTGGCTGTCCTGATCTGATGAGGGGAGCCGCGCCGCGCGGCACGCAGGGCTTCGCCCATGGGTACTGGAGGCTTGCCGGTGACGATGCGAAGCTTGTCCAGGGCGGTCAGGCGCCCGGCGTAGAAGCGTTGCACAAGGGGTTCCGGCAAGCCGTAGAAACGTTGCATGACCCGCCAGCGCTGCTCGGGGCGGCCGGCCAGGAACAGCATGCGGTTGAGCAGGCGAAAATAGCCTTGTCGCCGCCACTCGCCGAGCGCCTCGCGGCGAATGGCGTCGAAAAGCGCCGGTGCGCTCAGGTCGTCGAGGCGGGCGATGCGTTCGGCCAGGCGCATGGCATGAGGCAGCGAGTAACCGGTGGTGGGATGAAACAGCCCGGCGCGCAGGCCGCTGCGCGGCTGTGAATCGGCCTCGCGCCAGAAGGCATCGAAGTCACCTGCCAGAGTGATGGGCAGCACGCCACTTTCCTCGCGCAGTATCGCCTGCACCTGCCAGCCGCTGGCGTGGGCATAGTCGGCGATGTTGTCGCGAAGATGCTGCGGTTCGAGCTGGCCCTTTTCGCCCCGGCCACGGTCGCCCTGGCTAGTGTCGACCCGGTCGCTATCGACATAGTGCGTGTCTTCGATCAGCAGCCTGTCCTGGGAGAAGGGCAGCACGTAGACGAAACGGTAGCCCTCCCCCTGAGCGACCGTGGCGTCCATCAGGATGGGGCCGTCGAGGCCATGGGGGTGCGCTAGCCTGACTTCCTGGCCGAGAAAGGCCTGGTAGCCCAGCGCCAGGTGCGGGCTCGTCGTGACACCGCGCCCATCGATCACCGCACCGGCATGCAGGGTCCGGCCATCCTCAAGATGCACCTGAGTGGGGCCAAGCTGCGACGCGCTTACCTCGACTTGCAGGGCACTGCCGAGCGTATCGCGCAGCGCGGAGGCGAAGTGCTGCGAGAAGATGCTGGCATAGCCGCTCTGCAGGGTGCGCCGACGCTCGGGAAAACGCACCTCGTGGTGAGCCCAGCGACACCCCACCAGCGGGCCGATCCAATCCCACTGCGCGGGCGTGAGGTCGCTGTCGTGAAACGACCAGGTATGGTTGCCTCCCGGCGCGGCTTCCTGCTCGAGTACGAGCACCTTGAGTTCGGGACGGATCTGCTTGAGGCGAAGCGCGATCAGGCCATTGGCCAGGCCGCCACCTGCCAGGATCAGATCGTGCTGGGCTTTCATGACCGCAGTGCCTCCTCGACGATATCGGCCGCCCGAGGCGTGCCACCGGCTGCTTCGACCTCGTCACCCAGGCGTGACAGGGCGGCGGCGAAACTGGTGTGCTCGAGCAATTTCGCCAGCTTGGCGCTCAATGCGCGATGACCTTCGAAGCGTGGCGAGGCGCGCAGCCCCACGCCGGCATGCTGGACGCGCGTGGCGACACCGGGCTGGTCGAAGGCGAGGGGCAGCACCAGCATCGGCGTGCGCGCGAGCAGGGCATCCATCACCGTATTGAGCCCGCCATGGGTAATCACCGCGTCGGCGCGCGACAGCACGGCGCGCTGTGGGAAGAAGCTTGTCACCCGAGCCGCTCCCTCTCGCCGGAGCCTCTCTTCCTGCCTGCGGTCGAGGCCGCCGCAATGCGCCACCAGCAGCTGTACGTCCAAGGTCGAGCAGGCCCGCACAATGCGTCGGAACAGCGCGAGGCGATGGCCTTGCAGTGTTCCCAGCGAGGCGAAGACCACGGGCTTGTCGGGGGACAGCCTGGACGCCATCTCCCAGGGGGAGGGCGCCGTAGGCCTTAAAGGGCCGACGTGGTGGAAATGCGCGGGCAGCTCGCGCCGGGGAAGCTCGAGGCCCGCTATCGTCTGGCTGATCTGGGCGTAGGGCGAGAGGCACTCATGCAGCCCGCTTCGCGAGGAGAGTCCGAACCTCGCGGCATGCCGGGCCACGGTTCGGCGATGCTTCGCCATGAGCAGGTCATAGGTTCGCTCGCTGCCGGCATAGACCCGCTCGTACTGCTCGCTTCGGCCATAGGCAAACGGCATCACCGGCAGCGGCAGGCCGGGCTCGCGATTGACCGGCAGGGCGCAGGCGACCGAGACGAAGGGACGTCCGCTGGCCTCGGCCACCAGCCCGCCGGCCGCCTCCATCTGGTCGCAGAGCAGGGCATCGATGCCAAGCTCGTCGAGCGCGCGGGGCAGCTCGCGACACAGCATGTCGGTGGTGTCGCTCATGTCGGCGATCAGGCGCCGTAACCCCAGCGGACCGCCCGGCTGGGCCGCCAGGCGAAGGGTACGTGCCAGGGCGCCAGGCGGATGGCTGATGCGGCCCACGGCGTGGAAGGCAACCTGAGGAGAGTCGAGCCAGCGGGCGGCCTCTTGCTGGTGCAGAAATGTGACTCGGTGGCCGCGACCAACCAGCACATCCGCGAGTGCCTGCAGGGCGCGGAAGTGGCTGGGAAAGGGCGGTGCGACGACACCGATATGGTGTGGCATATCAGGACGGCAGTTCGTCAAGCGGTGACAGGGGGGCGCGGCGCAGCTCGGCGAGATTGGCGCTGCCGGTGCAGAAGCAGGCGATACGCAACTGCTCGATGATGACCTGAAAGTGCTCGATGACGGCGTCGGTCGACTGCGTGGCGCTTTGCAGCACCGCAGCGGCCTGTGCCACCAGGTCGGCTCCCAGGCGGATCGCCTTGGCGACCTCCACGCCGCTGCGAATACCGCCGGAAGCGATCAGCGGCGTATCCGGCAATGCCCGGCGCACGCTCACCAATGCCTCGGCCGTGGGAATACCCCAGTCGGCGAAAGCCATCGCCACCCGCCGTGCGCTCTCGCTCCTGGCGCGCTCGCCCTCTACCCTGGCCCAGCTGGTGCCGCCGGCGCCCGCCACGTCGATGGACGCCACGCCGGCCGCCACCAATGACTGAGCCACCGGCGCCGATATGCCGGCGCCCACCTCCTTCGCCACCACCGGTACGTCGAGTGCCACGACCAGCCTTTCGATAGCCTGGAGCACGCCGCTCCAGTCACTGTCGCCGCCGGCCTGAACGGCTTCCTGCAGTGGGTTGAGATGCACGATCAGCGCATCGGCGCCAATCGTATCCACGGCGCGCATGGCCCAGTCGATCCCCTGGGGCTCCAGCAGTTGCGCTGCGCCGATGTTGCCGAGCAGCGGCACGCTGGGGGCGAAGCGCCGCAGGTCGCGCGTCAGACCATGGTCGGCACCAGATTGCAGGGCGACGCGCTGCGAGCCCACTCCCAAGGCAATCCCCAGCGTCTCGGCCGCCTCCGCAAGATGATGATTGATCGCGGCCGCACGGGTGGCGCCGCCGGTCATGGAGCTGATCAACAGCGGGGCGCGAAGTGGCTTGTCGAACCACGTCGTGCCGAGATCGACAGCGTCCAGACACATTTCCGGCAGAGCACAGTGCCGGAAGCGGTAGCGCGACAGCCCGGTCGATACATTGGTGTCGGCCTGTTCCATACCCAGTACGATGTTCAAGTGATCGTTCTTGCGGTGAACCAGGTCATCGTCGTCCATGATGGACCTCCCAGGAGGAAAGCTGCCGAGCCGGAGCGATTCTTCGAGTCAGCGTCTATAGTACTAGGATGTAGTCCTTGTGCAATGCTTGTATAAGATACTAGTCTACTAGCACTACGCGTCAACCAGTACTACGCGTCAACCAGCAGTATCCATGTGCATAATCTATAGCTCGTCTCGGCTGGCGCCTGAAGGAGAAATGCGCGATGAACCTATCCGTACCACAAATCGACGGCGTTTCCCAAGATCCGGATGAGTTCGGTGAGCTTCGCGAACGCCTTGTCATGCGGCTGGAGACGTTGCTGCCTATGGCGGAGGGCGAGGATGATCCGGTGGGGATCGCCATGCGGGCGTGCCTGCTCTCGCCGGGAAAGCGCATCAGGCCCATGCTGCTGGTGCTGGCCGGCCAGGGCCTGGGTAGCGACTCTTCGGCGCTGTTCGATCTGGGGTGCGCCACGGAAATGGTCCACGGCGCTTCGCTGATCCTCGACGACCTGCCCTGCATGGATAACGCCCAACTGCGACGGGGCCAGCCAACGATTCACCGTCAGTTCGGCGAGGACGTGGCGGTGCTCGCCGCCATGGCGCTGCTGACTGAGGCCTTTCGTCTGGTAGCCTCGACGCCGAGCGTACCGCCCGAGGCGCGTGCACCGCTGGTCGCCAGGCTGGCCGAGGCGTCGGGTATGCGGGGGCTGGTGAAGGGGCAGTATCGTGACCTGCACGCCGACTCCCGCATGCGTTCGACGCAGGCCGTGGCGACCACTAACGCGCTCAAGACGGGGGCGCTGTTCGAAGCCGCCATGCTCATGGCGGCCACCGTCAGCGAGGCAGATGCGTTCGCTACTGCTGAATTGAGCCGTTTTGCCCAGGCGCTGGGTCAGGCCTTTCAGCACTATGATGATCTTATCGACGAGAGCGGCGGCGATGGCAAGGATACAGGGCAGGATCGAGGCAAGCCGACGTTGATCGCCTTGCTAGGAGCGGAGACGGTGCGATGGCGGCTAAGCAGTCAACTGGAGCAGGCCGAGCAGCATCTGGCGGCGGTTTTCCCGGCTGATCAGCCTATCCACCGCTACGTTCAGGCGCTTTCTATTCGCCTCATGCGCGCCAACTGAGTCAACGAGTCAAGTGTTCTTCCCCGCCACCGTTAAGCCGGTACTGAAAGTCGCCGATTGACCATTTCCCTCATATATCCTCTCGAACCAGGAGGAACGAGCGAAACGAAATTCGCACCGTCCCCCGGAGGAAATTAGTCGTGTACCTTGCGGCATCAGACCAGCTCGCGATTCTCCTTTCTTGCTTGATGACGGTCGCGCATCACGGCTCGGCAAATAAGAACCAGCACGCCTAGCGTCAAGGCGGGCCAAATCAGGACATAAAAGGCCATTAGTGTGGTCATGGTGAAGTCTCCTTGAGGCGGCGCCATCGGCACCGCCTCGAACAGTCAGAAAGTTATTACTGGGTGGCGAGACCGGCTGGTGCGCCTTCCAACTTATCGTCGTCGAGGTTGGGTGTCTCGTCGTAGTCGCCAACGCGTTGGCTAATGGTATCGAAATCGAAGCGCTCCTCGCGGCTGGTCAGGCTCATCACTACACATACCAAGGTGCTTGCACCGTAGGCGGTCAGCGAGGCCAACAGAACCGTGTAGTCGCGCAGAAAGCCTGTAGCAAAGATCAGCATGGCGACAAGCGCGAGTGCGCCGGCGATGAAGCCAGCCGTGCGGCCGAGAAAGCCAAATACCATCAGGCCGATGATCACGCCACCGCCGATGCAGGCCAGCAATTCGAAGACCAACCCACCCGGGCCTGCAAGAGAGATCAGCTCGAAGCGTGCGGCGCAGAACAACACCATGGCGACCAGCACCGAAGTGGTGAAGGCGGCGTTGGTCACCCGGTTCCAAAAGCAACTGGCGATCACCGGAAAGACAATGGCCCCCCACAGCGCGCCGACGAATACCAGCATCACCAGGATATCCAGCGAGAAGCTGGCGAACACGATGCCGACCACAGTGGCGATGATCATGGTCAGGCGACCCACCAATAACATGCGCTTGGGATCGGCCTTGCCGCGCGCGATATTCTTGCCGTAGACGTCAGCCATCATGATGGCCGACAGAGCGGAGAGATCGGAGTCGGCGGTAGAGGAGAGCGAGCCGATCACCAGGATGAAGAACAGTGCGATGAAGATGGGCGGCAGGTATCCGGAAACCATCTGCGGAATCAGATTGTTCATGTCGCCATTGAGCGGCTCGACCCCTAGGGTCAGCGCCATCAGGCCGATCATGCCCAGGCCGATGACAATAGCGCCGTAGCCTACGGTAGCGGTGAGGAAGGTGGGCTTGATGTGGTCCTCGTTCACCGCGAACAGACGCTGGGAAATAGTCTGGTTGCCGATCGCGTAAGCCAGCACGGCGACGAAGAACGGTGCGCCCTGGTTGAGAATGGCGTCCATGGAGAAGAAGTTGGCCTGCTCGACGGTCAGGTTGCCGAGGCCGGCCACCAGTTCCGAAGGGCCGCCCATGGCGAAGAACACTGCAGGAATAATCACGATGGCAATCGCCATGAGCGCCACTAGCTGTGCGAAGTCGGTCATCACAGAGGCGCGAAAGCCAGACCATAAGGTATACAACAGTACGCCGAAACCAGCGATGATTACCCCGGCTTGGAAGGAGAGCGGCGAGAGCACCGAGACCAGGGCGCCCGCGGCGGTAAAGTTGACCATCAGGCTGATCACGCTGCCCAGCACGTTGGAAAGTGCCAGAATCAGCTGGCTGGAAGCACCATGACGGGCATGAATCAACTCACCCAGGGTGTGGGCGTTGGGGGCGAGCTTTCTGAAACGCCTGCCGAAGGGGTAAATGAACAAGATCATGAGTGCCCCCCACAGCCCGTAGTGGATGGGTCCCGAGACGCCGTAGGTATAGCCGGAAGTGGCTGCAGCGTAGAACGAGGCCGCCCAGATCCAGGTGGCGGTCATGCTGGCCGCGCCCATCCCAAAACCCACGCGGTGGTTGGAAACCATGAATGCATCGGCGTCCTCGTTCTTCTTGCGAATGCCGAGTGTCATCAGGTAGGTACCGCCGTAAAAGGCGAGCAACAGTAAAACAACGGTCAGGGTCGAGAATTGGTATAAGGATTCGCTGTTCAAGGGCAGTCCCTCGGTTGGTGGAACGGACACGCTCAGGTCACGTCGCAAGACAGCAAACCGAGCGCAGTGGTGACAGGAGGTGCCGGGGCGAGGCGTTATCTGATCAGCAGGAATGCTAGGGAACAGGCAGCTGCTTACGAACGCAGGGCGCATCGCAGCTTTTGCAAGCCGTTATCCATCTGTAAAGCACTAATCTGTAAAGCACTAAAATGCCGCGTTAAAGGCATTACCCCCTAGTGGGGAAGCAGGGTGGCGGGCGGCGTGGCATGCAGCGGCCCTCATCCGAATAGTGGGTCGACATGGATTCCCTCTTCTATCGATAGCGTCCGCACCGGGCGGAGAGTCGAAAGTGCCGGTGATCCAGTCTGCGGTGAGGCAAGACTAGGTGGCCCCTTGCGGGTGCCGAACAAGGGTTCGCATAGCGAATGCCTGGACCCTTGAGGACCAATACCTTACGGTGTGAAGCATGGATTGTCCAATCTGTATCTGCCTACAGTGGGTTTACCATGGTTATCAAGATTTAGTCTGGCAACCTGATGACATGAAAATTTAGCCTTAATGAATCCAAGGTGCCTTGGAATAGAGATAAAGCTGCTTTGCCTACAGCTTGTAGTGGCACAGTGAATCTGGCCACCTGATTTTGAGTGTATGATCACTCACATAGACAGTCAGGTGCAGATGATGACGAAGAAGAGAGCGTTCAGTCCGGAATTTCGCTTGGAGGCGGCCCAGCTCGTGGTCGATCAGGGTTACTCGCTGAAGGCGGCGTGTGAGGCCATGGGCGTTGGCAAATCCACCATGGAGTATTGGGTACGCAGGCTTCGTGCTGAGCGGGCAGGCAAGACTCCGCTGAAAGGTGAGGCTCTGACGCCGGAACAGCGTGAGATTCAGGAACTGAAGCGCAAGCTGCGGCGGGTGGAGGAAGAGAAGGAAATATTAAAAAAGGCTACTGCTCTCTTGATGTCGGACTCCCTGAACAATTCTCGATAATCGAGCGACTTGAAGAGAGCTATGCGGTGCAGCACTTGTGCCAGGTGTTTGGGGTGCATCGCAGTAGCTACCGGGCCTGGCGTGACCGGGACAGAAGGCCCTGTGAGACTGAGCAGAAGCTGCTGGACCAGGTTGTCGAGGCGCATACCGTCAGTAACGGCTCTGCCGGCGCTCGCAGCATCGCCAAAATGGTCACGCAGGCTGGAACATCGCTGAGTCGTTACCGGGCCAGCAGACGGATGAAGCAGTTGGGGCTGGTGAGCACACAGCCGCCAAGCCACGCCTACAAGAAGGCGGATCAGCCGCACCTGGATATCCCGAATTTTCTCGATCGGGAATTCGACGTAAAGGAGCCCAATCAGGTATGGACCGGCGACATTACCTATATTTGGACAGGGGCACGCTGGGCTTATCTGGCGGTGGTCATCGATTTGTATGCCCGTAAACCCGTGGGCTGGGCATTGTCCTTGTCTCCGAATACGGAGCTGGTGAAGAAGGCACTGACCATGGCCTACGAATCGCGTCGAGAGCCACCGGACATTCTGTTTCATTCGGATCAGGGTTGCCAGTACACCAGCCTGGCATTCCGACAGATGCTCTGGCGCTACCGGATGACGCAGAGTCTCAGTCGCCGTGGCAATTGCTGGGATAATGCCCCGACAGAGCGCTTCTTCAGGAGTCTGAAAACGGAATGGATGCCAGAGATTGGCTACCCCAATGTTGCGGCGGCGAAGCAATCTGTCACTGATTATATGATCGGTTACTACAGCAGCCTCAGGCCGCACAAGCATAACGGTGGCCTACCGCCGAATGTGGCAGAAAAGAACTACTGGAATACTCAAAATTCGGTGGCCAAAAACACTTGACCACTACAATCGAGGACTATCGTTGATTTTCTTTCCGCTCGATGCGGATGGCGTTTCGGTACAGCCCATACGGCAGATTAATGGTGAGACAGGTTTCGCCGAGATTTTTCTTGAAGATGTACGCGTCCCCAGCTTTAACCGATTGGGCGAAGAAGGCGAAGGTTGGTCAATTTGCATGACTACCGCTGGTTTCGAGCGTGGTCTTATGTTGCGCAGCCCGGCTAGGTATCAGGCCACTGCTGCACGACTGGCACAGTTGTGCCAAGCAATGGGGGATAATGTACGCTCCACCACTCGCGAGGCGGTGTTGCGCACCGTTATGGATGCGGATGCCTATGGCCTAGCAATTCAGGCTACTGCATCACTTCTGGATGCTGGTGGCAAGATCGGAGCCGAGGCTTCGTTGAATAAGGTCTTCTGGTCCGAACTGGATATAGCGTTGCATCGCACCGCGCTTGAACTACAGGGTCCACGCGGGGTGCTGACCACGCCGCAACAGGATGAGATAGCACGCGGGTCCGCTCAATGGCTCGATGGCTGGCTATTTTCACTCTCAGGACCGATCTATGCGGGCGCAAACGAAATTCAGAAAAACATCATCGCCGAGCGAGTGCTTGGCCTTCCGCGCGGCTGAGGAGTCCGAATATGGATTTTCAGGTTACAGAAGAACAACGCATGATTGCCGATACAGTCGACGAGGCTCTGACAGAGCTTTGCCAATCAGAGACGTTACGTGAGCAGA
Organism: Halomonas sp. Bachu 37; assembly: GCF_039691755.1. Lineage (NCBI taxonomy): Bacteria > Pseudomonadati > Pseudomonadota > Gammaproteobacteria > Oceanospirillales > Halomonadaceae > Halomonas > Halomonas kashgarensis. Next base: position 2,981,262 of record NZ_CP137552.1, on the reverse strand, counting down.
TTGAGCAACATAACATGTTCGACGCTGGTCGCTGGCAAGCGCTCAGTGACCTCGGACTGCCTTCGGCGCTACTACCCGAAAATGCTGGAGGTGTCGGACTGGACGATGTGGCCTTCTGCGCCATCGCTCGTGCGGCCGGGGCTGCGCTGCTGCCAGAGCCCCTAATAGAAAGCGCTGGTGTTGCATTACCTCTGCTGGTAGAGATGCGCGACAGCGCTGTGGACAAAGTATCTTTGCCGCAAGATTTTGATATGTCTGTTACTGAGCTAACAAAAGGCATGGGGCACGCTGTGCTTGTCCATCCTTTACGCCCGTTTGCTCCCCATGCCGACACTGCGTGTCAGATTATTGTTGCAGAAGACAACGTACTATGGGTAGGGAAGCCGGAAAATTTTACTCTCAAGGCGCACGAAACGATTGATCCGCTGACTACGCTATTCTCAGTTAACCCTCATGATGCTACCCGTGTCCCTCTGTCTGAAGAAGGTCTGGCCGCTTTGGCCAAGGCAATAGACCGTGCCACCTTATTCACTGCCGCGCAACTAGCTGGTATTGCGTCGGCGGCGCAACAGCTAGCCGTCACCTACGCCACAGAGCGTCAGCAATTCGGCCGCTCAATCGGGGCCAATCAGGCGATCAAGCATCTATTGGCGGAAGTTGAAGTCGAAGCGGCATTTCTCGCTCCTGTGATTATCGCAGCGGCTGCACTGTTGCCACGCCAGAATGTATTGGGACGCGGCCATCTCGCTAATGCAAGACTACGCGCCGCCTGGGTGGCCGGCATGGCCTGCCAGAGCGCCGTTCAGGTACACGGAGCAATGGGCTATGCATGGGAAACCGACGTCCACCTCTTACTCAAGAGAGCCATGGTGCTGTCAACGCAGTGGGGGGATGACGAACGACTGTTCAACCATGCAGCCGATCGAACGTTCGATGCGGGTCAGATGCCCGGCCCGGGAACTTTGTTTGAAGCAGCTATTTGAGTCTCAACACAAGCATTTCCGGGTCTAGCCTCGGCCCGGTGTACTAGGAAAACTCCGTTCTAGCCGATGGCGGTGATGCCTACCGCCAGGAACAGTGGGACCGCCAACCCCAGCGGGGTATCTGGCTGCAAAAGAGCGATGAACGCGAATAACACGGCTATTGACGCTGACAGAACGAACAGCACCCCAAGACTTCCCCCCACTATGTCGGCAAGTGCGCCCCAGCCAACTCTCTCAAAGATGCCAGCGATGTGCACGGTGGACATAATCATACCTGCAGCAACCATTCCGACCAGTAGCTCCTCTATCATGAATGTTACCAGAAAGCTCAGCAGTGAGAGTAGGGCGGCGGCCAGGCACAGCCCGGTCAAGCCCAGCCAACGCGTCGCTGGCTGGCTGACCAGCAGGCGTAGCCCACCTAAGCCGCGAATCCTCGTTGCCGGATCATGGCCATCATCCCAGTACCTTTGCAGAATCTGTAGGGCCCGGCGGTCACTGCAGCTGCCACCGAGGCGGATACTGCGAAAATCGGTCATACTCTAAACCGAGCTCTCCCCACCGAAGGAGCGGCTCTTTCTGATAGGGCCAGATCGATGACAAAACGCCCCCCTACATTGAAGGAGCTCCAGGACCGGTATGGTGCCGATGTCGAGATCAGGCGCCAGTTTCCTTCGCGTTCAGAGATACAGCAGAAGGATTCTAGGCTGGAGCTTGTTGCAAGCGCTTTCGGAATTCAGCGATGGATGTGGAAAACCCGCATGGGAAACCTGATAGGGATAATTCTTGTACCAGCAACGATCAGCGGCATCGTGAGCTTCTGGGGGCCCGTCCTAACGACGACGTATGACTACGCAGCGCCTTACATTGCCATGGTGAGCGAGGCGGCTCTTGACCTTAGCGACGAGCTCATCGTGTTTGGCGACGCTTCGGGTACTCGGAAGACCCATGATGATGGTCAAGATCGCCCCAGCGCAATCATCGTACCCAAAATCCGCGTAGCACTGGCCGGAGATCACGTGGCCTTGGCCGGAGATATAGAAACCATTCAAGGCACCTTCTGGCGCGTCACACATAGGCGATATCCACCGCTAGTCACGTGGAGCAGCAACAGCAAATTTGTGGCTGGTCGCTGGAGTTCGCCAGGTGGATTGGCACCGCTCTATGCGGCAGAAGATCCCCTTTTGGCTATCGGAGAGTTTGCGAGAATAGGCGGTAAGCTATTGCTCTCGAGCGGATTTATGCTCCACGAATTATCAGTAACAGGGACTTTGGAATCGGCCCCGGAGCACCTTGTGGATCGGAACAGGCCGGATGCACTTTATGCTTCCAGAGCATTTGGTGATCAATGGATGGCCGAGAACCGGACGTCGATTCTCGCGACGCCGTCAGTTATCGATCCGTCTCGCAGAAATTTTATACTCAACCTCTCAGACCCAGAAAACCTGCATGTCACGCTGAAGCGAAGTATTCCGATAACCCCCGACATGTTTCAGGTCTGAGTGAAGGATTGTGATAGCCACGTTTCGCTGTATATCGACACGAAACCCAACTAAAAGATAGACAAACCCCCGCCTAGTTTTTTTATACGCAAAGTCGGCATGCATGCCTCGATCTGTACATGCCAGGCATACAACTGCTCGAAAGCTATGGGACAGCTTGTTATCTCGCGTGGCGATTCGCCGTACCCGCTTGAGTCTCCTTCCAAACGCCACCATCTAGGGGTGGCCGCCGTCGTGTTGGGTCTTCCCGATGAAGTTCCGGCATCGTGCGTAGAGCTTTAACTCTGCTGCAGGGGAGTTTCATCCTTGGTGACCGCCCGCTGGGCGCCACCCTCTAAATCTACTTTCATACTCACCAATTCGAGCTCTTCGACGCGGGCCCCAGCGCGCATAGGTTGAGAAGTGCTCGGCGACCGTGTCATCCATCCCTGGCTCGCCATCGATCTCTTCATGATGATGCGCGCCGATGGTTCTGTCAGTGACCGGCCGCTGCGCAGCCTCTCGAGTCTTGCTAGCTAGCCGTTGTTGGCCTGGGTGGTAACAATTAGGATTATTGCGGCTTTAGGGCCGAAGGCTCAGGTCGCCAAAAAAGGTTTTGACAGAGACGGCTAAAGCCCCAACCACTGGTACGGCTAAACGCGCGCGCTTGGTTATCCGCCATGGCACTCTGTCCATCGGCATCACGGATATAGCGGGTCAGCGTCATGGCAGCCGGTTGGCCGTAGCGTGCGCCGGGTGAAGCACAGGTCCAGATATGCCGCAGCGTCATTGCGATGTTAGGCCCGTGCTGATCTAGATAAGCCAGCCCATAGGTGCAGGCTTCCAGGGTCAAGGCGTCGTGAAAGGAGTGGATGTGTCACAGGAAGTTAGCCAGCGAACCAAAACAAAAAAGGCAGATCAGTAAGTAACTGATCTGCCTCTCGAAATATTGGTAGCGGGGACCGGATTTGAACCGATGACCTTCGGGTTATGAGCCGGATTGACTTGGATTTCCTCGCGTTCCCTTATTTGTTGTTATTTACTCAAAATGCTTGCTTTATAAGGGTTTACGTCGGTTTCTGAAATGCCGGCTAGGTATTTTAAGGGCAATTGCGTACACGCAATGCTGTCACAAAATTAAAAGCAAAATTTACAGCATAAATGACCGTTAGGTTACTGCTGAGGCCGGCAGCGGGTTAGCCGGACTCTGAAACCGTCGAGACTGGCATCATAGGTTTTGTCAGGACGGATTGTTTGGTTCCTGTGAGATGGCGCTGGGCGGATGTTCCAATTAATCGGGCGTAGTGAGCCTGCATCTGCATGATGGCGGCTCGGTCTTCAGTAGAGAGGTCGCAATAGCAGTGAGTCGTGGCAAAACCATACCTGAGGGTCAGATATTGCATTTGGTCATAGAGGCTGCCAACCCAGATGCGAATAGTCAGCGGCATCTTATTGGTGATATGGCTACAGTGAAAGCAGCTTGAAGCATTCGATTGATGAGCTTATTATATCTGAGCTGATATAAAAATTATGGCAGTCAAGGAGCCAGCGTGGCGCGCAAGAAACCTGTTGCATTCGTTGGAGACTCGAAGGATCGGCTGCGCGACTTCTCTCTGGACGCCAAGCGAGAAGCGGGTTTCAGATAGACAAAATTCAGGCTGGAGGCCAGCCGGACGACTTCCGCCCAATGCCAAGCGTTGGCCTTGGTGTCATGGAAATCCGCATTCGGGAACACAACGGGGCCTTTCGGGTCTTCTATGTGGCCAACCGGGGTGACGCGGTATTTGTGCTCCACTGCTTCCAGAAGAAAACCCAGCAGACCGCCAAAAAAGACATCGACTTGGGCAAACAGCGATACAAGGAGCTGCCCTGAGCCCAACCACCAAGCGAGGTTAAATAATGGCTATCGAGTATTACGACAGCGTGTGGGACGCCATCGAGGACACTCCTGAGGAGGCGCTGAACATGCGGCTGCGCTCCGAGCTTATGTCGAGGATTGCTGGCCGTGTAAGGGAGTGGGACATTACTCAGAAAGAGGCTGCACATCGTCTGGGAATCACCCAACCCCGCCTCAACGACCTGCTGAACGGCCGTATTAATAAGTTCAGTCTCGATGCTTTGGTCAACCTGACGGGACCGGCTCACTTCCATCTCGAACTGGAGATTGAAGACGAGAAGGAAGTAGCCGCCTGAGAGTGATCAACTGGGCTCAGCTAAACAAGTGACGAGATTCTTGGCCTCAGTTCACTCGATGAGCTTTAACGACTGGCTGCCTCTCAAAGGCTAAAGCAATCTGGTCTGCCCGGAAGCGATAAACTGATACTCCATAGCCCTATAGCCTTTCTCACGTTTTCGGAACATTCGCTCAAGCATAGGCAGGCCAGTATCCAGGTAATCATAGACAGTGACTTCTAGTTTGCCTTCGGTAACTCGATGGAGTCTGCCTGCATACTGTGACAGCGTTCCTTTCCATGCGATGGGCAGAGCTAAAAACAGGGTGTCCAGTCGAGGCAAGTCAAAGCCTTCTCCGATGTATTTCCCAGTTGCAACGATGACTTGAACTCTATGCAACTCTTTTCCTGCCGACTGGCGTTCTTTGACACGCATGCCACCCCGTAAGATAACTGACGATATGGATTCAGCATCCAGCAGTGTCGCCAAGGTCTCGGCATGTTCTCGCCGTTCCGTCAGCACAAGGCAATTTGCTTGGTTGTGCACACAGCTTGCAACATCCTGAACAATAGCCTGATTTCGGGCGCTGCTCTGGGCAAGCCAATGGTAAACCGATGCGATATGGGGCCGCTCACTAGGCTGGCAGATGTGTGTGGGTGGCGTTTCGTGATGTTCTCGAACAATGACGCTTTGGATAAATCGGTTACTGTGTTGCGCTTGGGCTTTGTGACGAATGGGCCCTGCAACCATCAACATGATTTTTTGGTGGCCATCCTGACGATCAGGTGTTGCTGTCAACCCAATGACGTATCGAGCGCTGACCTCATTAAGCAGCATCTCGTAACGTGGCGCTGAGATATGATGGCATTCATCGATGATGACTTGCCCGTACTCCTTGACCAGCTTCGAGACCGTATTGTCTTTCTTATTGATCAGGCTTTGGTAAGTGGCAACGTCGACCTGCCCAGTAGGTTTCTTTTTACCGCCGCCAATTACACCAATGGGCGCACCCTCAAGGAAGGTGTCGAGTCGCTCCTTCCATTGATCAAGTAGCTGACGACTGTGCGTGAGGATCAGTGTGTTGACTTGCCGCTTGGTGATCACGCCAATAGCCGTTACGGTTTTACCGAAAGCGGTCGGTGCATGAAGTATGCCGGTATCGTGTTGGACAAGTGCCTGCACCGCCTTGTCCTGATCATCACGCAGCGTTGCTTTTAGCCTGACTCCAGGTAAAAACTGGCCTGATATTCTACGGTCATCAATGTCCACCCTGATTCCCTGTTCCAGCAGCAGTCCTTGAAGCTCATCCAAGCAGCCTCTGGGAACAGAAAGATAACCTTGCTCAATATGGGCACATGATATGTAGCGAGGGATGCCATGCGTCGAGAAACGAAGCGACTGTGTTTTGAAAAATACGGGATTAGCAAAGCTGGCCATTCGCTTTATTCGTGCCGCCAATGTACCTGGAATGCCTGATAACTTCATATAAATGTGACTGGTCAGGATGAGCGTGATGCTTTCAGGACATCCAGAAAGCTTCCCTGTATCAACCGGTAACGATGGCGCCCACGGCAACACCGTATCTGCAGTCACACCGGAATTAGTCTCCTTGCCGATCAGCTCTTCAAGCTGAGCTGATGAAAGTGTCTGTTGCTGGCTGAGCAGTGCCCATTGATCCGGATATGGCGTAAAGTTATCGTCGACGAAGACGGTGCATCCGCGACTTCGCGCCTCGTATTGAAGCGGCAGGGCAATCAGATTGCCAAACCCACCATCAGGCATGGTGTCTTGGTTAGGAAATAGCCGGTCATAGGAGTCGAAGGATAAGCCTGGATGAAGCTCCATGGCCTTATCCAACAATTTGAATCCCAACGTCCTCGCTGACGAAGCTTGAACAGCTTCTGAAAAGAAAACCCATAGATGGGCACCCGCACCGGACCGAGAAATCTCCACAAGATAGGGTACGCCTTCACCGCGACAGACCTGGGCTAGTGCACGAACATCCGCTTTCCAGTCCCCCTTATCAAAATCCGCCGCCAGCAAGTAACAAGAGCTATCCGGTAGTAAAGGGTAAAGGCCGGTCACATGTTTGCCAGACAAGTGGTCATAAACGGCATCAAAATCGAGGGGCTTGAATTTTTTGTGTCGACATTCTCCGCATTTGATCCGTGGTTTCTGACAGATGCCCGGCACCCACTCATTCGCACAAGCGACAGCATAGCCGGAACGGTCGCCGGAACTCTGCCAGCGAACCGCATAAACATCCTGCCTGCCTCGAAAGAGTTTTCGGTATAATTCGACTTTCTGGCCAGGGGTGAGTAGCGGTAAATCATGTCGGTTTGCAGAGCGATACAGCTCTTGCTTTCGAGAAAGGAGAGCAGCCTTTTCTTGCTCAAGCTCTGATAGCCTCAGCTCAATAGAGGCGAGTTCTTGATCTACGCGGATACCTACCTCGTGCCCAGTAAAGCTATAGGGTCTACGGTTTAACAGGTTAGAGATGCTCATTTGTATTCTAGCTTATCGTCAGCACTCGGCTGACAGACCACACTCGTCAGCATTAAACTTTACGGCGATCTGTTTTGATAGAATAGTAATGCCTTGGACTGATAACACTGAGGCATGGTGTGACGACGTTAGTAATCTCGAAAATCAAATCCCCTTCCGGTGCGCTCGGTGAGATCGAGCGGGTCAACATTGACGTTGCCAATCAGTTGCCCGTGTCGTCATGGCTGGATGTTGAATTAGCCGATACTCTGCTTGTTTACCATCCCGTTTCGGTGCAAAAGGTGTCGAGGCATTATGAGGTGGTCAGTGGATTTCGAGCGTTTCATGCCGTCAGCGCCTTGCTGGATCCAGAGGCCACCATCTCGGTAGGCATCACCGACGCTGACGAATCCGATCTGATCAGAGGGGCGTTGTTCGAGCTTATTACCCACAGCCTGATGCACTGTCCTGAGGCTGTCGATGCGAAAGAGCGTGTCTATCGACAATTGAAACAACTCACCGTTACGTTGCGTAAAAAGCATGGCATCAAGGTGCCTACGAGCCTTTCCACACGCAACCTTAAAGCACTCATGGGACTAAAAGCGCGCCGCATCACGCATTCAAGGAAGCGCAAGTCGGAGCTTCAGCGGATTATGGAGTCCCAGTGACATGGTGGTGCAAGCGGAGTTGGAGCAACTGGCAACATTGAGTGGCGCGGAGCTTTCCCGCATAGAAGGGCTGCTTGCGCTGTTGAAGGCACCTGACGACCTGACCCAGCTTCTCCTGGTTCTTGAAAACTTGAGCCGTGCTTTACAGGCTGTCCAGAGAATTCATGGGATCCGAAGGGATCTTGATGACACGTCTGTGGAAAAAGGTGAGCAAGACCTCTTCCAGTACCTTGCTGTCATTGCCCAGATTACCACCGCGCTGAAGGGGTGTGATCGCGGCAGTTGCCCAGACGAGTGGCTAGCTCAGTCGGGTAAGCAGCGAGGCATTATCAATGACCACCCCGAGTGGGCGATGCTGATTCTTACGCCCGGCGCTGAATGCTATGACAGTGACGCCTATTGGCAGCATGCCGGTGTGGTCATGGGATGCTCGGCCATTCAGCGAAAGCGACACCAAGCGCGTATCGGTTCCGAAATCACCGCTGCTTGTCGTGATATCCGTACGATTGGCAATGGCAAGAAGCCCCTCGGGCTGTTGGCCGAGATTGCTGGGGATGCCTCGCTCGAAAGCTATCATCGGAAATATCTTCTGAAGGGCGACGAGATCCTCGAGCCGCTGTCGGGTATCGAGCTGCTCGTTCGAAAAGTACTTGGCCACAAGGGAAAGTCGAGAGACGGTGGGGGCGGGGGTGGTCACTCGGCCCGTATGATCGAGCGACACATTGAGGTGCCGGATTCGGGTGATGAGGAACACGAGGGGCCCGACCGGTCGGTGCAACTGTTGGAGTCGGCCGGTGACGAGCAGGCTCAGGGCCGTCAGCGTACCGCCGGCCTGCACCCCAAAGAATCCCAGACGCTGCGCGCCGTGTCTTTCACGGAGCATAAAGCATCCCCCACATTAGGGTTCGATCTGAGGGACTTGATCAGGCGCCAGAGCAGCCGTATCCAGCATATCAGCCAGACCAACCAGCGGCTGCCTTTTCGCTACGCCAGTTTAAGTCGGGTCGAACTGGCGCTGGCGGCGAAAGCCGCTTACGAGTTATTTACGGGCCGAGGGCGCTTTGAACAGCGTAATGACGAAGATGTCTACGCCGGCCTGCTGCTGCTGTTGATGATCTGGCTTGGGCGTCCCGTCGAGCAGCTTCTGGGGATGCGGGTCTATAACCATCGACATGAGCTACCGAAACACCGCAAGGAAGTACTCGCTTTTCTGGTTGAAGAGCATGCCTTCGTGCTGCCCATTCCGTCTCCGGAGTGGCGTAACAGTCTTCAGGACGACGCAAAGAGGCTGCTCTATACGGCCGGTGATAGCACGCCTGCACTGGTGGATGAGGTGGTGGTGGTCGCCAGTCCCGTGCGAATGGGAAAGTTTATCTCGCGCCTCGGGTTGTCGCGCAAGAGTCGGACAAAATATCGCGAGCTGTTTCCCGAGTGGCGCCATGCCACAATTGAAGGCGCAATGCGGGCGGCGGTTTCAAAGGTCAACCGCACCCATCGTATGCGGCTTACGCCCCTTCGGATCAGTCAGGCACTGTTCGATGAGATCGTTGGCCACTCTAGCGATTGGGTCGACGCTTACCTGTTGACCGGGCAACGTTTCACTGTCGCCGACGTGGCCGCGCATTATTACAGCGTGCCGGCCGGCTACCTAGAGACACTCTATCATTCTGCTGCCGTATCGCTGCGCAACAGCATCTATCAATACCTCAGCGTTGAAGAGAAGCATTACTATGCCTTTAAACAAGTCGTTCAAAACAAGGGCGATCATGGCAGTAAGCTGAACCTCAAGCCGCTACTGCTGACTCGCTTGGTCAAACATCTGAAAAGCGAGCTACGGGCGGTAAAGCGTCTTCCGCCCGGCGAGGAGAGTTGGCGGCAGGCGCATAATCATTACGTGGCCTATATCGCCTTCTGGATACTGTTCGCGACGGGCTACCGTGCGGTCAACGACTTGGTTTTTCGCTGGCGGGAAATCGACTTTACGTCCGGTTTTCTGGTCATTTCCGACAAAGACGACGAAGCGATGAGCCAGGCGCGGGTGGTCTGGCTGCTGCCGGAACTGCGTGATCAGTTACGTCAGTATGCGAGCCATCTGGAAATGCTGCAGGCCCGTCTGTATCACCGTGCGTCTCTTTACGAGCACCTCGAAGCGGTGCTGAGTGAGCCTCAGCCGGACGTGCCGCTGATGTTCTTTATCAGTGACAGCTGGCAGATGGTGCAATTGTCGCCAGAGAATCTGCGGCGGCAGGTGCCGCTCTTCACGCTGCCGGTCAACGCCAGCCGGCACTATCTTCGCAGTGCGTTGCGCGCCGAGAGGATTCGTGGCGAACTGGTCAATGCGTTCATGGGGCACGCTCAACAAGGTCAGGAGCCGTTTGGTGCCTTCTCTACCTTGACGCCCGTCGAGATGTTTCGGGAGTTGGCGCCTGTCCTTGGCAAAATGCGCCAGGAAGCGGGATGGACGGTGCAGCAGGGGCTGGCGGATGTCTGAGCATATCGAGGCAGTATGGAGCGGCTGGAAGCTGATCGAAGTTCCCGAAGGAACAGGCGGTGCCGAGGCGCGCCACCGGCAGCACCTGGTGAGTCGGCGTCGTCATCAAATGGCGGTGCTGGAATTGCTCCAGGAAACGCATCCCGGCCTGGTCCGCGGTGATCCGAATGTCAGTGTGCCGCCCGAGGTCTCTCAGCAGTGGGAAGAGTCTCTGCAAACGATCGACAGCGGTTCGGTCGCCGAAATTCGCCACAAGGTTAACTTCTTGTCACTGGGCTTGGCGCGTGGGCAGCAGGCGTTAGGGTGGGACGTGCGCGTTCCGGCGCCGCTGCACCTGGTCAGGCCAGCGGCGAGCCCTTTCACACCGTCATCCTTCAAACGTTTAAGCGACTACCGCGACTGGTGCCGGCATGCCGACCACGCGATTCAGCAGCCAGACTTTCAGACGCTTCTCTTGCACGGCAATGGGAAAAAAGGTCACCGTCGGCTTGAGCCCGAAATGATCAGTTGGGGGCTGTTTCTGTATTGTGTGATCACCAATGACGGCCTGCTGGGCAGCCAACACCTGAACGCACTGCCATTGGCGACCACCACTCTAGCAGTACACGAATCCTCTGCCTGGTTTGTGCTGCACGAGACGGTGCCGTCCGGCATGCCAAGTAAAAAAAGAATGCTGCCACGCAGCCGCTGGCAGTTGGGGGTGGCTGCATTGGCGGTGTTGATGCGCCATATTCAGCATTTCGGTCATCCTGATCCAAAGTGCGGCGATTATCAGCAGGCCAGGATGTTTACCCAGAGGGCTTGGCTGCATTTCTGTTGCGCTTTACAGGCTGAGAAGCTGTCACTGTCGGCGTTTCGAGAGCAGGCCTCGACCGCCTTTCGCCTGCATGTACCGGCTTATCTAGTGAACAGCGCGCATGGCAAGCATCCGGGCACGTCCCTCGCTGAAGCGCGTTGGCACCAGCTGCTCACCGGCGGGTACGTGGAGCATGCCAAGCCAAAAAACGAGCAGGGGGGTGGGCTTTCAACGGCAGGGTCCGGACTCGCATCGATGGCGACCAAGCATCGTGAGCGGGACCAGCCGTTGTATGAAGGACGTGTGCTGCTGAAATCGTTGCACGATACGCTCTATAAACGCCGTAACCAGAAGCGCCTCAAATTTGAAGCGCTTTCCCGCGAGCTGGAAAATGCCACCGTCGCCTCTCAGCGCATGGCCCCCATTGTTGAATGTCTCTGTCGTTGGCTGCTGTTCCTTCATCAGAAGCAGAAACGAAAGCAGGCGACGCTGTACAAGTATATCGGCGTCAGCATGTCGCTCTTACAGGCCATGGGGGATACGCCGGTCGATCAGGATCGGCTGGCTGTGCTTGTCGAGGCCTATCAGTACGTGGTGGAACAGGCCAAGACTGAAAAGAACCGCAGCTACCGCTGGGCGGTGCTGCGCTCGTTTCATTCGTTTCTTGTTGCTGATCTTGGATTGGCGAACGTCTCCATGGCGTTCGCTGACGGTGGGGCAACTGTCGCGCATCACGCCGATGCCAACTGTCTGTCAGAGGACGAATATCGCCAGATAGCCGGCTATCTGGCATCCCGAACGGCCAGCATCATGGGGCAGATTCGCTATTGGGCATTTGTGCTTGGGTTTCGTGCAGGTCTCAGGATCGGAGAGGCCCTTTCCATTCAGCTGGATGATGTCTTGCTCCATCAAGCGGTGCAGGATACGGACGTGACCCTTCTGGTCCGCAATAACGAGTATGTCGGAGTAAAGAGTCATGATTCACGGCGGCAGCTTCCGCTTCATCATTTGCTGACGGGTACCGAGTTGGAAGACTTCAAGGCCTTCGTCGCCAATCGACAAGCGGTGGCCATTCACGGTCGTGTCATGCTGTTCGGTGAGGGCAGTGGTTCGGTAGCGCCACTGCACGATGATGAGGTGCAGGCAGAGATCCACGAGACCATGCGCCGCATCACCGGGGACTCGAGCCTGCGCTTTCATCATTTGCGCCACTCGCTGGCCAATTATCTGCTGCTCTCCTTTCATGGCGTGTCGATTCCGTGGGCAGCTCCTTCACATCATGACGCTCTCTGGGAAAAGATCGCCGACGGACCCTCGCGATCGGGGCTGTACTTTGTCGCCCAGCTGATGGGGCATGCGTGCCCCGACGTGACCTTGCGAAGCTACCTGCATTTCAGCTGCCTTCTCCTTGACCACTACTGCCACCAACGGTCTGCCTCGATGGAGGGCCGTCTCCCGAGCCATTCGATTGCCCAGTTGGAACCCTTGGCCGGCGTACTCGGTATCAAGCCGGCGACGCTGCGTAAGTGGAAAGAGCGTTTCGGCGAAAGGCCGCCACTCTGGCTCAATAAGGCCTTTCCCCAGTGCCCGTTGATCGACGTGGCCCAGCGGGAGGTCGAGCCCTATCCTGCGTTGCCCGCCAGGATCCTGCCTGAGCGCCAGGGCCTGAGCCAGCTATCGCTGGAGCAGCTTGCCGCCGCGCTGGAAGCCTTGCATCAACGGGATATTGATGACGTTGAGCACATCTTTAATCTCTATGAAGGCGAGGCAGAGAGGCTGACCTCTTGTGCGGGACGGGTGCTGACAGCACGCACACGGCGGGGGATGAGCGCGTTTCGTCACTACCGGATCACGAAAGGCAAGCAGCCGGCACCGAGCAATCGCGCCCACCCACGATTGCCGACGCCGCACTCGCTTGCGGAGCGTTCGGTGGTGCATGCGATGTATCAAGTGATCTGGTCACGGTGGTTCAAGCAGCATCCGGATGAATTGCGTAAGCAGCTACGCTTTTTCTATCGCTACCACCGTGCCACCGACGGCCACGTATGGATTCGCGATGCCGATGACGGCCTGGCCTTCGTAAGTTGGGTGCTGAGCCTGGATGCTCGCGTGAAAGCCTTTATTGAAATAACTCCCAGTGCTCAATCGCCGCTGCCTGCCAAGCAACAGCTTAACGAATGGAAGAAGCGACTGCCATCGCATCACCATAAGGTTGAGTGGCAGTTAAAGTCTCCAGGCAAGCGCTATTCAAAACCGCTGGGCACGGGCAACGTTACTTTCTATGTGGTCAATAAGAATAAGCGCGCTCGGAGTGGGTACCCCGCGCGCTATGTGCTGGTGATGGCGTGTATTGTCATGGCGGCGGTGGCCAAAAAGCCATGACCGCCACCGTTTGCTGGGGCTTGCGGGCGGCGGCAGATGACTACCCCAACTAAGCACTCATCAGTCCAAGGCTTGCTCACGTGCTGAATCGCTTTGCTGCTGTTGGGCCTTGGCTCGCCGCTGATAGAGCAGGCTGGGCTGAAGGCCGAGCTCTCGGGCGGGCCGATCCGGTCGGCGAGAGCCAGCGCCTCGGCCTTGTAGTCTTGGGAGTAACGAGTAGAAGTCTTTTTCATCGAAGCTGTTTGCCTTGCCATGGGTCCCCTCGTCTCAGTTTACTGTTTTAACGAGGTGTCCATTGCTGCTGGGCAAGATCACTACTTCCAGACGTAAAAAAGCCGGCAACGTGTGCCGGCCGATGAAGCGTTGTTGATCAGATGTCGATGGAGTAGTTCAGCATCGCTGCGGTATCGGATTTGGCATCGGCATCATGCCCTGGCTCCAGAGAATGCAGCAGGTTGATTTGCAGCTGACTGCGCACCGATGGCTTCACGGTGTAGCCGAACTCGATATCCATCTGGCGGCCGGAAGGTGACAGAGAAGCTTCGCGATTCTCGCGGATCACGTCGCCTGCCAGCGTGCGACCCACCGGAACGTTGAAGGTAGCATCGGCACTATTGATCCGCATTGGTTGACGGAAAGTGAGAGCGGCCTGCTGGGTGCCACTGTTCCACTGGAAGCCTGCCGCCATTTCCTGGGCGCGAATATTGTCGATGCTGGAAATCAGCTCATTGCCGCTTGCGCTGCCTTGCGCTTGCTCAAACTGGGCAAAAGCGCTGAAGTTATCGCCCATCTGGTAATCCATGCTCAGACCGGCAAAGGTCATGCGATTGTCGTCACCGAAGCTCATGGCACCTGAGCCTTGGGCACCGAGAAGGCCATTTGACTCGTTGAGTACGCCCAGTGTGGTGGTCATATTCAAGTCTGGAGTCAGCTGAAAGCTCATGCCTACGTCAGAGCGATTGGCGCTGTAGCTATTGAAAAGGCTTGAGGAATCGCTATCCTCGCTGCCGTTCCAGTGAGCGGCGATCAGCTTTGTGCGCTCCCCTAGCGCGTATTCACTTTTTACCCCAGTGACTGATGCCATGCTGCGGGTGATATCCGATCCTCCTTGGAAGGAAAGCATCGGCATCATGCCAGATTCAGCATAGCTGCTCAGCGGGTCGACCTCATCGCCAGCAAAGTGGTACGCCGACAGCATGGCATTGCCAAAAGTGCCGTCAAAGCGACTGGCAAGCACCTCGCCAAAGTTATTCTGGACAGTGCCGAAGCTGAACATTCCAGCCTCACTTCGGGACTGCTGACGCATCTGGCTCGAGGTGATCGAGAGTCGGTCCATGTTATCGCGCATCAGACTGGCGCGGTTATCACGGGATGAGGCATTGCCTGTCATATCCAGAGTGTAATCACGGCCCAGGTCATCAAATACCGCGACATCTTTCAGGGCGGCACTTGACGCCATGGCATCACCATACGCACCTGAGAGTTGGGCAAGGCTTTCTGTCGGCAGGTGGCCCCCCGCGGCTACTTGAGTGCCCGACGCAACGGAGACGTCACCATGTGGCATCAATGCTGCCTCAATATCGGCTTCACCCTGCCCCATGTAATAGGCGCCGCAGTTAGTTGTGCCAGCGTCACCACAGTCATTCCGACCATAGAGAGCCGAGTGCTGGCTAGCGGTATCCAGCAGCAGTTGGCTGGCCTCCTGGGCGTTCATATGCGGCCACATTCCAATGATCCCCGCTGCGTAGGCGGAAATCTGCGGGGCGGCGATGGAGGTGCCTTGTGCGCCAACAGAATGGTTCACGAACGGAGCTGTGATGAACCGGCTTTGAAGCTGTGCATCGTCTCCAGGATGGTTGCTTTCAGGATGAATATCAGCGCCGTTATTGATGGAGCCGCCTGCAAAGAGCATTCGTGAAAACAATTCAGGATTATCGGTGATAGAGTTTTCAAGGGGTACTGCCATCGCCACGCCTTCGTTACCCGCACCCTGGACGAATACAGAACCTAGGCCGCCATTGGAGGTAATAATCTTGTTGAGCGATTCCGAAGTGGTGACCCCATTGTATTCCCAGTGTGAGTGAGGGGTTGGGTCGTCCAGGTTCGCTCGAAAGCTCAGGTTGACCACGCGGGCACCACGGTCTGCCGCCGCTCCCACTCCATGCATGAGTACAGATGAGCTAACAGAGTCCTCACCATTACTGATCTTAATCAGATCCAGCCGTGAATTTCCCAGCGGATCAGAGGTGACGGTTGAAGCAACGACATTACCGTGCCAGGGGTTTTCGCTCGATACGTCACTCTCCCCACTGTCGATGCTGTAGCTATCAATAATTAGCTCATTGTTAGCGATATCATTCTTATCAAAACCTCCGTCAATCACACCGACACGCGTGGGCTTTAGATCATAGGCAGGAGTGTTTGGCTCCGGAGTTGGTGTCGTCGGGCTGGGCTCGTGTAGTCCCGAGTCATTCGTGGGTTTAGTGCCGCCTCCGCCGCCACCTCCCATACACCCGGTAAGAATAATGGAAGTTGAGGCAATAGCGATTGCGATGGCGAGAGGTTGCTTCTTCATTTCGATTCCTTGACAACTGTTGCTGATTATTGGGTTGTTATTTATCGGGTTGTTGATGACCAAAGGAACAACACCGGCACTTGCTTGGTTGGCATGTCAGAATATCGATAATACCGTCGACCCTCATATAACCCTCGTTGGAATTATGTGCTAGGGGTTGGTGGTAGAAGCGTTATTTGAAGTCCAGGCCAAACCGAAACATTGAATCTAACTGGACGCGAAGACTACAGGATCAACCCGATGACCGGTTGTTCATTAAGTGGTGAAAAAGCATCGTTCAGGTACAAAAGATTGGGTCGGAAAATCGTAAAATTTTCATGAACTGCTTCACGCGGGCGGGCAAAGGCCCAACCGTCATCCTGTCATCGAACATTCTGAATTCGATCAATATTTTACATTTATGTGATTAATATTGACTTAGAAAATTGATTATTTTTTTGTAAGTATTGTCTTACTACTTTGGTTTTGCTTTGTGGCTTTATCTATTCGTGAAGTTCATTGCTTCCTAAGCAAACCGTAAGCGAAACACTGCATAAATCCTGCCCAAGGGCCTCCGTCGTGGTAAAAGTTTGGCTTTTCATTACCGTCTAACGGAGTCCCACTATGAAGCAGATCTCGTGCTCTCAGACTCAGCACCAGAACAAAAAGTAAGATCACCCGCCGGGAACGGTTCCTTGCACAGCTGGATGACATGATGCCATGACAATCCCTGATTGAGGTGCTTGTAGGTCCGCTTCCCGAACCCGACGAGCAAGCGCGTCCGTTGCTGGGGTCATCGTCTGAAATCTGTACTCTCACAACGACAAGAGCCAGCGTAATACACTGGCTCTTGTCGTTGTTGTCATGTTGCCCCGGCTCGCCTTGAGCCAAGCACGACCTCTCCCGTTACATATAAAAGAGGTTAAGCAAGTGGGCCTTTTGCTGCGTCTTGTCACCCGCACGTTACATCAGTAATTACCCCCTGCTGATCGAGTTCGACGTTCAAGCGATCATGGCGGTCATCTGCCGTGTGCATGTAACCAGGCCGCTTGACGCGAAGCCTATCCGCGCCGCTTGCCGACAGAAGGGCTGGTTCCATGGCATTGTCATAAATACGTCCCACATAGTGCTCAACCTTGGCGGCATCACAGTTGCCGTGCATCCCCTTGATGGGCAAATCTTGGCTGGCATCTTTCTGCACTTGAGCATCCCCTGTACCGACACAGCCTGCAAGCAATGCCGAGCTTGTAAGCGTCAGCAGTATTCTGCGTTTTGATAACATACCCTCTCCTTTTCGGCGACGGGATAGTCTTTCTTCGTCACCTGTTTGGCGGCTTCTCTCTTGAATTCTTCATTGCCGGCTCAGAACCTTCTGGATACCTTCAGTATAAGGGCTGGAGATGTCTATGAAACCCGAGGCGACTTATGCGAGGTGTTTGCATCACGATGACTTAGGTATTTGGCTGATCATCGATAGTTGCGAAGGTTTTTCGGAGTCGTGGAACACAGCGGCCTTACCCAAGCGTGCTGCTGAAGTCATAATAAGCGCGCTCGGAGTGGATACCCCGCGCGCTATGTGCTGGTGATGGCGTGTATCGTCATGGCGGCGGTGGCCAAAAAGTCGTGACCGCCAACGTTTGCGCGGGCTTGCGGGTGTCGGCAGATGACTACCCCAACAAGGACCCCACCAGTTCAAGCTGTCGAGGCAGGCAACGGCTGTGCAAGTCGTAGCGCTCGATGACAGTGGCGCGGGCCTTGTCCCGCAGCGGCTGCATGGCGTCCGGGTGGCTCAGGGCATAGGAGATCTGCTCGACCAGGGCCTGGGTATCGAAAAAATCCACCAGCAGGCCGTTTTTCCCATGGGTGATGACTTCGCGCACCGGGGCGGTGTCGGAGCCGATCACAGGGGCGGCGCAGCTCATGGCTTCCAGCAACGACCAGGAAAGCACGAAAGGGTAAGTAAGGTAGACATGGGCGCGGCTCAGCTGCATCAAGCCGGTCAGAGTACTATGTGGCACCTTGCCGAGAAAATGCACCCGCCTGGGGTCGAGTTGCTGGCGCACTTCATCCAGAAATACCTGCTTCCAGGAACTCCCCTCCGGCGCAGCGGCACCGTAGCTGACCTTATCGCCCCCCACGATAATCACATGGGCCTTTGGGTGACGAGCGAGTAATGCCGGCAGCGCCCGCATGAAAACGTGGTAACCCCGATAAGGCTCAAGGTCGCGGTTCACAAAGGTGATGACTTCATCTTCCCGGGTGAGGGTCAGCCCTTCGCCCAGCGTGACCTGAATGCTCTCTTTCGGCACGAAGCGTTGGGTATCGATGCCCTCATGAACCACCTCAAGCTGGGTGTGGTAGGGGGTGGGATGAACGTCGCGCTGAAAGTGAGTCGGGCAGACGCCCTGATCTACCTGTTCCAGCATCCACAACGGCCAGATGTTCTTCAGCCGGGCTTTCAAGCGGGCTTCTTCGCTCGGGGGAAATTCCGGGTCGAAATCCAGGTCCAGCCCGGTGGAATGATAATAAAACTCGAACCAGCCCAGTACCTTCGCTTGAGGAAAAATCTCCTTCAGGCCCAGCATATCGCCCCAGCCCGTATGGCCGATAACCAGTTCGGGCGCCCAACCTTCATCGCGCCACTGGCGCAGCACCTGCATGGCGGAGCACCCACGAATCAACTTGCTATCCAACTGCTGCAGTAAAGGGTCAAGCTCCGGCGAGTGGCCCCTGGCCAAGGGAGCTCGTGTGGTGGGAACCGTAGGGTTTCCGGATATCTCGCTCAAGGTAAGGGCGCGAACATCCGCCCCCTGCTCACGCAGAGCCGGTGCCAAATGACGAAACTGGCCGGGGAAATTGGGATGCATGAACAGCACCCGATGACGTGCGAAACGCGTGGACAAACGAACTCCTTATCACCGTTTGGGTACGGATTCATGATATAGGGCTAGCGACGCCAACGCCGTCGTGCCAGCCGTAAAAGCCCCACCAACGACCATGCCAGAAGCAACCCCGCCAGGGCGTAGGCCAGCCACTGCAACCAGCCTTCCAAGTGTACCGCTTCACGCCCGATAACATGGGCGGACATCAAGGCAAGAAAGCGCAGCACCAGCCACTGCGGTTGGGGAAGCTTATCCCATAGCGAACGCAAGGTTACGCTCCGAAATCCAGAATATCGTCCTCATCTTCCGCAAACAGAGTTTCCATTGCGCTATTGGCGGAAGCGTGGCGCTGCCATTCACTATGCAATTGATAACGGCGGCTCAGGTGGGTCATGCGCTGCTCGGAAAACAGCTGTGCATAAGCAAGGGAGAGGGCGCCGGATTGGGTCAGCGCTTGAAGCGTCTCAGCCGGCAGCTGCTTGAGCCGGGCTTCGTCAATACGGTGCAGCCCCCGCACCGGCTGTACGTTAGGGTCGCCTATTGCGTCTTTTTCGCCTTGGCTCAAGTGCAGCGCCCACGGCACGATCACGTCTTGCGCCGCCAATTCCGCCACGCAAGCGGAAGTCGTTCGACGGTTTTTCTCAAGCGCTTCCATGAAGGTTCGCATGGAGGCCAGGCTCTCGGTGAGCTCGCCATCGTCTGTGAACAGACGCTGCTCGCTTTTCTCCGCAGCAAGGGCGAAGCAGCCCCCGCCCTGGTCCACACATAACGCGGTACGCTCGGTATCCTCAATCGGCATCATGCGGAAGGGATAACTGCGGTAAAACGCCGGGACGTACTGACCCAGCCAGCGACCATCGGGTGCCACGTACACATTCAAGCCGGACTGCAACGACTGAACAGCAACCAACTGAAAGGGCGCGTCAGCGCTTTTATGCACGAAGGCCAGCGGCATGCTGGTTAGTAAATGGGAAAGCTCGGCCATCACCACCGGCGCCACTACGTCTTGTGCCGCGAAAAAATAACGCGAAGGGCGCTTCCAGCCAGCTCCACGGTGGGTAACGGGGCTAACGGGTATATAACTCAAGGGCATCCATGGCTCCAGGTTGATCAGTACAGCGATATCTTGACTTCTATTGCCAATTTAACAGCGGCTGTCCCTTGTCCTGGGACACGGGACAGCCGCAAAAGAGCGCTAGCAGAAAGTCAATAGGAAAATTTAAAACAGCGGTGCCAAGAAGTGATCTTTTTAAACACACAACGCATGCTCAACAAACCGTAAAACACTTGGCACATATGCCACTGCGAGGAGTGGCGCAACGCAGCCACAAAGGCTAGATCGTGATATTGCGAGGAGGAGCGACGAAGCCGTCCAGAGCCGGATTCTGTCATTGCGAGAAGGAACGACGAAGCAATCTCAAGCCTGTGGGGGCAGATGCGCTGCCAGCCGGCTGATCTGTTGGCGGGCGCGAAGAAATGTAGGCTGTGCGTTGGCCAGCGTTGTTTGGTACTCACGGTTCGCCAAGAAGTAGCGCTCCAGCTCTTCTTGCACATGGTGCAGTTGAGCAAGCAGCAAGTCGTTCTCTTCGGCAAGTTCCGTTTGCTCGGCTTCGGAATCGGCCAATGCTTTACGGCTAGCTTCCAAGGACTGGGTTAGCTCGGCTTGCTGAGTATTTGCCTGAGTAAGCGCCTGGCTGGACTGGGCTTGCTGCTGTTCTTGCTGAAGCTTCAACTTTTGATGTTCGGCTTTCAAGGCGGTGTGAGCCGTCTCGGCCTGCTTATGGGCCTGACGGTTTTTTTCAAGTTCCATGGAAAGCTCGCTTTGCTTGGCTTTGGCCTGCTCTAACTGCTGGGTGAGGGCGGTGATGCGCTGCGTGTGTTCACCAAGCTGTGTCTTGGCGCTTTCCTGATGAGCTTTACCTTCCAAAAACTGCTTTTCGAGTTCTTCCTGCACCTGATGCAGTTGAGCGAGCAACAGGTCGTTCTCTTCGGTGGCCTCTTTATGCTCTTCACGCAGCGCTTGCAAGGCAGCTTCCTGCTGGCTGGCCGCTTGCTGCAGCGCTTGTTCACGTACTTGTGCTTCTTCCAGGGCCGCTTGGGTTGCTTGGTGGGCCTGTGCCCGCGCAGGTGCCTGAACGCCAGCACCCACCACCTGCAGCAAGCTCGCCAACGCCGGTTCATCCACGCTAAGCGATGAACGAAACTCCGGTACCATACCGCTAGGTAGCCAGGCAGTGGCCTCTAGTGTTTCGTAAAGCTCCCAAGCATGGCGAACGGCGGGCACAGTAGCCCCCAAGCCCGAGCACAGCGCCGCCAGGGCACCTAAATAAGCCGGCGCTTCTTGCTGGTCAGGGCAGGTGGCCGATACATTCAGCGCCTCGGCCAGTGCCGCCACTGGCGTGCGTGCCGTATTCACCACGTATAAACGCTTATCCGCCACTCGCTGCAAACGCAATGCGGGTTGATGCTGGGCTATCCAGGCCGCCCAATCAGGCTGCGCGGTTTCTGCCAACTGCCACGGCGGCTGGTACAACCACAACCAATGAGCGCTCTCGTACTCTTGTGCCAAAGCAACGCTCTGCTCCGGTGCCACCCACTGGGCATTCAGTGCCTGGAACAGCGCATGGCCCAAGTAAGCGGTAGCGGCTTCCTCGGATACCCCAGAAATAAACACACGCGTGATAGGTTGCGACATAGATAAGTCCTAACGAAAAAATGAAAAACGGATGGCGTCATTGCGATGAGTTTACGTTGTGCCATTGGGAGTAGCCTGAACTGTGTCATTGCGAGGAGCCTGCGACGAAGCAATCTCAAGCCTGCGGCGGCACTCAGCTTCAACCCCAGATTGTTTCACTGCGTTCGCAATGACAGCCTAAAAAACACCCCAGATTGCTTCATTCAGCTGGCGGTGGTGCACTGTGAAAAACAATGTGAACCTCTGCACCTGGTAGCTGTTTCGTAAGCGAACGGGCAACACCGCTTGTCAGTGATCAGGCGGTGTGCTGCCAGTGGTGAGGCAGTAGTTCGTGGAGCTGGCTGGCCTTCTGGGTCGGCAGCCGTTCCAGCACATCCTTCAGGTAGGCATACGGCTCGTGGCCGTTCAGCTTGGCGCACTGGATCAAGCTCATGATGGTGGCAGCGCGCTGGCCGCTGCGCAGTGACCCGGCGAACAGCCAGTTGCTGCGGCCCAGCGCCCAGGGACGGATCAGGTTCTCGACCCGGTTGTTGTCGATGGGCAACCCGCCGTCGTTGAGGTAGCGCGTCAGCGCCGCCCAACGCTTCAGGCTGTAATCCAGCGCTTTCGCCGTTGCCGAGCCGTTCGGCACCTTCTCTCGGTGAGCCAGCATCCAGCGGTGCAGCGCATCAGAAATGGGCCTCGCCCGTGTCTCTCGGAGTCGTTGGCGTTCTTCAGCGCTGAGTGACTGGGCCTCTCGCTCCACCTGGTAGAGCTGACCAATCAGCTCGATGGCCTGCCCGGCGATCTGGCTCTTGCCGGCCACGTGCAGGTCGACGAACTTGCGACGCGCGTGGGCCATGCAGCCGATTTCGGTGACGCCGTTGGCGAAGCTCTGCTTATAGCCGCTGTAATCGTCGCAGACCAGCTTGCCCCGCCACTCGCCGAGGAAGTCACGGGCATGCTGGCCGCCACGCGTCTCACTGAAGTCGTAGACCACCACCTTCAATCCGGCGTAGGACGTGGCGGCGTAGGCCCAGAGGTAGGCCCTGTGGGTCTTCTTCTTACCGGGGGCCAGCATCGGCACCGGGGTCTCATCGGCATGCAGCACTGGCTCGTCGAGCAGCAGGTCGCGCAGCGCATCGATCAGCGGTTGGAGCCGCACGCCACAGATGCCGACCCACTCGGCCAGGGTGGAGCGCGGAATCGCCACGCCGGCACGGGCAAAAATCTGCTCCTGGCGATAGAGCGGTAGGTGGTCGGCATACTTGGCGATCAGTACCTGGGCCAGCAGGCCGGCGGTGGGGATGCCCTTGTCGATGATCTGCGCCGGCATCGGCGCCTGGGTCAGCGTCTCACACTGATCGCAGACCCACTTGCCACGGATATGGCGCTCGACGTGAAACACGCCTGGCGTGTAGTCGAGCTTCTCGCTGATCTCCTCGCCGATCCGCCGCAGCTGGCAGCCACAGGTGCAGTGCTCGCTTTCCGGGTCGTGGCGAATCTCGGTGCGCGGCAGCTCAGGAGGTAGGGGGGCGCGCTTGGGCGTTTTCTTGGCCGCCGGTGGCGTATCGGGTGTGGTCAGATCTGCCAGCTCAGTCTCGATGGCGGCGATATCGGCATCGACCACTTCCTCCAGCAGGCTGATCTGCAGGACGTTGAGCTGCTCGCTGCGCTTGCCGAAGGCGTGGCGCTTGAGCAGCGCCAGTTCATAGGTCAGCTTCTGGTTGACCTGCTCGGTATGCCGCAGCGTTTTCTGGCTCTGTGCCAGTGCCTGTTCCTGCTGCTCGACCTGCGTCATCAGCGTTGCCGCCAGGTGGCGGAGCTGATCGGGGGTGAGCTGGGACAGATCGGGCGGCGTGTTCATCCGCCGAGTATGCCAGCCCGCTGGCGAGAACGGGATTGGCGCATCCGCGAATAGCCGGGCCGCTGCGTCTGTGCTGCACATCACACGACCGAGATTACCCCGTCGGTGCCGAGACGTTGCCAGGGCAGACCTTGTACCAGCGCCGCCACCTGCTCGGGGCAAAGCGCGACGCGATCACCGTGCCAGTTACCCGCCCAGTGGAACTTGCCCTGGTTCAGGCGCCGGGCGCACAGCCAGACGCCCAGGCCGTCGTGAATCAGCACCTTCATGCGGTTGCCGCGGCGGTTGGCGAACAGGTAGGCACAGTGCGGGCGAGCCGCGCCGAACACCTTCACCACCCGGGCCAACGCGGTATCCGGGCCGGCGCGCATATCCAGCGGCTCGGTGGCCAGCCAGATCTCGTCGATGCGGATCATCCCAGCAGCCCTTTCAGCCAGTGGCCACACTGAGCGGCCTCACTCACCGGCCAGCGCACGGTGATCGTGCCCCGTGAGGAGGGCAGCTCGATGCAAATCTCGCCAGCGGTGGTGGGTGGTGTTGGCAGGCTGGCCTCTGCTGGCGGCACCGGCAGGGGCACGAAGTCCGGCACGGCCGGTAGCTGGCTCTGCCGCTTGGCCTTGCGGATCCAGGTCTGGACGAGGTTGGTGTTGAGCCCATGCTGAAGGGCGACCTGGGCAATGGAGGTATCGCCCTGCAGGCATGCCGCGACGATCTTGGCCTTGAACGACGGGGCGTAGCGACGGCGGCGACGGATCTCACGCTCGGTGCTTGGGGACGTCATGAATAGGTGCCCATCTATTGTTACGTGGGCACCTAATGTCACTGGCCAAGGGCTTACGCGGAAGGCGTGTTCACCGGACGCTTACGCTGTTTCATGCAATCCATTGTGATGGGAAGTTCAAAGCGTGGGTCGTGGCTGGTGCTTAACAGCCCGGCGTAGGGGTGTCCATCGATTGCAAAATATGTAATGTCTGCGGAATTGAGAAGCGTCGCTGGGTTTAAATCCCAGGCCCAGAGAAGCTCATTTGCGGCATTTTTAATCGCTAATTCATGTATGAAAAAGTACCCTGGGCAGCCTGCTATATCTAAACGAAGCCCGTTAATATCAACGTCATTAGGTAGCGTAAGCGTAAAGGAAAACACCTTTCCATCGAGCGTGACCTTCTTCTTCACCGTATCGTTTTCGTTATACCCAACCCCTTTGTAACACCAATAGAGCGTAAGCAAGGTGGATGGAGCAGGGGTAGTGTGCTGACCACGAACGAAAAGCTGCTTGGAAGGGTAAGGTTTGGTAGGCGGGTTCTCTAGCGGCGCTATTCCTTGTGCTCTGCGTGTCAGGTTATCGAGTACCGGCATGAAGCGTGAGTAATCTAGGGCGCTTAGCTTTATTTCCAGCGTCTCTAACAGCATTTCACTAAGAGCATGTTTATCTAAGAGTTCTTTTGAATTCGGCTCGGCAATGCTGGTAAGCGTACCCAACGTAATATGAAGGCCACGGTATAAGACAAGCTCAAGCGGTAAAGGGTGAGATTCCACCCATTCGAGATCAATAAATTGAGTGTCGCCAGTTGGCGTAATGATCAGGTTGCGTGGTATGGCATCAATAAAGTGAGGGGGAAGCCAAGCGTCGTATTCAGCCCAACCGAGCGCGTTAACAGACTCATCAGGCGGAAAAGACTGCGCTTTTAATGCGTCATGCCACGTTTTAAACCAAGGCAATAGATCTTCTAGCTGCCAGCCAGGGCGCTGCAAAATTCCGTGTAACGCATCCGCGTGTACCTCTCCAGAAACGTAGGGCTCATCAGTGGCATGAAAAGCGCTGAGTGTTGCCTGTGTGTTACCTAATCGTTTTCGACGAACAGTGATGCCATTATCTTGCTGGTGCAAGAACTCGACTTGCTGACTGAACGCCGCAGTGCGCTTGGGAGAGTAGTAAGACGCCAAGACATGAGGGTCAGCTAGGGTAATCTCAGGTGAAGCACTGGCCACCAGCAAATTTGAATTTGCCATATCTGCCAATAAACTGTTTTTTTCTATTAAGGGCCAAGCCTGCTCCAAAGAAAAAAGTGGCTGTTTAATAGGTTGAGGTTCCAGCGCTACTGCGGTTCGTAAAAGCGTTGCCAGGTTGAATTCTTTATGTGGCTGTTGGCCAGAAGGGGAGACTACCAGTGCTGGCATTTTGTAATCAGGAAAGGGTAGGTACGTCTCAACAGCGCAAAAGCCCGCTTTCTTTATGTGTTTTGTTAGTGTTTGGTGGCCAAACGTAACGGGTGTTTTCTCACGGTAGAGATCGTTAATGCCTGCCATCGCGCCCATGCCATGGTCTTCGGGGGCACCGGCAAAATATTTTAGCCCCAGCTGATTTTCAATCGCTATGATCAGCACCCCATTGGGCTTTAAGTAGCGTCTAGCGCGCAGAAGCACGGCCTGTATCGGGTCAACTGATTCGACATAAATACGCGAGTATTCAAGTACGCCTATGAGCGTTACAACATCAAAGCTTTTTTCGAACGGTAAATCTTGCAACCGATCAGCGACTACGCTGACATTTTCCAAGTCGCGGCAACGGGAAGCCGCAATTTGAGCACGGCGTTGGCTCCCTTCAACGGCAACTACTTGAGCACCTAACTCACCCAGGTAGCGTGTGATAGCCCCGCAGCCGCAGCCCAATTCAAGCACCGCTGCCCCTGCAAGGCTATTTGCAAAGGGGCGAAGCACATTCACCCTATCTGCAGATAAATGATAGCGCGAAGGCCAGTCGTTTTGTTGCTTAACCAACTCAGCCGAGTAGAGGCTAATGTCCTTAGCGTGTTCAATAATGGAAAGTATTTTTTCTTCCACGGCATCGCCGTCAGAGTAACCAATACTTTGTTCGTCTGGTTTTACCCAGACATGAGCTTCTACGTGATAGCGATAATGTGCGGAAAGACTGGGTAAGCGGGCAGTATGCGTGTGTGTGAGCCGCGCTGTGGGGCGGGCCATCGCTTTCGCTTTTCCAGACTGCCCTAACTGCTGCTTAATGCGTATGTTGATTAGGCTAGGCACTTTTTGGTCACCTAGGCCAAGGTGAGCTGCTATTTCAAAATGCCGGATAGCCGCCTCAGTGTTTTCTGGCTGAAGCAGCCTTGCTTGGCCCAAAGAGCCATAAACACCGCTGATAAGCACATTGCCTAATGCGCTGGGCGGCACTCCTGCTTGTAATGCCTGCTTTGCCCATTGGGCGGCACGTTCATGAAACCCCAACTGCCCACACGCCGCTGCAAAAAAAACGGCTGCCTCTCCCTTGGTATCGGCATTCTTAAAGTGCTGCGATAACTCGACAAGCTCTGCCCACTCTCCTAATTGCCAATGTAAGCGTGCTTGAATATCAGCCTCCTCATTGCCTGGTAAAACTGCCGTTTCAATAGCAGCACGCGGTGGGGCAGAGGAAGTAACAGCGGTGCTGGTATGGTTCTTTGAACGGCGAGAAAGCCAAAGGAGTTTTTTAAGCATGCTTGAAGGCTGCCTTTTATTTGAGTCTTCTTGAATACTACACCCACCCCGCGCTATTGCGAGGTGCCCGAACCGCGCCATTGCGAGAAGCCTGCCCCGTGTTATTGCGAGGAGCCTGAATCGTGTCATTGCGAGGAGGTACGACGAAGCAATCTCAAGCCAGCGGCGGCACCTAACCCCAACCCCAGATCGCCGCGCTTCGCTCGCGATGACACCGTGGCCTGATTGTGTCATTGCGAGGAGGCACGACGAAGCAATCTCAAACCTGCGGCGGCACCCAGCCTCAACCCCAGATCGCCGCGCTGCGCTCGCGATGACACCGTGGCCGGATTGTGTCATTGCGAGGAGGAACGACGAAGCAATCTCAAGCCAGTGGCGGCACCCAACCTCAACCCCAGATCGCCGCACTTCGTTCGCGATGACACCCAAGGGCCGCGACATCGCGCCGAAGCGTGCCATTGCGAGTAGCCCGAACCGTGTCATTGCGAGGAGGCACGACGAAGCAATCTCAAACCAGCAAGGGCACCCAACCCCAGATCGCAGCGCTTGCGATGATATCTTTACCGCTACTGCGTTTTATTCAAATATGAGCATTAACGTCAAGCTGATGATGACAAGTGGCGATAAAGTCCTGTGCTTCTTTAAGTAGACTTTCCATCAAACTAATAACTCCTAAACCGGGGTAGAGCTGTTGTGACTGTTTAGTGCGTGGATCTATAACTTCATTATCTGGTCTGCTATGTGAAGATGCGTAAATAACTTTATTCAAATAATAACGGTGAGTGCCAGCATTACGGAGTTCACAGAGCAAAGTAAGAAAACTGCCTGAGTCATCACGCTGTGCTTTCCAATAATCGAAAGCTGGAGATGACTTTCCATGCTTGCTTAACTTATCTCTTACAGCGCGCGGTTTCACCTCGCCAGCACCCAACCTCAGATTTTGCACTATGTTAATCTCATGCAGCAGATATTCACAGCCGCCTGCTAAATGGATAAAAAAGCCTCTAGCAAAGCATTTTCCCAATCATCATTGGTTCCACGGGAGGAGCTGACCTTGAGATGCTGAAGCATCAGTTGGGCATATTTTACCTTTTGGACAGTACGGTGGCGTGCTTGATCTACTATGTTCATTTGCTGACTCAATAGGGTGGATGGGCTGCTGGGGAGCACCTATTCCGGCTCGCTGAAGTTGGCTGCGGAGGATAAACAAATAAATTGCATCACCCCATTAAAGGCGTGACCACGACAGTGCCGTTCAAGCAAATGGGTATCGGCCAGGCCCCCGACCACCAACTGACCATAGCACGCCAGTTCACTAGAACCAGTGGAGAGATTATCCAGCACCACTGGCAAATAGCTTGTCTGAGAAAGCTGATTAACTATAGCTCGCGCTAGAGCTTGTCAGGGTTTAATCCATAAATGCTGGGGTATCCTGCTGTACTTCTACTACTTGAGTTCAGGTATTAAGATTTTAAGAAATAGACAGTAATATCACAGCAAGTTAATGCCACGATTTTTTTTTGCAACTGCGATATCTTCTAGAAGGTTAAATTGATCTTCCCAGTCGATATCCATAACAATGTTTTCAGGCAGTTCATATAAACACGGTTTATTTCCAATTCGGTCGTCTATTTCGCGCATCTTAGCAAAAGGCATTAGGTAGGCTGCATGATTAATTTCAAATAGCGGTTTGATATCTTGGCTTCTTGGCCACTTCTCCACACTGTTGTCGTAATTATAGGGCCCGTTTTCGTCCCAGATAAATTTATGCAATTTAGTAACAGTAACAAGACTATCATGACCTTTATTCTTAGCTGTATCCCAGGCAGATATTAGATCAGAAAAAACTGACGAATTAATAAAAGGGTGAGTGACATGGGTCATCAGCATGATTCCAGTATCTTCCAAGTTAGCAGCATAACGGATGAACGCACTCATAGGTGTGGAGGAATGGCCAAGCTCGTCAGGACGTTCAATTACTGTCACACGGCTATCAATTTTTTGTCTAAAGTAGGAAGAGTAAGCACTGACTACTGGGTCATTGGTCGATACAATAATTTTACTTAATTCCTTCACTCTGGCGAGTTGATGCAGTTTTAGCTCCAGCAACCCTTTTTCGAACCCAGCAAAGGGTCTTGTATTCTTTTGTTTTACTCGTTCACTGCCTGCTCGGGCAGGTATTAATGCAATAATCGGTTCAACCATGATTTAACCCTTACGGAAATATTTGTGGTGTTCGCTTCTATTAATTTCTTTCGCTTCAGAACCAATAATGACTTCAGCTTCTCGCACAGCAGCCACGTAATCGACGAACTCTGAGGTGGTGAGATCCAATGCCACTGCATCAAAGTGCGCCCATTCTGTATTGCCAAGCTTTACATGCTTTTCCACAATACGAGCACCGGCTGCCACCGCCATGGCTGAGGCCATTGCACCAAAATCATGGCTTGAATAGCCAGGCACTACATGTGGATGCTGTTTGGAAAGGTCACGGTAATGGCGAATAACGCCAACATTACAATCATGAGTTGGTGTTGGGTAAGCAGAATTACACTGCATTAGGTATAATTTATCGCAGCCGGTGAAAGTCTCTAAAACCCACTTTTCATAGTGTTGGTCTGTCATGCCTGTAGAAAGCACAATGCCACGCTTATATTCTCGTGCTACCGTTGCTAGATAATCAGTGTGCTCAGAGATCGTAGACGGTAGTTTTATTAGCTCGGGATCAAACTGTTGTATAAAGCGAAAGGAGGGCTCGTCTAGCACTGAAGCAAACCAACGAATGCCTAGCTTAGAACACAAACTATCCAGAAATTCGAAGTCTTTTTTGCCAAGTTCTAATGCTAACCGGTAATCCCTGAAGGTATTCCCAAAAGGCGAAACGTATTTAGCATTTAGCTGCTCCTTTGAATAAAAAGTTTCGACATCACGCTTCTGAACCTTTATTAAATCAGCGCCCGCTGCATGAGCAGCACGCACCATACGCTCTAGCCGATGACGATCACCGAAATGATTTGTCGTTAGCTCGGCAGTGATTAAAACACGATCCTCGTTCTGTACCAGCTGTTTATCCAGCCCAGGAAGAAAACGTGTATTCAGTTCTTCTGGTGTCAGCGTTGAGAATGCTCTATCACCTACATGCTGAATATCAACTTCGCTGTCACGCAGCATGTAAAGCGCATTAACGAAGTAGTGCTCCTGCGGGGTAATACGTGCTGAACGCCCACTGGCGTTTGCAGGTGCATAATCGTAATCAATCGCGTGGGCGTAGCCTTGGTCAACTGCAAAATCAAAACCCAACATATAAACGGTTTGTTTGCGCTCACGAGTATTAGCAATAACTCGTGCTAACCGAATGGCAGAAAGAAACAGTACCTCTTCAATAACAAAGTCTTTCTCTGGCTTTTCCGTTACCAAGCGGCTAAGCATCATATCTACGCCTTCTTGGGCGGCAGGCACATAGCGTGCTTGGAACACTTCACTCCGCGGCGGTTGAGTAGCTACTGCAGTAATATACAGACGCGAACGCCACCCACTGGCTTTCAATCCATCGATTACCCACTCATCATGAAAGATAGAAATATCGCAAGGGGCGATACGCTCAGCATCATTCAGGCCAATAACTAATGAGTTTGCCAATAGACTGGGGTGAATGCGATCAACAGAGGCACCTTTACCGAGTATGAAGATCGTATCGGTGGCGAATGTCGACGCGATATTTCTTACCAGGTTCGAGAAATTCTCCATGGTACGGCTTTCCTTCTACTTCAATGTCACAGTTATGTTCACGTGCCAACATCAGGCCAGGCAGTAAATCCCAGCTATAGGCACCCTGGGGGTTAGTGAAACGTGCAAAACTCCCCCTAATTACGTTATAGAGGTTATAAACAGCACATCCCATCAGGCGGCTCTCCTGGGTAGAGCGCATGCCTTCGAGAATTTCATCACACATAGAGGATGAAAAGCCACGAATCCTGGAGCGGATAGGCGTTAATTTATCCCCTGTCATGAGGTGTTCGCCTAACTCTGGTAGGAATAGCAAACTACCCAAGTGGTCATGGCCATACCAAAGTGTAAAAGATATGCCCCATTCTTTTAGGCCAGAGCAGAAATTTTCTGTGCCATCAATGGGGTCAAGAATAGCATAGTAGCCTTCAGGGGTGGTGGTTGTTAGTTCACTAAAGTTCTCCTCTCCAACAAAGGTTATACTTGGCAGTTTTTCTTCAATATATTTCTTAACCAAACTTTCAACAAGAAAATCAGATTGAGTGACTGGGCTTCCATCAGGTTTAATTTCTACGTTAAATCGTCCCCTCTGAATGTCTCCTATATTTTTGTATATTAAATCAATCAATCCTTGCATTAAAAAACGCACTTCATCAGTTGATATTATTTGCTGCATTTAAACCTCTATCATTGGAAAGCTAGATAAAAAATCGAGCGCATGAATTTTAACAAGATAAGTTTTGTTTATGCCTGTTATTCCACTGTTAAGTTGATCTAGCTATGAGTAAATTAATCGATGGTTAATGTAAAATGATTTGGGGAAATAATTCCTCAGCTTATAAAAAACAAGCAGAATTATAATCACAATGGCAGTCTGCCATGGCTCGCGGAGTTAGTAGATTAGTTCATAGCAGAAACCTTAGTTGTTACAATAGCTACGATGCGGAAAATTCAACCGAGAATTATTATTTTTCACTTCCTAATCTCATATTTGTCAATTAATTTTAGAACACATTCATAAACATCACGCCAGTCCATACTGACACTCAACTCATGCCAAGATTGATGTGTATGATTTATATCTCTAATTTCCTTTATTTTCTCACTTGGCACCTCAATTATTTTATGGTGTATATGTAGGCTTTTCTGCTCTTGTGTCACTGTTGGTGCAATGTAAACTACTCCCGGTTTTGCACAAATTGCTGAAGGGTACATTGAGTCAGTTTGATAACTGCTTATAAAAAAATCAATCTTAGATGCTAAAAATATTTTCTGTGAAGATTGCAGCCCAATCATGCTTAAGAAATTTACTTCTTTATTCTCGCTGATTAAGGCACTTAAAATCGAGTCTTCCTTTTCTTTACAGGTGATATCCGAATCCTGTGGGTTTTGAGGAAAAGTTCGCCCATCCACCAAAACTAAAAGGTTGTTATACTTTACTGAAATATCTCTTATAATTGATGAATATCCGCGTATTTGTTCAATCCAACTTCTTTTTTCAGTTGAAACTCCAATCCAAATGACTAAATCATATTGTTCCCATCGTATATTTGAATCAAGATTATAAGAGCAGTTTTTAATTATTTTTGATGATAATGATTTAAATTCTCCATGAAGGTTGCTTCTGTGAAATAAAATACATGGCATAATTAAAAATTGATTATTTTTAGCTAGCATGGAATTGATTCTAAGCTCACTCTCACTAGCATAAATACATTTATCAGGTAAAGTGTCTTTAGGGAAAAAGTCCATGCCGTGAATCCCAAAAGTTTTATATGTCCTGTGAGTTTTTTCTATTACTGAATTTAAGCCGCACATGTAATCGTAAAAAAAATGGTAGGGCCTATAGTTGGCTAATAAAAGCCCTAGAAATGTTGGATAACATTTTTTACGCACTAATAAGCTTTCACCCATATTAGCTAATTTTTTAAATAATTTAGGAAGTTTAGAATGTGCCTGTTTTACAACTAATGGATCAATTTCTAAAACTAAAGATCCAAAATAGATAGGAAAAAATAGGCTAATATTAGTTGTGTACTGTATTAAGTAGAAGCAGTCTTTATTGTTAGAAAAGAATAAAAAATTCATGTCATCAATGATGAAGCTAGCCCTGCATGTAAATATTTCATTAGAAATAAAACCTTTAACCTCTAGGACTTCACCTTCTTTTAAATTCATTATAGTCCGTAACGCCCAATCTTCCTTTTTAAACTGTTCAACAAAGTCGTGAAAATTAATTTCACATAGTGGGTATTCCATCTTAAATAAATCATCAAATTCATTTTCACTGTATATTTTAAATCTATCTTTTATTTTGATAAAAAAAGAATCGTCAAATTTATAGTTACTTGTAGGCTGAAAATGATGGATTTCTTGCCAGCATCTTTCGGAAATATTTTTAGCTATTGAACTAGGCAGATTAAGTTTTATACCTGTCCATGCCTTATGGCAAGTGTTAGCAATTTTTATAAAAGCTTCGACTTTTACAACATTTAATAGTGGGGCTATAAACTGAAATCCGAGCGTTAAATCTTTTGAACTTAACCCTAAGTGATCAGTAACATCTGGTCTATATATGTTTAAAAAGTGTTCTTCTTCCGAAGTAGTGCCATCATCAAATGTTGACTTTACAATAATTGAAATTTTTTCATATGGCAGGTAAAACCAACCGCTTACAAATAGTTCGTCTTGTGAGACGCGTAACTCGTTTTTTGGATTATCAAATCCCCCTTCAATTTTTAAATTTATGGTTGTACTTGATTCGAATAAAACCTTAAAGCTCATGATAAACCTCAGGCATATGATTGTTTGTTGCTAATAATGAAATAATCCTTTCAATTGCATGCGCTAATGTACCATCGGTTAACCCATTTTCTAAATCAAAAAACTCTGGTTTAATTTTTTCCAAACCATTCAGGGCTTTAGGTTTAAACCAATACATAGAGCCTGCAGGAAAATAGCTATAATTAAAATTAATATTTAATAAGGCGCATAGTTCATCAACTGTCTCTTGGTCATAAGTCATGTTGTGTTCAGTATGTGGAATTAAATATTTTTTTGGACAAAAAACGCCATTGCTTGTCGGACATTCCAACTCCAGTAAGTTTTTCTTAATAATTTCCTCTGAGCCAAGTAAGCCTTCGTAAACCTCGTCTCTGATTATATCTCCGTCACCTCTATAGATAGATTTTTTGGAATGAACTTTACAAATTGCTTTGTACCCAAGCTCCTTAATTTTACTGTATGTGTTAATAAACGGAAGTATGTCGCGCCCCCTGTTTTCAACTAACCTTATTGTGGCTAAGGGATACTCTTCTTTTATTTTATGTACGATATTATTATTTAGGCTAGTAACCGTAATATAAATATCAAAGCCAGCAAAGTTTAAGTTTTTAAGGTATCGGTTAATATCCTCCCAAATGTCTGTGTAATGAATATGTAAAATAACTGCATAGTTTTTATGTTTATTAAAAGGCTTATTTAGTGTGTCTAAAAAATCAAGTGAACAGTTTTTTATAGCATCATAAGTCGTTTGAAGATAACCGTATCCATGCTTTCTATCTGGTTCAAGATGTGTGCCTTCAGCCCACTCATTCCAAGCATTAACAAAAATAATCTTTTCATCTTTTCTGTATTTAGGGTTGTTGTAGGAGTTGATTGCTATATTTGAAATCCATTGTTTATATCGTAGTAAGCTAAAATTAGAGAAGATATGGCTATTGTCCTGTTTTCTTGCCGTATTATCCCAAGATAACATGCAGGTTCGAAAAAGTTTGAAATCTGGTTCTACAGTTTTGATAGAGTTTTCTACCACTTGTTCATAATCATAAATTCGACCCCTATACTTTTTGTTATTTATTTTTTTGGTATCACTAATTTCTCTTGAGTTTGCTGTGTGAGGTGGAAACTCCATCGCTGCATCGAAACCAAATTCATCAGGAGATTTTAAGCCGAAAGTTTGAGCGCATACTATATATAAATCATCGTAGCCCGCCTCTTTGGCCTTGCTTCGCCATAATTTTATTGTTTCTTCCATTTGAGGAATTATATTGGCGCGATATATAATTAATAGTGGCTTATTGTTAATCCTAATGTAGCGTTCGTCGTCAAAGAACTTATATAAATTCTCAATAAATTTAATAGAGTCTTCTTCACAATGGTTTTGTCCTATGAGAATATCATTCTCTGCACCGTCCCAACGCCTTGTCCAATTTTCATTTGCCCACGTAATGCAGAAAGGTATATCAATCTCTTTATGCTTCAATAAGATTTCAAATGGCTTATGCATAAGCACCTTGCCATCGAACCAATAATAGTAAAAGTTAAAGCCATAAACTCCATAGTTTTTTGCTAATTTCGCTTGTTCAAGCATGACTTCTGGTATACGTAGGTCGTAAAAACCATTATGTATAGGTAAGTGTGGTTGGTAGTGTCCTTCAAAATTTGGTTGTGCTTTAGTAACATTTGTCCACTCAGTAAATCCTTTCCCCCACCAGGCATCGTTTTCTGGGAAAGGGTGAAATTGTGGCAGATAAAAAGCAATGACTTTAACTGCAAGCTCATGAGAGTCACTTTCTTGGTAGCTTGTATAACCTTCATTTATATCATCAAATTTTATTTTATCTATAAGTGCTAGCTGTTTTTTGTTTTTTTTCGGTGTACAAAAATTTCTAGTGTGATAGTTTCTTTTAATTCCTTCAGTTATGTAATGTCCTAATGGTTCTACCTCTTCTTTAGCGACTTCTTTATAAGTGGCTAAGTAGTGCTCAGGGTCGAACCATTTGTTAGGTCTTCTAAATTCTTTCCAGCCCCAGTTTCTGTAATGTTGTTCTGGATCGACACCGGCTTCTTTTACATCAGGATATAGATGTAAGTAATAATTTGGATCAAATGCCTCGGAAAAGTTTTGGTAATATTTTTTTTTGCTTTTAAATTCTATATTTTTTTCTGCGCTGATGATGGGCTCATTACTTGTCGAGCTAGGGGGGTCTTTTCTCAGCTTTTTGATTGTCAAATCAATATTTTTTTTCACAATTTTTTCTAAATATGGGTTATTGTTTATGGTTTTTTTATAAAAAGATAATGCTTCGCTATATTTTTTCTCTCTAAATGCCTGGTTGGCTTTCTGGAGAAAAGTTTTTTTTATGGGCTTTGTTTTTTGATTTAATAGTGGTTTTTTATCTATCTTTTGTTTCATAGTGCTAACCTTTATATGTGAATTTTAATTTAGCTGTGTTATTTTAAATATTTTTTATATGTGTAAAAGTTCAAAATTTTTAAAGGTGTCTGCTTGTTTTGGCTTAGAGGTATATTTTATGGCGTTGCTTAGGGCAAGTCGTCCATTTCAGCGCACTTCTATCATCATCCTTCCCCGAAAGCTGTGGCTTCTGCTGCCCAACCAACGGCCACTCAATACCCAACGTCTCATCACACCACAACAGCGAATACTCATCCCCCGGATTATAATAATCCGTACACTTATATTGAAACTCAGCTTCTTCACTCGTTACATAAAAGCCGTGAGCAAAACCGGGCGGCACCCACAGCATCTGCTTATTCTCGGCACTTAAATACACCCCAACCCATTGCCCAAACGTCGGGCTGCTTTCCCGTAAATCTACCGCTACATCGAACACTTCCCCTTGGGTAACGCGAACCACCTTGCCTTGGGGCTTTTCTAACTGGTAGTGCAGGCCGCGCAGAATGCCCTGTTTTGATTTGCTGTGGTTATCTTGCACAAACTGGTAGTTGCCACAGTGGGCTTCAAATTCGCTTTGGCGAAAGGTTTCCATAAAGAACCCGCGTTCATCGCCGAACACTTGCGGGGTAATTAGCACTACATCGGGAATGGCTAGCTTTTCAAACTGCATGGGAACGGTACCGTAGAAATAAGTAAGGCGTTGCACGGGGCGGGGCTGAGCAGCCCCGCTAATCGCTGCTTCATTTTTGCTTCAGCAAGCGCTGCAGGTATTGGCCGTATTGGGTTTTGGCTAATGGGCTGGCCAGTGCGGCTAGGTGTTCGTTACTGATCCACTTTTGTTGCCAGGCAATTTCTTCCAGGCAGGCTACTTTTAGGCCTTGGCGGTGTTCAATGGTTTGCACGTATTGGCTGGCTTCCAGCAGGCTATCGTGGGTGCCGGTGTCTAACCAGGCAAAGCCACGGCCTAGGCGCTCTACGCGCAAATCGCCGCGTTGTAGGTATGCATTGTTCACGCTGGTGATTTCCAGTTCGCCACGCTCGGAAGGTTCTACGTTTTTGGCAATTTCCACTACGTCGTTATCGTAGAAATAAAGCCCGGTGACCGCGTAGTTAGATTTTGGCTGTTCGGGCTTTTCTTCAATAGAAAGCGCTTTGCCTTCTTCGCAGAATTCCACCACTCCGAAACGCTCTGGGTCTTTCACTAGGTAACCAAACACGGTGGCACCGCTGGCGTGGGCATTGGCGCGCTTTAGCTGTTCTGAGAAGTGCTGGCCGTGGAAGATGTTGTCGCCTAGCACCAGGCATACTGGGTCGTTGCCTATAAACTCTTCACCAATAATGAAGGCTTGGGCTAGGCCATCTGGGCTTGGCTGTTCGGCGTATTCAAAGCGCAGGCCAAAATCTTCACCGCTGCCTAATAGGTTTTGGTATTGGGGTAAATCTTCTGGGGTGGAGATAATTAAAATTTCGCGAATGCCTGCCAGCATGAGTACCGAAATGGGGTAGTAAATCATCGGTTTGTCGTAAATGGGCAGTAGCTGTTTGGATACCCCACGGGTGATGGGGTGTAAGCGTGTGCCGGATCCCCCGGCTAGAATGATTCCTTTGCGAGCCATTTTGCTTCCTTTGGTTGGTTCACGTGGTGGGTATTAGATTGCTTCGTCGTGCCTCCTCGCAATGACACGAGGGGGCTTGGGATTGCTTCGTCGCAGGCTCCTCGCAATGACACTTGAGATTGCTTCGTCGTGCCTCCTCGCAATGACACTGGGGAAAGGCTCCTTGCAATGACACATCAAGGGCGAGATTGCTTCGTCGTTCCTCCTCGCAATGACGCATCAAGGGTGAGATTGCTTCGTCGTTCCTCCTCGCAATGACACATCAATGGCGGGATTGCTTCGTCGCGGGCTCCTCGCAATGACACATTAAGGGCGGGATTGCCGCGTCGCTTCGCTCCTCGCAATGACACTGGGACGCTACTCGCAATGACGCATCAAGGGCGGGATTGCTTCGTCGTGCCTCCTCGCAATGACACGGGGAGGGATTGGGATTGCCGCGTCGCTTCGCTCCTCGCAATGACACGGGGGAGGGCTTGGGATTGCTTCGTCGCGGGCTCCTCGCAATGACACGGAGAAAAGGCTTCTCACAATGACGCATCGTCTAGGTGTTCTTTTAGGGTTAATGCGAGTTGGTCTTGCCAGTGGGGCATGGCGGTGCCTAGGGCGGTTTCTAGCTTGTTTAGGGCTAGGCGTGAGTTAAGCGGGCGTGTGGCGGGGGTGGGGTATTCCGCCGTGGGAATGCCGCGCACTTGGTTAGGCGTAATGGCTAACGCTATGTCGGCTTCTTCCGCTTGTTTAAAAATCTCACTGGCAAAGCCGTGCCAGCTAGTGGTGCCGCTGGGGGCTAGGTGGTAAACCCCAGGCGCGATGCGTTGCTGCCAGGCGTGTAGGGTTGCCAGGGCAATAAGCCGGGCGGGGGTGGGTGCGCCGATTTGATCATTCACTATTGAAAGTGAGTCGCGCTGTTTGCCAAGCATTAACATGGTTTTCAGGAAGTTTTTACCACGGGCGGCGTATACCCAGCTGGTGCGGAAAATCAGGTGTTGGCAGCCGCTGTTAATTACGGCTTCATCGCCTGCGCACTTGGTTTGGCCGTACACGTTTAGCGGTTGGGTGGGGCTTTGTTCATGCCAAGCCGCTTCGCCATCACCGGGGTATACGTAGTCGGTGGAGTAATGCACCAGGTACGCGCCCTGCGCGGCGGCATACTCCGCTAGCTGTGCGGGTAGTTCGCTGTTCAACCGTTTGGCTTGTTCAGGCTCGCTTTCGGCTTTATCTACGGCGGTATAGGCCGCTGCGTTAAGAATCAGCTGGGGGCGGTGGGTTTGTAGGTAGCGTTCTACGGCGTGGGCATCCGTTAGCTCTAGCTCGGCGCGCTCTGGGGCCAGCACATTTCCCAGCAGGGCAAAATGGCGCTGTAGTTCAAAGCCTACTTGGCCGTTTGCGCCGGTCACCAAGATGTTCATGCGTTGGCTCCTAGGCGCTCACCTTGGTAGCTGCCGTCTTGCACGCGCTGCCACCAGCTTTGGTTCGCAAGGTACCACTGCACCGTTTTACGCAGGCCGGTTTCAAAGGTTTCCTGGGGTTCCCAGCCTAGCTCGCGCTCTATTTTGCTGGCATCAATGGCGTAGCGCAGGTCGTGGCCGGGGCGGTCTTGTACAAAGGTAATCAGGTCGCGGTAGCTGGTCTCTTTGGGCACCAGCTCTTGCAGCAGGTCGCACAGCGTGTGTACCACTTCCAGGTTGGTTTTTTCGTTGTGGCCGCCAATGTTGTAGGTTTCGCCAATTGCGCCTTGGGTGGCTACTTGCACCAGGGCGCGGGCGTGGTCTTCTACAAATAGCCAGTCGCGGATCTGCTGCCCGTTGCCGTACACCGGCAGGGGCTTACCCGCTAGTGCGTTTAATATCATCAGCGGGATCAGTTTTTCAGGGAAGTGGTAAGGGCCGTAGTTATTCGAGCAGTTGGTAATCAGGGTAGGCAGGCCATAGGTGCGCTGCCATGCGCGTACCAAGTGGTCGGAACTGGCCTTGCTGGCCGAGTAGGGCGAACTGGGGGCGTAGGGCGTTTGCTCGGTGAAAAGATCGGTAGTGCCTTCTAGGTCGCCGTACACTTCATCGGTGGAAATATGATGGAAGCGGAATCCGGCGGCTTTTTCAGGCGCACTGGTTTGCAGGCTTTTCCAGTAGGCGCGGGCCGCTTCAAGCAATACGCTGGTGCCGACCACGTTGGTTTGAATAAATTCTGCTGGGCCGTCAATCGAGCGGTCTACGTGGCTTTCGGCGGCTAGGTGCATTACCACATCGGGCTGGTGGTGTTCAAATAGCTGCTGCATGGCGGCGGCATTACAAATATCTGCCCGCACAAATGTATAGCGTTCGTTGTGCTCTACGCTGCTGAGGGATTCCAGGTTACCCGCGTAGGTGAGCTTATCCACGTTAACCACATGGTGCTGGGTATTGGCGATTAGCTCGCGCACTACGGCAGAACCGAT
This sequence comes from Halomonas sp. Bachu 37, assembly GCF_039691755.1. NCBI lineage: Bacteria > Pseudomonadati > Pseudomonadota > Gammaproteobacteria > Oceanospirillales > Halomonadaceae > Halomonas > Halomonas kashgarensis. The sequence continues at coordinate 2,941,366 of NZ_CP137552.1, read as the reverse complement.
AAAGCCTGCGCCACCTGTGATTAAAAAGGTGCGTGAGTTGCCTTGCTGCTGCATCTTGACCTACTCCTGCAATACTATTTCTGATCGGGCTGTGAAGCGTCTTGTGTGGTGGTCTGAGGTACTGGGTAATGCAGTGGTGAAACAAAACGCTGCCCCGCAAGCGAAAGTGCCTGTGGCTCAATCGCGATATTCAGGCGTTCCAGTTCGTTGCGTGTACGCGCCTGAATTAATAGCCGTGTATCGCCTTGGGTGTTGGCGGTGGCGACTGCCTCTTCAAAATGGTTTAGCGCTCGCTGCTGGCCACCATTAATGGCAGCGGCACGGCCAAGCGTGTTATGTACGCCTGCAATCAGCACTTGGGCGATAAGCTTTCTGCTTGCCCCCCATTGGATGGCTAAACGGGTAAATTGGCGCGCCTGTTCGGTATGGCCTAGCTGTTGCTGCCCTGCTGCGGCGAGTAGCGCCAGTTTGGCGCGGTCAGGGTGGTGTTGCAGGGTATCGCGCTGCAAGTTGGCTAGGCTTTCCCAGTCACCAAATTGCCATTGGGTGCGGGCGCGTTCTAATAGGTCTTCATCGTAGGCGACCCATTCGCCGGGCTGAGCGTTGCTTTCGGTTGGGGTGGTTTCCATCGTTGATTGGCTTAGCTGTGTGGTTGGACGCAGCCGGTTACGCCACCAGCGCCTGAGTAGTGAGATCATGGAAGGCTCCTTGCACATGCCGCTGTGTTTATGCGGGTTACCGTTAAATCGCTGAGTCGTCTAGCAGCAGGTCTTTAAGCAGGGCCAACTGGGCTTCAGCGCGCACCAGCTGTTCGTGCATTTGTTCACGTAGGTGATGAAGTTCTTGTATCTCTTTGTTTTTGCTTTCAAGCGCTTGCCGCTGGGCGGTGTTTTCCGCTATGTGCGTCTGCAGCGCTTCGGTTATCTGCTGCAAGTTGCTGGTTATTGAGCCGGTGCCAGGGGCGTGGGGCTGCTGGGGAGGTGTGGGGCTATTAGTGCCATTGACTTGCTTAACTGGTGCGACTTCTTCCAGTTTGCCTGCCACACAGCGTGGTCCTAATACGTTTTGCTCGGCTGGCTGGCGCTTAATCACGCACATGGAATTGATAAACTCGACCGAGTGGATTTCCGCTAGCAAGCTTTCCGTCAGCTCTTCGGTAATACCAAAGGGAGCGAGGAGGCGTTGGCGGGTATGGCCTTCTAACCCCCAGTGCTCAAAGTTGGGAATATCCGCCAGTGCTTTGAAAAACGCCATGGCAGCGCGTGGCTCGTGTAAGCCGCCGTTAAATTTTTTCCAGTAACTGCAGTGCAGGTCTTCGGCGACAAACAGGCCGCCCTGTTTTACGTGGGGGAACAGTGTGCAAAATGTGTGAATGATATCCGGACTGGTATGTAGTGGCACAGTGAATCTGGCCACCTGATTTTGAGTGTATGATCACTCACATAGACAGTCAGGTGCAGATGATGACGAAGAAGAGAGCGTTCAGTCCGGAATTTCGCTTGGAGGCGGCCCAGCTCGTGGTCGATCAGGGTTACTCGCTGAAGGCGGCGTGTGAGGCCATGGGCGTTGGCAAATCCACCATGGAGTATTGGGTACGCAGGCTTCGTGCTGAGCGGGCAGGCAAGACTCCGCTGAAAGGTGAGGCTCTGACGCCGGAACAGCGTGAGATTCAGGAACTGAAGCGCAAGCTGCGGCGGGTGGAGGAAGAGAAGGAAATATTAAAAAAGGCTACTGCTCTCTTGATGTCGGACTCCCTGAACAATTCTCGATAATCGAGCGACTTGAAGAGAGCTATGCGGTGCAGCACTTGTGCCAGGTGTTTGGGGTGCATCGCAGTAGCTACCGGGCCTGGCGTGACCGGGACAGAAGGCCCTGTGAGACTGAGCAGAAGCTGCTGGACCAGGTTGTCGAGGCGCATACCGTCAGTAACGGCTCTGCCGGCGCTCGCAGCATCGCCAAAATGGTCACGCAGGCTGGAACATCGCTGAGTCGTTACCGGGCCAGCAGACGGATGAAGCAGTTGGGGCTGGTGAGCACACAGCCGCCAAGCCACGCCTACAAGAAGGCGGATCAGCCGCACCTGGATATCCCGAATTTTCTCGATCGGGAATTCGACGTAAAGGAGCCCAATCAGGTATGGACCGGCGACATTACCTATATTTGGACAGGGGCACGCTGGGCTTATCTGGCGGTGGTCATCGATTTGTATGCCCGTAAACCCGTGGGCTGGGCATTGTCCTTGTCTCCGAATACGGAGCTGGTGAAGAAGGCACTGACCATGGCCTACGAATCGCGTCGAGAGCCACCGGACATTCTGTTTCATTCGGATCAGGGTTGCCAGTACACCAGCCTGGCATTCCGACAGATGCTCTGGCGCTACCGGATGACGCAGAGTCTCAGTCGCCGTGGCAATTGCTGGGATAATGCCCCGACAGAGCGCTTCTTCAGGAGTCTGAAAACGGAATGGATGCCAGAGATTGGCTACCCCAATGTTGCGGCGGCGAAGCAATCTGTCACTGATTATATGATCGGTTACTACAGCAGCCTCAGGCCGCACAAGCATAACGGTGGCCTACCGCCGAATGTGGCAGAAAAGAACTACTGGAATACTCAAAATTCGGTGGCCAAAAACACTTGACCACTACAGTATGCGAGCCATCATCGATCACGATGTCGTACTGTTCGGCATGCTTGAACACCTGGGCAAGTGTGTCGTCTTGGTTTACGTCGCCTACCACTACATTAATTTTGGAGTTGGTGTAGCTGAGTTGGGCACATGCCGGGTTAATGTCGCAGCCGACAATTTGTTGGGCTTGGGTGAAATATTTTGCCCAAATTTCTAATGAGCCACCGTTTTGCACGCCTATTTCGAGCAGATGTATCGGTTTGCTGCGATAGGGTGCGAATAGCCGTTCGTATTCCTCCATGTAAAGCGACCACTTATCGGAAACACGCCCTTCATGGGTTTTGTAGTGCTCGGCTAACGTAGGTTGCGTCATGGTGGTTGCCTTGTTGGTTATTTATAATCCAGGCTCTCTTAGCAGTAGGTCTTTTATTAGGTCTATTTGCGCTTCGCCCTTTACTAGCTCGTCTTGGAGTAGTTGTTGGCGATGCTGTAATGTTTGGTTCTCATGTTCGTGCTGTTTAATGGCCTGCTGCGCTTTTTCGTTTACTTGTTTTTGTTCGGTTAGCTGTTTATCTCGCTCCGCTAGCTGCTGGGCCTTTTCTTTTAGCTGGGCATCCCGTTCGGCTAGCTGTTTTTGGGCGGCTTCCAGCGCTTTGGTTTTTTCACTCAGTTGCTCAATGTGCTCATTTAACTGCTGGGATTTTTCTTCCAAAGATCTTTTGTGTTCTTCGTTCTGCTTGCGGGCAGCGTCGCGCTCTTGGGTGCGCTGGGCTAGCTGTTCGCTGGCGGCGTTAAGCGCTTTGTCTTTTTCACTCAGCTGCTTATCGCGCTCGGCTAGTTGCTGGGTTTTTTCTTCCAGGGCTTGTTTGCGCTCGCTGGCTTGTTTTTCGGCGGCGGAAAGGGCTTGAGATTGCTTCGTCGCTTCACTCCTCGCAATGACACGAACCTCTTCGAGTTCTCTGGCAAGCCTCTCCGCTTCGCTCTTGGCGGTGGCAAGGGCGGCTTCGGCGTCTTTGAGGTCTTGGGATTGCTTCGTCGCTTCGCTCCTCGCAATGACACGAGACTCTTCGAGTTCTCTGGCGAGCTTCTCCGCTTCGTTTTGGGCAGCGTCGCGTTCGGCGGACAGGGTTAGCCGCTCGATCACGGCAGGTTGGCGCTGGTAAAGCCTTGCCACGGTGGGGTAAACGGCGCTGTCGTCTTCCAGCACGCAGGCGTAGCCCAGCTGGGTGAGGGTGGCATCCAGGGTGGCGCTATCCACGTCGTTTTCATACAACGCTTCTTCTGCCGTGCTGACGATAATCCAGCTGAACGCTTGAATTACCTTACTAGAGGTGGCACTGAGCAGCGCATGCCCTTGGCCGGGGGCGTTAAGCATCAGGGTGTGGGTGGCGGTTGGGTCTAGCGTTGCTTGGCTCAGCCAGGTTTCCAGACGTTGGGCGGCTACGGTTTCCGTGCTGTGTTCACGCACGTTGGGCAAGAAATGGTGCAGGCCACTGGGCGCTTGGGTGCTGCTGTAGTGGGGCAGCGTGAGTACGTGAAGCGTGGCGCTCTCTTGCGCTTCGGGGGTAATGGCGCCGTCGAACACGCTTTCCTGGGCGTGCCCCTGGGTGCGCTGGCTTAACGCTTTGGCTTGCTGAGGGTGGGCTTCGGCCAGATGTAAATGTTCACTGTGTAGCTCGCGCCATTGGGGAAGCTGGCTGCCATCGCCCGCGCCGATGATGAACGTATGCGCAAGGGGCGCGGCGCTGTGGGTATGCAGGTGTTTGAGCAGGGTGTTCATGTGCGGGGCGACTCGTTTAACTGGGTGTCTACGTGGTCGAGCAGGGCGTTTAGCACGCGCTCTTGGCGTTGGAAGGCGTGCAGCGTGTCTTGGCCGGGCAGCGGTTCGTCGTCTTCCTGCGCGGGCAGCAGCAGGTGGCCGAGAAGCTCTGCTGCTTCTTGCTCATCCGGGTGGGCCAGCAGGCGCTCGATAAGCAGGCGCGTGGCGGCTTGGCTGTCGCCTTGTTCGACCAGGGCGTTGACGCGTTCCGGCAGGCCGGTGCGCTGCAGGGTGTGCAGCCGTGCGCTGGCTTGGGCCTGGGCTTGAGAGGCTTCCGGCGCCAAGTTGAGCGCTTGCTGAACTGCACTTTCGGCTTCGCTGTAGCGGCCTAGCTGTTGCAGGGCGTTAGCGAGCCCTAAATGCGGCCAGGGGTGCTCGGGGGCGGCATCTACGGCGCGTTGGTAACTGGCAAGGGCATCGCTGTGTTGGCCTTGCAGCAGGTGCAGTTCGCCTTGCTTGCAGTGGCTCAACCCGTGGAGCCCGGTGGCTTCGGCAATGGCGTGCCAGGCGTTGCGGGCTTCTTCCACGTGGTGGGTTTCATGTAACACGCAGCTGAGCCGGTAGGCGTTGAGCAGACTTTCGGCGCGTTGCCGGGTAAGGTTTGGGGTTTGGCGCAGGTGCTCAATCAACCATTGCTGGCCCGCTTCGCGGCTCATTAGGTCAAAAGCGAAACTGCGTGTAGCGGGGCCGAAGGTGTGGGTGCCTTGCAGGGGTTGGCCGGTGTTGGCGTCAAAGGCGGTGAGGCTGTGTTCTTCGCCGTCGTACAGGCTGTAGGCGAGCGCCAGCTTGAACTGATGGTGGCCGTCGCCGATGCCAGCAGGTGCCAGGTCTTCACGATGATGTTCCGCTATGCCATAGCCCGCTAATTCGCCGCGTTCGTCGATGAGCTCCACCGCCAGCCGCTGCTGGGGCTGCTGCGGGGAAAAGGCCCAGCCGTAGGCGGTTTCTTCATGAATGGTGTCAAAGTTGCCTAACACGTGAAGTGCGGTGGAAGCTGTATTCATAGGGTGCTCTTTGTACGGGTAGTGGCACTGTATTGAAGCCAGGGGAAATATTGGCTTGTGCTGTCTGTGGCGGTGCAGATTTAGGAGCTGGTGTCAGGGAAAACCCTCGCGCGCTAAAGCGGCCTCCCGCCATGAATCATCGGGCTTGGGTCAGGCCTTTTGCGCGTAGCCCCAGAGGTTGTAGTAGGGGTCGGCGGTCACCCGCACTTCCTTGAAGCCGGCTTTCAGTAGTGCTTCGCTCAGGCTGTGTTTGTCGAAGCCGCTCTTGTGCGCCATGAAGGTGTTGCCTTCAGCGACCGAGCGCTGGTGGCCGTAAAGAATATCCAGCGGGGTGATCGGCCCGGCGGGCGATTGGTAGATCACCTCGGTGAGCTTGCCTTCGGCGACCCACTGGGCGACTTGCTGAAGGTCCGGCAGGGTAATCAGCAAAAACCCGCCAGGGCAGATGACCCGGTGCATTTCGTTCAGGGCGGCCACGGTGTCGTGCAGGTAGAGGTGCTCCAGGTTATGCGAGGAGAACACCGCGTCCATGCTGGCGGTTTCCACGGCAGAAAGGTCCGTGGTGTCGGCGATGATATCGGGCTTCACCGCCGGGTTGATATCCAGGCGGATCTGCTGCCAGCCGGCTTGCTGAAAACACTCGGGTAAACGCTCGGGCCCTGCGCTGCCGCAGCCTACGTTAAGAAACCGCTTGTGGGCGCGCTGTTGCAGAGCGGGCCGAAGCGCATTCAGGTCGGCGGCGGTCATGGTCATGGGGTGAATTCCTTCATGTAAATAGGGCCAAGGCTTGCGATGAGATTGCTTCGTCGCTGCGCTCCTCGCAATGACACAGGACACGAGCAGGCACGCTACCGCCAGGCAAAACCTTTTTTGGGTCTCGCTTAGCGCTCGTGGCGCGGTATGTGCCGGTGGCTTTTCCTTTTGCCGTGGGTTATGTGGCGTTTGCCACCTTAGGGGTTGCCGCTGCCGCGCAATTAACGTTTCAGGGCGTTGGTTCTGGCCGTGCGGGTTCGCGGGGGCAGAGCCAGCGTGGTGTACGGCGCCGCCGCGATATCCAGGCCCAGGTTGGGGTTGTACGCCGGGTCGGTGAGCAGGGCGGTGCTCCAGCGGTTGCGCAGGTTGTCCATTTCTCGCTGGGCGCGGGCGGCTTTTTCCGGGGCTTCATCCTTGCCGCGAGTGGCGGATTCGGCGTGAATCAGTCGGGCTTCCGGCGTCCAGAGGATATTCAGGCCGAGCCGGCGCAGCTTCAGGCATAAATCCACATCGTTGAAGGCGACCGGGAAGGCGCGATCATCCAGCCCGCCCACGGCGTGATAGTCCGCACGGCGCAGCAGCAGGCAGGCCGCCGTCACGGCGCTGAAGCGTTGGGTCAGCTGGTTCATGCCCAGGTAGCCGGCGTCGTGCGCTTCCCAGCTGTTGCCGATATGCCCGGCCAGGCCGCCGTATTGCCCGCCCAGTACGCCGCCGTGCTGCACCATGCCGTTGGGCCAGAGCAGCTTGGCACCCACCGCGCCGGTGCCTTGGCGCATCAGTAGCGCTGCCATGTTGCACAGCCATTCCGGGTGCAGCGCCTCGATGTCGTTATTCACCAGGGCGATCAGCTCGCTATCGCACTGCTCTACGGCAGCATTGTTGATGGCGGCGTAGTTGAACGGGTGGGGGTACTCCAGCACCTGAAAGGTGACGCGCCCACGCCCGAGTGGCTGGGCCTGGCGTTGGCGCAGGCGGGCCAGGTACTCATGGGTTTCGGGGTGCTGGGAGTTGTTGTCCACCACCAGTAGCTGAACGTGGCCGGGGTAGTCGGTGTGTTCCAGCAGGGTGTCGATACAACGGCGGAGCAGGGCCAGGGCATCCCGCGTGGGAATCACCAGCGTGACGCTGGGCCACTGCTCAAGGCTGCGTTGCAGGCGGTATAGGCCGGGCTGCTGTTCATGGCGGCTTAGCGTGGCGTGGGCATCCTGACGCTGAAGCCGCGCTTGCTGGCGGGCCAGTTGGGCATCGCTTGTGAGTTGCGGCCAAGGTTTGGCACGCTGGCGCAAGATTTCCGGCAGGTGCACCACGGCGCTTTCCGGCTGGCCGGCGGCATGGAGCGCTTCGATGGCGGCGTAACTGAACTCCTCAAAGCAGGTAGCGGGGTGGGCGGCTTCCTTAAGCAAGTCGCTGCGCACCAGGCACAGGCCGCCGCCCAGGTAATCCTGCCCCCACTGGCGCTCGGGGTCCCAGGCGGGCAGGCAGGCGGGTTGGCGCGCCTGGCTGTCTGCTACTGACATATCCGCTTCCGGCATATCGAAGTCGCTGTATACCAGCTGGGTGCCGCCTTCTTGCAGGGCATTCCAGGCCAGGGCCAGGGCGTTTTCCGCCAAGGTGTCGCCGCTTTCCAGCTGGGCGACGGCATCGCATGCCTGGCAGGCTTCACTCAGCAGGGCTTGATAGCTGGCGTCATCCTTCCCCTGCTCGGCTGGGTTGAGCACATAATGGCGGACTTTGAGCTGTTTTCCCCAAGGGTTTTTTCCTGCCGGAGCCGCTTGTGGGGTGGGTTCGCCCAGCCATAGCAGGCCGATGGTGCCGGGCTGCGTTACGCGGGGGCTGGCGGTGGGTGCAAACGCCTTCTGCCAGGCCGGGTAGTCATTGAAGCCTACCGCTCGGGGCAGCCACTGCTCGTAGCGGTCGAGCTGCTTTTTCAGTAGCTGATGCACATGGCTGGGCAGCTTGGGCACTAGTTGGGTGACCCAGGGCGCCAGGCCTTGCGGCCATTCGTGCACCACCAGGGGGCTGCCGCTGAGTTCGCGGCCTTGGCTGTCCTTGATGGTGAGCTCATGCGGCTCGCCATTCGCCATGCTCAGGGGCAGGGTGAGGGTAAAGGCGGCTTGCACGTATTGATTGTGATGATTCGTCCAGCGGCTGGGCTTGGCCGATGCCACGGGCCGCTCGCCTTCATAGGCGCTAACGCCAAGGGCTGTGTGCGGGGCTTCCGGCTCCACCAGCCAGCCGCGCAGAGTCAAGCCCGGTTGCCATTGCACCCGCGAGCTGGCATCGGTGTGTTCGGCCATGGGTTGGGCGGGCAGGCGTAGGGTATCCAGCACTTGGCGATGATTGGCCAGGGTCAGGCTGATGGCGCTGCTGTGCTGGATCTGGGTGTCGCTCAGCATCACCTTGAAGCCGTGCATGCCGGTGCCGGGAGCGGCCGGGTGGTATTGATCGGCATTGGCGAGGGCGAGCAGTTGGCCGTCGGCCATGATCGCTACCGCCCATTGCTGCTGCGGGGCGCTTTCATCATGCACCCAACCCTGCACCATGTTGCCGGCTAGTTGGGTGATGTGCCCTTGAATATGGGTGGCCAAAGCGGTGTGCGTCATGCCCGGGCTCCTGAAATGGTACTTAACAACGCGGCGGTCGGCTTGGAACCTGACGCCGCTGCACTGGGTGCGGCTAGGCTCATCAAACTAGGTAAGCGCACCCAGGCATGGGGTAGAGCATGTTGAATGGTCTGAATATCGAGCCCTTCCGGCACCAGCCAGGTAAGCGGCTGTTCTTCACTCAACTTTTCGCTCAACCAGGCGGCATCCGTCAGAGTGGCTGGCTGGGTATCCAGCAGCAGCACGGCGCTGAGCGGCAGGTGCGCATGGCATAGCATTACGCGTTCCCGGTAGCGGCTGGTGGCAAGTGGCAACACGAATACGCGGCCGCTGCTTAATAGCGGGCTCGCGGTGCGGCCGGGGTGGTTGAGCGGCAAGAGGTAAGTCTCCTGGCGCTGGGCGGAAAGCGTTGTGGCCAATTCAGTCAGTTCCGGCTGGTTCAGGCTTTCCGGCTGCCCCGCCACGGCAATCAAGGCGCCGGTGGCGGGTAGCTTAAATGTTGCTGTGGCTTGCGGTGCTTTGGCTTCCTGCGCTGCTGTGCTTCGCTGGGCCACCAGGGTTTGGCAAGCCGTTAACGGCATGCCGGGAAGCACACTGAAAAGCCATTGGCCAAGCGCCTGGGTAGCGGGCGCTAGCGAGTGAATACCCAGAGTGTGGAGGTCAGATTCAAGCTGAACGCGCTGCTCCGGCAGGCGGTATATAAGCCGCCAGGCATGAGGCTGGCCACCGCATAGCCTCAGCTCCCGCAGCCCGGTACGCGCCAGGGCGATATCACAATCGAGCGCTGCCAAGGCGCGCTCCGCTTGTGCCAGGCTGGGCCATAGCAAGACGCTATTCATGCCGCTGGGCCGCAGGGCTGAAAGCGGTTGTTGGCGTAGCCAGTGGCGCAGCAGCCGAGTACGGCCGGGGCGCATGGGGTCGGCTTTCAGGCAGGCGTTGAAGCGGCGCTCGGCGTTGGGGTAGCGCTTTTCCAGCACTTCCAGGTTCTGCTTGACCCTCAGGCGTTTTTCATCGCCGAAGGAGACGCCGCCCTGGTGAGCCACCACTACATCAAGCGCCCCGCGATGGTGGCGGCCGTTGGCGTGGGCGCGGTAGCACCAGTCGGATTCCTCGCCGTAGCCACGAGTCAGGGTGGGGTCGAGCCCGCCCTGTTCCGCCAGGGCGTCGTGGCGCAGGTACAAACAGAACCCGCAGCCGGTATCGATCTCGACATCCTGATGGTCTTCCACGCTATTGGCTGCCTGGGCGGCGTTATCCAGCTCGGCTAATTGAGCGGGGGTAAGGGCGGCGGCCGGTTCGCAGGGAGCCAACAGGCTCATCAGTTCGCCGTTGTTGCTCAGCGGCGTAACCGAGGCGACGTCAGGATAGCGGTAGGCGGCGGCTTTCAGCCTGTCGAGCCAGTTGCCGTGTACCAGCGTATCGGCATTGAGCAGGATGGTATCGCTGCCCCCGCATAGGCCGAGCCCATGGTTGACGGTGCCGATGAAGCCCTGGTTCTGCGCCTGGTGGTAAAGCTCGATGCTGCCGTCATCGGCCAGTTGTTGCAGGTCGTTGATAAGCGCTGTGTCGGGGCTGGCATCGTTGATCGCCACTACCCGAAACGCAGTGCTATTGGCGGCCCGGCTTTGCAGCACGCTTTCCACACAGGCCAAGGTTTCGGCATGGCCTTTGTAGACGGGAATCAGCACCGCAACGGCAGGCGACTTGCGTTTGGATGTTACCACAACCGGTGGCGCTAGAGGCTGCCACTGCACCGGGCTGCCTAGAAGCGGTTTTTCCTGTATGACGACATTCAAGAGCGAGGAGGCTGGCGCGCCTTGCAGCTCGACTTCAAACCAGCATAACTTCATGGCCGGCGCCGTAGCTGTGGCAGTAAGCGGCTGGGGTTGCTTCAGCGGCACCGACAGATGCTGACCATTGGCGCTGAGGGTGACCTTGGGCGCGGCGGTATCAGCGCTTGTCAGGCACCAGCCTCTGAGCCGAGTGCCTTGTTGCCAGACGCTACCGCAAGGCAACCCGAAATGCCGGGCATAGAAGGGAGCCAGGGCAGCGAGCGTCGCGTTATCGTGGCCGTGAGAGGCGTGGTATCTTAGTAGCTGTTGTTGGCCGGTTTGGTTTTCACGGTGTTCGCTAGCGCCTGCGCTGGCCAGAGCGGAAAGGTAGGCGAGCAGCGCGCTGCTGGAGGTCGGCTCGGTGCGATAAGCTTCTGCGTGGAAGGCAAGCGCCTGGGCGTCGGGTAGCGTGCGGGCCAGCAACTGCACCGCCTGGGCATCGGGTTCGATGAACATCAAGGCACTAAGCGCCGCTTGGGCAAGTGTGGGGCGGTTGGCGTGTATACCCAGCACCCCGAGCCACAGCAGAGCTTCGGGGTAGGTACGGCTATCGGCGAGGCCGCCTTGCAGGCACTCGAACGCCAACGCGTATTCGCGCTTGGCAATCAATGCCTCAACGTGGCGATGAAAATAATCGAAGGAATCTTGCACAGAACGGCACGCCTAAAAGTAAGCTACATCATGGCATTAGGTGAAAAACCGGCGCCTGGTCGGCGAGTCTCGGGGTTTCCCTAATGGCACGATCAACGCAAATGGGGGCTTGCGCCCCCATTGCGGCATCCCTGCCTCAGCCTTTGGGTGTTGCTTTGGCTTTGTTCTCGGCTTAGATCAGGAAATCCCAATCGCTCGCTTGAACGGTTTGATCCTGCAGTTCTTCGGATGCCACGAACTCGGTCGCGATGGTTTCCAGAGACACGCCCGCTTCCGCTTGGCCGACCCAGTAGTCACGACCTTCTGTATCGACACTATCAGCCGTACGGCCGAGCACGTCGGTGTAGAGCATGTCGATAACCGCGGCCATGCCTTCGCTGGTGTTAAGGTCCAGCGCATCCAGCTTGTTGCCGGCTTCGTCGGAGTTGAGCATGCTCAGGGCGATTTGACCCAGAGAAACGCCTTCATCCGCACGGTCGGACCAGTACTGCAGGCCTTCCAGGTCCGCTTGGCCGGCACCGTTCTGCTCGCGTTCCGCTGTATCGCTGAACAGCTGCTTGTACAGTGTGACCAGTGCTTGAACGTCGCTGCTCTGCTCAACGGTCTGGCTGCCATCATCGAACGTCAGTGTTTCGACGTTCACGACTTCATTGACGTCACCTGTCGCGTTGTTGGTAACAGTGACCAGCGCGCCATCTTGTTCGATGGTGTAGTCGGAAGCGTCGCCTGCGAATACCGCTTCGTCGTTGCCTGCGCCGCCGTAGATGGAGTCGTTGCCCGCGCCTGCCGAGATGGAGTCGTCACCCGCGCCGCCCACGATAGAGTCGTCGCCGCCGCTGGTCGTGATGACATCATTACCGGCACCGCCGTCAACGGTGGTGTTACGGTCGCCGTCCACGGTGAAGTCGTCATCGCCGTTAGTGCCGATGATGACGCGCTCGACGGTGTTGAACTGGGCTACAACGCCATCGTCGCCTTCGAATACGTAGGCACGGCCACCTTCACGACCGGAATCGTCGAACTGGAGCGGTGCATCTTTGGTGCCGCGCTGACCTTCGTCGAGACGCAGGAACAGGGCATCGGCGGTGCTGTTTTGGGCGGCTTGAGCGTTATTGACTTGCTCACCTGTAGCATTGTCACCAAACTGGGAAAGCAGCGAACTCACTGCATTCTTCAGGTTTGCGCTATATTTTTGGCCGATTTCATTGACCACACCGCTCGTATTATCGTATTGCGCCATTATTAGGCCTCTAGTAAGGGTTGTGTTGTGACAAAGCGCTGATTTATCAGCTTTTCTTGTTCAGGAAGCCATCCAGCCGGCCTCCCGGACAATTCATGGATTGCCTGCAGATGCAGCGTGCTGTTGCTTTATTGTCGTTCTGTGCTGATTTTTGTGTCGTTATTGCGCCGTAGCAATATGGGTCGCTTCCGGGTCCAACCAGGAAGAGCGCCCCGCAGGCGCCGACTGTTCCGGCTTGGATTGGACTATGGTTGAAACGGACGGAGTAACCTGCAACCTTACGGCGACCAGATGACCGCTGCGTGAAGCTTGTACGGCTTCCTTGGCGCCCAGTTCATGGCGGCTGCCATCGGAAAATACAGCGTCCGCCTCCAGCCGGTAAGCGGCGGCATTGCTACCCGCCAGGCAGATTGCCAGCTGCGTGATGGGGGCTGCCTGACGCCGGGTGCCCAAGTACTCGCTTCCCTTGGATTGCAAGGTCCGGTCTCCCGCCCGGCAGGCGCCGACGAACTCTACACCGGTTGGCGGGTCCTGCCATTCAATCTGTAACCCTTCCAGCCGTGCTTGGCCCCTCGGGTCACCTAGCCATTCGCCGCTATTTACCGTGACATCTCCCCGGCGCTCGATATGACCCGAAAGGCGTATCGGCAATGGTGCCTTGCTTGCCCTGGGCTGGTTGTGTGCACTGTCGCCGGTGGAACTCGTCGCTGTAGACATGGCCGGTGCGGTCTTGGCTGGAGTTGCCGACTGCTGGAGCGGTTCGATACGCCATTGCACATCCACCTTGCCGGCTAATGGCTTGGGTGAATACTTGCTGGCGGACAGGACGGCTTCGCCACGTTTGACATGGGCGATAAGATAATCACCCGGCGCGGAGAGCGTTTGGTGAGTGATGCCTTCCGGACAAATGAATTCGATCTCTCCCGCCATGCGGATAGGAGCCTGGGACAGTGCCAAGGGAATATTGACGGCACGCTGTAATCGGGCATCAACGGAGCCGGCGGGCTGAGCGCCTATGTAACGAATGGTATACATGCCGGGGGATAGTACTTTTAGGGCTGTCTTGACTTGAATGGCTTCGTTGAGATCGACATGTCGTGTCATGCTTATTATCCAAATGTTACAACTAAGTAAGCGAAGGCTGTGCCGGATATTAGGATTAATTGATGGTTACTTTACCGCTTGAGGAGTCTATGTTTCTAGTTCATTTGGCCTAAAATGTTACATAAATAATGGTTTTTAGGTTTTCTGCCATAGGGCTTGTAAGAAAATGCTTACATAGAGGGTTTAGTTACCCATTTTGAGCAGATGTGCAATCGATATTTCCAGTCTGAGGCCGGTTCAGTAGCTCAAGAAGCACGATGGCCCGAGCCTCGTGGCCCGAGCCTCGCCACTTTTTGCTTTGCCAGGTATTCGCTAAACGTCGCGGCTCGTCCGGCAATCGGACCCTCATGGATTTGAGCGGTCTCGCCGGGCCTGAACTCAGCATGAGCGGGTGAACCGCCAGTTACGATAATTGCTTGCAGCAGTTGGATCAGCTCGGAAGGGACGGGCGTATAGTGCTGCCGAAGCTAAGTAGCTTGAGGTTACCACGCGTGGAGCGGATCGGGCGCCAATACCATCGAGGTGAAAGATGTTGTTCTTACATGAGTTTCCACGAATTGCGTAAAGATATCGTCAAGTGAAACAATAATAAAATGGGTAAAGAAGTTTTAAGTTACGTTAAGTGTGCGTTTTATTAATAAAGACGAAAGAGCAAGACATAGGTAACTCTATCTCATTCGATACCTCTCATTCGGCACCTCATGAATAAGCCGGATAGACGGCTACACCATACAAGACTTCCATACACAAGTGACACAAGTGACACAAGTGACACAAGTGACACAAGTGGATCTCTATATCCCCATCACGCTGGACGTCCTGCTCATGTCCGTTGCCTCTCAGTGCCGCGGTGCCCTCATGGATGGCGCTGTGAGCTCAGCGGCTAACCGTAGGTATCGAGCCGCGCCGCGAGACCGGTCCGGGAAATACGTAGCCCACGCCCCGGACCGACTGGATCGGAAGCTTGAAGGCCGATGTCGAGAATTTGCGCCGCAGCCGTGAAACCAGGACGTCCAGGCTGCGGTCGTCGGGCCCGCTCTGTGGCTTCTTCAAGGCAACGAAGAGACGATCGCGCGATACGGGCTCGCCGGGTGCTTCCGTCAGCAGGGACAGCACTCCATATTCTGCCGCAGACAGCCGGGCGCGTTCTCCATCCGGCGAGATAAGTGCCCAGGCTTCGGCATCGAAGGTCCATCCCTCTGCCATTGGGGCAATTGGCGTTTCGGCGTCGGTCCCGGCTGTGTCGTCGTTGCCGATCCGCCGCCAAAGACTGAGCACCACCGCCTCCAGTTCCCGCATGCTTATGGGTTTGCAAAGATAGCTGTCGGCGCCACGGTCGAGACCCTCGATACGCTCTTCGAGCCCCCCGCGCGCGGTAACCATGATGACGCCGGCCCCCGTGTCATCGCGCAGGCGCTTAGCCGCGTCCAGGCCGCTTTCGCCGGGCAAACCGACATCGAGCAGGATGATGTTCGGCGCGATATCCGAAAGCTCAGCACGAAAATCCTCGACCGAACCGGCCTCGTGAACCGTCATGCCCCGTTTGCGCAAGTAGCGGGCCACGGGTTGGCGGAAGTCCGGCTCGTCGTCTATCAGGGCGATGCGTATTGAGGGCATGGCATCTTCCAATCAAGTCTCAAGCGCGGGCAAGGTAACGCGAAACACCGTGCCATGTGATTGGTCCAGCCTGATGTCCCCATCGTGCAGGGCGAGTATGCGCTGAACCAGATGCAGCCCCAGGCCTGCGCCGGGTTTATGCTGGGTGCGACGTGCGCGATAGTACTTTTCGAACAGCCGTGATACTTCGGTGGGGTCGATACCCGGCCCGTCGTCGTAAACGGCCACTTCCACGGTCTTCCCCTTCCGGCAATACGCCAGTGACACCCCTTCAGGCGTGTGGGCGTATTTGCATGCGTTATCCAGCAGGGCGGAAAAGGCGATCGGCAGCAGATAGGGGTCGGCATCCACCCGGATCGGTTCCTCAGCCCCATGCAGCACCACGTTGTATTCCGTGGCAAGCTCGGCCAGCACGGCGCCGACGTCGAGCACACCCGAACGGCGGCTCTGTGAAACGCTTTCCAGCCAGTCGTCGGCCAGGCACCCCTCGACCAGGTTTCCCAGCCGCCGCGAGGCCCGGTGGATGCGATCCAGCTCCTCGGCCGACTCCCGGTCATTCGCCGGCAAGTTGCAGGCGATGAGGTCCATCGAAGCCGCCATGATGCCCAGCGGCGTTCGGAATTCGTGCGAGACCATGGTCAGAAAGTTGCGTTGCTCCTGAAGCGCCGCTTCCGCCGCGCAACGGGCGGCATTCTCCTTGACGAGGCGCTCCTGCAGCATGTCGCGCAACCGCTCCGTCACCATGACCGCCAATCCTACGGTCAAACCGAAGAAGAACAGGATGCCCCATGCGAAGAAGGTGCTCGTGCTGGGACCGAGCCGTAGCATGTCCGTCGCTAATACCGGCTCCAACAAGGTTTGGGCTGCACGTGCCAGGTTGAAGAACACATGAAGGCCAAGCAGTACCGCAACTGCCTGGTGCGCATTAATCTGAAAGCGGCTTTCGCGGACGATAGCCCAGACGCCGAGAAGCGACAACAGACTCATGCCGAGACTGATGCAGATAATGCGAAGCCCGAGGGCTTCGGGGACATCGTGGTAGAGCGTGATAGGGAGGCTGAACACCACCACGATGGCGGCCAGCAAGGGCCAGCCGACCGACCGGCCGAGAAAGCGCCGAGCCCCAGCAACCAGAAAGGCGTGACCGACGAGGATCAGGACGTTGGCAACCGCAATGGACCAGAACGGCGGAATGACGTTTCGTCCGTACAGCAACCCCACGCCGACGCTAATAGCGACCATGCCGATGGCCCAGTCACGTGGGCCGGGCAAACTCCGGTGCAGGCGGTAAAGCAGCGCTAGCGCCAAGGAGGAAAGTGCCAGGGCCATGCACAGCACCGCCAGAAGCGTGCGGGTATCAAGCTCGGGTATCACAATGGGCACACTACAAGAAAAGGGCTGTTCGATCCGACAGCCTTGCAGACGACGGCGAGAGTTTCAGCGTTCAATAAGCATTTGTAAATTATAGATGCGCGCGTATCTCGTCAAGTTCGTCGAAAATGCAAATAAATGTCACAAAAATGCTTTTGACTCTCCCTGACCAGTTGTTTCTACTTAGCCCTTATTGCTTAGAAAAACTGCATTAAAAGTGCAGGTTAGTACAAATAATTGGCGTTTTATCCTAGGCAGAAGCAATTAGTGATGTACGCAATGGGACAGCTCCCCTCTGGGGCAAAACAATATGTGGAGATGGGTGATGGCGAGCGATCTTTTGCAACGTGGAAGCGACGGTAACGTCTTTTTTATCGATAAAGGCATTGCTGATTGGCGATCCCTTGTTGACGGTGTTCCCCAAGGCGCCGAGATCGTGACCCTCGACCCGTCCCGCGACGGCCTGGTGCAGATGGCGGAATGGGCCGAAGGGAAAGCAGGCTACGAGGCCATCCATATCCTTTCCCACGGCAGCCAAGGCCAGGTGCAGCTCGGCACTGCCAGCCTGAATAACGACACCTTAACCGACTATTCCGAAGCACTGGCGAAAATCGGCCAGAGCCTGACCGAAGACGGCGATATTTTACTCTATGGCTGCGACGTCGCTGCCGGGCAAAGCGGCGTGGAATTTATCGGCAAGCTCGCACAGGCCACGGGCGCGGATGTGGCGGCATCTAATGACCTAACCGGTGCCGAAACAAAAGGTGGGGATTGGGTTTTGGAACAGCAGGTGGGTGAGATACAAACCCAGACGCTGGTAGGGATGCAATACCAGCATGCGCTGGCTGCCCCCACCGACCAAGATTTCACGGATATTCCTCTCCACAATTTTTACCCTTTACCTTATAAGGTCGGTGGGGCTGGGGGACTAAGTTTTGCGGCGAGTCCGGGATCCTATGCAGAATTATACATCACCAATGAGCCTACCGGCTTCACAACGGGTGATGCCGCATATTTCTCTGCCCATGCTGGCCCAACAGGAATAGACAGTAGTGTTTATGTCGAATTTTCCTCGGTTGATCCGGATGGTGATGGTCCTGAAGCCAAGTCGCTCTTTACCCTTGGTCAGTTGGCGGCTGGGTATGAAGAATATTCACACTTAAGCAGTTACGTCGTTTCTGGGCGAGCCGACGGCGAAGAAGTTGTTTCTGTTGAAGTTGATCTGGCCACTACCGGCAATTATGGGTCTGGAACGAGTGAAATAACCTATACAAAATCGGCCCAGGATATACAGGGTCACGGACCTTATATTGGCGGCACGCTAAGCTTTGGGGACGCCTGGACAAACATTGATACCATCAGGTTCACAGTTTTTGATCCCGATATGATTCATGACCCTCTCATGATGAGCGTCAACCTCTTGCTCGATACGATTGATTTCAGCGAGCCAGTTCAGGTTGACACAACGCCGCCAACTGTGGATGTCGTTGTGGCTGACACTAGCCTGATTCCGGGTGAAACATCAACGGTTACCTTCACCTTCAACGAAGCCATTCAAGGTTTCTCCAATGACGATCTTACGGTGGCAAACGGCACACTCAGCACTGTAGCGACAGCGGATGGTGGCAAAACCTGGACGGCAACATTAACGCCAACCGCCAATATCAGTGATGAGACCAATGTGATCACGGTGACATTGGACAGCGTATCCGATTTGGCGGGCAATTTTGGCACTGGAACCGCTAATTCCAATAATTACGCTATCAATACCATCGTGCTTAATACGCCGACCTTAGCGCTAGGAATTGACAGTGGTGCCAGTGACAGTGATGGAGTGACCAGTAACGGCCAGGTCAATGTCTCTGGGTTAGAACAAGATGCTACTTGGGAATACAGCACCGATAGCGGTGAGTCATGGATCACTGGAAATGGCACCAGTTTTACTCTGCAATACGATGGTGCCAAGAGCGTTATCGCACGCCAGAGCGACATTGCTGGCAATGCCTCGTCGATTAGCCAGGCGCTGAGCTTCACTCTGGACACAACTATCTCCACTCCGACATTAGCCTTGGCAGAAGATAACGGGGCTGATGCTAACGACGGCGTCACCAGCAACGGCCAAGTTGATGTCTTCGGCCTAGAGCAAGGCGCCAGCTGGGAATATAGCACCGACGACGGTCAGAACTGGACCGCCGGCGAAAGCAGCAGCGTCACTCTGCAAGGCGACGGCACTAAGAGCGTTATCGTGCGCCAGACCGACGTCGCTGGCAATGCTTCGCCGGCTAGCCAGACGCTGGACTTCACTCTGGATAGTCCACCAACCTTGATTTCCGCCAGTTCTACCCCCGCCGATAACGCACCCGATGCTTCTATAAGTGGGTCACTGCAGTTGAAGTTTTCGGAAGCCATTTCTTTCAAAAACACTGAAGGAAGCATTACCCTTTACGATCTCACCGATGCTCAAAATCCAGTAGCGGTTGAAAGCTTTGATATCAGTGACATTGGGAGTGGTAACGGCACAATATCCATCGATGGCGATACGCTGACCATTAACCCCGCGCAGGATTTGTTATTAAGCACAGCCTATGCGGTGCAAATTTCCAGTGACTTAATTCAGGATGCCGTGGGTAACACCTTCGCCGGCATCGTAGACTACACCACCTACAAATTCACTACGATAGCGAACACCGCCCCCGACATCGCCAGCAACAGCGGCGGCGAAACAGCCAGTATCAATATCGTAGAAAACAGCACTGCCGTTACCACGGTTACCGCCACTGACGCCGACAGCGATACCTTAACCTACAGCATTACCGGCGGTGCTGATCAAGCCAAGTTCAATATTGATACAAGTACCGGCGTGCTGAGCTTCAAAACTGCACCCAACTTCGAGAACCCTACTGATAGCGATACTAACAACAGCTATATTGTCGAAGTCATCGCAGATGATAGTAACGGTGGTACGGATGTGCAGACGATCACCGTCAATGTCACCGACGTCAATGAAGCCCCGACCACCACGGGCCTGAGTGACCAGAGCAGCGACGATGCGGAGGCGATCTCGCTGGACACCGCCACGGCCTTTGCCGATGTCGACACCAGCGACACGCTGAGCTACAGCGCCACCGGCCTGCCTAACGGGCTGAGCATGGATCCGACGACCGGGGTAATCAGCGGCACTCTCGACACCTCGGCCTCCCAGAGCGGGCCATACAACGTCACGGTCACGGCGAACGACAGCCATGGCGGTAGCGTGGACGCCACCTTCCTATGGGCCGTGGCCAACCCCACCCCGGTAGTGGACGACGATACCACTAGCACCGACGAAGATAATGCACTGACCGTTGCTGCCGATGGCGTCCTCAGCAACGACGTTGACCTAGACGGCGATACGCTGCGGGTCACGCAAGTCGATGGCGACGCCAACAACGTCGGCGAGTCCCTGGCCGGCGATAGCGGCGGCCTGTTTACCGTCAAGGCGGACGGCAGCTACCGCTTCGACCCGGCAGGCGACTTCGACAGCCTGGCCGCCAGCGAGTCCAGGGCCAGCAGCGTGACGTATACCGCCGAGGACGGGGAAGGCGGCACCGCCACGGCGACCTTGACGGTCACCGTGGCCGGCGTCAACGACGCCCCGACCACCACGGGCCTGAGTGACCAGAGCAGCGACGATGCGGAGGCGATCTCGCTGGACACCGCCACGGCCTTTGCCGATGTCGACATCAGCGACACGCTGAGCTACAGCGCCACCGGCCTGCCCAACGGGCTAAGCATTGATCCGATGACCGGGGTAATCAGCGGCATTCTCGACACCTCGGCCTCCCAGAGCGGGCCATACAACGTCACGGTCACGGCGAACGACAGCCATGGCGGTAGCGTGGACGCCACCTTCCTATGGGCAGTGGCCAACCCCACCCCGGTGGCGGACGCCGATACCACTAGCACCGACGAAGATAATGCGCTGACCGTTGCTGCCGATGGCGTACTCACCAATGACGTTGACCCAGACGGCGATACGCTGAGGGTCGCTCAAGTCAATGGCGACGCCAGCAACGTCGGCGCGCCCCTGGCCGGCGATAGCGGCGGCCTGTTTACCGTCAATGCGGACGGCAGCTACCGCTTCGACCCGGCAGGCGCCTTCGACAGCCTGGCCGCCAACGAGTCCAGGACCAGCAGCGTGACGTATACCGCCGAGGACGGGGAAGGCGGTACCGCCACGGCGACCTTGACGGTTACCGTGACCGGCGTCAACGACGCCCCCGTGATCACCAGTGGTGCCACCGGCACGGTGGAAGAGAACGCAGCCACCGGCACCGTGATCTATACCGCCGCCGCGACCGATGTGGATGCCGACCAAGCCCCGGCCTACATTCTCTCTGGCACCGACGCCGACCTGCTCGATATCGACACCGGCAGCGGCGAGGTGACGCTCAAGGCCAGCGCCGATTTCGAGGCCAAGCCGAGCTACAGCTTCGAGGTCATCGTCACCGATGATGGTGATAGCTCGCTCAACGCTACCCAAGCGGTCACTGTTAATGTTATCGATGTCAACGACGCCCCGACTGGTATCGTTGCCGTCAGCGGCACAGTAAGGCAAGGCGAGACCCTCACCGTGTCCAATACCTTGGCCGATGAAGACGGCCTGGGCACGATCAGCTACCAGTGGCTGCGTGACGGTGTGGCTATAGAGGGCGCCATCGGAGAGGCCTATACCTTGGTACGGGCAGATATAAGGGCGGAAATAAGTGTTCAAGCCCTCTATACCGATGGCCAGGGCACCGCTGAAACAGTGACTTCTCTAGTGACTGATCCAGTCGTTGCGCTTCCCGTATCACCTCCACGCCCTGAACCGGAACTGGAGATCGATGTAACGCCACTCCCAGATACTCCTGTGGGAGAGACTGCTGTACGTGAAACCTTTAACAATACGGGTGTAGCGTCGCGAAGTGCCCGGTTGGTTGAAAACACGGGTAACAATAATGTCGTTACCGCAACGTTGCCGGGAGGCACGCAACTAACCAGTGATGGAGCGCGCACTGCCACGGAGCGTGACCAGGCGTTGACCAGTCTCGTTGCCAGTATTGAAGGCAAAGCTCCTAGTAATTTGACCGATCAGACGCAAACGGCAGCCAATTGGCTCAATACTCGCCCTGCCGGTACTCAGCTGGATATCCGTACGTTAACCTTTACCTCGGATAATGCCACTAATGATCCGATCGTTATCCGTGGTGAGACAGATAACTCCGCGAGTGGTTTTCAGGAAGCATTTGTGATTGATGTGACCAATCTCCCGGGCAGTACACGTCTGCAGTTGGATAATGTCGATTTCGCCAGCATTAAAGGCGCTGTGAGCATTGGAGGTGGTGAGGGTGACAATGTCGTCATTGGTGACAACGAGGCACAAGTGATTGTACTCGGGCCGGGCGATGATCAATTGTGGGGTGGCGGAGGTAACGACACTATTGGTTCGCTGGGAGGTGACGACCGGCTCTTCGGTGAGCAAGGTGACGATCTACTTTACTCGGACAGCGGTGCCAATGTTTTCCATGGTGGTTTGGATGAAGATACCGTCCGCTACGAAGGAAGCCGTGATGAATATGTCGTTTCGCAACTGCACTCGGTAATTACGGTATATCGACATGACACGCCGGAAGAGGCCGATACTCTAATCAATATAGAACAACTGGTTTTCGCCGACGATCAATTGACGCTTGACTATGACCCCATGCTCGAGGAAATCACGGCTCTCTATGCCCAAGTGCTGGGGCGTCAGGGTGATGTCGAGGGTGTGCAGTACTGGGCTGCCCGACAGGCGGAAGGGCTCTCTCGAGCTGATTTGGCCTTGAATATGATGCTGTCAGAGGAAGCCTCCACGTCGCTGCCTGAATTACCCGAAAATCAGGTTGAATGGCTATATCAAGCGTTGCTGGGCCGTGAATCGGATGTGGCCGGTAAAGCCTATTGGCAGGATGAATTAGCCGCAGGGCATTCGTTGGCTGATATCACCGCTGGATTTCTGGAGTCCCAAGAAATGCAGGGCCTCCACCTTGAAGCTTCGCAATGGTCCTTTATTGCTTGAGTAAGAAGAACTCAAAGTATTGCACGGCGTGCTAAAAAAACGCCGTGCAAGTTTCAGCCCCTTCGCAGCTCACGAAACTGCTTCTTTATCCTTCCCCAGTTAGGTCTGCCTTTGAGGCCTGGCTATGGTGTCGATGACAGCGAAATTTACGCTCGGTAACTTGCAGCCACACTCGACAGGCGCCTTGGCATCCAGGTCGCTGCAACCGTATGGCTATCGGAAAACTCATCACTGTCTTGCCCACGCCCGTAGGGGTAATGCGCAGTTTTGCTCCATTGCTTTGCTCTAGTCTTCCTCAGGTCTGTGTGAACTCGATTGATCTGTTACCTGACGGAAAACAGGCCAGCATTGGTGGGATAGGCTCATGTATCAAAACTTGAGCTATGCGAGCAAGGTGCCTTTCGTGGAAGAAACAGCAAAAACAACGCCGCCAGGCAAGACTGGCGGCGGCGCAAGTAGAGGGGCAAGAATGCCGTTAGGATAGTGACAGTGTAGACAATTCAGGCCGCCAAAAAATGTTTTGACCCAAGCGACTGAAGCCCCAGCCTGAATTACTACGAAACGCCCGTTGCTGATTGTCCACCATTGCGCTCTGTCCATCAGCATCACGGACATAGCGAGCGAGTGTCATCGCCGCTTTCTGACCATAACGTGCACCAGGCGACGCACAGGTCCAGATATGCCGCAGCGTCATTGCGATGTCAGGCTCGTGCTGATCTAGATACGCCAGCCCATAGGCGCAGGCTTCCAAGGTAAAGGCGTCGTGGCTACACAGCTTCCAGGCTGCATTGGGTTTTCCTTTCGAGTCGTAGGTGTATGTCTTGCCGATATCGTGTAATAACCCCGCGGCGAAACACGTTTCTTGCATGAGGCGGGGCATGGCCGGTTCGTTAAGGCGCAGCATCGCAACGGCATTGTTGGCCACATCCAGCGAATGCGTCAGCAAACCGCCAGGATACGCATGGTGATACGTCACGCTTGCCGGGGCATTTAAAAAGCTCTCCAGACGATCCTTGCGCTCCAATACTCTCGTTAAGAATTTACGCATATGGGCTGACTGCAGGGATTGTGCGATCGCTATCAGCTGATCGAATGCCTCCGGCGCAGGGCAATAAACACGAGGTAGCGACTGTAACGTGTTCAGCGAAGCCACTTCGTCTCGATTCGCCTTACGAAACTCGTGGAGCATGAACTGACCCGACAAGCACTTTACGCCGGTGGCGGTCACATGATCCAAGTGGCCGATATGCTCGGGTACCGACGTTTTATTCAAGTTCAGCATCGCGACATGATCGCCCACGCAATCGCTCAGCCGCAGCTTCAAGAAGGGCACTTTCGCGTTATCAATCTCCACTACGCGCCCAGTAAGGCGGTAAGTGCCCGAGAAGGTGCGAGACAGATGAGTAGGGACGTTATCAAGCTGTTTCATGACGCTGCTCCTTCTGGGGCTTGGTGGGTGTGGTATTGCCAAGTAGACGCTCAAAGGCTGAGCCATCCATACGGGTGGCGTTGGGGACGTAACGTGAATAGACCTTGAACAGCATCTCCGTGGAGCTGTGGCCCAGCATCCGAGCAACCCATTCTGGGTTTTCCCCTGAAGCCAGAAACAGCGTTGCGGCGGTATGACGGGTTTGGTAAGGACGCCGCTTGGCGAGTCCGAGAGACTTTAATAACGGGTACCACACCCGCTTGGTCACGTTATTGTGATCGAGCGGGTGTCCCAGCTGATTACAGAACACGTACTCGCTCTTGCAACCGGTCGCGGCGTACTGCGTCTTGAGCGCGTCATACACCTGCCCAAACATGGGGATCTCCCGCTGCGAGCCGTCGGTTTTGGTGTATTCAGTCTCACCATTGATCAGGGTTTCACGTACCAAGATCTCTCGTTTGGCAAAATCGACATTCTTCCACTTCAACCCATCCACTTCGCCAGTGCGCATGCCGGTAAAAAAGCGCACCGTGTAGTAGTTGCAATAGTCCGGGCGGACGTTGTCGATGATGCGTTGCACCTCGTGCAGGGAAAATGGCTCGATGTGGGTCTTTTGCAGCTTCAAGGGCTTGATATTTTTGTAGGGCGTGTCGAAGTCAAAGCGCTCGGCCGCCTCATCGAGCACCATGCGCAGAATCGTCATATGGCTATTGATTGTTTTGGACGATACCGTGCCAGCGGCACCGCGCCCCTTGCGCTTGGCCAGCTTGGCGCGGAATGCCATGATGTCGGCCTTGGTGATGTCTCCGATGGGCTTTTTCCCAAACACTGGCTTAAGCGAGCTATCAAGGATCGAGCTCACATTGCGCACGTGAGAGGCGCGCCACTGGATTTTGCTCTCGTCGAACCACTGAGCAGAAAAATCATTGAAGAGTGGTGTTTCAATCTGCTGCGATGTGGCCCTAGCGGCGTGCGTGGCCGTTGGGGTGCTGAGAGTAGCCTGCATCGGTGCCAGTTTTTTTAAGTTTTTGCTGCCAGGAAAAAACTCGGCGTAGTCGAAGTCATCTAGCAGGATTTTGGCTTCTACCTTTGCAAGCAGTTGCTCTACTTTTTTTCGGTTGGCAGGCGTGTCTTTCAGTGCAGTTTGCTCACGTAACCGCAGGCCTTGGTAGAAAAAATCCAGATAGAGCTTACCCGTCTCTTTACGCTGGCGAACCTTACCCATGGCTTACACCTCCGTTTGCCATTGGAATGGCAATACTGCTGACGGCGCTTTTTAGCATTTCCTTTTCGACAGCTTCCCACATGAATAGAATTTTTCGCCGACCAAAAGGCTTGATGTAGTGAGTGCCTTCGATAAGTACGCTGTCTTTTAACTGCTGGCGGATAGTGCGGCAGTCGTACTTGATGCGCTGAGCAAGCTCTTCGGTGGTGAGATAGGTGTATGACGTTTCCATCGAAAACCTCCTATGAGGGTGATATTCTACATAGCTAAAAGGCATCCCAAATATCAGGATGTCATCCTGGATGACATTTTAGGCAGCAGAAAACCATTTGCAAGGTTTTTTTGCCATCCAGGATGACAAAAAGCATTTGCAGGAGGTTTCTATGGTCCGTTGTCACCTGGCTCGCTTGATGGGCGAGCATAAGATGAAAATCGTCGATGTAGCGCGTGAGTCGGGGCTTAATCGCAACACCGTCACGCTGCTCTACAAGGAAACCGCGCACCGGATTGACTTGGATGCGCTGGATAAATTGTGCAGATTATTCAATTGTGAAGTTGGAGATTTGCTGGAGTATCATGATGAGCGTGGGCAAAACGCACAAGATTGAAAGCTTTTTGGTTGTTGCCTGAAGGTCACGGATCGAAAATGCGAATATAAAGCGCAGGCGGGCAAGTGGCACATATACGTCACATATGTGTCACAGGAAATTAGAATGCTGATAAACACAAAAAAGGCAGATCAGTAAGTGACTGATCTGCCTTTCAAAATATTGGTAGCGGGGACCGGATTTGAACCGATGACCTTCGGGTTATGAGCCCGACGAGCTACCAGACTGCTCCACCCCGCATCAACGTGGGGCGTATTCTATCGAAATTTTGTTCTATGTCAAGCGGGGTTGGAAAACGCTTATCCTATGGTAGCGAATGACGGGCTCAGGCAACATCAATGGGGTACGGCTATGCTTAAATAGAAGTGGCAGAAAGCACGACGAAACTTGCTTTAGCGGGAGGAAGACAGGACATAGCAGGTAAGACTTGCCGCGAAAGGTGGCGAGCGAACAAGTGGGTAACAATAACTTGCATGAAAAAGCACCTTGGGTGCTTTCACCGAAATGGCTTGAACGAGGATCTCGGATTGCCGCTCAAGCCACGTGTCATTATCAGGGAGGTAGTCAATGTCCAATCAAGCCCCCGTCGCCTGGGTAACTGGTGGAACTGGTGGTATCGGGACGGCAATTTGCCGTACGTTGGCTGACGCAGGTTTCCAGGTGGTTGCCGGTTATCACAATCCGGAAAAGGCCAAGACCTGGCTGGAAACCCAGAAAGCCGACGGTTATACCAATATCGCTCTTTCCGGGGTCGACTTGTCCGACCACGATGCGTGTCTCGCAGGGGCTCGCGAAATCCAGGATTCCTATGGGCCGATCAGCGTGCTGGTGAATTGCGCGGGCATCACGCGCGACGGCACAATGAAGAAGATGTCTTACGAGCAATGGTATGAGGTGATCGACACCAACTTGAACAGTGTTTTCAATACCTGTCGTAGTGTGATCGATATGATGCTGGAACATGGCTATGGCCGCATCATCAATATTTCTTCCATCAACGGCCGCAAGGGGCAGTTCGGCCAAGCCAACTATGCGGCCGCCAAAGCGGGTATGCATGGCTTGACCATGTCACTGGCCCAGGAAACAGCCACCAAGGGGATCACCGTGAACACGGTATCGCCCGGCTATATCGCCACCGACATGATCATGAAGATTCCTGAGAAAGTGCGCGAAGCGATTCGTGAGACCATTCCGGTCAAGCGTTATGGTACGCCTGAGGAAATCGGGCGGTTGGTGGCCTTCCTGGCGGATCAAGAGTCCGGTTTTATTACCGGGGCCAATATCGATATCAATGGCGGCCAGTTCATGGGCTAGCAGAGCCGAACGGCTCAGTTATGAATTCATATCTGGAAAAAGTAACGGGAAGCCTTGGGCTTCCCGTTGTCGTTAGTGATTCTGTCAGAGTGGCCTTGGTAAATTGGCCCGCCAATTCTCAAGGAGGAGGCAGACGCGACAGGCGGGCGAGAAGAGCATCCATTTCACTGACTTCACGCTGCCATACCTCGGTCGGCATGGGCCCCAGCGCCAGCAGTTGGGCCAGTAGATAGGTGAGTTCGTGGCTGGGGCTTCGCTCCTTGGATATACCCTCGTTAAGCCTTTCCACCTGTATGGCCAGGCGCAACGGCTCGTCGCGTTGATGCACGCTACCCAAGGCCAGCAGTGACAGATGCACCCGCAGGCGCGCCAGGCTGTCTTCCACCTCGCGGGTTTCAATAATGGATCGACGTGCTTCGTTGCGTGCCAGGTGGGCTGATTTAAAAGGACCTGTCAGTACGTTTTTGTTCAGTGCGTCTGTCTGACTCTGGCCCAGTACCACCTGGCTATCCACCTCTTCTGCGGGGTGTCCTGCCAGCACCTTGGCGTCCGCTTGTAGATGAGCGTTGAGCAAGGGGCGAAGTTCACTCCAATCCTGTACCACTTCGACCAGCGCCAGTCGGTTCAGGCGTTCTCGGCGCGCACGCACGATTCCACTGAAGCGGCGCTGCATGCCGTCGCTGCGTCGATTGCGTGGTAGCGGTTCCAGGGCGTTGGCTTCCTTGACGGCGTTTTCCAATAGGCTGGTTTCGCTGGTGTGCTGGGGCTGCCAGCCGTCCAGGCGATCGATCAACTGTTGCATGGTGTCGAGTTGCTGGCTCTGTTGGCGGGCATGATGCTTGCGCTGTTCATCGCGCAGGGCGAATATCTGGTCGCACAAGTGACGAAAATGCTGCCACAGGGCTTGCTCCTCGCCCTTGGGAGCTCGACCCAGAGTGCGCCAGCGTTGCTGGAGTTGCTTGGCCTGCTCGGCTCGCTGATGAGGAGGCTGGGAATCTTCCAGCAGTTGCTGGGCAGCTTCGATCAATTCACGCTTGGCCTCGGCGATATCGTGGGCTCGCTGGTCGATCAAGCTTTGTAGGCGATGGCGAATATGGCCGAAACGCCGGCCGATGGTTTCAGCCTGGTCACGAGGCACCGGGGAGTAAAGTCGCCATTGCTGACGAGCCCTGTCACGAATCTGGCGCAGTACATCGGGGTCGGCATCCTCGGCGGGTTGCGCCAGCAGGCTTTCCAGTTGTTCGCATAGCTCGATGCGCGACGCGAGGTTCTGCTGGCGCTCCCGGGCCAACTGCTCTCGCCAAGGCGCCAAGCGCTTCTGGACAAGGTCGGAGGCTTGACGAAAGCGCCCCGAGAGTTCTCGGTTGGCGGCAGCATCGCCCAGGCTCTTCCACTCCTTGACCAACTGGCGATGGCGTCGGTCCAGCCCGGCATCGGTCAGCGTTGTGTCTGCCGCCAGGGCCTCTATGGTCTGGCATAGTTGATCGCGTTTGGGGCCGGCGACGAAACCGCGCCAATCCCTGAGCTCTGCCAGCCTAGCCCCTAGTTTGCGCAACCTGGTTTTCAATGGCTTGTGTGCCGATTGCGCGGGAAGTGCCTCGATTCGTGGCTTGATCTGCTGATGCAGGCGACTGGCACTCTTGAAAGCACCTCTTTCCAGCAGCTGCTCGAAGTTGTCCAACAAGTCGTTCAACTCCGCCAACTGCTCGGGAATTGCCTGGTTGGGCGGAGCGGGAGTGTGGCTCAAGGTCGCCTGTGCTCGGGAGAGCAGTTCGGGTTGCGGTAGCCCGGCGGGCCAATGACACTCCTCGACCAGCGCCTGCAAGGCTTCGGAATCGGTATCGGTCAGCGCCGTTTCCAGGGCGGGCGTCAACTGCTGGAAACGTTCCCAGGCCAGGTGAACGTCCTCGTAGCCGCGCATGGCGGCATTGTAGCGCTGCTGCAGATAGGGCTCGGGAGGGTGAAGATCGGAGAGCGTCTGCCAGCGATTCACCAGTAACTGCTTTTGCGCCCGCAAGCTGTCGATGTCCTGACGTGCCAGAGTGCCGCCATGGTGTATGCCTTCCAGACTCTCCTCGAGTCCTTCCATCAGCGATTCGCGGACATTATCGGCTTCTTCTCGCCGCTGCTGATCGGCTTGCCGGGCTTGTTCCCGGGCCTCGTGTTCCTGCAGGGTCTTGCGGCAATTGCGACACGCATCCTGATAGCGAGCCTCCTGTTCGCTTGTCGGCGGCTCCTTGAGCTTGTCCCACTCTCGCTGGAGGTGGCGACAACGGCCTCCATAAAGAGGCTCCCAGGGGCTTCGAGCGTGTCTTTCAAGCTGCTCCAGCAGGGAATCGCGTTGCTGGCGTTGGCTTTCAAACCATTGCGCGTCGGCGCGCAATCGATTCAGGCGCTCGCGCGCCAGACGAGTTACATGCCGGTCACGCCGTGCATGCTGTAACAGTTGCTTCAAGCTGGCTTCATCGTGGATGCGCTCGGCAGCATGGTGGCGCACGGTGGTAACGCCGTTGTGGCAAGCCTGGTGAACAAGATCCTCGGGTTCCTCGAGGCGTTCGAGGGCGTCCAGGCGGAGAGTCAGATTATCGCCATTCAGTGCCACGGCGTTTAAAAGCCGTCTATCCTGCAATGAGCACGTCAAGCGTCTGCGCGTTGCAAGTTCGGTATGGCCCTGCTGGCCGCAAAGCAAGCTGCACGCGGCGGAAAACCAGGCTTCCCGCTGGGTATCGGTGGCTGGCGCTGCGGGAGCCGGCGAGGACTCGATCTGGTGGCAATAGTCTTGCAGCAATGTTTCGAGATCATCGAGGGCCACTAGCGCCGAGAGACGTACGTCGCTGTCCTGGTCGCGCGTCAGCTGCTCGAGTTTCTTGCGCTGCTGGGGTTGGCCGATATCGAGTCGCTGCAGTGCGTCGCGGCGAACCGAAGGGTCCGGATGTTGCCAGCGTGGGGCAAACAGGCGTCTTAACAGTCCGTGCATGGATCATCCTGCTGTAAGGCACGTAGCATGAGAAAAATGGCAAGCCATGTGTGACGAAATGATGGTTGTAGCTGCCATGGCGCTGTCAATCCGGCGTTAATTCCATTCAGCAGTTGCAGTCATCGTCGCTGTCGCTTAGCGTTGCCTTCAATGGGTATTGTTGAAGCGGTATTCGCTGTGACCGGTGGAGAAAACCGAGCATCCCGATAGCTTCCAATGCACTACCCTTATTTTACCTGAACATGACGTGGAGTTCGGCCATGAGCCTCAATGTGGATAGTGCCGAGATGGCCTTTACCTTCAAGGGCGGCATGTTGCCGATGACGATCATGGAGCTGAGCAGTGCCGACCCGGAGAGTATTCGTCGTCAGCTCGCCGGCAAGCTCACCCAGTCACCGGCGTTCTTCCAGCATACACCGGTCGTGCTCAGTGTGGAAAAACTCGGTGAGCCGCACCTGGCTCTGGAGCGTATCTGTGCCGTCTGCCGCGATCACAAGCTCTTGCCGGTGGCGGTGCGCGGCGGCCCCGAACCCGTCAAGCAGTCCGCCTGGGCGTTGGGGCTGGGCTGGTTCCCACCCGCGGACGCAGGGCGTGCCCGCACACTGGAAAGCGTGGACGGCGCCGGTCAGAAGCCGAGCGGAACTACCGAACCGGAACTTGCACCCGCGCTCGGCACGGCGGGTAACGGTACTCGGCTCTACCGAGGCACGGTTCGCTCGGGCCAGCAGGTCAGTGCCGCCGACGGCGACCTGGTGGTGATCGGCGCGGTGAATGCCGGTGCGGAAGTGCTGGCCGCCGGCAGTATCCACGTCTATGGCGCCCTGCGTGGCCGAGCCTTGGCGGGGATCCATGGCAATACCGCCGCGGGTGTCTACTGCCGTGAGCTCCACGCAGAACTGCTTTCGGTGGCCGGTAACTACAAGCGCCTGGAGGATATCGATTCACGCTTGCTGGGAGCGCCGGCCGAAGTGCGTTTTGTCGACGAGCAGCTGGAGATACTCTCCTTGACTTAGGTTGCCCGGTGGACTCGGCAGGCTGGCGACGTCAAGAGTCAAAATCGGCTACAGTAGGGTGTTAATAACATAAGTTAAGTAAGCGTTCAGATTGACGACGAATTCAAAGGGTAGCCTTCGAACCGGCGCCTGCCATTTTCGGCAGCAATCGAGTACGGGCGTACCGTCCATTTGCATGTTTTCAGTAAAGGAAACTTATCTTGGCCAAGATCATTGTCGTGACCTCCGGAAAAGGCGGCGTGGGCAAGACCACGAGCGCAGCGGCTATTTCCACCGGACTTGCGTTACGCGGAAAGAAAACCGTCGTTATCGATTTCGATGTCGGGCTGCGTAACCTCGATCTCATCATGGGATGCGAGAGGCGTGTCGTCTATGACCTGGTGAATGTCATCCAGGGAGAAGCGGGGCTCAATCAAGCCCTGATTCGTGACAAGCGCGTCGAGAATCTCTTCATTCTTCCCGCCTCGCAAACTCGAGACAAGGATGCACTGACCCCCGAAGGCGTGGAGGAAGTGCTCGAGAAGCTCCGGGCGGATTTCGACTTCATCCTCTGCGACTCACCGGCGGGAATCGAGCGCGGCGCCCAGCTGGCCATGTACTTCGCCGATGAGGCTATCGTGGTGACCAACCCGGAAGTTTCCTCGGTACGCGATTCCGATCGCATTCTGGGCTTGCTGGCGTCGAAGACCCGGCGGGCCGAGCAGGGTAACGACCGGATCAAGGAGCACTTGTTGATCACGCGTTACAACCCGAGCCGGGTCACCTCGGGGGACATGCTCACCCTGGAGGATATTCGCGAGATTCTGGCCATCGACCTGCTGGGGCTGATACCCGAATCCGAAGCCGTGCTGCGTGCCTCCAACCAGGGCGTGCCGGTTACCCATGACGCCAATAGCGATGCCGGCCAGGCCTATACCGACACGGTATCGCGCTTGCTGGGTGAGGAAGTGCCGCTACGTTTTCATGAGTACCAGAGAAAAGGACTGCTGAGCCGCGTGTTCGGGGGAGGTCGTCGATGAAACTGCTGGAGTTCTTGAAGCGCGAGCGCAAGAAATCCGCCTCGGTGGCCAAGGAACGTCTTCAGATCATCGTGGCACATCAGCGCAGCCAGCGGGGTCAACCCGACTACATGCCGCTGCTGGAGCGTGAGCTGCTGGAAGTGATTCGGCGCTACGTGCATGTCGACGATGACGCCATCCAGATATCGCTGGACAGCGAAGACAACTGCTCGGTGCTGGAGCTGAACGTGACGCTGCCCAAAAGCTGAAGGCGAGGCTCGGGCGTGGAAGGCGGGTATGCTAGGCTTGGGTTTTCCTTGCCTAGCGGAGTGCCCAGTACATGGCACAGAAAGAGTACATGGCGCAGAAAGAGCACATGGCCCAGTCCCCAGCCGCACCGACCAGTTTTCTTTGGCACGATTACGAGACCTTTGGAGCCGATCCGCGCCGTGATCGTCCCGCCCAGTTCGCGGCGTTGCGTACCGATGCCGATTTCAACGAAATCGGCGACCCCATCGAATTGTACTGCAAGCCCGCTGACGATTATCTGCCGCACCCCGCCGCCTGTCTGATCACCGGCATCACGCCCCAGCAGGCACGCCGCAAGGGGCTGCCTGAAGCCGAGTTCGCCGGTGCCATCTCCGCCGTCATGAGCGAGCCCGGCACTTGCGTGGTCGGCTACAACAGCCTGCGTTTCGACGATGAAATCACGCGTCATCTGTTCTATCGTAACCTGCTCGACCCCTATGCTCGCGAGTGGCAGAACGGTAATTCGCGCTGGGACCTGATCGATGTGGTACGGGCGTTTCACACGCTGCGCCCCGAGGGCATCTCCTGGCCGCAACGCGAAGACGGCTGCCCGAGTTTCAAGCTGGAACACCTCACCGCGGCCAACGGTATCGCCCACGAAGGCGCCCACGACGCGGTGGCCGATGTGCGCGCCACCATAGCGCTGGCGCGCCTGTTGAAGAAGCAGAATCCCCGATTGTTCGACTATCTGCTGGGGCTGCGCGGCAAACGTGCGGTGGCCCGCCAGATCGATTTGCCAAGCGGCAAGCCCTTGTTGCATATTTCCCGCCGCTACCCGGCGAGCCGCAGTTGCAGCGCCCTGGTGATGCCGTTGGCGGAGCATCCCACCAACCCCAATGGCGTGATCGTCTATGACTTGAGTGTCGATCCCGGGGCGCTATTGTCACTGACAGCGGAGGAGATTCGCCAACGTGTCTTTGTCAGCCATCAGGATCTGGCCGAGGGGGAAGCGCGTATTCCGCTTAAAGTGGTTCACATCAATCGCTGTCCGGTAATTTTTCCGGCAACGGTACTCAAGGATACCCAAGGGCCGAACAAGGGCGAATACGGCGCGATCGTCGCTCGGCTGGGCCTCGACATGGCCACCTGCCGTCGCCATTGGAAGATGCTGCGCGAAGCAGCGGGCGTTGCCGCCAAGGTGGCGGAAGTGTTCAACGCGCCGCTGGGGGACGAGGTGGAAGACCCCGACTTGATGCTCTACTCGGGCGGCTTCTTCTCCGCCGCGGATCGCCAGCAGATGCAGCAGGCCCGGGAAACCCCGGCCTGGGACCTGGTAGGCAAACGGTTTGCTTTTCAGGATGCCCGTCTGGAGGAAATGCTGTTTCGTTATCGGGCGAGGAGTTATCTGGAGACCCTGGAGGGCGAAGAGGCCGCTCAGTGGGAGGCATTTCGCTGGGCGCGCATGAACGACGCCACCCAGGCGGGGCTGACGCTGCAGGGTTTCGCCCGGGAAATCGAGCGTTACAACCACCAGCCCCTGAGCGAGCGCGAACGCCGGATTCTCGAGGAACTGGTGATGTACGTGGAGTCGATCGTGCCCGCCCAGGCCTTCGATCAGTAAGGCCCGGGCGTCAGTGATTTACGATCCTTCGGGTAGCGGTTCTCGGGAATCGCGGAAGGGCTGGATATCGCTGGGAGCGTCATCGGGGTCGAAGCGGATTTCCAGAGCCTGCGAGCGCCAGGTCTCCCATTGGTCGCGCAGGGCTTCCACGCTGACTTCCAGGGCCAGATTGGCGCGCCGCTGTTGATGATCGAAAGCCACATCCTCCATGACGGTCGCCTGCCAAAAACGATTCGCCATGCCCGCCAGGCTGGTGTCGCGTTGCGTCAGGCAGTCATGAACGGCTTGGCGATAGGGCGCCAGTGCTTCATCGTCTAGTGCTTCAAGACGCATGCCGGTCTGGGCCAGAAACGCTTCGATGCGTTCGGCGATGGTGTCGCTATCCGCATCCGATGACTGCACGACCAGGGCGATTCCCGGCGCATCGAGCAGCGGCGAGTAGGCGGCATTGACCACGTAGCCCAACTGCTCCTCGGTTCGTAGACGCTGGTAGAAGGGGCTCTGCAGCCATTGAGCCAGGACGCTCATCTCGGCTTGCTCCTCGAGCGTGCGCTGGCTGCCTTGCAGGTAATGCAGTACCAGCGACTCCTCGCGCTCGCTATGGGGGTGCAGTATCGGGGGCTCTTCGCCCACTGCCAGCGGCGTCAGGCTACCGACTTCCTCTCGTGACAGGCGGGGCGTCAACAGTTCTTCGACTCGCCGGGTCAACTCGATGGCATGGCCGGAACCCAGATTGCCGACCGCCATGGCATCGACATGCAAGTCGTCCATGAAGCGTTGACGAAAGTCGCGAAGGTTAAACAGGGTCAGCCGTTCGCTGGCCTCGAGCATATCTGCGAAAGACCATTGCGGGGTGAGCAACGCCTCGCCGAGGGTGCGGCTCGCCTGGCTGTATAGCGAGGCCTGGGGAGCATTGCGCCATTCGCGTTGCAGTTGGTAGCGAACCCGCTCGAAGGAGGCGGGGTCGATTCGCCCGGATTCGAGTTGCTCGAGCACTTCCTCCACCAGCGGTGCCTGACCGTCGCGCCAGCCGGAAAATGCCAGGGTGATGCCGCGGGAATGCGCGTAGGCATTGGCGGCCTGGCCGGCAAGCCAAGCGGGATAGAGCGTCTGGTTGAGGCTGTCATTAAGCCAGCCGGCCAGCAGCCGCGCCAGCACCGCTTCCTCGGCGGAGTAGTTGGCAGTGGGGTTTTGCAGGCTGAAGCGCCACTCGACCTTGGGGGTGTCGAAGGTGTCGTCCTGCTTGTGCCACAACGTGAGCGCCGGCTCGTCGATCAGTACGCGGGGCAGGGCGTTGTAACCGTTCAGCAAGGTCAGGTCTTCGGCGATATAGGGGTTGGGCTCGGGCAGCGCCAGCCCGCCGAGGGCCGTGCCGGGAGTCGGCGTTTCGAGTTCGTTCCAGGGGGCGTTGAACCAGGGCGAAGGGGTGTCGCCTGCCACCTCGGGGCCAATGTACAGACGGATCAGGTTATCGGGGCGCAAGGCGTCGAGGTACGGGCTTACTCGTTCTCGATCGAATCCCTCCATGCGGTAGGGCGCGTACTGGACATCCTCCACCGGATAGCGCGACAGGCTCATGGCGAGCCGCGTGGCTTCCTGCTGGGGTGCGCCATGTTGCTGAAAACGAAAGCTCTGCTCCGCCAGCTTCGCCTGTTCCTGGTAGCGCCACTGCTCCAGACCGCTTTCGCGAATCTGCTCGATTGCGGCAAACAGGGTGGCCTCGATATCCTCGATTCGCTCGGCTCCCTCGGGGGTCAGGCTGATGGTGACCGTAAACAGCGCATCCTGGCCGTCGGCACGACCGACACCGGTGCTCAGAGCGTCGGCCAGACCCGCCTGGCGCAGTACCGCCAGCAGGCTACCTTCGCCCTCGTGACCCAGCAGGTGGGCGATGAGGGACGAAGGCTTGTGGCGATAGTCGCTGGTGGGGTCGGGGACGGGGAAGAAGAAACGCAGCTGGCGGCTGTCGCGTATCGACTGGACTTCGGCGTAGCGGGGCAGGGTATCCGTCTTCGCCAGAGGAGCTTCGACTACCGGGCGTTCCAGGTCGCGATCGGCGATGCCGGTAAAGCGATCCAGTATTAGTGTCTCCAGTTCATCCAGCGGTTGCGGCGCGACGACAGCCAGGTGCATCACGTTGGCATCGTAATAGGCATGGTAGAAGTCCATGACGCGCTCGCGCAGGCTAGGTTCGCCTGCCGGTGGACTGGCCAGCGTTTCACGGCTGCCCACGGCAAAGCCGGTTGTCGGATTTTCGGGGTTCAGTAGCTGGTTCAGGACATCGTTTTCCCGTCGCCCTTCATCGCGAATGCGCGCCATGTATTCGGAATGGACGATGTTGCGCTCGCTTTCCAGCTGGTCGGCGTTGAAAAGCGGTGAAATGAAGAATTCGCTGAAGCGGTCGAGGGCGCCGGGCAGCGCGGATGGCTCGATGTCGAAAAAATAATTGGTGTCCTGCTGGGCGGTAAAGGCGTTGTGACTGCCGGCGTGACGGGTGATATAGCTCTGGTAGGCATCCGATTCGGGATAGCTTTCGGTGCCCAGGAACAGCATGTGTTCCAGAAAGTGCGCCAGGCCCTGGAGGTCGTCTGGGTCCTGGGCACTGCCGACGTCGATATTCATCGACGCGGCTGCCTTGTCGGCCTCGGGATCGCTGATCAACAGCGCGGTGAGGCCGTTCTCCAATTCCAGTATCCGGTACTCGCGGCTATCGTAGGGGCTGACCACTGGCGTCGTCACGTCGGCCAGACCCTTCTCTGCCAGGGCGATGCCCGGCCAGGAAGCGCTCACCAACAGAATGACGGATAGCATCGGGATCAGGCGGTGGGGCCGGCCCAGCGGGCGGGGAGGATAAGGCATCACAGCTCCTGTCTTTACGAAGCCCAGCGCAGCATCGGGCCAATGGGATAGGCGCAATCCGATGACTGGTAGGCGGGATTATTGACCTTCTTGGATACCGGAAACGCGCCCAATAGTTCCATCGGGGCGGGCATCAACAGTGATTTCGCCATGTCCGGCGGTGTTCGAGCGTCCAGCCAGGTGCCGGCATCGTCGGATGCGATGATCGCGGGCAAACGATCGCTAAGCGGTGTCAGCCAGGCACTGGCAGGCACCGTGACGAGCGCCGCGGAATCGGTGAAATCCGTCAGGCTGGTATGGTAGCGGCACCATACCCCCGCCAGAAACAACGGCATGCGCTCCACCTGGGTGATCAGGTACGGCTGCTTGGCGCGTGGCTGGTTCTTCCACACATACATGCCGGTGACCGGCACCAGGCAACGCCGTGCGGCGAATGCATCGCGGAACATGCTGCGCTGCTCGAGCGATTCCGCCCGGGCGCAGTGCGGGGCGTGGTCCAGGACTTTCAGCCAGGGTGGCGTCAACCCCCAGAAGATGTCGCCCAGACGTAGACTGCCCCCTTCCTGGCGGATGGCGGAAATACCGCGTCGCGGGGCCAGGTTGGGAGACTCGATCAGCGGAGCGTCCGCCTCGAGCCGAGGGAGCAGCCGGGTCAAGTCACAGCGGTGGACGTGCAGGCGTCCGGTCATCGAGACCTCCTGGCCCGCAAAACGGACTCGCGATGAAAGTTGGCGGATATTGCCGCTTCTGGTATCGAAAACACTGTTCGATGTAGGGTATCCTATATGACCCATCGTTTGCGCTAAAGAGCAGCAATGGCGGCTTCCGCTGCAGTTGAGCACAACCCTTTGTAGTCGATCACGAGAGAGAGCCATGGCCCGTCCCCGACAGCACGCTCCCGACGCGCTACATGCACAGGTCATGCATGCCTGTGATGTCTGGCTGTCATCGCGGCCGGTGCATTCCCTTTCCCTGCGCGCCCTGGCTCGCGAGGTGGGCTGCGCGCCGAGTACGCTGCTCAAGCTCTACGGTAGCTTCAACAACCTGCTGCAACACGTCAACGTGGAGTCGCTGGGTCGCTTGCAACAGGCGATCACGGGGCTGGAGGACGACGCGTCGCCTGAACCGTGGCTGCGCGCCCTGGCCCACGCCTATTGGCACTTCGCCGAAGCGGATTGCTTTCGCTGGCAACTGCTGTTCGATTACCCGCTGGCCCAGGAAGGCGAGCTGGACCAGCGCCAGAGCGACTTGATCGAGGCGCTGTTCACTCAGGTGGAAAACACGCTCAAGGCTTATCAGCCTGCCCTGGACGATCTCGAGGCGAGGCGCCTGGGGCGAACTCTCTGGGGGAGTGTTCACGGCCTGGTACAGCTTGGCCTCAATGAACGCCTGGGGTACTGGCAGGGCCAGCAGTTGAAAGTGGATGAATTACTCGATCAGCTGCTCAGCACGGTCCTCGCCGGCTTGCGCCACAAGGAACGCTCGACGTGACGTCATGGTGGGTGGCGGGTCTGGTGGGGGCGCTGGTTCTCACCTCTATTCTGGTACTTGTGCGTCACCGTCTGCGCTACGCGACCCGCTGGGTGCTGCGCTGGGTAATATTGCTGTTGGTACGGCTTTGCTATCGCCTGGAGCTGCATGGCAGCGAATGCCTGCCTCGCCACGGTGGTGCGCTGATGGTATGCAATCATGTCAGTTTCATGGATGCGTTGGTGCTGGGAGGTGCGTGTCCCAGGCCGCTGCGTTTCGTCATGGACAGGCCGATCTACGATTCGCCGTGGTTGAACTGGTGGTTTCGTCTGGTGGGGGCGATCCCCATCGAGTCCGAACGACGCGACCCCGGCGCGTTACGCCGTACACTGGACGAGGTGAGCCAGGCGCTGGGCGAGGGCGAAATCGTCATGGTGTTTCCGGAGGGCCGATTGACTCCGAACGGCGAAGTGCAGCCGTTCCGCAGAGGCCTGGAAACCATCCTGGCGCGCGATCCGGTGCCGGTTATCCCCGCCGGACTGTCCGGCTTGTGGGGCTCGTGGACCTCGCACTGCGGCGGGCCTGCGCTGAGCAAATGGCCACGCCGGTTCCGCGCCCGCGTGAGTCTCCATTTCGGTCCTCCCATCTCGCCCCACGAAGCTGGACAGATCGCCTTGCGCCGCTACCTGGAAGCGCGGGTGCGCGTGCTCAAGACGACCGCTGACGAGGATGTTCAGGGCGGCTCCAGGGATTAACGCCGCGGCAGGCGCGTCCGCTGCCAGCAGCGGGCGGAGGTAATGAGATTGTCGCGAATCTCGAGAATCTCCATCCGTGTATTGCCGATCTCCAGCGACGCCGGACCTTCCGGGAACGCTTCGAGATGTTCGAGGATCAAACCATTCAACGTCTTGGGACCATCGGTGGGTAGCTGCCAGCCCAATGCCTTGTTGATCTCGCGGATATTCGCCGTGCCTTCGATGACATGGCTGCCATCATCCTGCTGATGAATATCTTCGTCTTCGGAGACATCGGTGGTGAACTCGCCCACGATCTCCTCAAGGATGTCCTCCAGCGTTACCAGTCCCTCTACGTCCCCATATTCATCGACCACGATACCGATACGCCGTTTCTGCTTCTGAAAATTGAGCAGTTGCGTATGCAAAGGGGTGGATTCGGGAATGAAATAGGGCTCCCGGGCTTCCTGGACGATGGCTGCCTTGGTCACCTCGTCCCGCGATAGAAAACGGGCGGCGTTGCGCAGATGCAGCATACCGATGATGTTATTGATATCGCCCTTGTAGACGGGCACGCGGGTATGCTGGCTGGTGCGTACCTGGGTAAGTATCTCCTCGAGGGAGTCGTCCAGGTCGATGCCGACCACTTCATGGCGCGGCACCATGATGTCGTTCACGGTGACGTTTTCCAGATCGAGGATGGAGAGTAGCATTGCCTGGTGGCGGCGGGGAATCAACGTACCCGCTTCATGGACGATGGTGCGCAGTTCGTCGCGGGTCAGGTTGTCGCCATCGCCCTCAACGCTCTTGACCCCGATCAGGCGCAGCAGGCCGTTGGACACCATATTGACCAGCCACACCAGCGGATAGAGGACCTTGAGCAGTGGCTCCAGGGCGTAGGAAGTAGGGTAGGCAATACGCTCTGGCTTGATGGCGGCGTAGGTCTTGGGCGTGACCTCGGCGAAAATCAGGATGGTAATGGTAAGCAGGGCCGTCGCAACGGCGGGGCCTGTGACATCGCCAAAGAAGTGGATGGCGATGATGGTGGCGATGGAGGCTGCCAGGTTATTGACGAAGTTGTTGCCGATCAGGATAACCCCGATCAGGCGATCCGGTCGGGCCAGCAGCCGCATGACACGCTTCGCCCGAGAATCACCGCTATTGGCCTGGTGGCTCAGGCGATAACGGTTGATGGACATCATGCCGGTTTCAGAGCTGGAAAAGAAAGCGGAAAGTGCAATCAGCAACACTAGCAGGCCGAACAATAACCCCAAGGGGAAGTCGTCGCTCAAGTCGGAGTTTCCTCTATCGTATGTCAGGCTTGATTTGTAGGGGGCGGACAAGGTCATGTCAAGGCGCCGAACGTCTCGGCACTGCCCCGCTTGACGCCATGCTCAGCCCTGGTGGAGCACAATCTCCAGCACAAACTTGCTGCCGAAATAGGCCAGGGCCAGCAGAATGCCGCCGCCGAGGGTCCAGCGTACCGCGCGCATGCCGCGCCAGCCGAAGCGATAGCGTCCCACCAGCAGGGTGGTGAAGATGATCCAGGCGAAAAGCGACAGCAGGGTCTTGTGTGCCAGGTGCTGGGCGAACAGATTGTCGAGGAAGATAAAGCCGCTGACGATCGACAGCGTCAACAGCAGAACGCCCGCCCATACCAGCTCGAACAGCACGCGCTCCATGGTGGTGAGCGGTGGCAGCGATTGGACGATGCCGCGGATATGATGATGCCGCAAGGCCTGGTTCTGCAGGCCCACCAGGACGGCCTGCACAGCGGCGATCACCAGCATGGCAAAGGCCAGAGCGGAGCTGATGGCGTGCAACAGGATGCCGGGAGTCAGGCCGGTGTCGCGGCCCTGGCTGGGCACCCAGGTAGCCACGATCAAGACGATGGCGGCGAGCGGGAAGAGTGCCACGGAAGCGTTTAGTACCGGCTTGAACAGGCTGGCGACCAGCAGGATATTGACCACTACCGCCATCAGTATCGTGGCGCTATTGGTAAAGCCGGGCCACAGCCCCGGGGATAGCTCCATCAGCTGGAACACCACCCAGATATGCAGCAGCAGGCCGAGCGCTCCAAGCAGGCGCACCATGCCTTGGCGTGGCGGTACACGGCGCAGTAGGGTCATGCCCTGCCAGATGGCGGCGGCGACATAGAGAACGAAAGCCAGGGTGGCAAATGGGAGCGCTTGCATTGTGCTGTCCGTGCGCCTTGCCAGCGCGTTGCAAGTGAATGGCAAGTCAATCTTACCCGCAAGGGATGGCGGCTACTATAACCAAACAATGTGGCTGCGCACAGCCATTGGTCTGCCGCGTCTGCGCCGCTATCATGGAGAGTCGGCGTCACAGGGCGTATAATCGCGACAAATCAGACCAGGCCGGTGGCGCTGAGCCAGCCGCGTTGGCAGAGGCAGAGAGGCCCTATGTTTCAGAATCTAAGCGAGCGTCTGTCGCAGACGCTGAAGTCGATCAAGGGTCAGGCGCGCCTGACCGAAGACAACATCAAGGATACGCTGCGCGAAGTGCGCCGCGCCCTGCTCGAGGCGGACGTCGCGCTGCCCGTGGTCAAGGCCTTCATCGATCGCGTGCGCGAACGAGCGGTAGGTCAGGAAGTCTCGCGCAGCCTGTCGCCGGGCCAGCAGTTCGTCAAGATTGTCCAGCAGGAGCTCGAGGCGATCATGGGCGAGGCCAACGAAGGCTTGAGCCTCAAGGGTTCGCCTGCCGTGGTATTGATGGCGGGCCTGCAGGGCGCGGGCAAGACCACCTCGGTGGCCAAGCTGGCGCGCTTTCTGCGTGAGCGCGAGAAGAAGAAGGTACTGGTCGTGTCGGCGGACGTGTATCGCCCCGCCGCCATCGATCAGCTGGAAACCCTGGCCAAGGAAGTGGCGGTGGAATTCTTCCCTTCGCGCTCCGACCAGAACCCGGTGGATATCGCCGAAGCCGCCGTCCGCCATGCCAAGATCCAGTTCCACGATGTGGTGCTCGTCGATACCGCCGGCCGTCTGGCCGTCGATGAAGCGATGATGGCTGAGATCCAGGCGCTGCATAAGGCCCTGTCTCCCCAGGAGACGCTGTTCGTCGTCGACGCCATGACCGGCCAGGATGCGGTCAACACCGCCAAGGCCTTCCAGGAAGCGCTGCCGTTGACCGGGGTTATCCTGACCAAGGCCGACGGCGACGCCCGCGGCGGCGCGGCCCTTTCGGTGCGCCATGTCACCGGGCAGCCGATCAAGTTCATGGGTGTGGGCGAGAAGGTCGACGCGCTGGAGCCCTTCCACCCCGACCGGGTCGCCTCACGCATCCTTGGCATGGGCGACATGCTGTCCCTGATCGAGGAAGCCGAGCGCACCGTCGACAAGGGCAAGGCGGAGCAGTTGGCCAAGAAGGTCAAGAAAGGCGAAGGGTTCGACCTGGAGGACTTTCGTGATCAATTGCAGCAGTTGAAGAAGATGGGCGGCATGGGCGGCTTGCTGGGCAAACTGCCGGGAATGGGGCAGATGGCGGAAATGGCCCAGGGGCCGGGGCCGGAGAAGGAGCTGGGCAAGCTCGAAGCCTTGATCAACTCCATGACGCCCAAGGAGCGCCACAAGCCGGAAATCATCAATGGTTCGCGCAAGCGCCGGATTGCCGCTGGTGCCGGCTTGCAGGTACCCGATCTCAATCGCCTGCTCAAGCAGCACAAGCAGATGCAGAAGATGATGAAGAAAGCAGGCAAGAAAGGCGGCATGCAGAAAATGATGCGCGGCATGTCCGGCATGATGGGCGGCGGCGGTCCGGGTGGTCCTGGCGGACCCGGAGGAATGGGCGGCATGGGCGGTCCTGGCGGCATGCCCTGGCGCTGAAACGTAGAGAAGCGCCGATGCTTGGCCGTTTTGCCCCTGCCAGGCTTTCCAAGCCGGTCGCATTTGCGTAGAATGCGGCCTCTTCATGCGTGGACCCCGCGTGCGCGTCCTTGAAAAAGGGCCTGCGATAGCCAGGTGCAGGCGCATGATCACCCGATGAAGCACACCTTCAACGCTATATATGAAGTGCTACTTCACTGTTCTCGTAACCTCAACCGAAGGATAGTTATCGTATGGTTACCATTCGTTTGGCACGTGGTGGCGCCAAGAAGCGTCCCTTCTACCACTTGACCGTGACCGATTCGCGCAATGCGCGTGACGGCCGTTTCATCGAGCGCGTGGGCTTTTTCAACCCCGTCGCCCGTGGTCAGGAAGAGCGTCTGCGCGTCGACCTCGACCGTGTGACACATTGGCAGAGCCAAGGTGCCCAGGTTTCTGGTCGCGTTGCCGAGCTGATCAAGGAAGCCCGCAAGCAGGCCTGAGCCCTGTATTGCGTTACCTTGCCGGTATGTGGAATCCCAGGGGAATACGATGAGGTCGTCGATGAACAATGCCGACAATAGCCGGTCGAGCGACGATCATGTGGTATTGGGCAAGCTGACCAGCCCCTATGGGGTCAAAGGCTGGCTCAAGGTGTACTCCTACACCAGCCCCATGGAACGCATTCTGGATTACCCCGAGTGGTGGCTGCGCCAGGGCGAACGCCTAACACGTTACACCATTGCCGAGGGGCGTCGACAGGGTAAAGGCATGGTGGTGAGCTTCGAGGAAGTGA
The DNA here is from genome assembly GCF_039691755.1 of Halomonas sp. Bachu 37. Classification (NCBI taxonomy): domain Bacteria; kingdom Pseudomonadati; phylum Pseudomonadota; class Gammaproteobacteria; order Oceanospirillales; family Halomonadaceae; genus Halomonas; species Halomonas kashgarensis. The sequence continues at coordinate 2,897,553 of NZ_CP137552.1, read as the reverse complement.
GCGATCGCAGCGCGGCGGAAGCCATCGCCGGGGCCGAGATACTCATGTCCAAGAGCCACTTGCCCAAGCTTGGCGACGATGAGTACTACTGGCATGAGCTGGAAGGACTGAGCGTCTTCACTCAGGCCGGCGAACGGTTGGGACGGATCCAGTATCTGTTCGAGACCGGCGCCAACGATGTCATGGTGGTGCGCGGCGATGCCGAAGCCATCGACAAGCGCGAGCGTTTGATCCCGTTTCTGCCGGACGAGGTCATTCTGGAGGTGGCGCTGGAAAACGACCGCATGGTCGTCGACTGGGACCCCGACTTCTAGATGACTCAGGCAACGATGTGGATCGGCGTGGTATCGCTGTTTCCGGAAATGTTCGACGCGATTACTCGTCACGGCGTGACCGGACGAGCGGTGGAAAAGCAGCAAGTTGCGCTGGAGTTCTGGAACCCCCGCGACTACGCCACCGACCGCCATCGCAGCGTGGACGACCGCCCCTATGGTGGCGGGCCGGGCATGCTGATGAAGGTGGGTACGCTGAGAGCGGCGATACACGACGCCCGGGAACGTGCCGAGCAGGTCACCGGCAAGCCCGCGAAAGTGATCTATCTTTCGCCACAGGGGCGAAAGCTGGACCAGCGGGGCGCACGGTCACTGGTCGACGCGAGTCCACTGGTGGTGGTGGCGGGACGCTATGAAGGCATCGATGAACGCGTCGTCGAAAGTGACATCGACGAAGAGTGGTCGGTCGGGGATTATGTGCTGAGCGGTGGTGAGCTGCCGGCCATGGTGCTGATCGACGCAGCGGCTAGACTGGTACCCGGCGTACTGGGCCATCAGGATTCCGCTGTCGAGGATTCATTCAACAATGGGTTGCTGGACTGCCCGCACTATACTCGTCCGGAAGTGATCGACGGGCGCCAAGTGCCGACGGTGCTGTTGAGTGGCAACCATGCCGCCATCAAGCGCTGGCGACTGAAGCAGTCCCTGGGGCGTACCTGGCAGCGCCGGCCGGATCTTCTCGAAGAGCTGACGCTGGATGCTGAGCAGCAGAAATTGTTGCAGGAATACATCGACGAACACGCTCTGTCCCTCAAGCAAGACAGGGCGGCGGTGCAGGGCGGCAAGGGCGAGTAGCCGACGTACCTGCGTCACCCATAACGACTCCCGCGAGGCTCGTTTCGAGCGCCGGGATCACGGTTTGCCCCTTCCACAACTGCGTGGCGAGCCATTACGTTATTTAGGAGCATGAAAATGAGCAGCAAGAACAAGGTGATCCAGGCGATCGAAGCAGAGCAGATGAGCAAGGAAATTCCGGCCTTCGCTCCGGGCGACACCATCGTCGTTCAGGTCAAGGTAAAGGAAGGCACCCGCGAGCGTCTGCAGGCCTTCGAAGGTGTGGTCATCGGCAAGCGTAACCGCGGCCTCAACTCCGCTTTCACCGTGCGTAAGATTTCCCACGGTGTCGGCGTCGAGCGTACCTTCCAGACCTACAGCCCGCTGGTCGACTCCTTGGAAGTCAAGCGTCGCGGTGACGTGCGTCAAGCCAAGCTGTACTACCTGCGTGAGCGTAGCGGCAAGTCCGCCCGCATCAAGGAAAAGCTGGCGTAAGCCGGTAATTCCACAGGCGTTCAGGCGCCTGGCGCGACAAAGCCCCGTCACCGCTCTGCGGGGCGGGGCTTTGTCGTATATGGCCTGTAGTTCGGAAATGGATCGAGAAGGACGAGCCTGAATGAAAGAGATCGACACCTTTCTCGATTCGCTGTGGCTGGAGCGTGGCGCGAGCGACCACACCCTGTCAGCCTATCGGCGCGACCTGACCGTCTGGGCGGCTCATCTGGAATCCTTGGGGCAAGAGCTGCTGGAGCCGGCTCCCGAAGCTCTGGGCGAGTGGCTTGAGCATCGCCGCGAAGCCGGCTACCAGCTGCGCAGCAATGCCCGCCTGCTGTCCAGTCTGCGTAGCTTCTACCGCTGGGGATTGCTGCAAGGGCTGATTCGCCATGATCCACTGACCGAGGTGCGCCTGCCCCGGGTGCGCCCCGGCCTGCCCAACACTCTGACAGAAGATGAAATCGAGCGGCTATTGGCCGCCCCCGACATTACCCAACCGCTGGGCATGCGCGACCGTGCCATGCTCGAATTGTTGTATGCTTGCGGGTTGCGAGTGTCGGAGCTGGTGGGGCTGAGTACCGATGCACTGAACTTGCGCCAGGGGGTTGTCCGTGTGCGCGGCAAGGGCGACAAGGACAGGCTGGTGCCCCTGGGGGAAGAGGCGGCCTACTGGCTGGGGCGTTATCTCGAGTCGACGCGCGGTGCCCTGATGCGCGATGCTACTCGTCCGGCGTTGTTTCCCGGACGTAACGACCAGGCCATGACGCGCCAGACCTTCTGGCACCGCATCAAGGCGCACGCACGCACTGCAGGTATCGAGCGGCCCTTGTCTCCGCATACCTTGCGCCATGCGTTTGCCACGCACTTGTTGAATCATGGCGCCAATCTGCGTGTCGTACAGTTGCTGCTAGGTCATAGCGACCTGTCCACGACGCAAATTTACACGCATGTCGCCCAGGCCCGCCTGGAAGCGCTGCATGCCGAACACCATCCACGAGGTTGAGCCGATGAGTCGACGCGGTACGTTTCACTTCCTGGCGCTGGCTACCGCCGCCATTTTGCCTTTCGCGGCCAATGCCGATACGGTTGCCGAGCAACTGGCACAGAGTCTGAGCGTGAACGGCCAGGCGATGCCGGTGACCGAAGTCTCCCCCACACCGCTCGCGGATATTTACCAGGTCCACCTGGAAACCGGTGAATCGTTCTACAGCAATGCCGATGGCAGCCACTTCCTGGTCGGTGACCTGTTCGAGAACGGCGAAGACGGGCTGGTCAACCTCACCGAGCAGGCGCGCAACCAGGAGCGTGCCGAGGCGTTGGCCGCCATCGACGAGGATCAGCGGGTGATCTTCCGCGGGGTGCAAGAGCCCAAGGCAACCGTCACGGTATTCACCGATACCAGCTGCCCTTACTGTGTCCAGTTCCACGAACAGGTTCCCGCTCTCAACGAGATGGGGATAGCGGTGCATTACCTGGCATTTCCCCGGAGTGGAATGCAGGGCGAGGTCGCACGGGTGATGCAGCAGGTCTGGTGCGCGGACAATCGCAGCGCTGCGATGACCCAGGCCAAGCAGGGCGAGACGTTGAAGGGGACGTCGGACTGCGACAATCCGGTCGCTTCCCAGTATGATCTGGGCATGGCCGTGGGCGTACAGGGAACGCCCGCCATCGTGCTGCCCGACGGACGCCTGGTGCCCGGTTACGTACCGGCTGAGCGGTTGGCGCGAATGCTGGACATCGAAGGCTAGAACCAAACTTTTACGACCGCCGCTATCGGTCGGTCGCTTCATTCAAGGGGAGTCGTATTGTGGAACCGGTGAGAGTAGGCATCTGTGGTCTGGGCACTGTCGGTGGCGGTACCTTCAACGTATTGACGCGTAATGCGGACGATATTGCCCGACGCGCCGGACGGCCGATCGTGATCGAGCAGGTCGCGCATCGCAGTATCCACCCGGACTGCGACATCACCGGTATCAAGGCCACCACCGATGTGTTCGAAGTGGCCACCAACCCGGATATCGATGTCGTGGTGGAGCTGGTCGGCGGCTACGAGGTCGCCCGTGAACTGGTACTCACCGCCATCGCCCATGGCAAGCACGTGGTCACCGCCAACAAGGCGCTGATCGCCGTGCACGGTAACGAGATCTTCAAGGCGGCTCACGAGAAAGGCGTGATCGTCGCCTTCGAAGCCGCCGTGGCCGGCGGCATCCCGGTGATCAAGTCCCTGCGCGAAGGCCTCGGCGCCAACCGCATCGCATGGGTGGCGGGCATCATCAACGGGACCGGCAACTACATCCTCACGCACATGCGCGATGAAGGCCGTGCCTTCGAGGAGGTGCTCGCCGAAGCGCAAGCGCTGGGCTACGCCGAATCCGACCCCACCTTCGACGTCGAAGGCATCGATGCGGCGCACAAGCTGACCATCCTCGCCTCAATTGCCTACGGCGTGCCGCTGCAGTTCGACAAGGCCTACACCGAGGGTATCTCGCGCATTACCAGCGAAGACATCCAACAGGCCGACAACCTGGGTTACGTCATCAAGCACCTGGGCATTTCCAAGCGTACCGACCAGGGGCTGGAGTTGCGCGTTCACCCGACGCTGATTCCCAAGGAGCGCTTGCTGGCCAACGTCCATGGGGTCAAGAACGCCATCGCCATCATGGGCGACGCCGTGGGACCGACGCTCTACTACGGTGCCGGTGCGGGCGCCGAACCCACCGCCTCGGCGGTCGTGGCCGATTTGCTCGACGTGGCTCGTGATATCACCACCGACCACTATTACCGTGTTCCCTATCTGGCGTTCAGTGGCGTGGGCGAAGACGTATCCAGTCTGCCGATCATGCCCATGGAGGAGATCACCACGGCCTACTACCTGCGCCTGCTGGCGGTCGATCGTCCCGGGGTGCTGGCGCGGGTGGCCACGATCCTTTCCGAGCAGGGCATCTCGATCGAGGCCCTGATCCAGAAAGAAGCCACCGAAGGCGAGCTGGTGCCGATCATCCTGCTGACTCACCGCACCAAGGAGAAGCAGATGAACGAAGTGATTCGCCAGGTCGAGTCAATGGCCGATATCGCCGGGCCGGTCATGCGCATTCGCGTGGAAAGCCTGGACGAGCAGGAGTGAACATGCGCTATATCAGCACGCGCGGGGCTGCACCCGCGCTCTCCTTCGAGGATGTGGTACTCACCGGCATGGCCGCCGACGGCGGCCTGTATGTCCCCGAGACCATCCCGCAGCTGTCGGCGGACGAGCTTGCGGACATGGCCGGCCTGTCGTATGCCGAGATCGCCTTCCGGGTGATGAAACCCTTTGTCGGCGGCGAGATCGAGGACGCCACCTTTCGCGAGATCGTGACGGACGCCTACGCGACCTTCAGCCACGATGCGGTGGTACCCCTCAAGCAGCTGGACGCCAATCATTTCCTTCTCGAGCAGTTCCACGGCCCGACCCTGGCATTCAAGGATGTCGCCCTGCAGCTGCTTGGCCGCTTGCTGGACCATTTTCTCAAGAAGCGCGGCGAGCGTGCGGTCATCATGGGTGCGACCTCCGGCGATACCGGCTCCGCAGCGATCGAAGGCTGCCGCCATTGCGACAACCTGGATATCTTCATCCTGCACCCGCACAAGCGCGTGTCCGAGGTGCAGCGTCGCCAGATGACCTCGGTACTGGCCGATAACGTGTTCAATATCGCCATCGAGGGGAACTTCGACGATGCCCAGGCGATGGTCAAGGCGAGCTTCGCCGACCAGGCCTTCCTCAACGGCACCCGACTGGTGGCGGTGAATTCGATCAACTGGGCGCGCATCATGGCCCAGATCGTCTACTACGTGGCTTCCGCCGTGGCGCTGGGAGCCCCCGGGCGCGAGGTCAGCTTCTGCGTGCCGTCGGCCAACTTCGGCAATGTGTTCGCCGGCTACATGGCGTACCGGATGGGCTTGCCGGTCAAGCAGTTCATCATCGCCACCAATGCCAACGACATCCTGCACCGCACCCTGGCGGCCAACGACTTCTCCAAGCATGAGCTGGCCGCCACGCTGGCGCCCTCCATGGATATCGTGGTGTCGTCGAATTTCGAACGCCTGCTGTTCGATGCCTACGACCGCGACGGCAAGGCGGTGGCGGCGCTGCTCGAGCGTTTCCAGCAGGAGCCCACGGCACTGGCCGAGGCGCCGCTGGCCCGGTTGCGCGAAAAGTTCGCCAGCTACAGCGTGGATGACGACACCATACTGGAAGTCATTCGTGAAGCGCACCACCGTACCGGCGAGATCCTCGACCCGCATACCGCCACTGGTTACCGTGCCGCGCAGCGCGTTCGCAGTGACAGCGCCACGCCGATGATCACCCTGGCCACGGCGCATCCGGCGAAATTCGCCGAGGCGGTGGTCAAGGCGGGCTTCCCGGGCGTGCCGTTGCCGCCGCACATGGACGACCTGCTGGAGCGTGAAGAGCGCTATACCGTGCTGCCCGCCGACCTTGCCGCCGTACAGCGATTCGTGGCGGAACAGCGGCGTTGAAAACAGCTGTGTCAGAGGTCATGGAAACTCAGCCAGCCAGTACCGCGAGTACGTCGCGGCCCCGCCTCGAGCTGCGCCCGCGGGATGAAAGACTCTACCAGCAGGCGCTGTCGGCGGGGCTTTCCGAGCTCCAGGCCCGGGTGCTAGCAGGGCGCTTGAACGGCTTCAGCGGCGACCTGGCGCCGCTGGTGTCACCCAGTCTGCGCTACCTAGTCCACCCGGAGAAACTGGCCGATGGCCGCCGCGCCGCCGAACGTATCGCCCAGGCGGTGGTGGACGGCGAGTCCATCGGCATTCTCACCGACTACGATGTCGACGGCATCACGTCCCACGTGGTGATCCGGCGTACTCTGGTCGAGCTGTTCGGCGTGCCGGAAAGCAGGCTGCACAGCTTGATCGGCCATCGCATCCACGATGGCTACGGCATCAGCCTGCCGCTGGTGGAACGTACGCTGGCGCTTCAGCCCGCTCCGACACTGGTGATCACCGCCGATTGCGGATCGTCCGACGAGCCGCGCATCGCACGGCTCAAGGCGGCGGGGCTCGACGTGGTGGTGAGCGATCATCACGCCTTGCCGGTGGAAGGCCCGCCGCCCTCGGCCTACGCCGTGGTCAACCCCACCCGCGATGATTGCGACTACCCGGATACCACCATCGCCGGATGCATGGTGGCGTGGCTGGTCATGTCGCTGGCGCGCAGCGTGCTGATCGAGTGGGGCGTGCTGGAGGAGGCGACGCCCAAGTTATCACCGTGGCTCTCCTACGTGGCGCTGGGCACGGTAGCGGATTGCGTCTCCCTGGGCGCGAGCCCGGCCAACCGTGCCGTGGTCAATTACGGGCTGCAATTGATCAACCGCATGGACAGCGCCTGCTGGAGAGCCATGGCTGCGCGCCTGGGCCAAGACAGCGTGCCGTTCAATGCCGAGACCCTGGCGTTCCAGATGGGGCCGCGGATCAATGCCCGCTCGCGCCTGGACGACCCCTATGCCGCGCTGCATTTCATGCTGGCGGAAGCCGATGCCGTCGCCCACCGTCAGCTCGACCTGCTCGATCAGGACAACCAGTCGCGCAAGGCCATCGAGGCCGACATGGCGGAAGAGGCGCGAGCGCTTGCCGCTGCGCCCCTGGCTGCCGGTGAACCGGCGGTCGTGGTGTTTCTGGAAGATGGCCACCCAGGGGTGCAGGGTATCGTCGCGTCGCGGCTGGTACAGGCATTCGGCCGCCCGGCACTGGTGCTGACCCCGGCGGCCGCGCCGGGCATGCTGACCGGCTCCGGCCGCTCGGTCGATGAGCTGCACTTGCGCGATGCCTTGCAGCGCACCTTCGAGCTGGCCCCGCAGGCGCTGCCGCGTTTCGGCGGCCACCGCGGCGCCGCGGGAGTCGGCGTGCCCCGTGAGCAGTTAGCGGCGTTTCGTGCCGCCTTTCTGCAAGCGGTGAAGGAGCAGCTCGGCGATACCGAGCTCTATCCCAGGATTCATACCGATGGGCCTCTGACGGCGCAGCAGTTGTCGCTAGCAACCCTGGCGGAGCTCGACGCCCTGGGGCCGTACGGCCGCGAATTCGATTCGCCGCTGTTCGAAGGCGAGTTTCTGGTGGAATCACTCAGGCCGGTGGGAAGTGACGGTACGCACCTGATGCTGGAACTCTCCTGCCAGGCAATCACCTGCAAGGCCATCTGGTTTCGCGCCCTGACCCCTGGCGAACTCCCGGCATTCGGCGTGGGAGATACGCTGACGTGTGCCTACAAGCTCAATCGCAACCGCTGGCGCGGGCGTGAATCGCTGCAGTTGATGATCGAGCACGCCGAGGCGCGTTGAGCGAAAACTAATTGAACGAAAACCGGCATCGGCTTGAAATTTTTCGGTTCTAACTCACAAAAAAGGAACTTCCATGCGTGTGGAGGAGTTACCCAAGGACCCCCATCGGCCCTATGAAGATGTGATGGCGATGCTGCTGGGCACGCTGTTCGTCGGCCTGGGCGTCACGTTCTATACCCATGCCGTGCTCCTGACCGGCAGCACCGCCGGCATGGCGCTGCTGCTGAATTACTTCAGCGAAGCGCAGGGCGCCACCGGGCTGGGGTTCGGTTTCTGGTTCTTCACCATCAACCTGCCGTTCTACTACCTGGCGATCAAGCGCATGGGCTGGAGTTTTACTCTGCGCACCTTTGCCGCCATCGGCCTGGTGTCGCTGTTTGCCGAGCTCACCCAGCGATGGGTGCAGTTCGAGCAGGTGCCGAGCCTCTACGCCGCTTTGATGGGTGGCGCACTGATGGGCATCGGCATGCTGATGCTGTTTCGCCATCGCACCAGCCTGGGCGGCATCAACATCCTCGCGCTTTATCTGCAGGACCGCCACGGTTTGCGTGCCGGTTACGTGCAACTGGGCATCGACGCGGTGATCCTGTTGATAGCCTTCAGCGTGCTGCCGCCGGATCGGGTCGCCTACTCGGTGCTGGGGGCGGTGACCCTCAACCTGATCATCGCCCTGAACCATAAGCCGGGGCGCTACATCGGCGTCAGTTGAGCCAGAACCACCAGACGATGAGGCCGATCAGGCCCAATCCCGCTAGATTGATCAACCAGCTCATGCGGGTACCTCCTGTGTCTCTTGGGTGGAGCGAGCGGGGCGTTTGCTGTGCCACAGCCGCAAGCGATTGGCATTGCTGACCACGGTGACCGACGAGAGCGACATGGCCGCTCCGGCGATCATCGGCGAAAGCAGCATGCCGGTGAAGGGGTACAGCACGCCGGCGGCGAGAGGAATGCACAGCACGTTGTAGCCGAAGGCACCCACCAGGTTCTGCTTGATGTTGGTGAGAGTGGCGCGGCTGATCTCGATGGCGGCGGCAACGCCGTGCAGCGAGCCGCGCATCAGCGTGATGCCCGCGCTTTCGATGGCAACATCCGTGCCCTGGCCGATGGCGAAGCCGACATCGGCCAACGCCAGCGCCGGTGCGTCGTTGATGCCGTCACCCACCATGCCGACCACCTCGCCCGCTTGCTGCAGGCGCTCGATTTCGGCGTGCTTGTCCTCGGGCAACAGCCCCGCCCGGAAATCGTCGATACCCACTTCACCGGCAATCGCTCGGGCGGTATGGACGTTGTCGCCGGTCAGCATGATCACCTTGAGCCCATCGGCCTGGAGGCGCTTGACGGCCTCGATGGTGTCGTGGCGCAAGGGGTCGCTGATGCCGAACACGGCGCTGAGCTTGCCCGCTCGGGCCAGATAGACCACGGTGCGGGCCTTCTGCTCCAACTGTTCCGCGATCGCCCGGCCGGGTTCGAGGTCGATACCGGCGTTTTCCAGCAGCCGGGCGTTGCCCAGCAGCAGGGGCTCGTCCTGCTCTGTGGTGGCGCTTACGCCTCCGCCGGTCACGCTATCGAAATCGCGGATATCGGCGGCTTGCGCTCCCGCTTCCTCGGCGTGCGTCAGCAGCGCCGTGGCCAGGGGGTGTTCCGAGCCGCGCTCCAGGGCGGCGACCAGGTCGAGGATTTCCTGCTTGTCGCCGTCGAGAATCTCGGCGTCGGTGACGCGGGGCTTGCCTTCGGTCAGAGTGCCGGTCTTGTCGACCACCAGTGTGGTGAGCTTGCTTGCGGTCTGCAGGGCATCGCCGTTTCTCACCAGCACACCGTGCTCGGCCGCCTTGCCCACGCCGATCATGGTGGAGATGGGTGTGGCCAGGCCGAGTGCGCAGGGACAGGCGATGATCAATACCGTGGTGGCGGTGACGAGCATGTGCAGAACCCTCGGCTCGGCGCCGAAGTTGTACCAGATCAGGGCCGTCAGCACGGCGATGATCATGACCGAGGGCACGAAAATGCTGGAGACCTTGTCCGCCAGCTGGCCGATGGGCGGGCGCGAGTTCTGGGCGCTGGCGACCTGCTCGGTAATCCGGCCCAGCCGGGTGTCGGCACCCACCTGGGTTACCCGATAGACCATACTTCCTTTGCCGTTGACGGTCCCGGCGCTGACGCTATCGCCCGGATGCTTGGCCACGGGGAGCGGCTCGCCAGTGAGCATCGACTCATCCACATGCGTGGAGCCTTCGACGACTTCACCATCGACCGGCAGCCGCTCGCCCGGGCGCACCCGGACCAGGTCAGCTTGGCGTACGGCATCGATATCGACTTCACGCTCTTCCCCGTCGCGTATCACCCGGGCGGTACGGCTCTGCAGGTCCAGCAGGCGTTTCAGGGCCTCGCTGGTGCGCCCCCTGGCGCGAAGCTCCATGGCATTGCCCAGCAGGATCAGACCGATGACCATAGCCGACGCCTCGAAATAGAGGCCGCGGGCCAGCTCGGGTAGCCAGGGGGCGAAAATCACCACCGCCATGGAATAGAGCCAAGCGGTGCCGGTACCCATGGCGACCAGGGTGTCCATGTTGGCTTGATGCAGACGCAGATTCTTCCAGGCATTGACGAAGAAGTGCCGGCCCGGAAACGCCATGATCGCCAGCGTCAGCAGACCGATCACCAGCCAGAAGAGCCGGCCCCAGCCCATGGGGTGGGGGTGGTAGATGAACATGCTCGCCATCAACGGCAGCGCCAGCGCCAGCGACCAGACACTGCCCCGCAGGCGCTGGCGGTAGGTGGCGGCGTCCTTCTCGGCGCGCCGCGCTTCGGCTTCGCGCATGTCGATGATCGGCTCGGCACTGTAACCGGCGCTGTCCACGGACTGGATGAGCGCGGCGGTATCGGCGGTGCCGCGTACCTGGGCGATATGGGTGCCGAAATTGACGTCCGCCGCTACCACGCCGGGTGTCTTTTCCAGGGCTTTCTGCACGCTCTTGACGCAGCTGGCGCAGGTCATGCCGGAAATGGAGAGGCGTGTCATGCTCCCTTGGGGGATATCCGCCGAGCTTTCAACTGGGATGGGTTCGCTTTCTGCATCCGCTTCGCCATCGTCGCGTACCGGCTCTTCTTTCGTCTCCAGCGGCGGATAACCCGCCTCAGTAAGCGCGTCGTCCAGCGTGGCGGCATCCAGCGAGCCGGTGACTTCCAGGCGTTTCTCTTCCGGCTTGCCGACTACCTCCGCCTCGGGGTCATGAGCGTTGATGGCCTCGCGCATGCGCTTGACGCAACCTTGGCAGTTCATGCCGGGAACGCTGCGAACATGGGTCGGTTCGGAATGGCTCATCGTTTTTCCTCCGGAAAGCTTTCGATCAAGCGGCACAGGCTATGGCCGTCCGGTGTGCCATCCGGCATATTCGCCCAGCTTTCCAGCGCTTGTTCCATGCGCCCGGCGAGAGCTTCAAGTTCACGAATGCGGGCACGTATCTGCGGCAGCCGGTTGGCCAGCAGGTCACGCACCAAGGGGCAGGGTGAGTCGCCATGGTCGGCGTGGGCCAGGATGTCGCTGATTTCCGCCACGCTGAACCCCAGAGTGCGCGCTCGCTGGACGAACTGCAGGCGCTCGAGATCGGCTTCGTCGAATATCTGATAGCCGTTGTGTGGCTCGCGTTTGGGTTGCAGAAGCCCTTCGCGGGTGTAGTGACGTACCGTTTCGGCAGTCACTCCGGCGCGCCGAGCTAGTTGGCTGACTCTCATGGGGCTCCTGGCATCCATGGCTGACGATAGCGATAGTGTAAAACCTTTGTGTCACCCATAGGTCAAGCAGAGTTCTGGCTCTTGTGCATAATAGGTAAGCTATTGATTTTAAAAGATGTTAGACTAATGTCTGAGTAAAAAAAACATTTAAACGACCGTTTGTCCTTGAACCTTTTGCCTGGTTGCGAGAAAACAGTTGGGGTAAAGCAAGCGTGGCAGATAGCTAGTACTGGCAAGAGTCGATTCGGCCTTGAGGTAGATCTGCTGATTCATCGGGAAGAGAGGCCCATTTATGCATAATAAATTCAACAAGCTAACCTTGGCTGCAGCCATCGCTGCCGCCGCCTTTGCCAGTCAGGCGCACGCTGGCGGTTATCAGATCAACGAGCAGAGCGTCAGCGGGCAAGGCTACGGCCACGCCGGGCGCAGCTCCAATGTACACGACGCCTCTATCGTCTACGGTAACCCGGCGGGCATGTCGTTTCTGGATCGCGCTCAGGTGACGGTGGGGGGCACCTACCTGAACGTGAATTCGGAAATTTCCAATGTCCAAGCCTCGCAGAGCAGTCCGGCCTTTCTGCAGGTCACCGGCGGTGCCACTGACACGCTACCGGTAACGGGAAGCAACGACGGTGACATGGTCCCAGGCACATTGATCCCGTTCGCCTTCTACGCACACCCGGTCAACGAGCGTCTGGCGTTCGGTTTTGGTGTCTATGCACCGTTTGGCTCCAACACCGACTATGAAGATGGCTTCCAAGGGCGCAACCAGGGCAACTATACCGAAGTCAAGGTGATGAGCGCGCAGCCTACCGTCTCCTATCGCTTCAATGATCAGTGGGCGGTCGGTGCCGGCGTAACCTACAATCGCGTCGAGGGCGAGCTGCATCGCCAGGTGCCGGTGGCGACTCCTCTGGGGCTATACGAAGCGGATTCACGGGTTGAAGGTGACGACGAGGCCTGGGGCTACAACCTGGGTGTCATGTACCAGCCAGTGCCGGAAACGACACTCGGGCTGACCTATCGCTCCAAGGTCGACTACGAATTGACGGGCGATTTCACGGCAAGCTCACCGGTACTGGACCAGTTGGGTCTTGGTACGGTGACCGACGATGCCTCGCTGGACCTGACCACCCCGGAAACCATCAACTTCTCGTTGACGCAGCAGATGACCGATCGTCTCAAGCTGATGTTTGGTGCCTCCTGGTCTCGCTGGAGCCGCTTCGAGCAGATCCGTGTCGATGGCAGTGAACGGGGTTTGATTACACTGGAAGAGCAGAGTTACTCCAATGCCTGGGCCTTCGCCACCGGGGGCGAATACCAGCTGACGCCGGAGCTCGCCCTGCGGGCAGGTGTCACCCTGGACTTCACTCCGACCCAGGACGAAACGCGCAGTGTGCGGATTCCCTCCGACGACCGGCGTATCTTCTCGCTGGGTGCGGGCTGGTCACCAACGCCCGATCTGACCATCGACGTGGCCTACTCGTACCTGACCGAGCGTAGTACCCACGTGGAACAGTCGAAGACGGATAGCTTTACCGTGGCGGGTCAGAGCACACCGCCGATTACCTCGAACTTCTCCGGCGACTACAAGAACGAAGCCCACGGTTTCGGCGCTCAGGTGACCTATCGCTTCTAGGAAGTCATGACCTGTTTCGATCGTATGCTCGCAGAAACCCGGCTCAGGCCGGGTTTTTTGCACTTTCGCAAGCCTTGGTCAGGGCGTTGGTGGGCTGGCGCGGGTTTTGCCATTTGGCAGGAGGCGGGTCTTGGCTCTACGCTAACGATTTATCCCATGGAACGGAGAAATAGAATATGCCCCTATCACGAGCAGAAATCGCGACCCCTTCCGCCGAGAAGTTAGTCAACCGCCTGTGCAAACACTGGGAACACAAGCTGGAAGTGACGCGTGAAGGACGCGAGGCGCGCATCCAGTTCGAAGAAGGACTCTGCCTGCTGCATGCCGAGCCAGAAACGCTGGTGGTAGCCATCGAAACGCTGGAGGAGGATTCCCTCGATCAGCTTGAAGGCGTGGTTGGGCGGCATCTGGAGCGCATGGCCGGTGACGAGGAGCTGGTCATCGTCTGGGAAAATTGAATCTATCAGACACGAGATCGGTCAGAATCGGAACAGAGGCGCCAGGGCAGGCGGGTCTGGTATGATTGCCGGCTGACCGTAACCGAATTTCAGGAGTCCGCATGTCTATCCCTCGTATCGCGATTGTCGGCGTAGCCGGACGCATGGGCCGAACCCTGGTGAATGCCGTGCAGCAGGATGATGCGGCAGCGCTGGCTGGCGGTATCGTCGAGCCCGGGAGTTCCCTGGCCGGCGCCGACATCGGTGAGTTGGCGGGCTTGGGCAAGCTGGACGTGGCAGCGGTGGACTCGCTGGATGCCATCGTGGATGACTTCGATGTGCTGATCGACTTCACCGCTCCGCAGGTGACGCTTGCCAATTTGGCGTTCTGCGCCGAGCACGGCAAGCGTATCGTGATCGGCACCACGGGCATGAGCGATGAAGAGCTGGCCCAACTGGATAGCTTTCGCGATAAAGTGGCGATGGTGTTTGCGCCCAATATGAGCGTCGGTGTGAACCTGACCTTGAAGTTGCTGGAGACCGCGGCCAAGGCGCTGGGCGATGAGGGCTACGATATCGAGGTAATCGAGTCCCACCACCGCCACAAGGTCGATTCGCCTTCCGGTACGGCGCTCAAGATGGGCGAAGTGGTGGCCGAGAGTCTGGGACGAAACCTCAATGAGCACGGCGTGTTCGAGCGCGTCGGCCAGTGTGGGCCGCGTACCGACAAGGAGATCGGTTTTGCCACCGTGCGTGCAGGCGATATCGTCGGCGAGCATACGGTAATGTTCGCCACCGAAGGCGAGCGCATCGAAATCACCCACAAGGCGTCGAGCCGCATGACCTTTGCCAGGGGAGCGGTGCGCGCGGCTCGCTGGGTAGCTGATCGCGAGCCTGGACGTTACGACATGCATGACGTGTTGGCGCTCAATTGAGCTCAAGCGGGGTAGCCGACGGGCATGAAATCCGGTAATATTCCAAAAATTTGGCCGGGTGGCCGAAGGAAGCGGTTCTAGAGAAACGGTTCTAAAGAAACAAAGGGCGCGCTTGTTGCGTTGGCCAACCCGAGCATCGAACAACAAGCGGGATGAAACCGGTTTTTCCACCGGCTTCGTCCCGCTTTTTTACGACCCGTAATCCGTTGATCTTGAGTGCGAGTCAATCGCCCTCACGGGATCGCTGAGCCTGCGTCACAGGCTCCCACCAGCATGGGAGGATGTTGTCTTGTATAAAACCGCCTTGAACAAACCCGCAATATTAGCTCTGGAAGATGGCAGCGTGTTCCATGGCATCGCCATCGGCGCCGATGGTCAGACCAGCGGTGAGGTGGTGTTCAATACAGCCATGACCGGCTACCAGGAAATCCTCACAGACCCCTCCTATACACGCCAGATCGTCACCCTGACCTATCCGCATATCGGCAATACCGGCGCCAATGCCGAGGATGTCGAGTCCGGCGCCATTGCTGCCGCCGGCCTGGTAATACGCGACCTGCCGCTGCTGGCGAGCAACTTTCGCAGTCAGCAGACGCTGTCGGACTATCTGAAAAGCCAGAACGTACTGGGCATCGCCGATATCGATACGCGTCGCCTGACCCGCATTCTGCGCGACAAGGGCGCCCAGCGAGGAGCCATCCTGGCGGGGCCGGATGCCGAAGGTGAAGACGCTGCCGAGCGCGCGCTGGAAGCCGCCAAGGCATTCCCCGGGCTCAAGGGGATGGACCTGGCCAAGGTCGTCTCCTGCAAGACGGTGTATGAGTGGAACGAAGGTGACTGGACGCTGGGGGCGGGCTACGCCGACAGCCGCCAGAGCGAACGACCGTACCACGTGGTGGCCTACGATTACGGCGTGAAGCACAACATCCTGCGGATTCTCGCCGGCCTCGGTTGCCGCCTGACCGTGGTGCCGGCCCAGACCCCGGCCGCCGAAGTGCTGGCAATGGAGCCCGATGGTGTCTTCCTGGCCAGTGGCCCGGGTGACCCCGAGCCCTGCGACTACGCCATCAAGGCGATCCAGGAAGTTCTGGAAACCGATATCCCGGTCTTCGGCATCTGCCTGGGGCATCAGTTGCTGGCCCTGGCCAGCGGTGCCAAGACGGTGAAGATGGACCTTGGTCATCACGGTGCCAACCACCCGGTGCAGGACCTGGATACCGGTACGGTAATGATCACCAGCCAGAACCACGGCTTTGCCGCCGACGAGGCGACTCTGCCGGCCAACCTGCGCGCCACGCACCGCTCGCTGTTCGACGGCACCCTGCAAGGGATCGAGCGCACCGATCGGCCGGCATTCGGTTTCCAGGGGCACCCGGAAGCCAGTCCTGGCCCGCGTGACATGGCGCCGCTGTTCAACCGCTTCATCGAGATGATGAAGGCGCGTCGCTAGGCCCGCCCATAACCAACGTCGCTGTCACTGCCATTCATTTCTGCGGGAATCGTCATGCCTAAACGTACCGACATCCAAAGTATCCTGATTATCGGCGCTGGTCCCATCGTCATCGGCCAGGCCTGCGAATTCGATTACTCCGGCGCCCAGGCGTGCAAGGCGCTGCGCGAGGAGGGCTACCGGGTCATCCTGGTCAACTCCAACCCGGCCACCATCATGACCGACCCGGCCATGGCCGATGCCACCTATATCGAGCCGATCACCTGGCAGGCGGTGGAGAAAATCATCGAGGTCGAGCGCCCGGACGCCATCCTGCCCACCATGGGCGGCCAGACAGCGCTCAATTGCGCGCTCGATCTGGACAAGCACGGGGTGCTTGAGAAGTACGGCGTGGAGATGATCGGTGCCAACGCCGACGCCATCAACAAGGCCGAGGACCGCGACCTGTTCGACAAGGCGATGAAGAACATCGGCCTGGCGTGCCCCAAGGCCAAGGTGGCGCATACCATGGAGGAGGCATGGGAAATCCAGGCCGAACTGGGCTTTCCTACCATTATCCGTCCCTCCTATACCATGGGCGGCTCCGGTGGCGGGGTGGCGTACAACAAGGAAGAGTTCGACGAGATCTGTGGGCGCGGCTTCGAGCTTTCCAACAACCATGAGCTGCTGATCGACGAGTCGCTGCTGGGTTGGAAAGAGTATGAGATGGAGGTCGTTCGCGACCGCAACGACAACTGCATCATCGTCTGCACCATCGAGAATTTCGATCCCATGGGAGTGCATACTGGTGATTCGATTACCGTGGCGCCGGCCCAGACGCTGACCGACAAGGAATACCAGATCATGCGCGACGCCTCCTTGGCGGTGCTGCGCGAGATCGGTGTCGAGACCGGCGGCTCCAACGTCCAGTTCGGCGTGGACCCCAAGACCGGGCGCATGGTGGTGATCGAGATGAACCCGCGAGTCAGTCGCTCATCGGCGCTGGCGTCCAAGGCGACCGGCTTCCCCATCGCCAAGATCGCCGCCAAGCTGGCTGTCGGCTATACCCTCGACGAGTTGACCAACGACATTACTGGCGGTCGTACTCCGGCGTCGTTCGAGCCGTCGATCGATTACGTCGTCACCAAGATTCCGCGCTTCACCTTCGAGAAGTTCCCACAGGCCAACGACCGCCTGACCACGCAGATGAAATCCGTGGGCGAGGTGATGGCGATCGGGCGCACCTTCCAGGAGTCGTTGCACAAGGCGCTGCGCGGCCTGGAAACCGGCATCGACGGACTCGATTCCAAGTTTCCCGAGGTCAGGGGCTCCGAGTTCACCGCGGAAGCCATGGCACAGATCAAGGGCGAGCTGCAGGCCGCCGGTGCCGAGCGTATCTTGTATATCGCCGACGCCATGCGCGCCGGCATGAATGTCGATGAAATCTTTGACCTGACCAATATCGATCGCTGGTATCTGGTGCAGATCGAGGAGCTGGTGCGCATCGAACAGGCCGTGGCCAAGGGCTCCCTGTCCGAGCTCGAACCGCGCGATCTGTTCAGTTTGAAGCGCAAGGGCTTCAGCGACGCTCGCCTGGCCAAGCTGCTGGGCGTCTCCGAAAAGGAGTTCCGTCGCACGCGCCAAAACGCCGGTATTCGCCCGGTCTACAAGCGGGTCGATACCTGCGCGGCCGAATTCGCCTCCGACACTGCCTACATGTACTCCACCTACGAGGAGGAGTGCGAGGCCGACCCCAGCGATCGCCGCAAGATCATGGTGCTCGGTGGCGGCCCCAACCGTATCGGTCAGGGCATCGAGTTCGATTACTGTTGCGTGCATGCAGCGCTCGCCATGCGCGATGACGGCTATGAAACCATCATGGTCAACTGCAACCCGGAAACCGTCTCCACCGACTACGATACTTCCGACCGTCTCTACTTCGAGCCGGTGACCCTGGAAGACGTGCTCGAAATTGCCGACAAGGAGAAGCCGGTCGGCGTTATCGTGCAGTTCGGCGGGCAGACGCCGCTCAAGCTGGCCCGAGAGCTGGAGGCCGCCGGCGTGCCGATCATCGGCACCACCCCGGACGCCATCGACCGCGCCGAGGACCGCGAGCGCTTCCAGGTGATGATCGACAAGCTGGGCCTGAAACAGCCGCCCAACGCCACCGCGCGCAGTTTCGAGGAGGCCTTCGCCAAGGCCGAGGCGATTGGCTACCCATTGGTGGTGCGTCCCTCCTACGTGCTGGGCGGCCGGGCCATGGAGATCGTTTACGACGCCTCCGAGCTCGAGAACTACATGATCCATGCGGTCAAGGTTTCCAACGACTCGCCGGTGCTGCTGGATCACTTCCTCAATGCGGCCATCGAGATCGATATCGACGCGGTATCCGACGGTAAGCAGGTGGTGATCGGCGGCATCATGCAGCACATCGAGCAGGCCGGCGTGCATTCCGGTGACTCGGCCTGTTCGCTGCCGCCGTACTCGTTACCGGCGAACGTGCAGGACGAAATGCGCGATCAGGTCAAGAAGATGGCCGTCGAGCTGGGCGTGAAAGGGCTGATGAACGTGCAGCTGGCGTGGCAGGATGGCGAGATCTACGTCATCGAGGTCAATCCGCGCGCCTCGCGTACCGTGCCTTTCGTTTCCAAGTGCATCGGCATATCGCTTGCCCAGGTCGCCGCGCGTTGCATGGCCGGAACTACCCTGGCCGAGCAGGGCTTCGAGCGCGAGATCGTGCCGCCTTTCTATAGCGTCAAGGAAGCCGTCTTCCCGTTCAACAAGTTCCCCGGTGTCGACCCGATCCTGTCGCCCGAAATGAAGTCCACGGGTGAAGTGATGGGCTCGGGGGACACCTTCGCCGAGGCTTTCTTCAAGGCCCAACTGGGTGCGGGAGAGGCGATTCCGGCCCTGACCGGCGAGCGCAAGGCGTTCCTGTCCGTGCGCGAACCGGACAAGGTGGGGATTATCGAAATCGGCCGTTCTCTGTTAGCATTGGGCTTCACGTTGTGCGCGACTCGCGGCACCGCGGCTGCTCTTGAGGCGGCGGGGCTCGAAGTAGAGCACGTCAACAAGGTTTATGAAGGCCGTCCCCATATCGTCGATCTGCTCAAGAACGACGAAATCGCCTATATCGTCAATACTACCGAGGGTCGCCAGGCGATCAATGACTCCTCGGTGATCCGCCGTACCGCTCTCGCGCGCAAGGTGCCCTATGCGACCACCTTGGCGGGAGCTAATGCCGTTTGCATGGCGTTGGAGTATGGCAGTGAGATTACGGTGCGGCGGCTACAGGAATTGCATGCAGGAGCAAGCAAATGAACAAGGTTCCGATGACCGTCGTGGGCGAGCAGCGTCTGCGCAAAGAACTCGATCATCTGAAGAGTGAGGCACGCCCCAAGGTAATCGCCGCCATTGCCGAGGCTCGCGAGCACGGCGACCTCAAGGAAAATGCCGAGTATCACGCTGCCCGCGAGCAGCAGGGCTTCATCGAAGGGCGTATTCAGGAGATCGAAAGCAAGCTCTCTAGCGCCCAGGTGATCGACGTGACGAAGCTGCCCAAGACCGGCAAGGTGATCTTCGGGGTGACGGTCGAGTTGGTCAACCTGGATACCGATGAAGAGGTCACCTACCGCATCGTCGGTGAGGATGAGGCGAACATCAAGGAGGGGCGAATCTCGGTCACGTCTCCTATCGCCCGGGCTCTCATCGGCAAGGAAGAAGGCGATGTGGTGGTGGTCAAGACGCCAGGCGGCGACGTCGAGTATGAAATAGGCGGCGTCGAGCACCTCTAGCAGGCGCTGGCATCGGCCATGAAAAAGCCCACGATTCGATCGTGGGCTTTTGCGTACTTGCTGGCGAACCGTCGGATGGACCTATGACTGGTTCGCGGCTTGCTCAATGCCGACCGTGGTGGTTCTCGAAGCGGGCAATGTTGGAAAGCTTGGGGTTGGCCTGGGGATTCTTGCGGTAGAGCAGGGCCATCTTGCCGATCTTCTGGATCAGTTCGGCGCGACTGTCCGCCAGCAGCTCATCGAGCATCGCGGCGCGGTCGTCGCGTTCGGGCAGGGCCAGCTTGACCTTGATCAGCTCGTGGTCGTTCAATGCTCGGTTGAGTTCCGCCAGCAGATTTTCCGACACTCCGTTCTCGGAAACAATGACCACCGGATTCAGGTGATGACCGATGCTGCGGTATGCTTTCTTTTGTGCCTGTGACAAGCTCATGGTATCTTGCGGTATCCCGGTTAGCGCTTAACGCTCCATCTTACGGTGAAAAGCCGTAGGGTGAAAGCGCCCTTATCTCCACGACGTGTCAGAAGCCTCCATGCAACAAAAGCCTCCAGGCCGAAAACGCCCCGGCAGCACCAGAAATGGTACTGATAGCAGTACTAAAGCCGGTGCCAAGAATAGCAGTAAAACCAGCGCCGGCTGGATGAAAGAGCACTTTGACGATGCCTATGTACAGCGCAGTTGGGAAGACGGTTATCGTAGTCGCGCCAGTTACAAGCTGCTGGAGCTGGATTCCAAGGACAAGCTGTTCGCTCCCGGCATGACGGTAATCGACCTGGGTGCAGCGCCAGGCGGCTGGAGCCAGGTCGCCGCTGACAAGGTAGGAAGCGAAGGCATCGTGATCGCGTCGGACATACTCGAGATGGACGCTCTGGCCGGAGTCGATTTCATCCAGGGCGACTTTACCGAGCAGGCGGTGCTGGATAGCATCCTTGAGCGGCTGGATAATCGTCGCGTCGACCTTGTGATGTCCGACATGGCCCCCAATATGAGTGGTATGGCAGCGATCGATCAGCCCCAGGCCATGTATCTGGTGGAGTTGGCACTGGAACTCGCCCGCGAGACCCTCTCGCCGGGAGGGCGCTTTCTGGCCAAGGTATTCCAGGGCGAAGGGTTCGAGGCGTATCTGAAGGAGCTGCGTGGTGATTTCAAGCGGGTGGTGACGCGCAAGCCTGACGCCTCTCGCGCGCGTTCCCGTGAAGTCTACTTGTTGGCCGAAAACTTTCACGGTTAGACGCGGGGGAACAGACATTCGGCATTGCGGCACAGGCGCTGCGATAGCCAGGTTATATTGACGCGATTGCCGGACAGGCAGGCGCAGATGTGTCACATTACGCCCATGGCAGGTGACACAGATGGCCCGGAGCCGCTCAGGTTTCGGCAATGGTTGAACGCTTGAGGCTGGTATAAGGTCAAACCAGTAACGTTTAGCTGACAGATTCTTGCAATGAGGGTAGTCCCTTGAATGATATGGCGAAGAACCTGATTCTGTGGTTGGTCATCGCGGCCGTTCTGCTGACAGTGTTCAATAATTTCAGTACGGAAAGTGCCCCGCAGACGATGAACTACTCCCAGTTCGTCCAGCAGGTGCAGAATCAACAGGTACGTAGCGTCACGATTGATGGTTATACCATCAGTGGTGAGCGTTCGGATGGTTCGCAGTTCCAGACCATTCGCCCGGCAGCGGAAGACCCCAAGCTGATGGATGATCTGCTGGCCAACGACGTGACAGTGGTGGGCAAGGAGCCTGAACAGCAGAGTATCTGGACGCGGCTATTGATCGCCAGCTTCCCGATCCTGTTGATTCTGGCGATTTTCATGTTCTTCATGCGTCAGATGCAGGGTGGGGCCGGCGGCGGCAAGGGCGGCCCGATGAGCTTCGGCAAGTCCAAGGCCAAGCTGCTGTCTCAGGACCAGATCAAGACGACCTTCGCCGATGTCGCCGGGTGCGACGAAGCCAAGGAGGAGGTCGAGGAGCTGGTAGACTTCTTGCGCGACCCGACCAAGTTTCAGCGCCTGGGTGGCACGATTCCTCGTGGCGTGTTGATGGTGGGCCCGCCGGGTACCGGCAAGACGCTTCTGGCAAAATCCATCGCCGGTGAAGCCAAGGTGCCGTTTTTCTCGATTTCCGGTTCCGACTTCGTCGAGATGTTCGTCGGTGTCGGTGCGTCGCGTGTGCGCGACATGTTCGAGCAGGCCAAGAAGCAGTCGCCTTGCATCATCTTTATCGACGAGATCGATGCCGTGGGCCGCTCGCGCGGCGCAGGCATGGGCGGTGGCAACGACGAGCGCGAACAGACCCTCAACCAGCTGCTGGTGGAGATGGACGGTTTCGAGGCCAATGAAGGCGTCATCGTCATCGCCGCCACCAACCGCCCGGACGTGCTCGATCCGGCACTGCTGCGTCCCGGTCGTTTCGACCGGCAGGTCACCGTCGGCCTGCCCGATATCCGTGGGCGTGAACATATTCTCGGCGTGCACTTGCGCAAGGTTCCGTTGGGCGAAGACGTCAAGCCGGCGCTGATCGCTCGCGGTACACCGGGCTTCTCCGGGGCGGATCTGGCCAACCTGGTCAATGAGGCTGCCTTGTTTGCCGCCCGGCGCAACAAGCGCCTGGTGGGCATGGAGGAGCTGGAGCTGGCCAAGGACAAGATCATGATGGGCGCCGAGCGCAAGTCCATGGTGATGACCGACAAGGAGAAGCTCAACACGGCCTACCATGAGTCCGGTCATGCGATCATCGGTCTGGTAATGCCCGAGCATGATCCTGTCTACAAGGTCACCATCATCCCGCGCGGGCGAGCCTTGGGGGTGACCATGTTCCTGCCCGAGCAGGATCGCTACAGCCTCTCGCGCCAGCAGATCATCAGCCAGATATGCTCCTTGTTCGGTGGCCGTATCGCCGAGGAGATGACGTTGGGGCCGAACGGTGTCACCACCGGGGCTTCCAACGATATCAAGCGCGCGACGGAGCTGGCCCACAATATGGTCGCCAAGTGGGGCCTGTCCGATGAAATGGGGCCGCTGCTCTATGATGAGGACGAATCCCACCAGTTTCTCGGCGGTCCGGGGCAGGGTGGCAGCAAGCTGAAATCCGGCGATACCACCACGCGCCTGGACAAGGAAATCCGCAAGATCATCGATGGCTGCTACGCTCAGGCCAAGCAGATCCTCGAGGACAATCGCGACAAGCTGGATGCCATGGCGGAAGCGTTGATGAAGTATGAAACCATCGACTCCACTCAGCTCAAGGACATCATGGAAGGACGCGACCCACGGCCCCCGGAAGGTTGGGAAGATCCCAGCGGTGGCGCACCTTCAGCGGGTGGTCCCGGCAATGCCGCCGAGCCGGAAGCTCCACGCGCCAGCGATGATGGCCAGAGCGATAGCGGTGATCACGGCGATGACGAGGAGGATGAGCCGAAGCGGCGCCCCTCCGACCCGCTGGGCGGACCCGCTGGATACTAGAATTGCCGTTTCAGAGCGAATGGGCGTCCCTTAGGGGGCGCCTTTTTTGTTATGCTGGAGTTACAGGCATGGACTTTACTCTTGACCAGGCAGCAACATGCACTCAAAAACTGATTCTTCTCTTGCTCCGCCCGCCAGTCTGCGCTGCGGTCGCCACCTTCTCGATCTCTCCTTTCCCCGAGTCATGGGGATTCTGAATGTCACTCCAGACTCCTTTTCCGATGGCGGCAAGCATCTGGCGCTGGATGATGCCTTGCATCATGCGGAAAAGATGTTGGCGGAAGGGGCTGCGATGATCGATGTGGGTGGCGAATCCACCCGTCCCGGTGCGCAGCCGATTTCCGAGCAGCAGGAGCTGGATCGCGTGGCGCCCGTGGTGGAAGCGCTTGTTCGTGAGCTGGATGCCTTGGTATCGGTGGATACCAGTAGTCCCGAGGTCATGCGGGAAACCGCCAGTCTCGGTGCCGGCATGCTCAATGACGTGCGTGCCCTGGAGCGTGAAGGCGCCCTCATGGCGGCGATGGCCAGCGGTTTGCCAGTGTGCCTGATGCATCGTCAGGGTGAGCCAGGCGATATGCAGCAAGCACCGCGTTACGAGATGCCGGTGGAAGAGGCGGTGGGCGACTATCTCGCTGCGCGAGTGGCGGCTTGCGAAGCGGCTGGCTTGCGCCGGGGAAGGTTGCTGCTGGATCCGGGGTTCGGTTTCGGCAAGACCGTGGAGCATAACCTGCGGTTGTTAAACCGTATGGACGGCCTGCGCTCGCTGGGCTTGCCGCTGCTGGTGGGCATGTCGCGCAAGAGCATGATCGGCAAGGTGCTGGCACGCCCGGTGGAGGAGCGCCTGGCCGGCGGATTGGCCCTTAGTGCGATGTCGGTGGAGCGCGGCGCCAGGATTTTACGGGTACACGATGTCGGCCCCACTGTGGATGCCGTCAACATGGCCTGGGCGGTGATCCAGGAAGGATGCGAGCGTCGTGACACTAAAGAGGGCTGATGCAATGAGTCGACGTTATTTTGGTACCGATGGTATTCGTGGAACCGTGGGCGAGGCCCCGATCACGGCGGACTTCATGCTCAAGCTCGGCTGGGCCACTGGCCGGGTGCTGGCGCGTGAGCGAGGACGTACCCGTGTCTTGATCGGCAAGGATACGCGCATCTCGGGTTACATGTTCGAATCCGCCCTGGAGGCGGGTCTTTCCGCCGCTGGTGTCGACGTGGCGCTGCTTGGCCCCATGCCCACGCCGGGCATCGCTTACCTGACACGAACCTTTCGTGCCGATGCGGGCATCGTCATTTCTGCATCGCATAATCCGTTTGCCGATAACGGCATCAAGTTTTTCTCCACCGACGGCACCAAGCTGCCGGACGAAGTGGAAAGCCGAATAGAAGCCATGCTGGAGGAACCGCTGACCACCGTGGCGGCAGATCAGCTGGGCAAGGCGATGCGGATCGACGATGCGGCGGGGCGCTACATCGAGTTCTGCAAGTCCACACTGCCCGACCGTTTGAGCCTGCATGGCCTGAAGATCGTTCTCGACTGCGCTCATGGCGCTACCTATCACATTGCTCCGAGTGTTTTTCGCGAGCTGGGTGCGGACGTCAGTCTCGTCGGCGCCAACCCCGATGGGCTGAATATCAACCGCCAGGTGGGCTCCACCCACCCAGCGGCGTTGAGGGCGGCGGTAATCCAGGAGGGAGCGGACCTGGGCATCGCCTTCGACGGCGATGGTGATCGGGTGCTGATGGTGGATGCCGATGGCCGTGAGATCGATGGCGATGACATCCTCTACCTGGTGGCCAAGGATCGTCTGGCACGTGGTTCACTCGACGGTGGTGTGGTAGGAACCCTGATGTCCAACTTTGGCCTGGCCATGGCCCTGGAAAAGATGGGCATTCCCTTCGAGCGCGCCAGGGTCGGCGATCGTTTCGTGGTAGAGCGCATGGCAGCCAACGGCTGGCACCTGGGCGGCGAGCCGTCGGGACACATAGTCTGCGGACATGTACAGACCACAGGCGACGGTATCGTGTCGGCACTGCAGGTCGTGGCAATCATGGTGCGCGAAAACAAGCCGTTGCCACGTCTGCTCGCCGGTCTGGAAAAAGTCCCCCAGGCGTTGGTGAATGTGCGTCTGGCGCCCGGCGCTCGACCCGCAGCGGTGATGGAGGATGCCTCGTTGCAGCAGGCCGTAGCCGTTCTGGAAAGCGAGCTGGGTGATCAGGGGCGGGTGCTGTTGCGCCCCTCGGGCACCGAGCCGTTGATTCGCGTCATGGTCGAGGGGCGCGCGCACCTGGATGTCGATGCCTTGGCCCAGCGCCTGGCACAAGATGTCCAGGCGCTGCTTGACTAGTCAAGTCGGCGCGATAACCAGCGGTTGTCTTGACAAGGCTGCTCCTATACCATTTCGCCCCACCTTGAACGAGGACAGTTGATGCGTACGCCCCTGATTGCCGGCAACTGGAAAATGAACGGTTCAGCTGAGCTGCTTGAAGCCTTTGGCCGCCTGTTTGCCGATGCACAACTACCGACTCCTTTGGAAATCGTGCTTCATCCGCCGTTTCCCTATCTGGAGGCGGCGTCCCGGTCATTGGCGTCGACGCCGATAAAGCTCGGTGCCCAGACGTTGAACCCGCTGCATTCCGGGGCGCATACCGGCGAGGTCAGTGGACGCATGCTCAAGGAGTTCGGCGTCAGCTACGTGTTGATCGGACACTCCGAGCGCCGGCAGCTGTACCGGGAGCGAGACGAAGACGTGTATGATCGCTTGCTGGCGGCGCTTAGCGTCGGTCTCCAGCCGATTCTGTGCGTAGGCGAAACGCTGGAAGAGCGCGATGCGGGGCGCACCATGGAGGTCGTGCTGCGCCAGGTGAGTCGTGCCATGGCGCCTCTGGAGCCGCAGCAGCGTACTCAGCTGGCCATTGCCTACGAACCGGTATGGGCGATCGGTACCGGGCGTACCGCAACACCGGAGCAGGCCCAGGCGGTAATGGCGGGAATCCGCGACTACCAGGCCGGTTATAATAGCGAGCTTGCGCAACAGTTGCGCTTGCTCTACGGCGGCAGCATGAATGCAAGCAATGCGGCGGAGCTTTTGGCTCAGCCGGATATCGACGGCGGTCTGGTGGGGGGAGCCTCGCTCAAGGCCGAAGACTTTTACGCCATTTGTCAGTCAGCAGGATAATTCCATGCAAGTTGCAATTCTCATGAGTCATGTGGTCATCGCGATCGCCCTCGTTGTCCTGATCCTGCTTCAGCAGGGCAAGGGCGCAGAAGCTGGAGCGGCCTTCGGGGGTGGTGCATCCCAGACCGTCTTTGGTTCGCGTGGAAGTGGAAGCTTCCTGGCGCGCTTTACTGCCATTCTTGCAGCGGCATTCTTTGTCACCTCGATGGCACTGGCCTACTTCGCCACCCAGGCGGGGCAGGCGCCGGAAGCGGGCATTCCCGATTCGCGTCTGATCGAGCAACAACAGGGCTTGCCAGCGCTTGACGACGATGGCGCAAGTGTGGATAATACCGCGCCAGTGCTCGAGGAAAGTGGTAATTAAGCTTTGCTCGGCCTCCCCTGATGCCGAAGTGGTGGAATTGGTAGACACGCTATCTTGAGGGGGTAGTGACCGTATGGTCGTGCGGGTTCAAGTCCCGCCTTCGGCACCATCTATTACGTGAAATCGGATGCAACGAAGATCCAGCACTCATGGCAGGATCGACGCGAGAGCCGATGGCACGCCTTAGAGATTCAGGATTGGCACCTGAGGCGACGAAAGGAATATCTTGACGAAAATGTTAAGTATCTCTATAATCGTCGACCTAGATTGATGCGGGGTGGAGCAGTCTGGTAGCTCGTCGGGCTCATAACCCGAAGGTCGTTGGTTCAAATCCAGCCCCCGCTACCATCTTCGAAGCAGCATGTCAGAACGTGACATGCGGTGGCTTGGAAGTGGTATAACAGGTTTCTTGTAAAAAGCCCCTTCCTGTGAAGGGGCTTTTTGTTAGCAAATCGTTTCGTCAGCGGATATCCGTCGGCATGCGCCGGTGACGCTTTTCCGGTAACGCCAATCAGCCACCTAGCTTTTCTGTCTACTCCTGGCCAGGTGCCTGATGCAACGGCTGTAGGAGCTTTGACTGTGGCCATTAAACACGCGGCGCTTCATGCGCTGATCGAGCCTGTCGTTGCCGCCATGGGGTTTGAGCTGTGGGGCATCGACCATCTGTCCCAGGGCAAGCACTCTCGACTGGTAATCTACATTGAGCGTGACAGTGGTATCAGCGTGGAGGATTGCGCCGATGTCAGTCGTCAGATCAGTGCCGTGCTGGATGTGGAAGACCCCATCGCCGGTGAGTATCGGCTCGAGGTATCTTCGCCGGGCATGGCTCGTCCCCTGTACACGCTGGATCAATACGCCCGCTTTCAAGGTCATCATATTGCGCTGAAGCTGCGTGTCCCTTTCGATGGCCGCAGGAAGTTTCAGGGATTGTTGGCCGGTGTCGAAGGGGACGAGGTATTACTGCAGTTCGAAGGCGAAGAGTACTGTTTTCCCATTGAAAGCATTGACCAGGCGCATATCGTGCCGCAATTCGATTGATGTCGAAATGGCAACGCCGCCGGCAGGCTGCCGGGCTGATGCACTTAAGGACAGGTTTTCTGGCGAGGCAAACGCATGAGTAAAGAAATATTAATGGTCGTTGACGCGATCTCCAATGAAAAAGGCGTCCCGCGAGATGTCATTTTTGCAGCTGTCGAGGCGGCGTTGGCTAGCGCGTCACGCAAGCGGTTCGAAAATGAAGAAGCCAATGTACGCGTTCATATCGACCGCCGTACCGGCGACTACGATACCTTCCGCTACTGGACGGTGGTGGAGGATGACGAATTCGAAACTCCCGATTACGAAATCAAGGAGTCCATCGCCGAGCAGCGCGATCCGCCGCTGAAGCTCGGTGATGTGGTCGAGAAAAAGATAGAAAACGCCGCTTTCGGACGTATTGCCGCCCAGACCGCCAAACAGGTCATCGTGCAGAAAGTGCGCGAGGCCGAGCGGGCCGAAGTGGTTCGCCAATACGCCGATCGCGAAGGCGAGCTGGTCGCAGGCATCGTCAAGAAGACCACCCGCGATGGCTTGATCATCGACCTGGGTGATAACGCCGAAGCTTTCTTGCCGCGTCAGGAAATGATCCATGGCGAACGCTACCGCATGAACGAGCGGGTGCGGGCGCTGCTGGTCAAGGTCGACCCGGAAGCGCGCGGCGCCCAATTGCTGCTGTCGCGGACTTGCCCGGAGCTGATCATCGAGCTGTTCAAGATCGAGGTTCCGGAAATTGCCGAACAACTGATCGAAATCAAGGGCGCGGCACGGGATCCCGGTTCGCGCGCCAAGATCGCGGTCAAGACCAACGATCGGCGTATCGACCCCGTAGGGGCGTGTGTGGGTATGCGCGGCTCCCGGGTACAGGCGGTTTCCACAGAGCTGCAGAACGAGCGAGTGGATATCGTGCTGTGGGACGACAATCCGGCCCAGTTGGTCATCAATGCGATGGCCCCGGCGGATGTCGGCTCCATCCTGGTGGACGAGGATGCCCATGCCATGGACGTCGCCGTCGCCGAGGACAACCTGGCCCAGGCGATCGGTCGCAGTGGTCAGAACGTGCGCCTGGCCTCCGAGCTGACCGGGTGGCGGATCAACGTCATGACCGAAAGCGAGGCGGAAGACAAGCGGGAGCAGGAAATCGACAGCCTGGTGGACGCCTTCATCCAGCAATTGGATATCGAAGACGACATAGCTCGTCTGCTGGTGGAGGAAGGGTTTACCACGCTGGAAGAAGTTGCCTACGTACCATTGGAAGAGATGCTTGAAATCGAGGAGTTCGACGAAGACTTGGTTGAAGAGCTACGTTCACGGGCCAAGGATGAGTTGCTGACGATGGCGATTGCCTCTGAAGAAGCACTCGACGGCGCCCAACCGGCAGAAGATTTACTGGAAATGGACGGCATGGAGCGGCACCTGGCCTTTATCCTGGCCAGCCGCGGCATTGTCACCATGGAAGATCTTGCCGAACAGTCTGTCGATGATCTGGTCGACATCGAGGAGTTGGACGAAGCGCGCGCAGCGGCACTGATCATGACTGCCCGTGCGCCCTGGTTCGAGGACGACGCCGCGTCGGAATCGAACACACAGTAAACAGGTCACGGGCTGAGGAGGGTCGAGATGTCAGATATGACAGTTAAAGATTTTGCAGCGAAGGTGGGCCGCGATGTGCCCCGCCTGCTGGAACAGATGAAAGAAGCCGGACTCAAGCATGCCTCTGAAGGTGATGCGGTGTCCGAGGAAGACAAGCGCACCTTGCTGAACTTCTTGAAGAAGAGCCACGGCGGTGAAGGCGAGGGTGGCAAGAATCGCATTACCCTGACGCGCAAGACCCGCAGCCGCATCAAGACCGGCGAGCGTGGCAAGACGATCGAAGTTCAGGTGCGCAAGAAGAAGACCTACGTCAAGCGTGAAGAGGAAGAAGTGCCCAAGGCGCCGGAACCTCAGCACAGTGGGCCGCGTCAGCTGGTCGGCGATATGGCCGTAGCGGAAGCGGAGCGCAAGGAGCGCGATCAGCGCGCAGCCGAAGAGAAGGTGGCCGCTGACGCGACTCGTGCGGCCGAAGAGGTAGCGCGCCAGGAAGCCGAAGCCAAGGCGGCGGCTCAACCCGCTCCGGTCGAACCCGAGCCAAGCATTCCGGTGCCGGAACTGGAAACGCCTCCTTCTCCGGAAGATGCGCCTGCTCCACCCAAGGAAGGCCGTACCGACCGCCGTACCGCGCCGCCCAAGAAGACCGCTGCCAAAGGCAAGAAAGGTCGCCGGGACGACGAGGACGATCGCGGCGATCGCGAAGAGCGCAAGCGTGGCAGCGGCAAGAAGGTCAAGCGTGCCGAACGTCGCGGTGGCCGTCGCAGTACCGGTGGTCAGGGCGGCAACGGCAAGCATGGCTTCCAGAAGCCGACCCAGCCGATCGTGCGCGAAGTCTCCATTCCCGAATCGATCAGCGTGGCGGAATTGGCCGACAAGATGTCGATCAAGGCCAATGAAGTGATCAAGGCCATGTTCACCATGGGCGCGGCGGTCACGATCAACCAGACGATCGATCAGGATACGGCGGCTATCGTCGTCGAGGAGATGGGTCACACGCCAAGACTGGTCAAGGACGATGCCCTGGAGACGGAAGTGCTCGCGGGAATCTCCTACGAAGGCGAGGAAATCACTCGCTCGCCGGTAGTGACCGTCATGGGTCACGTCGACCACGGCAAGACCTCGCTTCTCGACTATATCCGCAAGGCGAAAGTAGCGACCGGCGAAGCCGGCGGTATCACCCAGCATATCGGCGCTTACCATGTGGAAGACGAGCACGGCGGCGTGACCTTCCTGGACACCCCCGGCCACGCAGCGTTTACCGCCATGCGTGCTCGTGGTGCCAAGGCCACCGATGTGGTCATTCTGGTGGTGGCGGCGGATGATGGCGTCATGCCCCAGACGATCGAGGCGATCGAGCACTCCAAGGCGGCGGAAGTGCCGATGGTGGTGGCGGTCAACAAGATCGACAAGGAAGGCGCCGATTTCGACCGTATTCGTAACGAACTTTCGCAGCACGGCGTGATTTCCGAGGAGTGGGGCGGCGATACCCAGTTCGTCCACGTGTCCGCCAAGACCGGCGAGGGCATCGAGGAATTGCTGGAAGCGATTCAATTGGTTTCCGAAGTGCTCGAGCTCAAGGCCGTGCCCAAAGCACCCGGCAAGGGCGTCGTGGTCGAGTCCCGCCTGGACAAGGGCCGTGGTCCGGTGGCTACCGTTCTGGTTCAGAACGGCACGCTGAAGAAGGGTGATATCGTCCTCGCCGGCCTGCATTATGGCCGTGTACGCGCCCTGACCAACGAGTTGGGCAAGCAGGTGGACGCCGTGGGTCCGGCAATGCCGGTGGAAATCCAGGGTCTGGATGGCACGCCGGATGCCGGCGACGACTTCATGGTTCTGGCCGACGACAGGAAGGCCCGCGAAGTGGCCAACTTCCGTCAGGGCAAGTACCGCGAAGTGCGCCTGGCACGCCAGCAGAAGGCCAAGCTGGAGAACATGTTCAGCCAGATGGGCCAGGACGAAGTGGCCAAGGTCAACATCGTGCTCAAGGCCGACGTCCAAGGCTCGCTGGAAGCCATCAAGGGCGCCCTGGAAGAGCTCTCCACGGAAGAAGTCGAAGTTGCCGTGGTCTCCTCGGGCGTGGGTGGCATCACCGGGACCGACGCCAACCTGGCCTTGGCCAGTGACGCCATCGTGGTCGGCTTCAACGTTCGTGCCGATGCCGCCGCTCGCGAAATCATCGAGCGCGAAGGACTGGATCTGCGCTACTACAGTGTCATCTACCAGCTGATCGATGAAGTGAAACAGGCGATGAGCGGCATGCTGGCGCCGGAGTGGAAGGAAGAGATCGTCGGTATCGCCGAAGTTCGCGACGTCTTCCGCGCGCCCAAGATCGGTGCCGTGGCCGGCTGCATGGTGATCGAGGGCAGTGTTCACCGCAACAAGAAGATCCGCGTGCTGCGCGACAACGTGGTCATCTACGAAGGCGAGCTCGAGTCGCTGCGTCGCTTCAAGGATGACGTCAATGAAGTCCGCAGCGGCATGGAGTGCGGCATCGGGGTGAAGAATTACAACGATGTCCAGCCCGGCGACAAGATCGAAGTCTTCGATCAGGTCAAGGTCGAGCGCACCCTGTAAGGATGCGAGGAGGCAAGCATGCGTGAGTTCAAGCGAACCGACCGGGTGGCCGATCAGCTCCAGCAGGAGCTGGCGGTACTCATCCAGCGTGAAGTGAAAGACCCGCGCTTGGGAATGGTCACGGTCAGCGGGGTCACGGTCAGCCGTGACCTGGGCTATGCCGATGTCTATATCACCCTGCTGGGTGAAAACGACGGGGAGCGGATCAAGGAGAACCTGCAAGTGCTCAAGCGAGCCGGCGGTTTCCTGCGCTCCCAGATCGCCAGGCGGATCAAGCTGCGTCACGTACCCGAGTTGCGCTTCCATTACGATGAAAGCGTGGTGCGAGGCCAGCATCTGTCTTCGTTGATCGACGAGGCCGTGTCCAGTGACCGGGCGCGTCAGGATGAGGAC
Organism: Halomonas sp. Bachu 37; assembly: GCF_039691755.1. Lineage (NCBI taxonomy): Bacteria > Pseudomonadati > Pseudomonadota > Gammaproteobacteria > Oceanospirillales > Halomonadaceae > Halomonas > Halomonas kashgarensis. The sequence continues at coordinate 2,865,056 of NZ_CP137552.1, read as the reverse complement.
GACGCAAGCACAACGGGCGACGAGGAGCCGCGCTGATGGCGCGTCGCCGTCGCGGCTTGCCGGTCAACGGCGTGTTGCTGCTGGACAAGCCCAAGGGGCTTTCCAGCAACCACGCGCTGCAGCGTGTGCGTAGGCTTTTCGAAGCCCAGAAAGCGGGCCATACCGGTACGCTCGATCCCATGGCGACCGGCTTGCTGCCGATCTGTCTGGGAGAAGCGACCAAGTTTTCCGCCCATTTGCTGGACGCCGACAAGGTTTACCGTACCCGGGTGGAGCTGGGAGTGATCACCGCTTCCGGCGATGCCGAGGGTGATGTTCTCGAGCGCCGTGAGGTGCCCATGCTGGAGACCGTCGACATCGAGTCGGTGCTGGAGCGGTTTCGCGGCGAGATTGAGCAGATCCCGCCGATGTATTCCGCACTTAAGCATCAAGGGCGCAAGCTGTACGAACTGGCGCGCGAAGGCAAGACGGTAGAACGTGCAGCACGGCGCGTAAGCGTGTATGATGCGCGCCTGCTGAGTGTGCATGGCACCTCCTTCGAGCTGGAAATCAGCTGTAGCAAGGGCACCTATATCCGCACCTTGGCGGAGGATATCGGGCAAGCGTTGGGATGTGGAGCGCATATCAGCGCGCTGCGCCGGCTCAAGACCGGCCCCTTCACCAGTGAAGATATGTGGACGCTCGAAGCCTTGGAGGCCTTGGCCGACCAAAGCGCCCGTGAAGCACAACTGCTACCGGTGGATGCGTTGGTGGAGCACTTGCCGGTATTGCCGGTGGATGCCGAGGCAGCGGGTCGCCTGACTCACGGCCAGAGTGTGCAGCTGGAGCACGGCATGCAGTTGGACAGTGCAGCGCACTCGGTGGGTGAGCTGACAAGGCTTTATCACCAAGCGGCCTTTCTGGGGCTGGGGGTGGTGAAGAGCGCTGCGGAAGTGGCGCCCAAGCGGCTGGTCAACACCGCCGCGGTATCGTGACAAACGGTACGTAATACAGAAAGATCCGTACTTTGAGACTGCAAATATGCGTGGTCTCATCCATTCATTTTTAGGCATATTGCTTACTGGAGATACAGATGGCACTGACCGCTGAACAGAAGTCCGAAATCGTCAATGAATTCGGTCGCGGCGATAACGATACCGGTTCCCCTGAAGTGCAGGTTGCCCTGCTGAGCGCCAATATCAACGGCCTGCAGGATCACTTCAAGAGCAACAAGCAGGATCACCACTCGCGTCGTGGCCTGATCCGCATGGTAAACCAGCGTCGCAAGCTGCTGGACTACCTCAAGCGCAAGGATTTCGAGCGCTATCAGTCGCTGATCCAGCGTCTGGGCCTGCGTCGCTAAGTCGTTCTTCGGCAAGGCAACGTCACGGGCAGCCCTTCGGGCTGCCCGTTTTCGTTGGTGGCCGCTGTAAATCGTCCCCGAGTGTCATGCCAAGCCGTGTATCGGTAGCCCTGGCGCGCCACAGCGCCTAGAATGGTGGCGAGTCAAACGACCCAACATAGACAAGTAGATATTGATAATGCTGAAGGAAGTCGCCGTGAATCCGGTCAAGAAAACATTCCAGTACGGTCGTAGCACCGTCACGCTCGAAACCGGGCGTATCGCTCGCCAGGCTACCGGTGCCGTCATGGTCACCATGGACGATACCGTGGTGCTGTGTACCGTTGTGGCCAGAAAAGCGGCCAACCCCGCACAACCATTTTTTCCACTCTCCGTGCACTACCAGGAGAAAACCTACGCCGTGGGCAAGATTCCCGGCGGCTTCTTCAAGCGTGAAGGGCGTCCGACCGAGAAAGAGACCCTGACCTCGCGCCTGATCGACCGCCCGATTCGCCCGCTGTTTCCCAAGGGCTTCATGAACGAGGTTCAGGTCATCTGTACGGTGCTGTCCACCGACCGTAACCACGATCCGGATATTGCCGCTATGCTGGGTACCTCGGCGGCGCTGATGATTGCCGGCGTTCCCTTCAATGGCCCCATCGGCGCGGCGCGTGTCGGCTTCAACGAAGAGCAGGGCTATTTCCTCAACCCCACCGTGGAAGAGCTGGCTACCTCCGAGCTGAACATGGTAGTGGCGGGTACCGAAAAAGCGGTACTGATGGTGGAATCCGAAGCCCAGGAATTGCTCGAAGACGAAATGCTGGGTGCCGTACTGTTCGGCCATCAGGAGATGCAGGCCGCGATCGGTGCGATCAAGGAATTGACCGCCGAAGCCGGCAAGCCCCGCTGGGATTGGCAACCGGCAGAGGAGAACGCGGCGTTGAAGAGCGCCGTGGCCCAAGCCTTTGAAGCCAAGGTGGGAGAGGCCTACCGCATTACCGACAAGATGGCGCGTCAGGAGGCTTTGAGCGCGGCGAAGGCGGAAGCCGTCGAGCAGCTGGCCGGCGAAGAGGACGGCCAGTTCAGCGCCGATGACGTCAAAGGTGCTTTTGCCGCCCTGGAAAAGCGCGTGGTGCGCTCCCGCGTGGTCAAGGGCGAGCCGCGTATCGACGGTCGCGACAACCGCACCGTGCGTCCGCTGGACATCGAAGTCGGCACGCTGCCCAAGGCCCACGGCTCGGCGGTTTTCACTCGCGGGGAAACCCAGGCGATCGCCATCGCCACCTTGGGTACGCTGCGTGATTCCCAGCTGATCGAATCACTCGAAGGCGAGCGCAAGGACCGCTTCATGCTGCACTACAACTTCCCTCCGTATTGCGTGGGTGAAGCGGGCTTCATGGGCGGCCCGAAGCGGCGTGAAATAGGCCACGGTCGTCTGGCACGCCGGGGCATCCAGGCGATGCTGCCGGCGGAAGACGCTTTCCCCTACACCATTCGCGTAGTGTCCGAGATCACCGAGTCCAACGGTTCCAGCTCCATGGCGTCCGTCTGCGGCTCCTCGCTGGCGTTGATGGATGCCGGTGTACCGCTGAAGGCACCGGTGGCGGGTATCGCCATGGGCCTGGTCAAGGATGAAGACGGCTTTGCCGTGTTGACCGACATCCTGGGTGATGAGGACCATCTCGGCGACATGGACTTCAAGGTCGCCGGCTCCGCAGAAGGCGTGACCGCCCTGCAGATGGATATCAAGATCGAGGGCATCAACGAGGAGATCATGGAAACCGCACTGATGCAGGCCCACGCCGCACGGCAGCAGATCCTCGAGCAGATGAACGCGGTGATCGGCCAGAGCCGTGAGGACGTGTCGGAAAACGCCCCTTCCATGGCAACGATCAAGATAGCGCCGGACAAGATCCGCGACGTGATCGGCAAGGGTGGCGCCACCATTCGCAAGATCTGCGAAGATACCGGTGCCTCCATCGATCTCGACGACGACGGCAGCGTACGTATCTACGCCGAAGACAAGGCCGCCGCCAAGCGTGCCATCGATACCGTGCTGGCGATCACCGCCGAAGCGGAAATCGGCAAGCTGTACAAGGGCAAGGTGGTGCGCATCGCCGACTTTGGCGCCTTCGTCAATATCATGCCGGGAACCGACGGGTTGGTGCATATCTCTCAGATAGTACCCGAGCGCGTCAACAACGTGCGCGACTTCCTCAACGAAGATGACGAGGTAGTGGTCAAGGTGCTCGACATCGACAACCGTAATCGCGTCAAGCTCTCCATGAAGGAGATCACCGAGGAAGAAAAATCGGCTTTTGCCGCCGCTGAAGCCGAAACTGCGATCTAGATCGGCTTCTAGCGATACCTGATCCGCCCCCGCAGCTTCCGCTGCGGGGGCGGTCTTGTTACTGGTGTTGCGTACGCCTGCAAGCGTAGTCGAGAGGCATCGTTGAGGAAGTCGTTGAAAAGAGGCATGTAAGCTTTTTTCTTGAATGTACAGAGTCTGTACAATAATTAAAACTAATTATACACCAAGGTTTCCCCATGCTGACTTCGTTCATTTCGCTTCTCTCTTCTCCCACCTTTGGCTCACGTAAATCCCGTTCCTCTTTGGAAAAAGCGCTACATCGACATACCGCCTCGATCACCTTTACTCCCCAAGGGGTCATCAAGCAGGTAAGCCCCATGTTCTTGAGCGCATTGGGCTATCAAGCGTCGGAGGTCGTCGGTCGGCATCACCGCATATTCTGCCTGCCAGACTATGCCGAGAGCGAAGAGTACCGGGAATTCTGGGAAGCGCTGGCTCGGGGAGAGCATCGTGCCGGGTTGTTTCAACGGCTCGACAAGGGCGGCCGCGACGTCTGGATCGAGGCGACTTATCTTCCCGTCTCAGACCGGGCAGGGAGGGTCACCCACGTCGTCAAGATCGCCAACGATGTCACCGAGAAACAGAAGACCATGATGACGCAGACGGCAATAGTGGAGGCCCTCGGCAAGTCCATGGCGGTTATCGAGTTCACGCCAGATGGCAAGGTTATGAACGCGAATACCAATTTTCTCGCTGCTACCGGCTACTCGCTGGCACAAGTGCGGGGCCGGCATCATCGGATGTTCTGTCGCGAGGCCTTCTATCGGAAAAACCCCGATTTCTGGTCGCGCTTGGCGCAAGGCGAGTTCCGCCAGGGGAAGTTCGAACGTGTTACCGCAACCGGCGATGAACTGTGGCTGGAAGCAACGTACAACCCGGTCATCGACGCAAGCGGAAGCGTGATCAGCGTGGTGAAGTTCGCCACCGATGTCACCCGAGACGTCAAGGCGGCCGAGGCTGCGCGTGCTGCGGTCCTGTCAGCGCAGGAAACATCAACCGAAACGGAACAGATTGCGACAAACGGCATGGAGCGTCTTCGTGATGTCGTCAGCGAGTGTGTCGCATCGGTTGAAGAGATGGGCCATGCCCGTGAAATCGTCCAACAGCTCGTTGCCCAGGCGCAGAACATCAACAGCATCACGGAAGGTATTGCACGTATTGCCGAACAGACCAACCTGCTGTCGCTGAATGCCACCATCGAGGCAGCCCATGCCGGTGAACAAGGTAAGGGCTTCGCCGTCGTGGCAAACGAAGTCAGGCAGCTTGCCCAGCGCTCGGGGGAAGCCGTGAGGCAGATTGGTGGGGTACTGGCGACCAATGATGCCATGGTGGCTCAGGCGAGCGATCAGATGCAGTCGGCGGTTGTGAAAAGCGAACAGGTCCAGGCCTACATGAGCGATATCGAGAAAATCGTCGGCGAGATCCTGTCGGGAGCCCGCAACGTGACCGCCTCCATCGACCGGCTCACCACTGAACAGGGCGCGGCGTAAACGCCTAGCGTGTATGCTGTGAGCCTGCGCCGTTGCCTTTTGGCTGGCCGAAAAAAACGTGCTCCGGAAACTCCAGAGCACGCTGTCGGCTTCAGTCGGCGATTTTATCTCTATTGGCGTGTTTATCTTTCAATTGCCAGGGCAACACCCTGACCACCACCGATACATAGCGTCGCCAGGCCTTTCTTGGCGTCACGGGCGATCATCTCATGCAGCAAGGACACCAGCACACGGCAGCCTGAAGCGCCGATGGGGTGACCCAGGGCGATGGCGCCACCGTTGACGTTGACCTTGCTGACATCCCAGCCAAGCTCTTTATTGACCGACATCGCCTGGGCGGCGAACGCTTCGTTGGCTTCCACCAGGTCCAGATCTTCCAGGCTCCAGCCGGCTTTCTCCAGGCAACGACGCGTGGCCGGTGCCGGGCCGATGCCCATGATGGCCGGGTCGACGGCGGCGTTGGCGTAACCGGCAACACGAGCCAGCGGCTCAAGCCCGAGTTCCTTGGCCTTTTCGGCGGAACAGATCATGACCACGGCAGCGCCGTCGTTGAGCGAGGAGGCATTGCCCGCGGTTACCGTACCGTCCTTCTTGAAGGCAGGCTTCATGCCGCCGAGTTTTTCCGCCGAAACTTCACGCGGATTCTCGTCGGTATCGAAGATAATCGGGTCGCCTTTGCGCTGGGGAATTTCCACCGGCACGATCTGGCTCTTGAAGCGCCCATCCTTGATTGCCTGGGCGGCGTTGTGTTGAGACTGGGCGGCGAACTCGTCCATCTCCTCACGGGTGATGCCGTATTTCTCCGCCAGGTTCTCGGCGGTGACGCCCATGTGGTAGTTATTGAACGCGTCCCACAGACCGTCATGCACCATGGAATCGATGGCTTTCCAGTCGCCCATGCGCTGGCCATTACGGGAATTGGGCAGCACGTGGGGCGACAGCGACATGTTCTCCTGGCCGCCGGCGAGTATCAGGTCGGCGTCGCCGCAGCGGATGGCCTGGGTGGCCAGATGTAGCGCCTTCAGGCCTGAGCCGCATACCTTGTTGATGGTCATGGCGGGAACCGAGTCGGGCAGTCCTGCCTTGATCGAGGCCTGGCGTGCCGGATTCTGCCCAGCGCCAGCGGTAAGGACCTGTCCCAGCAGGACTTCATCCACTTGCTCCGGGGAAACACCGGTGCTGGCGAGAATATCCTTGATCACCAAGGCGCCGAGATCGCTGGCGGGAATGCCGGCCAGGGAGCCGCCAAAGGAACCGATGGCGGTACGACGTGCAGCAACAATCACCACTTCTTGCATGGGATGACTCCTGAATATTGTAGAGCGGGGCGCAAGTGTGCGCCCGGTTGGCGTACTTTCTACAGCATAGGGGAAGGTTGTGCGCTGCGGCAATACGCTTTTTTGGCCATATTGCTCGGAGGTTGGTAAGGCGTGGCCAGTCTTGAAAAAAGGGCCGAGCATGTCGACCCGGACGGGAAAGCAAGCGTGGTGCCTGGTCAGGCCAGTTGGACGGGAATGGCGTTGCTGGTGTGACTGACCACATTGCCTTCCTGTAGATAGACCAGAGCGGGCTGATGGGCGTCGAGCTCTGCCTCGCTGTAATGGGCGTAACTGCAGATGATGATGCGGTGCCCGGGTGACGCCAGGTGAGCGGCGGCTCCGTTGATGGAGATCATCCGCGAGCCTTCTTCACCGCGTATGGCGTAGGTCGTGAAGCGTTCGCCGTTTTCCACGTTGTAGATCTGGATCTGTTCGTTTTCGCGAATACCGGCCATATCCAGCAGGTCGCCGTCGATCGCGCACGAGCCCTCGTAGTTGAGGACGGCATGGGTGACGCGTGCCATATGGAGCTTGGCCTTGAGCATGATGGTGTGCATTGAATGTCCTGTTGTAGCGACTTGTTGTGGCGAACTTGGTGGCTTTCGCCGGGTTAACCGGCCGGCGCGGCGGACGGCAGGCAGACACCGAGGTTGTCGATCAATCGTGCCGGTCCCAGTTGCGCCGCGACCAGCAGAACGGCATTGCGAGTGGCGGGAGTCACGGGGCCGAGCAGAGGGTCGCGCAGTTCGAGATAGTCGGGAACGAATCCGGCATCGTGCAACGCTTCGCGGCCCTGCTGGAGCACTGCAGATGCGGGCTTGCCGGCTTCCAGGTCCTGGCGTAAGCGTTGCAGCGTCCGGTGGAGCTGTGGCGCGATGGCGCGCTGGGAGGCATCGAGATAGCCATTGCGCGAGGACAGCGCGAGCCCGTCCTCGGCGCGGACGATAGGCACGCCGACGATCTCGACCGGCATGTGCAGGTCGCGCACGAGCTTGCGGATCACCGCCAGCTGCTGGTAATCCTTCTCGCCGAAAAAGGCGCTATCCGGTTGCACCAGGTTGAACAGCATGGTGACCACCGTCGCCACGCCATCGAAATGGCCGGGCCGGGTCCCGCCACACAATCCTTCGCTGACACCGGGTACATGCACACGGCTCTGCTGCTCGAGCCCAAAGGGGTAGAGGGTAGCGGTGGTGGGCGCGAACAGCACGTCGCAATCGTTGGTCTCGAGCTGTTGCTGGTCTTCGGCGAAAGTGCGCGGGTAGGCGTCGAGATCCTCCCCGGGGCCGAACTGCATGGGATTGACGAACAGGCTGGCGACTACCACGTCCGCATTGCGCCGAGCGCTCTCCACCAGCGTTAGATGGCCAGCGTGCAGGTTGCCCATGGTAGGGACCAGGGCGATGCGCTGGCCACGGCGGCGATACTCGCCCAGCGCATCACGCAGGGCCTGGATGTCTCGTAAGGTGCGCATCACAATTCCAGATCGAAACGTTGGTCAAGAATGGACATTGAATTAGAAGCAGTGCTCGGGGGCGGGAAAGGCGCGTGTCTTTACGGCATCGTGATACTGCGTGAAGGCGCCCTGGATGGAAGCGGCTTCTGTCATGAAGTTCTTCACGAAACGCGGCGTACGCCCATGGGTGACTCCCAGCACGTCATGCATGACCAGAATCTGGCCGTCGGTATCGGGTCCGGCGCCAATGCCGATGACGGGGACATCCAGCGCTTGTGTGACGGCTTTGCCCAGGCTGGCCGGCACGCATTCCAGTAGAATTACCGACGCGCCCGCCTCGACGAGGATCCTGGCATCGTTGATGATCCGCTCGGCCTGCTCGGCGTCGCGTCCCTGCACCTTGTAGCCGCCCAGCTGATACACCGTCTGCGGGGTGAGACCGAGGTGGGCGCATACCGGAACCCCGCGGCGGGTCAGCTCACGAATTCCTTCCGCCATCCACGCTTCGCCCTCGAGCTTGACCAGTTCGGCACCGGCGCGCATCAGCGCTCCGGCATCGTTGAGCAGCCGCTCGGTGCTGGTATTGCTCATGAAAGGCAGATCCACCATCAACAAACTGGCCGTTTTACCCCGTGCCGCGCAGCGGGTGTGGTAGCAGATGTCATCAAGGGTAACGGGAAGCGTACTGTTATGGCCTTGCAGCACCATGCCCAGGGAATCGCCCACCAACAGCACCTCGATGCCGGCTTGACTGGCGGTATGGGCGAAGGAAGCGTCATAGGCGGTCAGGCAGCTGAACGGCTCGCCGGCGCGTTTGAACGCCTGCAACGTGCTCAGGGTGACGGTTTTCATGGCGTGCTCTCGTATTTTCAGCGGTCGGCGCGACATTGGCGTCCAACCATAATGGGAATCGCCGTCGTGGTGCGGACACCTGGAGGCGTAGCCGGTGATTGTTACCTGAATGCATTGCCGGTGTCGAGTGACGGTGCGGAAGGAGCGCTATGAAGGGTTCTGTCGAGAGGGACCGGGTGCTGGTCAGTAGACAAGGCGTCGAGCCAGGCCTGGAGCGGTCTTCCTTGCAGCGACAGGTTGGGAGCGAGCTCCTGTAGTGGCAGGAGGACGAAGCCGCGCCGAGTCATTTCCGGATGGGGGAGCGTCAAGCGGGGCAGGGCCAGCGTTTGTTCGCCGTACAGCAGCAGGTCCAGGTCCAGAGTGCGCGGCCCCCAGCGCCTGGGACGTCGGCGGCTATGATGCTGTTCCAGCGCCTGGAGCTGATCGAGCAGGGCCAGCGGTGAGAGCCGAGTTTCCAGCCGGGCAACGGCGTTGATGAAATCGGGCTGGTCCTGAGGGCCGACCGGGCGGCTGCGATAGAGTTGCGACGAGCTCACATGGCGAGTCACGGGAAGGTGGCGCAAGGCTTCCAGTGCCTGGCTCACTTGATCCACGGGATCATCCAGATTGCTGCCAAGCCCGATATAGACGCTTTGCGGTGGATAGCGCCCCATTCTAATCGCCCTGAGATGGCCGGGGTTTACGCTTACGCCGTCTTTTGCGCCGCCCCTGACCCTGGCTGGCGGGGTCGCCTCCGGCTTTCTGCAACAGACGACGCTGTTCGTGCTCATCGCCTTTTTGAAAGGCCGTCCACCAGTCGCCGAGCCCTGGCTCCAGCTCTCCGGCCTGCTCGCGCAGCAGCAGCAGGTCATAGGCAGCACGAAAACGGGGGTGCTCCCGGGTCTGGAAGGCCCGCTTGCCGCGTAGTTGGGGCAAGCGCTGCTGCAGTTCCCATATTTCGCGCATGGGCATGCCGAAGCGCTTGGGAATGGAGGTATGCTGAAGCTGGCGCGAGATTACTTGCTGGGCGGCGGCCTGAAGCGCGGGTATGGCCGGCATGCCCTCCTGTTCGAAAATGGCCTGGCGCTGAAGTACCGGCGCCCACAAAAAGGCGGCCAGCAGAAAAGCTGGGGTCACCGGGCGCTCTTCGGCGATGCGCTTGTCAGTATTTTCCAGCGCCAGTTCGATCATGCCCTCGAACCAGGGGAGATCGACCATGGCCTCTTCGGCTTCGGGGAAAAGCATGGCGAACAGGCCGTATTCGCTCAGCAGACGGAACGTGGCTAGGCCGTGACCGGCCATGAACAGCTTGAGTACTTCGTCGAATAGGCGCGCCGGAGGAATCTGCAACAGCAGCGGGGCACAGTCGGCGAGCGGCGCCTCGGTGGCCGGGTCGAGGGTGAAATCGAGCTTGGCGGCAAAGCGAATCGCCCGCAACATGCGTACCGGATCCTCGCGGTAACGGGTCTCGGGTTCGCCGATCAAGCGCAGGGTTCGCGACTCGATGTCCCGGACTCCGCCGGCGAAATCATGAATCGAGAAATCCGCGATGCTGTAGTAGAGCGCATTGATGGTGAAATCCCGCCGGATGGCGTCTTCTTCGATGCTGCCCCAGACATTGTCGCGCAACAGCAGGCCGGCATCGGATTGCTGAGCTAGATGGCCGCCGTGCTCATCGCTGGGCTTGCCGCGGAAGGTGGTGACCTCGATCACCTCACGGCCGAAACGCACATGGACGATACGAAAACGGCGACCGATCAGCCGCGAATTGCGAAACAGGTCGCGCACCTCTTCCGGGGTGGCATTGGTGGCGACATCAAAGTCCTTGGGCATCTTGCCCAGCAAGGCATCCCGGATGCAGCCGCCCACAAGATAGGCGTCGAACCCCGCTTTATGCAGGCGGTACAACACTTTGAGGGCAGCTTCACTGAAGTGCTGGCGGGAAACCGGGTGCTCTTCACGCGGGATCACTTGGGGCACCAGGGGGCCGGGTGGGTTTCCCTGGGGTTCGAACAACGTCTTGATGTGCTCGCTCGGACTTTGCAGGAAACGGGTAAATCCTTTGAACATGCGGCGATATCGACTCGCGGAGTGCGGAAAAATAAATGGGTTGCAAGCGGGAGAGTGTAGCCGACCCCCAAGGGCTTGCAAAGCTTACCCGGTAATTGAACGCTCGGGTAAGGTAGAAAGGTAACTCTCGGATATAGAAAAAGGAGGCCTCGAAGGCCTCCTTTTTTAAGCGAACAATCAGCATCCATGCTGCTGTTTTTCTTCGTGATGGCACATCGCCCTGAATACGCACCGCAGTCGACACTCGCAAGGCGACCGCCTCGTATTCAAAACAATAATCCAACCGCGACTGCTTCTCTCTCCGGCGAGTTATTGTTATTGCCGGGTGTACGCGATACGACAATTGTTATTGTTGGCTGTCGTTGGCGCACGTCGCGTCCTGTCTAGGGCATTCCACTACTCTGTTTTGTTATTGTTCTGCCACTGCTTGATATTCTTGGCATTGGCATAAGTGGATGAGATGGCATGCCTTGTTGTTATTGCTATGGCTATCTCATTGACTGCCCGAGCTTGTTGTTTTTATTGCCCAGGCTTTGTCGGGACTGAAGGAAGTTGTTGTTGTTTGCGCTCAGCCGCGTTGCCCACATTTTTCTGTTCTTCTTGCCCAGTAATATTGCACTCGCTGTGCCACCAAGTTCTTTATTCATATATTTCATGCAGATAAGAAGCTGTAAGAGAAGCGGGGCGGAGAGCTGGCTGGGAAGTGTTACCGCAAAACCGTGTTTTCGAATGTTGGGTGTGTGGGGAAGTAACAGATGTTGGGGTAACAGTCGGAAAGGGAGCAAAAACTTCGTAATTCAAGGTCTTAGACGTTAGTGCAATGGCCGGCTGATAAGCCGGCCATTGCACTAACCGGCCGCTGCGTTCAAGAGGGTCGGCGCGTCGTTTTCTTGCGCGGGATTCCCAAGCGCTGACGGCGCTCCCAGAGGTTCTTGCGGCTGATGCCGAGCTTCTGGGCCAGTTCGGTTTCACTCATCTGGTCCTGATGCTCGAGAACGAAGTGCTGGAAGTAATCCTCCAGGGAGAGATCGCCATCGGCATCGCTATCTTCGCTGGCGCCGGGTGTCGCCGGTGCAGGAGTGGGCCGGGGCGGCGAGGGCGCAAGGCCCAGATCGTCGGAATGGATCAGATGCCCTTCGGCAAGGATCACGCCCCGTTCCAGGGCATTCTCCAGCTCCCGCACATTACCCGGCCACGGATAATCGTGAAGATCCTGTCGAGCGGCGCGTGACAGGCGCAAACCTTCACGGCCATGCCGCTTGCAGGCTTTTTCGAGCAGAATATCGGCGATCTTCAGCACGTCGTCTTCGCGCTCGCGCAGCGGGGGCAGATCTATCTGCATCACATTCAGGCGATAGTAGAGGTCGAGGCGGAATTCGCCGCTTTTGGATAGCGCGCGAAGGTCGCGGTGGGTAGCGGCAATGAGGCGCACGTCGACATGGCGGGTTTCCACCGAGCCGATCTTGCGGATCTCGCCTTCCTGAAGCACCCGCAACAGGCGTGCCTGGGCATCCAGCGGCAATTCGCCGATTTCGTCGAGGAACAGGGTGCCCCCGTCGGCGGCTTCGACCAGGCCGGTACGGGCGGCGCTGGCACCGGTGAAGGCACCTTTTTCGTGACCGAATAGCTCGGACTCGATCAGCGTTTCCGGTATCGCCGCACAATTGACGCAGATAAGCGGAGCGCCAGCACGCTTGCTTTGCTGGTGCAGTGCTCGGGCGACCAGCTCCTTGCCAGTCCCCGACTCGCCCTGGATCAGTACCGTGACATCGGCGGGAGCGGTCTTGCTGATTCGCGTATAGACCTGCTGCATGGCGGTACAGTCGCCGATCATCGGTTGGCGGCAGCCGCCCTCGACGGTAACGGCCGGTGGCACGCTTTCCAGGCTGGCGCGTTGATGCAGAATGCGCGCCACCGTTTCCAGCAGCTCATCGTGGTCGAAGGGCTTGGCGACGTAGTCCACCGCCCCGAGCTTCAGGGCGTCCACCGCCGAGCGCATGCTGGCGTAGCTGGTCATGATCAGCACCGGGATCGGTGCCGCCGCCGCGATCAGTGCCGTACCCGGATCGCCGGAAAGTCGCAGGTCGCTGATGATCAGGTCGAATTCATCGAGCGCCAGCGCCCGGGCCTCTTCCGCGCTGCCGGCCTCGCTGACCGCATAGGATTGGCGCTCCAGCAGGCGACGCAGGGCGCTACGAATGATGGCTTCATCTTCAACAATCAGTATTCGGCGCATGAGCGAGCAGGGCATCCTGTGGGTAGAGCGGCAGCCACACCCTAAGGCGGGTGCCGCGGTTGTCACCGGGAACGGGAGAAAAAATCTCGATTTTCCCTTCATGCTCGGCCACGATCTGATAAGCCAGCGACAGGCCGAGACCGGTTCCTTTCCCAGCGCTCTTGGTGGTGGTGAACGGCTCGAACACGTGCTCGCGGATGGCCGGGTCGATGCCGGGGCCGTCATCGGTCACTTGCCACCAGGCCTGAGCCCCTTGCGCGCCGGCTTCGATAATGACTCGACCACCTGCAGCGCAGGCATCGCGGGCATTGCTCAGCAGGTTCACCATCACTTGCATCAGCCGCTGGGCGTCCCCCCTGACCGTCAGGTCGGCGGGACAGGCGTTGATGAATTCCACATCCTCGCCCGAGCGTGCCAGGTGGATCAAGTGCAAGGCTTCCCGGCTGATGCTGGATAGCGAAGCTGGCGTATCGGGTAGCGGTGTCGCCTGGCGGCCGCCATGGGCGAAACCGACCAGCGAATTGACGATGCGCGTTACCCGTTCGGTGAGTTGCTGGATCTGGTTGGCGGTTTCCAGAAGTGCCGGATCGTCCGTATCGTAACGCAGGTTTTGCGCCAGGGAGGAAATGCCGGTGATCGGGTTGCCGATCTCATGGGCCACCCCCGCCGCCAATTGGCCGATGGACGCCAGGCGAGCGGCATGCACCAGTTCATCCTCCAGCCATTTCATTTCGGTGTGATCCTCGATCAGGATCACGCTGCCTCCACGGCTATCGTGGTCGCTGAGCACTGCCTTGTGCAACGTGAGAAAGCGCGGTCGTCCTTTTATCGTGGCCGGCTGCTTGTACAACGGGGTGCGATCGCCGGTGAGCGCTCTGCCGAGCAGGTCCGGCCAGGGAGCGGGAAGACTGTCGCGTCTTGCGCCGATGATGCTGTCGCCTTCGATGCCGGAAAGCTCGGCCAGGGCATCATTCCACATGACCAGCTCGTCATCGTCACCGAAGATGCATAGCCCCAGCGGCAGGTGTGACAGCGTACGGCGGTGATGGCGGCGCAGGCCATCCAGCTCCCTGGCCAGGCCGGTCAGGCGTGAACGATAGGCCTCGAGGCGGCTTTCGACGAAATGAATGTCGTCGGTGGCGGTACTGCCGTCGTGACGGTAGGGCAGGTAGCGGTCGACGATATCCCGCGCCACCGAGGGTCCCATCAGTCCCGAAAGGTTGGCCTGGATGCGGTCGCGCAAGCGACGCAGGGCATAGGGGCGGCGCTCGTTCTCCTCCAGGCCCAGGGCTTTCAGGGCCCGGGTGACCTCTCGCCGGGCTGCGTCGTCACCTAGCGCTTGGGCCAGTTGGTGGGGGAAATCGGCAGCGGTGACGGCTTCCAGTGGCAGGCGCTTGGAGCGGATGACGGCGTCCACCGAGCAAGCTTCGGCCGCGGCTTTCTCTCCTGCGGAGGTGCGGGTAAACAGCGAAACGGTCATCAGCATGATCAGGTTGCCGGCCAGTGATATCAGCGTGATCTGATACCAGTGGGGCGTCTGGGCCAAGGCGTCCAGAGGAATCGGCAGGGTTGGCAGGGGGAGCTCGAACAGCAACGGTAACCACAGGCCCCATAGCCATATGGCAATTCCTGCGGCCAGCCCCGCTATCATGCCGTTGCGATTGGCGCCCGGCCAGTACAGCAGCGCCAGCATGCCGGGCAGGCACTGGGCCATGCCCACGAACGCCGTCAATCCCAGGGCGGTCAGGTCATGGTTCACTCCCACGGTGCGATAGAAGACCCAGCCGCCCAGCACCACGGCGACGACCAGACCCCGACGCAGCCAGCGCAGCCAGCCGTAGAGGTCGGGGCGCGCTTCCGGCGGGTGCGCCACCAGCACGATATGGTTGAGGATCATCCCCGACAGGGCCAGGGATATGATGATCATGGTGCCACTGGCGGCGGCCAGGCCGGCGACGAATGCCAGCGCCCCCACCCACCAGCTTTGCGACAGGGCATAGGCGGCGTAGGCGGGAGCCAACGGCTCGGTGCTGCCCTGCGCCTGGGCGGCCCAGAGTATCAACGGAACCGGAAGCGCCATGAGCAGGAGGAACAGCGGCAACGTCCAGCCGGCCTGCAACAAGGTACGCCGCGACAGGGTTTCGGCGAAGGTGATATGGAACATGTGCGGCATCAGAAAGGCCGCGGCAAAGAACAGCAACAGCAGGGTGCGCCACTGGGTCGGGTCCAGGCGTGGCGTGGCTGCCTGTGTCGCCAACCCCGGCCCCTGCAGCCACTGCTGGAGATCCGCCGGGCCGTCGAAGACCACAAACAGGGCGACGAGTCCCAGCCCCAGCATGGCGGCCAGCTTGACGATGGACTCGAAGGCGATCGTGGCCAGAAGCGTATCGTGACGGGCATGGAGATGGCTGTGGCGAGCGCCGAACACCACCGCAAACAGGGCGATGCCGCTACACAGGGATAACGCCACCCAGCCGGGGTTGGCGATGCCGGTCATGTGCTGAATGGCTTCGCCCAGGGTTTTGACCTGCAAGGCGAGAAGCGGTAACACCGCGAGGAGGCTGATCAGCGTAATCAGGGTGCCGGCCCAACGGGTACGGAATCGAAAGGCGAACAGGTCCGCCAGTGACGCCAACTGATAGGTTCGCGTGATGCGCTGGATGGGTACGAGCAGCACCGGGGCCAGCAGAAAGGCGCCAGCAATGCCCAGGTAATAAGCCAGATAGCCGTATCCGGCACTGGCGGCCAGCTCCAGGCTGCCATACACCGCCCAGGCGCTGGCGTAGACCCCGAGAGCCAGGGTGTACACCGCCGGATGACGGACGATGCGTACCGGAATCCAGCCGCGTTCCACCCCCAGGCCGCAGCCGAACAGCAGCGCAAGGTAGCCGAAACCGAGCGCCAGCAGCGCGATCAGCTCACCGCTCATCCAATTTCCTTTTCTGTTCCAGCCACAGGCTCAGGGCGATCAGCCCGCCCCAGATCGCAAAGGGCCGATACCAGACGACGTCCGGGTCCCCCCAGCCGCTCATCAGCAGCGGTGAAAACAGATAGCCGCTGAATACCAGAAACAGCATGATCCGATAGACGTACATACGCGATTACTCCTGGGCGTGTGTCGTTTGCACGCGGTGGGGTGACGGTCGCAGGGCGTCCACCCGCCAGTGGGAAATCGCCCACTGCAGTTGCGTGGCGACATCGGCCTCGGCCAGTTCGGCGGGGGGCGCCTGGTCGAGCGCCTGCAAGGCCTGGACCAGCAGGCGGCGAATCCGATCCGGCTGCTCGGGCAGGGCCGGGGCCAGATTCTGCTTGGAGAGTTTCTGGCCCTCGCTGGTCACGATCAACGGCAGGTGCAGGTAGCGAGGCTCGGGCAATCCCAGGGCGTGTTGCAGCAGCCGCTGCCAGGGCGTGTTGTCGAGTAGGTCTACGCCGCGCACCACGTCGGTGATGTGCTGCGCGCCGTCATCGACCACCACCGCCAGCTGGTAGGCCCACAGCCCATCCTTGCGCCGGAGCACCACATCGCCGAGCGCTTCCGGGTCAAGGTTCTGCACGCCGAAAAGCCGATCCGTCCACTGATGAGGACAGGCGCCCCTGTCGCTGCGCAAGCGCCAGGCCTGGGGCTTGCGCGGGTCGCACACTGCCGTGCGGCACCAGCCGGGATAGATGGGGTAGTCACGCCACTGCTTGCGCGAGCAACTGCAAGGATAGACCAAGTCGAGCTGCTCGAGGCGCTCGAGAGTCTCGGCGTAGGCCGCGTCGCGCCGGCTCTGGTACATCACCGTGCCGTCCCACTCCAGGCCGAAGCGTTCGAGCTGGCGCAAGATGGTGTCATCCGCCCCGGCGGGGCAGCGGGGTGGATCGATGTCCTCGATACGGACATACCATTCCCCACCCGCCGCGCGGGCATCGAGAAAACTTCCCAATGCCGCCACCAGGGAGCCAAAATGCAGCGGGCCTGACGGCGTGGGAGCGAAACGGCCACGATATGCGCTTGAATGCGTCATGCCTATCTCAGGGTCAGTCTCAGGGTCGGTCTCTGGGTCGAAATCTCTGGATCGGTTTCTCGGGTCAACATGCAAACGGGCACCCTAGGGTGCCCGTTCAAGTGCGCGGTTGCGATTTGCGCAAGCCTTGCCCCGGTCAGCTACCCAGCTGCTTTTCCTTGAGTTCCGCCAAGGTCTTGCAGTCGACACACAGGGTGGCCGTGGGGCGGGCTTCCAGGCGCCGGATACCGATTTCGACGCCACAGGCTTCGCAGAAGCCGTAATCGTCCTCATCGATCATGTCCAGGGTTTCGTTGATCTTCTTGAGCAGTTTGCGCTCGCGGTCCCGGGTGCGCAGCTCCAGGCTGAAGCCTTCTTCCTGGGTGGCACGGTCGGCGGGGTCGGCGTAGTTGTTGGCATCCTCCTGAAGATGCCGCACCGTACGATCCACTTCTTCCATGAGGTCCCGCTTCCAGCCAAGCAAGATCTGCCGGAAATGTTCCAGCTGTTGCTCGTTCATGTACTCCTCACCCGGGGCCGGCTCATACGGGGTGAATTTATCGAGCGTTTCTGTTTTCTGTTGCGCTGACGCTTTTTCCGCTACTGGCATGGGAGTGCCTCGTGACGATGGTGACTGCTGATCAATCCCGGCAAGGCCGAGGATTTCACGCCAAAGGGATGCTTGTTTAGCTGAAAATCGAACGCTTTGCAAGCATAATGGTGCGCTTTGATACATTAGGCTAACTCGGGTCAGCGCTGCTCGAGCGTACCCGAA
Organism: Halomonas sp. Bachu 37; assembly: GCF_039691755.1. NCBI lineage: Bacteria > Pseudomonadati > Pseudomonadota > Gammaproteobacteria > Oceanospirillales > Halomonadaceae > Halomonas > Halomonas kashgarensis. The sequence goes on along the minus strand of NZ_CP137552.1, from coordinate 2,847,201 downwards.
AGCGTCACAATTTAAGGAAGTCGATATGGCCTGGAATCCCCGCGTCAACCTGGTTGCCCCGTTTCGGGTCATGCACTTGCTGGAACTGGCCCAGGCACGCGAAGCCGCCGGACACGATGTCATTCACCTGGAAGTCGGGGAGCCTGACTTCCCCACCCCAGCGCCGGTACTGGACGCCGGGCGGCAGGCCCTGGATGCCGGGGCCACGCGGTATACCCCGGCCGCCGGCTTGCCGGCCCTGCGTGAGGCCATTTCCCGCCACTATGCCGAGCATTTCGATGCCGTGGTGGCGCCGGAGCGAATTCTGGTCACGCCGGGCGCCTCCGGCGCGTTGCTGTTGGCCAGCCAGCTGTTGGCTGGGCCCGGCGACCGGGTCTTGATGGCAGACCCCAACTATCCCTGCAATCGCCATTTCATGGCCCTGGCCGGTGCCGAAGTGGATACGGTCAGCGTTGATGCCAGCAGCGGCTGGCAACTTGATGCATCGCTTGTCGCGCAGCACTGGCGTGAGAACACGCGCCTGGCGATGCTCGCCTCGCCGTCCAACCCCACCGGGCACACCCTGGAAGCGGGGCCGCTCAAGGCCGTGATCGACCAGGTTGGCCAACGCGGCGGGCATCTACTGGTGGATGAAATCTACCAGGGTTTGAATTACGACTCCGTGCCGCTTTCCGCCACCGCGCTGACACCGGATGCCTTCGTGGTGAACAGCTTCTCCAAGTATTTCGGCATGACGGGCTGGCGCCTGGGTTGGCTGGTGGCGCCCGAGGCGGCGGTGGAACCCTTGACCCGGCTGGCCCAGAACGTGTTCCTGGCCGCGCCGACTCCCTCGCAGCACGCCGCCCTGGCCGCTTTCACACCCCAGAGCCGGGAAATCCTCGAGCATCGGCGGGCCGTTCTCAAGCAGCGCCGCGATACGCTGCTTGCCGGGCTGGCGCCGCTGGGGCTGGCTCCCACCCTGGCGCCCCAGGGCGCTTTCTACCTGTGGCTGGATATTTCCCGCTATAGCCGCGATAGCCAGACGTTCTGCCAACGGCTGTTGGAGGAGGAGAACGTGGCGATCACGCCGGGCATCGACTTTGCCGTGCGGGGAGGGGAGCACCATGTGCGCATCGCCTTTACCACCGAGGAGGCGCGGCTGGAGGAGGCCGTGGCCCGTCTGGCACGCTTTGTGGAACGCTTGTGATGGTGGCTTACCCGCCACTGGTGCCCGGGGTGCTGTTGCGGCGCTACAAGCGTTTTCTGGCCGATATCCGCCTGGACGATGGGCGCGAGGTGCTGGCGCACTGCCCCAATACCGGTTCCATGCGTGCGGTCAACGTCCCGGGTAGCCGCGTGTGGCTCTCCGCCAGCGACAACCCCAAACGCAAGCTGGCCTGGACCTGGGAATTGATCGAGCTGGCGCAAGACGACGGCACCACCGCCCTGGCCTCGGTGCATACCGGACGCACCAACCGCATCGTCGAGGCCGCCTTGCAGTCTGGTGTCGTGACTCCCCTGAAGGGGTATTCCGAGCTGCGCCGGGAGGTCAAGGTGAATGACGCCCGACTGGATTTCAAACTGGCGGATGCCGAACGGGGAGAGGCCTACGTAGAAGTAAAACAGGTCACCTTGAAGGAGCCGGACGGCCATGGCTACTTTCCCGATGCGGTAAGCGTTCGTGGCACCAAGCATCTGGCGAGCCTGGCCGAGTTGGCAAAGGCAGGACGCAGGGCCGTGCTGCTGTTCTGCGTGGCCCATGAAGGAATCGACGACGTCGCTGCCGCCGAACATATCGACCCGGTCTATGCCCGGGCGCTGCATGAAGCAGCCAGGGCGGGAGTGGAACTGCTGGCATATCGCGTGAGTTTCACCCGCCAGCAGGGGCGGCCGGAAGGCGTTGCTCTGGCCGCCCCTGTGCCGATCCGCTGGGCCTAGTTGAGCTTATCGCTTGCGCCGCTATCGTGTCCGCTCCAGTACTATCGCTCCAGATAGAAGCGTTGGATAAAGCTGATCTCGACGGGCTCGGCATTGCGGTCGTAACGTACGTCGAGATCGAAGCGCATGGGCTCGTCCTCGCGGATGCGGAAGGTGGCGAGATGATACGTCGAGTCACCGTCGTGGACCGTACGGAAGGCCAGGTTCTGGGCTTCCCCGGTCAATCCGCTGACCGTTCCCTCGACGCCGGCATTGACCGCTCGTGTATCGCCTTCCTCCTGAACCTCACGGACGCTGACATTGAGCAGCGCCAGCCCCTGGCTGCGCTGGATGTTGTTGGCTTGCGCCACTTCCGGCGTCAGGAAACTGGTGTTGACGGCATTGTAGTGGATTTCAAAATCGCCCACCTGGGTGTACTGCTCGGCCAGGGCGGGGCCGCCCAATCCCAGTGTCAGGGTGAGGGCGAAACTGGCGCGTGCCAGGAAGCGACGTAACATTCCAAGGTCTCCTGTAGACAAGTTAAGGTCGGCGGCGGACGCGGAAGATGGCGATCTCGCCGAACAGATTGGGCCAGAGGCGTGAAGACCAGTGGCCTCGGTGGTCCCCCACACCGACGGCGCGATCGACGATCATCAGACCCTTCTCACGGCACAGGTGTTCAAAATCATTGAACGTGGAGAGGTGAATATTGGGCGTGTCGTACCAGGCGTGGGGCAACGACTTGGAAACCGGCATGTAGCCGCGGATACCCAGGTACACGCGGTGACGCCAGTAGGCGAAATTGGGAAAGGTGATGATGCCCTCCCTGGCGACACGCATCATCTCGTCGAGCATCCTGTCCGGGCGGCGTAGCGCCTGCAGCGCCTGGGTCATGATCACCAGGTCGTAGGTATTATCGGCAAAGCTGCCCAGGCCGTCGTCCAGGTTGTGTTCGATGACGCTGACGCCCCGTGACACACAAGCGGTAAGTCCGTCGGGGTCGATCTCCAGGCCGTAGCCGGTAACCTGCTTGCGGCGCGACAGGGTATCCAGCAGCACACCATCGCCACAGGCGAGATCGAGGACGTGAGCGCCTTCGGGCACCCAGTCGTAAATCAGTTCCAGATCCGCACGCATCATGATATCTCCGGTAAGCCCAAGTCGCGTGCGACCCGGTTCATGTAGGCGCTGAAGACGGCGCAATAGCGCGGCTCCGGAAGCAGGAACGCATCGTGGCCGTGGGGCGAATCGATATTGGCGTAGCTCACCGGCTTGCCGGCGCTGATCAGAGCATCGACCAGTTCGCGGGAACGCGAGGGAGGGAAGCGCCAGTCGGTGGTGAAGCTCACCACCAGAAATGGGCACTGGGCCGGTGCCAGGGCACGGGCCAGGTCACCGCCGTGAATGGCGGCGGGATCGAAGTAATCCAGCGCCTTGGTCATCAGCAGGTAGGTATTGGCATCGAAGGTGGTGGAAAAGGCATCGCCCTGGTAGCGCAGATAGGACTCCACCTGAAACTCGACGTCGTAACCGAAATTGAGATCTTCGCTGCGCAGGTCGCGGCCGAACTTGTGACCCATGGCGTCTTCCGAAAGATAGGTGATATGCCCCACCATGCGCGCCAGCTTCAGACCCCGCTTGGGCACGGTGTGCTGTTCGCCGTACCAACCGTCATGAAATTCGGTATCCGAGCGAATGGCTTGGCGCGCGACTTCGTTGAAGGCGATGTTCTGCGCGGAAAGCCTCGGTGTGGCGGCGATCACCACCGCATTGGCGACCCGTTCGGGGTAGGCCATGGTCCACTGCAGAACCTGCATGCCGCCCAGGCTGCCGCCCACTGCGGCGGCAAAGCGCTCGATGCCCAGGTGATCCGCCAGGCGCGCCTGGCTTTTGACCCAGTCGCTGACCGTGACCATGGGAAAGTCCGGCCCCCATTGGCGCCCGGTTTCCGGGTTGGGACTGGTGGGGCCGGTACTGCCGTGGCAACCGCCGAGATTGTTCAGGGAAACGACGAAGAAATGATCGGTATCGATGGATTTGCCGGGACCGATATGGGCATCCCACCAGCCGGGCTTGGCTTCATCGGCACTGTGGTAGCCCGCCGCATGATGATGGCCGGACAGAGCATGGCAGATCAGCACGGCGTTGCTGCGCTCGGCATTCAAGGTGCCGTAGGTCTCGTACACCAGGTCGTAGGCTGGCAGCACCTTGCCGCAGGCCAGCGGCAAGGGGGTGTCGAAATGGGCGATCTGCGGGGTGACGAGACCGACGGAACTCCGTGGCAGGGGCTCCGAGGCGGTAACAGATGAGTCAGGCATCAAGAAATCCGTGTCCAGCAGGAAGTGTTAATCATAAGCCGACCAGAGCGCCGGAAATACCCGCCGCACGAATCAACGACCCCACCACGAGGCCATCGATCAGATTGATCGCGATGAAAACCACGATGGGAGAAAGATCGATCATGCCCAGCGGCGGAATGACCTTGCGCACCGGCGCCATGATCGGCTCGACCAGTTGCATCACTAGCATCGCCCCCGGATGGTTGGCATTGGGCGCGACCCAGCTGAGGATGATCATGACGATCAGGGCAAAGAAGTAGATCTTCAGAATGGCATTGGCAAGGGCCGCCACCCCGGCGATGAGCAACCCGGCGACAGGCGGGAAGCCGACACCGATCACCTGGAAGATCGCCACCATGGTCAGCACCTTGAGCACGAAACCGGCGGCTAGCGTGGCCAGGTCGAAGCGGCAGGCCACCGGGCCGAGAAAGCCCTGAAACAGTCCGACCACCGGCTGGGTGATCTTCACCACCGACTGGCTCAGCGGATTGTAGTAGTCCGCTCGCGACGCTTGCAGCAGAAATCGCAGCATCAACAAGAATAGGTAAATGTTGATCAGGGTGTTGACCAGCATCAGGCCGGCACTTCCCAATTGGTTGCCCATGAGGCACCTCCATTACAGTCCGTTGGCGTTTATTCGCCGCTGAGTTCCTTGGCCATTTCCTGGGCGCGGGCGGCGCAGGCCTGCATGGCGTCTTCGATGATGTCGCGCAGGTGGGCGCTTTCCATGTGCTCGATGGCGCGTTCGGTGGTTCCGCCGGGCGACATGACGTTCTTCTTCAGGGTGGCGGGGTCGCTTTCACTCTGAGCGGCCATGCGTGCCGCACCCATTGCCGTCTGGATCGCCAGGCGTCTTGCCGTGTCAGCGGGAAGGCCGAGGCGTGTCCCGGCCTCTTCCATGGCTTCGAACATCAGAAAGAAATAGGCGGGAGCGCTGCCGGAAACGGCGGTGACGGCATCCAGCAAGGCTTCCTCTTCGACCCATTCGACGATACCCACGGCTTGCATGAGCTGGGTGGCATCCTGGCGCTGCTGCTCGCTGACCGCCGCATTGGCGAATAGGCCGCTGGCGCCATAACCCACCAGGGATGGCGTATTGGGCATACAGCGTACCACGGCCAGGCCGCCACCCAGCCAGCCGTCGATGGTGTCTGCATCGAGTCCGGCAGCGATCGAGATGACCAGCGGCCGTTCGCGCTGAATGCTGTCGCGAAGCTCCTTGCACACGTCGCGCATGATTTGCGGCTTGACCGCCAGTACCACGATATCGGCACCGCTTATCGCCTCTTGATTATCGGTATGGGTAGTAATGCCGTAGCGTGTCTTGACCGGCGCCAGCATGGATTCGCTGGGGGAGGTGGCGGTGATGGCCGCCGGGGATACGCCGCTGTCGATCAGGCCGCCGATGATGGCGCCCGTCATGTTGCCGGCGCCGATGAAGGTGATGTTAGTCGCCATGTAAGTTTTTATGTCCTGTTGAGAGGATTGCCGCCGGCAGTACCGGCATGAAAATTACGTTTCGCTTGCGCTGCCGCGTGCGCCAAAGATGGCCGTGCCCAGGCGGACCAGGGTGGCGCCTTCGAGTATGGCGGCTTCCAGGTCGTCGCTCATGCCCATCGAGAGAGTATCCAGGGGCGCGTCGGGAAACGCTTGCTTGAGCTGCAGGAAGGCCTCGCGCAGGGCGGCCAGCGGTTTGCGCTGGGCTTCAAGTGTCTCTGTCGGTGCGGGAATCGTCATCAGGCCGCGTAAATTCAAGTTCGGCAACCCGGCGATCTCGCTCGCCAGTTGCGAAAGCTCGTCGAGTGATACACCTGACTTAGAGGTTTCCCCGCTCATATTGACCTGAATGCATACGTTCAAGGGGGGCAACTCTGTCGGGCGCTGTTCGCTGAGCCGCCGGGCGATCTTGGCACGGTCGACACTGTGTACCCAGTCGAAGCGTTCCGCGACGGCGCGGGTCTTGTTGGACTGCAGGGGGCCGATAAAATGCCAGACGAGCCCCTCGAGATCGGCGAGCTGGGCCTGCTTGTCCAGCGCCTCCTGCAAGTAGTTTTCGCCGAATTCGCGCTGGCCGAGCTGCCAGGCCTGGCGGATCATGTCGGCGGGCTTGGTCTTGCTTACCGCCAGCAGTCGCGCGTCGTTGATCGGTCGTCCGGCGTTTTCCAGTGCCACATGCAGGCGTTCGCGAGCAGCGGCGAGTGACTCGGGGAGCGCGATGTCTGTCATACTCAATCAACCTTACCGCAGCTGGGGAAGTGGAATGGATATTACCGAACTGCTGGCGTTTTCGGCAAAACAGAATGCGTCGGACCTGCACCTGTCGGCGGGCCTGCCGCCGATGATACGCGTTGACGGCGATATTCGCCGACTCAATGTTCCCGCCATGGACAATAGCGAGGTGCGCAAGCTGATCTACGACATCATGGGGGATCGCCAGCGGCGTGACTATGAAGAGCACATGGAGACGGACTTTTCCTTCGAAGTGCCGGGGGTGTCGCGGTTTCGCGTCAATGCCTTCAACCAGGCGCGTGGCGCTGGCGCGGTATTTCGCACCATCCCCAGTCAGGTCTCGAGCATGGCGGATCTCGGCCTGGGGGAGGTGTTCGAGCGACTGGCGATGTTGCCCCGTGGGCTGGTACTGGTGACGGGTCCAACCGGTTCGGGTAAAAGCACTACCCTGGCGGCGATGATCGATTACATAAACGACAAGCGCTTCGAGCATATCCTCACCATCGAGGACCCGGTCGAGTTCGTGCATACCAGCAAACGTTGCCTGATCAACCAGCGTGAAGTGCATCGCGATACCCATGGTTTCGCCCAGGCGCTGCGCAGCGCGCTGCGTGAAGATCCGGATGTCATCCTGGTGGGTGAGTTGCGCGACCTGGAAACCATTCGTCTGGCGCTTACCGCAGCGGAAACCGGCCACCTGGTCTTCGGTACACTGCACACCACCTCGGCGGCCAAGACCATCGACCGCATCATCGATGTCTTCCCCGGCGAGGAGAAGGCCATGGTGCGTTCGATGCTGTCGGAGTCGCTGCAGGCGGTAATATCGCAATCGTTGCTCAAGCGTCAGGGCGGCGGGCGCGTGGCGGCCCATGAAATCCTTGTCGCCACAGCGGCGGTGCGTAACTTGATCCGCGAAGACAAGGTGGCGCAGATCTACTCCGCTATCCAGACCGGCGGCAACCTGGGCATGCAGACACTGAACTCCTCGTTGGAACGGCTGGTGAAAGAGGGTGTGGTCAGCGTCGAAGAGGCACAAGCCCGTGCCAAGGGCGACTTGGCTTTATAGAGGCCTGCCGTCAGTTAGCGCGAAGGACAACAAGACATGACTGAAGCTCACGAGGGAAGCCTGACGCCGATCCAGTGGCTGCATCAACTGCTCGATATCATGGTGACACAGCAGGCGTCGGACCTTTTGATTTCGGCGGGTGCCCCGCCGAGTTTGAAGATGGCTCAGGGCCTGGTACCGCTGGGCAAGCACTGCCTGAGCCAGCATCAGGTCAGCGAGTTGGTCGGTGTCACGCTGCCGGAGGGGCTGCGGGGGCGGTTCCATCAGGACCGAGAGGCGAATTTCGCCCTGAGCCTGGGCGAAAAGGGGCGCTTTCGCGTGAGTGCCTTCCAGCAGCGCAACCAGATGGCGATGGTGATCCGGCGCATCTCGCTGGAAATCCCCCGGCTGGATGAGCTGGGCGTCCCGCCGCAACTGGCCGACCTGGCGCAGGCCAAGCGCGGCCTGGTACTGGTGGTGGGAGGGAGCGGCACAGGGAAATCGACGACCTTGGCAGCGATGATCCAGCAGCGCAACGAGACCATCGGTGGGCATATCATCAGTGTGGAAGATCCCATCGAATATATTCACCCGCACAAGAAGGCCATCGTCAATCAGCGAGAAGTCGGCATCGATACCGAGTCCTTCGAGGTGGCGCTGAAGAACACCCTGCGCCAGGCGCCGGATGTGATTCTGATCGGCGAGATTCGCACCCGGGAAACCATGCAGCATGCCTTGACCTTTGCTGAAACCGGACACCTGTGCCTGGCGACGCTGCACGCCAACAATGCCAACCAGGCGCTCGATCGTATCATCAACTTCTTTCCTCACGAGCGTCATGAACAGATATGGATGGACCTATCGCTCAATCTCAAGGCGATCGTGGCGCAGCAGCTCATGCCCAGGGTGGGCGGCGGTCGCTATCCGGCCATCGAGATCATGTTGCAGTCTCCGCGTATCGCCGACCTGATCAGCAAGGGGGCAGTGGGAGAAATCAAGCCGGCGATGGCAAAGTCCCGTGATGGCGGGATGCAGACCTTCGATCAGGCGCTTTTTGATCTCTACCGTGCCGATCTCATCAGCGAGGAAGTGGCCCTGGCGCATGCCGATTCCGCCAACGATCTGCGCATGATGATCAAGTTTGGCGAGCATAGGGATGTTGTGCCCGCCGCGGAGGCGCCGAGCCAGCTGGCCCTGCGCGACGAAGAAGATTACTGATCACGGCGCGTAGATGCCGCCCAGGATACGTGGCCCTCGGGCGCCGGTGACCGAGGGGAGGTTGCCGGGCAAGCCGTGTAGCCGTTGGTGCGCGAGCCAGGCGAAAGCGCCGGCTTCCATCCAGTCCGCTGGCCATCCCCAGTCGGCGCTGTCCCGCAATGCTATGTTCGGTACGTAACCTGCCAGGCGAGCAAGCAGATCGGGGTTGTGCGCTCCTCCTCCGCAGGGAATCAGCACCACCGGGTCGGTATCGTCCAGGCCCAATTGGATGATCCCCTGAGCCACGCTGGCCGCGGTCAATTCGGCGAGTGTGGCCTGCACATCCGCCGAGGTCTCTGCGCCACGAAGGTGGGATTCCAGCCAAGGCAGATGAAACATTTCCCGGCCGGTACTGCGGGGCGGAGCTTGCTGGAAGAAGGGCTCGGCCAGCAAGCGCTCGAGCAGGGTGGTATCCACGTAACCGCTTGCGGCCCAGCGGCCGTCATGATCGAATCTTCCCCCCTGATGTCGCTGATACCAGGCGTCCAGTAATACGTTGGCAGGGCCGGTATCGAAGCCCAGCGGCTTTCTCTCGCTGGCGCGAGGAGGCAGCCAGGTAAGGTTGGCAAAACCGCCCAGGTTCAGGATCAGTTGATGATGTTCTTCAGACGCGAAGACGGCCTGATGAAACGCTGGTGCCAAGGGTGCGGCTTGGCCGCCCGCGGCAAGATCACGACGCCGGAAATCTCCCACTACGGCGCAGCCGGTCAGTTCCGCCAGCAGGCTGGGATTATCTAGCTGCAACGTATAGGCCGGGCCGCCATCGTGGCCGCCGGGAGCGTGTTCAATGGTCTGCCCATGGCTGCCGATGGCCTGAATCTGCGTTGGTGGCATCCCTGTGGTTTCAAGCAGGGTCTGCACGGCGCGAGCCTGGAGTCGGCAGAAGGCCGCCTCGGCCAGGGCCAGCTCGGCGAAACTCACTGATGGAGCGTGGCACAAGGCAAGCAGTCGCTGATACAGCTCATCTGGCATGGCTTCGGCGTGAGTGGCGATCAAGCGGGGCGTCGTTGCCTCCATGCAGACCAGGGCGGCATCGATGCCGTCCAGGCTGGTGCCGGACATGAGACCGATGTAATAACGATTGGTGTCTGCTTTCATCTCGTGGCTCGTTGTGGCTGTTGAAGACTCAACCTTGGCGTATGGTCATGGTAACATCGTGCGCTATTTATCCCGGACTGCCCGGGTGGGCTATTGGGTCAATTTTGGAGACTGGTAATGAGTGAGGTGGAACAGGCTTTAGCGCTGCTGGCGCGAGGTACGCACGAAATCCTGATAGAGGATGAGCTGAAAAAGAAACTGGCCTCAGGCCGTAAGCTGCGTATTAAAGCCGGTTTTGATCCCACGGCGCCTGACCTGCATCTGGGACATAGCGTCCTGTTGACCAAAATGCGTCAATTCCAGGACCTGGGACACACCGTTATCTTTCTTATCGGTGACTTCACCGGCCGTATCGGCGATCCGACAGGTAAAAACGTGACCCGTAAGCCGCTGACCGAAGCGGATGTCAAAGCCAACGCCGAGACTTACAAAGCACAGGTCTTCAAGATCCTCGACCCGGACAAGACCGAGGTACGCTTCAATGCCGAGTGGTTTGGCGAACTAACAGCAGCCAAAATGATCGAACTGGCCGCTCAAAGCACCGTGGCGCGTATGCTGGAGCGCGATGATTTTGAAAAACGCTACAAGGCTAACCAGTCCATTGCCATCCACGAATTCCTTTACCCGCTGGTGCAAGGCTACGACTCTGTTGCTCTTGAAGCGGATGTTGAACTAGGCGGTACCGATCAGAAGTTCAACCTGCTGATGGGGCGCGAGATTCAAAAGCACTTCGGCCAGGAGCCTCAGGTCGTCATCACCATGCCGCTGCTCGAAGGTCTCGACGGTGTGCAGAAGATGTCTAAGTCGCTGGGCAACTATGTGGGTGTCGACGAAGCGCCGGGCTCCATGTTCAACAAGCTTGTCTCCATGCCGGACAGTTTAATGTGGCGTTACTTCGAGCTGCTGTCGCTGAAATCCAACGAAGAGATCGACGCGCTCAAGCAAAGTGTTGAGCAGGGGGCGAACCCGCGAGACATCAAGATGGAGCTGGCGCGTGAACTGATCGCCCGCTACCACGGTGACGAAGCGGCAGCCAATGCGCACAAGTCGGCAGGCAACCAGCTGGCCGACGGCGAGCTGCCCGCAGACCTGCCGGAAGTAGAGGTAGATTTCGAAGGTGGTGAGCAAGCGCCGATCGCTGCTGTGCTGAATCGGGCGGGCTTGGTGAACAACAGTGCCCAAGCCAAGGACATGCTGGGCAATAGCCGCGTCAAGGTCGACGGTGAAGTAGTGGCAAAAGACGCCATGCTGGCGACGGGCAAGGCTTACGTGATCCAGGCTGGCAAGAAGCGCTACGCCCGTGTGACACTCAATTGAACTTTTGGGTAAGAAATCCCTTGCCAACCTCGTCATGAATCCGTAAAGTACGCATCCGCTGCCGGGGACGCCAAGCGTTTCCAGCGGTGGATGAAGGTGAAAACCTTCGGATTGTCAGGAAGTTAGCGAAGTTTTGATCGCTCGCTTCACGCGCTGATATCAGCGGTTGACAATCACCAGGAAATGCGTAGAATACGCCTTCCTCGCTGAGGCAAGCCAGTTCAACGGCAAGCCAGTGACTTCTCTTGAAGTTCAGCAGCGAAACAGCTCTTTAACAATTTGATCAGGTAATTCATGTGGGCGCTTGCCGATGAGGGTGATAAATCACCAAATATCAAGGCAAGCGAACACCAAGATACACTTAGGTGTATCACAGTGAATTCGTTTGAAACCTTGAGCCAAGATTGGTTCGCTTTCTCCTTCGGGAGAGCAAGAACCGCAATGATTGTAAACTGAAGAGTTTGATCATGGCTCAGATTGAACGCTGGCGGCAGGCCTAACACATGCAAGTCGAGCGGTAACAGGGGAAGCTTGCTTCCCGCTGACGAGCGGCGGACGGGTGAGTAATGCATAGGAATCTGCCCGGTAGTGGGGGATAACCTGGGGAAACCCAGGCTAATACCGCATACGTCCTACGGGAGAAAGGGGGCTTCGGCTCCCGCTATCGGATGAGCCTATGCCGGATTAGCTGGTTGGTGAGGTAATGGCTCACCAAGGCGACGATCCGTAGCTGGTCTGAGAGGATGATCAGCCACATCGGGACTGAGACACGGCCCGAACTCCTACGGGAGGCAGCAGTGGGGAATATTGGACAATGGGGGCAACCCTGATCCAGCCATGCCGCGTGTGTGAAGAAGGCCCTCGGGTTGTAAAGCACTTTCAGCGAGGAAGAACGCCTTCGGGTTAATACCCCGGAGGAAAGACATCACTCGCAGAAGAAGCACCGGCTAACTCCGTGCCAGCAGCCGCGGTAATACGGAGGGTGCAAGCGTTAATCGGAATTACTGGGCGTAAAGCGCGCGTAGGCGGCGTGATAAGCCGGTTGTGAAAGCCCCGGGCTCAACCTGGGAACGGCATCCGGAACTGTCACGCTAGAGTGCAGGAGAGGAAGGTAGAATTCCCGGTGTAGCGGTGAAATGCGTAGAGATCGGGAGGAATACCAGTGGCGAAGGCGGCCTTCTGGACTGACACTGACGCTGAGGTGCGAAAGCGTGGGTAGCAAACAGGATTAGATACCCTGGTAGTCCACGCCGTAAACGATGTCGACCAGCCGTTGGGTGCCTTGAGCACTTTGTGGCGAAGTTAACGCGATAAGTCGACCGCCTGGGGAGTACGGCCGCAAGGTTAAAACTCAAATGAATTGACGGGGGCCCGCACAAGCGGTGGAGCATGTGGTTTAATTCGATGCAACGCGAAGAACCTTACCTACCCTTGACATCCTGCGAACCCGGAAGAGATTCCGGGGTGCCTTCGGGAACGCAGAGACAGGTGCTGCATGGCTGTCGTCAGCTCGTGTTGTGAAATGTTGGGTTAAGTCCCGTAACGAGCGCAACCCTTGTCCTTATTTGCCAGCGCGTAATGGCGGGAACTCTAAGGAGACTGCCGGTGACAAACCGGAGGAAGGTGGGGACGACGTCAAGTCATCATGGCCCTTACGGGTAGGGCTACACACGTGCTACAATGGCCGGTACAAAGGGTTGCGAGCTCGCGAGAGTCAGCCAATCCCGAAAAGCCGGTCTCAGTCCGGATCGGAGTCTGCAACTCGACTCCGTGAAGTCGGAATCGCTAGTAATCGTGAATCAGAATGTCACGGTGAATACGTTCCCGGGCCTTGTACACACCGCCCGTCACACCATGGGAGTGGACTGCACCAGAAGTGGTTAGCCTAACGCAAGAGGGCGATCACCACGGTGTGGTTCATGACTGGGGTGAAGTCGTAACAAGGTAGCCGTAGGGGAACCTGCGGCTGGATCACCTCCTTAAACGATGCGTCATCCTCGCGGCAAGCGCTCACAATGAATTACCTGATCAGAATGCTGTTGATACGCAGTGATAAGGGGTTTTGCTCTTCTCACGTTAAAAAGAAAAAAGAAAAGTCTTTTAAAGATATTCTCCTTTTTTCAACGTGAAAGAACCCTTATCACTGCGCATAGCAGTCGCTCTTTAACAATGTATATCATGCTGACATAAACGTCTTTTTAAGACGTTTATACGTAAATTGTTTTGTGATACGTCTCAAGCGTATCCGGCAATCGTTATCATTGCGAGATTCAGACTCCTTCGGGTTATAGGGTCAAGCAATGAAGCGCACACGGTGGATGCCTAGGCAGCCAGAGGCGATGAAAGACGTGGAAGCCTGCGATAAGGTTCGGCGAGGTGGCAAACAACCTGCGACCCGGACATCTCTGAATGGGGAAACCCACTCACCATCAGGTGAGTATCGTATCCTGAATCCATAGGGGTACGAGGCGAACCCGGGGAACTGAAACATCTAAGTACCCGGAGGAAAAGAAATCAACCGAGATTCCCCCAGTAGCGGCGAGCGACCGGGGAGTAGCCCTTAAGCATGAGACTGATTAGACGAACGTGCTGGGAAGCACGGCCGTAGCGGGTGATAGCCCCGTAGTCGAAAATCTGATCATGTGAAATCGAGTAGGTCGGGGCACGAGAAACCTTGACTGAAGACGGGGGGACCATCCTCCAAGGCTAAATACTCCTGGCTGACCGATAGTGAACCAGTACCGTGAGGGAAAGGCGAAAAGAACCCCGGAGAGGGGAGTGAAATAGATCCTGAAACCGTGTGCGTACAAGCAGTAGGAGCCCACTTGTTGGGTGACTGCGTACCTTTTGTATAATGGGTCAGCGACTTATTTTCAGTGGCGAGGTTAACCGTATAGGGGAGCCGTAGGGAAACCGAGTCTTAACTGGGCGCACCAGTCGCTGGAAATAGACCCGAAACCGGGCGATCTATCCATGAGCAGGGTGAAGATTGAGTAACATCAATTGGAGGCCCGAACCAGGATCTGTTGAAAAAGATTTGGATGACTTGTGGATCGGAGTGAAAGGCTAATCAAGCCCGGAGATAGCTGGTTCTCCTCGAAAGCTATTTAGGTAGCGCCTCACGTATCACCACCGGGGGTAGAGCACTGTTTCGGCTAGGGGGTCATCCCGACTTACCAACCCGAGGCAAACTCCGAATACCGGTGAGTGCCAGCGTGGGAGACACACAGCGGGTGCTAACGTCCGTTGTGAAAAGGGAAACAACCCAGACCGTCAGCTAAGGTCCCCAAATCCTGGTTAAGTGGGAAACGAGGTGGGAAGGCTCAGACAGCTAGGAGGTTGGCTTAGAAGCAGCCATCCTTTAAAGAAAGCGTAATAGCTCACTAGTCGAGTCGGCCTGCGCGGAAGATGTAACGGGGCTAAACCAGGTACCGAAGCTACGGGTTCATCCTCAGGATGAGCGGTAGAGGAGCGTCGTGTAAGCCGATGAAGGTGGATTGAGAAGTCTGCTGGAGGTATCACGAGTGCGAATGCTGACATGAGTAACGATAAAGGGAGTGAAAAACTCCCTCGCCGGAAGACCAAGGGTTTCTGTTCGATGCTAATCAGAGCAGAGTGAGTCGGCCCCTAAGGCGAGGCCGAAAGGCGTAGTCGATGGGAAACGGGTCAATATTCCCGTACCGGACATGATTGCGATGGGGGGACGGAGAAGGCTAGGTGAGCCAGGCGTTGGTAGTCCTGGTGAAAGTGAGTAGGCTGAGGAATCAGGCAAATCCGGTTCCTCAAGGCCGAGACACGAGACGAACAGCCCACGGGCTGGAAGTCACTGATGCCACGCTTCCAGGAAAAGCCTCTAAGCACCAGATCATGTGCGACCGTACCCCAAACCGACACAGGTGGTCAGGGTGAGAATCCCCAGGCGCTTGAGAGAACTCGGGTGAAGGAACTAGGCAAAATGGTGCCGTAACTTCGGGAGAAGGCACGCCGGCGTATCGTGAGAGCCCCCGCGGCTTCAGCGAGAACCGGTCGAAGATACCAGGTGGCTGCAACTGTTTAGTAAAAACACAGCACTCTGCTAACGCGCAAGCGGACGTATAGGGTGTGACGCCTGCCCGGTGCCGGAAGGTTAAGTGATGGTGTTAGGCCTCGGCCGAAGCTCTTGATCGAAGCCCCGGTAAACGGCGGCCGTAACTATAACGGTCCTAAGGTAGCGAAATTCCTTGTCGGGTAAGTTCCGACCTGCACGAATGGCGTAATGATGGCCACGCTGTCTCCACCCGAGACTCAGTGAAATTGAAATCGCCGTGAAGATGCGGTGTACCCGCGGCTAGACGGAAAGACCCCGTGAACCTTTACTATAGCTTCACACTGGACGCTGTTGTTGCCTGTGTAGGATAGCTGGGAGGCTTGGAACTGCGGACGCCAGTTCGCAGGGAGCCGACCTTGAAATACCAGCCTGGCATCATTGGCGTTCTCACTCAGGTCCGTGATCCGGATCGAGGACAGTGTGTGGTGGGTAGTTTGACTGGGGCGGTCTCCTCCCAAAGCGTAACGGAGGAGCACGAAGGTACCCTCAGCACGGTCGGACATCGTGCAATGAGTGCAAGAGCATAAGGGTGCTTGACTGCGAGACAGACACGTCGAGCAGGTGCGAAAGCAGGTTCTAGTGATCCGGTGGTTCTGTATGGAAGGGCCATCGCTCAACGGATAAAAGGTACTCCGGGGATAACAGGCTGATACCGCCCAAGAGTTCACATCGACGGCGGTGTTTGGCACCTCGATGTCGGCTCATCACATCCTGGGGCTGAAGTCGGTCCCAAGGGTATGGCTGTTCGCCATTTAAAGTGGTACGCGAGCTGGGTTTAGAACGTCGTGAGACAGTTCGGTCCCTATCTGCCGTGGGCGTTGGATGTTTGAGAAGCGCTGCTCCTAGTACGAGAGGACCGGAGTGGACGACCCTCTGGTGTTCCGGTTGTCACGCCAGTGGCATTGCCGGGTAGCTATGGTCGGACGGGATAACCGCTGAAAGCATCTAAGCGGGAAGCCCCCTTCAAGATGAGACATCCCCGAGGCCTCGAGCCTCCTGAAGGGCCCAGCGAGACCAGCTGGTCGATAGGCACGGTGTGGACGCGCTGCAAGGCGTTGAGCTAACGTGTACTAATGGCCCGTGAGGCTTGACCCTATAACACCCAAGGGGTCTGCTCAAAATGATAACGATCGCGTGTGAACACACGCAGAGAACCGGATACGCAACGAGTAAGCGACACGCTTGCTTGAAGTGACAGAGACGCTCACAAAACACGTCAATGGCAACACACCAGGACGACACAGCATGATATGCATTACCCGTTACGCCTGACGACCATAGCGAGTGGGAACCACCTGATCCCTTGCCGAACTCAGCAGTGAAACCGCTTAGCGCCGATGGTAGTGTGGGGCTTCCCCATGCGAGAGTAGGTCATCGTCAGGCACTTATCCTGCAGAAAACCCAGCCACCCGGCTGGGTTTTTTGTGTGCGTAGCTGACGCCTGGATCTTTTCGTTTTTCTCCATATGCCTAGCTGACCTTCCCCCTGGTTTAGGTCCGCTACCAATGTGAGGAACCGCTGCTTCAGGCACACTGCTCGGCATACACCACAGGTGGCAAATAGCCCAGCGAACTGTGCGGTCTGACATGATGGTAGTGGGTCCTCCATTGGTCGATTTCGTGTCGTGCATCGATAAGACTCAGGAACCAGTGCTGATTAAGACAACTATCCCGGAACTTGCCGTTAAAGCTCTCGATGAACGCGTTCTGTGTCGGCTTGCCTGGCTGGATGAAGGCCAAGATGACTTTCCGCTCACGCGCCCAGAAGAACATCGCCTTGCTGGTCAGCTCCGGCCCGTTATCGCAGACAATCGAGGCTGGCAACGAACGCTGCTGCGCTATCTCGTCCAGGAACCGGGCCAAGCGATGACCGGAAATGGACGTGTCCACCAATTGACCGACACACTCTCGGCTGAAGTCATCCACGATGTTCAGCACGCGGAAACGACGCCCCGAGGCCATCTGATCCGACACGAAGTCCATCGACCAGCGTTGGTTGGGTCTGTCCGGTAGTGCCATCGACGCCCTGGGCCGCA
Organism: Halomonas sp. Bachu 37; assembly: GCF_039691755.1. Taxonomy (NCBI): domain Bacteria; kingdom Pseudomonadati; phylum Pseudomonadota; class Gammaproteobacteria; order Oceanospirillales; family Halomonadaceae; genus Halomonas; species Halomonas kashgarensis. Next base: position 2,829,898 of record NZ_CP137552.1, on the reverse strand, counting down.
CCAGCCGCTTGCGCCGACGGGGTCTGACCTGAAGCCCATTCTCGCAGTACAGCCGGTAGGTGCGTTTGCGATTGATCACCAGTCCCTCCTGCTTCAACAGCGCATGCAGCAGCAAGTAGCCGTAACGGGGATAGCAGGTCGCCAAGGCTTGTAGACGTGCCCGAAGCGGTTCATCTTCACGCGGCATGGCCTGGTATCGAGCAACCGATCTTGCCAGGCCCAGCAGTCGGCAGGCGCCTCGCTGGCTGAGCCAGCCACCTGTCACCAGGTGCGTCACCGCGTGCCGCTTCGCGTCGGGCGTTACCACTTTCCCGAGACGATCTCCTTGAGCGCGGCATTGTCGAGGGCGCTTTCCGCCAACAGCTTCTTCAGCCGAGCGTTCTCGGTCTCCAACTCGCGCAGGCGCTTGGCCTCCGATATCTCCATACCGCTGTACTTGGCCTTCCAACGGTAGAGGGTCTGCTCGGTCACGCCGTTCTGCCGGGCCAACTCGGCGATCGAGACGCCGCGCTCGTTGGCCTTGAGGATGCTGATGATCTGCTCGTCGGTATGTCGGTTACGTTTCATCGTGAGATCTCCTGCTATCAGGGTAAACGTAGCGGAAATCTCACATTGGCGGTGGACCGGATTCTGGGGGAAAGGTCAGCTCCAGACACAGCGGCTCGATTTGGGTGATCGTTTTTATAAGTCGGTTTCCATCTGAGTCAATATCAGATAAGCCCCGCTACGGCCAGAATGAAAGCGCCTAATGTGATGGTGATGCTGGCCAGCAGGGTGGAAATGGCGATGATATTGGCCGTTAGAACGGCGTTGCCGCCCATCGCCTTGACCATCACGAAGCTCGCTGCCGCTGTGGGGCTGGCAAAGAACAAAAACAGCACTCCAAGTTCGCGACCTTCGAAACCCGCGAGCCAGGCGCCTGTCGTTGCCAGGGCTGGCAAGGTGACCATCTTCATCACGCTAGCACCCGCAGCGAGTCGGCCCGATGCCTGGATCGCGCCCAGCGAGAGGGTGGCGCCGATGCAAATTAATGCCAGCGGTAGCGTCAGGGAGGCGAAATACTCACCCGTATGCATCAGCCAAACGGGGAGTCTCAGCCCCATGGCAGTCACCGGAACGGCCACCACAACGGCCAGAATCAAGGGGTTACGGGCGATATTCGCGGCGATGCTGCGCCAGTTCATATGCCGCTGGTCCTGATATCGAGACAGGATGAAAACCGACAGTATATTGTAACTGAGTATCACCACCCCCAGCAGCAGCCCACCGGCCGACAAGCCATAATCGCCGTACATGCTGGCGGCCAGCGCCAGTCCTATTATCCCGCAGTTGCCGCGAAAGGCACCCTGGACGTAGACGCCACGGTCCGCGTAGGGAATGCGCCAGATGGCCCATGCCCAGGCCAGCAGAAAGCATGCCAGTGTCGCCAAGGTAAAGAAACCCAGCAGGCGTGGGTTGAGCGCCACGTCCAGGTCGGCATTGATCAGGCTGAGAAAAATCAGAGTTGGCATGGTGCCATTGAACACCAGCGACGAGGCAGTGGTGATGAAGGCGTGGTCGATCCAGCCGATACGTTTGAGTCCCAGGCCGAGAAATACCATGGCAAACACCGGCAGCGTAACTTCCAGAGTGCCGAGAAAAAGGGAAAGAAGGTTCATTCTCAGGGGGTCCGAGCAGGGGTGTGTTCCTATATTAACATTTAAACATGTGCAAACTCTGGTGGGATTAGAACTGCGTTGAAGAGTTTTGAGCTTCCAGCGCCCGGTGTGCTACCAGGCGCTGCTGCCCGAGATGCTCAGGCCTCCGTGGGGCGTCTGACGAAGGGCAAGTCAATCAAGTGCAAAGGACTTCCAGTGCTTCCATGAGGCTATCCATCTCGTCATCGGTGCCGATGGATATACGCAGGAACTCGTTAAGTTCGGCGGTATTGAAATGACGCACCAGAATGCCTCTCTCGCGTAGACCGATGAACAATTGCGCTCCTTCATGCCTTGGATGCCTAGCCAGCAGGAAGTTGGCTTTCGAAGGCAGGACTTCGAATCCGAGGGCTTCCAGGCGCTGGCGTGTTCGTTCGCGAGTGGTAATGACACGGTCGCAGCAAGCCTGAAAGTGTTGGGGGTCTTCCAGAGCGGCAATGCCCGCAGCACTGGCCAGACTGTCCACGGGGAAGGAGTTGAAGGAATCCTTTACCCGCTTGAGACCCTCGATCAGCTCGCTTGAACCAAGAGCATAGCCGAGCCGCAAACCTGCCAAGCTGCGTGACTTGGAAAATGTTCCGGTCACCAGCAGGTTGGGAAAGCGTTCAATCAAGGTGACGGCACTTGTCGCCCCGAAATCCACATACGCTTCGTCGATCAATACCACGCGATCCGTGACTCGCTCGAGGAGGGCGGTGATAGCTTCCAAGGAGTGGGCGTGGCCGGTGGGAGCATTGGGGTTGGCGAAAATGATACCGCTACGGCTCTTGTCAGCCCCAAGCGCCTCCAGGTCGACTTCCCATTGCTCGGTCAGGGGGTGCGTCCTGAGTTCCACTCCATAAAGCTTGGCGTATACAGGATAGAAGCTATAGGTAATGTCCGGGGCATCCAGGGGCAAGCCATGCTGGAAAAAGGCCTGAAAGGCAAAGGCCAGCACTTCATCCGAGCCATTGCCGACGAACACCTGCTCCGGGGTGGCGCGGTAAGTGTCAGCGAGTACCTGGCGGAGTGCCGACGAAGTCGGGTCGGGGTACAGGCGTAAGTGGTCGATGGCAAAGTTGCGTAGCGCGTCCCCCACTCCTGGAGCGGGGGGGTATGGATTTTCGTTGGTGTTGAGCTTGACGACACGCTCACGGGGCTGCTCTCCGGGAATATATGGAGTGAGCGCACGGATATTGGGGCTCCACAAATGGCTCATGACACATCCTGACTATGAATGGTGAATGCAAACATGGTCGCTTGAGCAGGGAATTAGCGCAAGCGGCATGCAGGCAAACGGGTGGTACGACAGGGGTGGGCGTTAACCGCTGTAGCGGTTATGCTGTATTCAGCGTGGGCTGAATGTCGCGTATAGATATGTCAACACGAAAAGGAGGCACCCTATGCAATTCAGGAGTTTGTTGGCCGGTTCGGCCATGTTGGCGTTATTGGCGGGCTGCGCCGCCGGGCCTACCGAGCAGAGCGATACACAGGCTGAGCAGATCTCTCAAGCCACTTACCAAGGCACGCTACCGTGCCGCAATTGTGATGGTATCGACCTGGACGTCACCATGGTGGGTGAAGAGCAAGCCCCGCTGGAAGAGCGTACGTTCGAGCTTGAGGCGACCTATCGCAATCATCCCCAGTCGCCGCCAGACGAAAACTATGCCGGTAATTGGGAAGTATTGACGGGTACACCTTCCAACCCCAATGCAACCGTTTATGAGCTGACCCCGAATGGCGAAGGCCAGACCTATTACTTCCTGCGCATTGACGAGCAGACTCTGGAGTTGATCGACCCGGAACGTCGCCGTTTCCAGAACGGGGAAGGTCTGCGCTTGCAGCGCCGCTGATAACTCGTCGTTAACTCTTGGTGGTTAACTTTCGGTTATCGATTCGCTGTTGTTAACTTTCGTTGCTGCAAGCGCACTAGACGACAAGAAGGCGGCCCTGAGCCGCCTTTTTTCATGACCTTACGGTAAGGTCATGAATCACATAAGGCAAAAGCCAAAGACGAGGTGAGGCGGGCATGGCCAAGGTCAAAAGCGCTTACGTGTGTACTGAATGTGGCGCGGAATTTCGCAAATGGCAGGGCCAGTGCAGTAGTTGCCAGGAATGGAACACGCTGAGCGAAATCCGCCTGGCGAGCGCTCGTCCCGGGGCAGCAGCTACTGGTTCTCCGGCGCGTAGCGGCTATGCGGGAGACCTGTCACGGGAAGTCATGGACCTGGCCAATGTCGATTTGAGCGAAGTCCCCCGCCTCTCTTCCACCTTTGCCGAGTTCGACAGGGTGTTGGGTGGGGGGCTGGTGCCGGGATCCGCGGTACTGCTGGGCGGAAACCCGGGGGCGGGGAAGTCTACGTTATTGCTGCAGACGGCCTGCAAACTCGCCCAGGAGAGACGCATCCTGTATGTGACGGGGGAGGAGTCGCTAGCTCAAGTCGCCATGCGTGCGCATCGTCTGCAACTTCCTACCCAAGGGTTGAAAATGCTCACCGAGACCAGCGTGGAAACCATTCTGGCGGTTGCCGAGCGCGAGCGTCCCGAAATACTGGTGATCGACTCCATCCAGACGATGCATCTTGAAGACATCAGCTCGGCCCCGGGCGGTGTTGCCCAGGTGCGTGAGTCCGCCGCTGCCTTGACGCGCTTCGCCAAGCAGACCAACACCGTGCTGTTACTGGTGGGGCATGTCACCAAGGACGGCACCTTGGCTGGCCCCAAGGTGTTGGAGCATATGATCGATGCTTCTCTGCTGTTGGAAGGGGGCGCCGACTCGCGTTTTCGCACCCTACGCGGCCAGAAGAACCGTTTTGGCGCCGTCAATGAGCTCGGGGTTTTCGCCATGCTGGAGCAAGGGCTGAAAGAGGTGAAGAATCCCAGCGCGATTTTCCTTTCGCGAAGTGAAGAGCAGGCGTCGGGAAGCCTGGTGATGGTGGTATGGGAAGGGACACGACCGATACTGGTGGAAGTGCAGGCGCTGGTGGATGACTCGGCGCTGGGCAATCCACGCCGCGTAGCGGTGGGGCTGGATCATAACCGGCTGGCCATGCTTCTGGCGGTGCTCCATCGCCATGGCGGACTCTTTACCGGCGACCAGGATGTTTTCCTCAATGTGGTGGGAGGCATCAAGGTACTCGAGACCAGCGCTGACCTGGCCGTGTTGCTGGCGGTGGTGTCGAGCCTGCAGAACCGGCCATTGCCGCGAGAGCTGGTGGTGTTCGGAGAAGTGGGCCTCTCGGGCGAGATTCGCCCGGTGCCGAGCGGCCAGGAGCGCATAGCGGAAGCGGCCAAGCACGGCTTTCAGCGGGCGATCGTGCCGCGTGGCAATGCGCCCAAGCGAGCCCCCGCAGGCATGGAAGTCATAGTCGTGGATAAACTCAGTGAGGCACTGGAAGCACTTTAACGCCCTGTGAGCGGACGCCAGGTGCGATAGTATAGGGATGAATTTGCCAAGGAGAGACGCGATGACGAGTATTCGTTTGACTCAGTACAGCCATGGCGCCGGCTGTGGCTGCAAGATTGCGCCCAATGTGCTCGACTCCATGCTGGCCAAGGCCGGCCAGGGAACCAGCCACAAGAATCTGATCGTGGGTAACCAGGGTCGCGAGGATGCGGCGGTTTATGACCTGGGCGATGGTCGTGGCATGATCGCCACCACCGATTTCTTCATGCCGATCGTCGATGACCCCTTTGATTTCGGCCGTATCGCCGCGACCAATGCCATCAGCGACGTTTATGCCATGGGCGGTAAGCCGGTGCTGGCGCTGGGTATACTTGGCTGGCCCCTGGATAAGCTGGGCGCCGACGTGGCAGGTGACGTGCTCGCCGGGGCGCAGGCGGTATGCCGCGAGTTGGGCCTGGCCTTGGCGGGCGGTCATTCGATCGATGCCCCCGAGCCAATATTCGGGCTGGCGGTCAACGGCCTGATCGACCTGGAACATTTGAAGCTCAACAAGGGCGCCAAGCCGGGAGACCTGCTGTTTCTGACCAAGCCGCTGGGCGTGGGCATGCTGACCACTGCGGAAAAGCAGGGACTACTCGAAGCCGGCCATCACGGCCTGGCCCGGGAAACCATGCTGCAATCCAACGCCATCGGCATGGAGCTTGCCAAGGTCAAGGGCGTGAATGCGATGACCGATGTCACCGGCTTTGGCTTGGCGGGCCATCTGGTGGAGGTGTGTGCTGCCAGCGGTGTCGCTGCCCAGCTGGATTTCCGCCGCCTGCCGCGCCTGGCCGAAGCGGAAGCATATCGCCGCCGCGGGGCGGTTCCCGGCGGCACCCAGCGTAACCGTGACGCCTTGGGAGACGCCTTGCCCGCCATGGATGAGGCTCATTGGCAATGGCTGTGCGATCCGCAAACCTCGGGTGGGTTGCTGCTCAGCGTCGATCCCGCCTGGGAGGACGATGTGGAACGCATTGGCCGCGCCCACGGTGTCGAACTGCAGCCCTTCGGCAAGATAGTCTCGGCTAAGAAACCGGCCTTGATCGAGGTTATCGGGTGACGCTGCCGCTCGTTGCTGCGGATCTCGCCCTGTTGCGAGAGAACCGGCCCTTGATCGATGTGCGCGCACCCGTCGAGTTCGCCCAGGGCGCCTTGCCGGGTGCGGTGAACCTGCCGCTGATGGATGATGACGAGCGTCGTCAGGTCGGCATCGAATACAAGCAGCATGGGCAGCAAGCGGCCATCCGGTTGGGGGAGCAGCTCGTACAAGGGAACCTGAAAGCCTCCCGCGTGGAGGCCTGGCGTGAGTACGTGGCGGACCACCCAAACGCTATCCTTTATTGTTTTCGCGGTGGGCTACGCTCGCAGATCGCCCAACAGTGGCTGCAGGATGCGGGCGTTACCCGGCCGCGTATCGAGGGGGGATGGAAGGCGCTTCGCCAAGCCTTATGCACCCATATCGATAGCGCGGCTGCCCAGCCCATGTTGATAGTGGGCGGCCTGACCGGGTGTGCCAAGACCGATTTGATCCAGCGGCTGGATAACGGGGTGGATCTCGAGGCCTGTGCGCGCCACAAGGGCTCTGCCTTCGGTCGCCATCCGTTACAGCCGCCGGCACAGATCGATTTCGAACATGCCTTGGGCAAGCACTTGTTGTCGTTGCCCGGCGCAATGGTGCTGGAAGACGAATCGCGGCAGATCGGCAGCGTCAATATTCCGCTGACATTCTGGCACGCCATGCAACGGGCACCCCGGGTTCGGGTGGAAATGCCGCTGGATTGGCGCTTGAACCAGATTCATCGGGATTACATCGACGGTCTGTGGGAGGTCTATCTCCACCAGTACGGCCCGTGGCTGGGTTGGACGCTGATGCGCAAGCAGTTGAGCAGCGCCTTGGCGCGGCTGAAGAAGCGGCTGGGCAGTGCCCGCCTGGCGCGCTTGCAGCGGCTGCAGCAGCTGGCCTTTCGCGAACACGAGCGCGGTAACCGACAAGCCCATGAGGCCTGGTTGGCGCCGCTTCTCACCGAATACTACGACCCGCTGTATCGCTACCAGCTGGAAAAGCACAGCGGTACCGAGCAGCTGCTCCATACGGGAGACTGGGACAGTTGTCTGGAGGCCGCCCGCAGCTGGAGCACCACGGCCTCTCCGGAGCCGTCAGCTGCGCAACCACTGGCTAAGCAGACGATCGAGTAACGGGGCCAGTTGATCGCTGCGCTTGGGGGAGGACAACAGCGTTTCCCGCGCCTGAACGTAAGGGCTCTTCTCGCTGCCTTCCGGTAGTTCGGCATGGGCCAGGAGGCTCTTTATACCGGTTTCGTTGATTTCAAGATGACAAAGCAGGGCCATGACACGGCCGCAATCCCAGGAGAATCCCTGAATGGGACTGGCCTCGCTCCCTCCCAGGGGAATGGCGTCCTCGGGTAGACTGAAGATCCAGCGATGCCACATGAAGGCCTGGAACCGTTCGGGCAAGTCGAAAGGGCTCTCTGGTGCCAGCGTCACTTCATGCCATCCCAGCTCGGCATAAGTGCCACGCGCCACGACGGCGCCCAGGGCATCGGCGATCAGCTGGGCACCGAAGCCGATACCCAGCATTGGCTTGTGGCTGTCGAGCCAGCGGGACACCACCTTGCGCTCTGCTTTCAGCCAATCGGGGGGAGGCGCGGTGGCTAGCGCTTCGGGCGCGTCCAGCAGGATCAGGGCGTCGCAGTCACCCGGGCGCGGCACGAGCTCGCCGGCATGAAGATGGAACACCGTATGACTATGGCCCATGCTGGTCAGCCAATCGGTGATGCGCGCAGGATTCTGGTGTGGGCTGTGTTGAAGCAGATGAACATGCATCGCGATCTCCTCGTCGACCAACCATCACACCTGGCGTTAGGTTGGTCGGCACTTGTGGAAATTAGCCCAACTGGGACAATGGTTTAACGCAACAAACAAGCAGCTTAACGAAACCAATCTACCAATGCTACGGACCGTCTTTGGCAGCGATAAACCCTATCGGCCTGAGGCGGGTGCCGTCACGAGATGACTTACATGGCTACGACTTCTATGGCATCCCAGGGGTTCTACCAACGCTTGCAACAGTTGCCGCCTGTAGCGCAACAGGCATTCATGGCGGCTTTGTGTGAACGCCTGCTGCCCAACTATGCCCTCTATCAGGAAGCAACGGGCCAGGGGAACTACGCGGGACTAAGGGCCGTTCTTGACCTGGTCTGGGAGCACTTGAAGGTCAAGAACGCCAAGATCGACTTCGAGAAGCAGGCGGAAAAACTGGCAGAGTGCGAGCCCCCCGCGGCGGATGACAGTTTCGGCGCCCGGCGAGCACTGGAAGCCGTCGTGGCGCTGGCTGCTCTGCTCGATACCCTGCAGGGCGAGGCGCCTGGAGCCGTCCTGGAAGTCAGCCGGACCTCGCGTGGCGGCGTGCGGGCTTTCATCGAGCTGACCGAAGGGGAAGACGACGCAGCGGCCCTGGCGCTCCTGGTGCGCGATCACCCCTTGATGGAGGATGAAAACGACTTTCAGGATGCCGTGCTTGAGGCCGTCAGCCAGCCGCTGGAGCGCGAAACACTCAAGCAGGTTCAGCGGTTGGGGCGCAACGACGGCGTCAGTAATCTGGGCCTTTCACTGGAATAATGGGTAGTACAGCATTTAAAAGCGTAGCCCTGCGGTGAGCATTGCCCCGGCGGTACCGAATACGATGACATCCGATTCAAAACGATGCCACCGTACCCCTATGCTAGGCAATAAAGCCGGGGCAATTTCGTAACGATTGAAAGGGATCTTGTCGCGATACTCCCCCCGATAACCATGCAGCAAGCCGCCGGTCAGCTTGGCCCTTAGCATCACTCCCGCGGCCGACTCCCAGATAGGTAGCTCGCGTCCAGCGTACAAGTACACGCTGGATTGGTCGAAGGAGTTCTTGAACCAGGCGGCACCGGCCAGCCAGCGGCTCGGGGTATGCAGTTCAAGACCGAGCAAATCCTGCTGATTGGTGTGTTCCGGGTCGGGGCTGAAGTGGCGGGTATGTAGACTTGTTTGCACAAGCACATGGTCCAGTGTCAGCTGGCTTCGCTCGGTCGGCTCAAGGGCCCATAGCGAGCTGCTGAGCAAGCCCAGAAAAGCCACCATCGTGCGTCGTGGAAAAATGTATTCACCTGTCTTGCAATGAGGACTCAAAGGCGCATGACGATGCCGTGGTCCGTCATGTATCGCTTGGCTTCGGGAATGGTGTATTCACCAAAGTGAAAGATACTGGCGGCAAGTACGGCGTCGGCGCCGCCCTTGGTCACCCCTTCCACTAGGTGATCCAGGTTGCCGACACCGCCCGAGGCGATGACCGGGACACTAACCGCTTCGCTGATGGCGTGGGTGACGCCCAGATCGAAGCCGATCTTGGTGCCGTCGCGGTCCATGCTGGTCAGCAGCAATTCGCCGGCGCCGTACTCGACCATCTTCTTGGCCCATTCGATGGCATCGAGCCCGGTGGGGCGGCGACCGCCATGGGTGAAAATTTCCCAGCGGTCGGCTTCGCCTTCCGCCGAGACTTTCTTGGCGTCGATCGCCACCACGATGCATTGACTGCCGAAACGCTCGGCGGCCTCGCGGACGAAATCGGGATTGTTGACGGCGGCGGTATTGATGGAAACCTTGTCGGCACCGGCATTGAGCATGGTGCGAATGTCGTTGCAGCTCCGAATGCCCCCGCCCACGGTCAACGGGATGAAAACTTCCCCGGCGATGCGCTCGACCATCTCCACCGTGGTATCGCGGTCTTCGTGGCTTGCGGTGATATCCAGAAAGGTGATCTCGTCCGCACCCTGCAGGTTATAACGTTGGGCGATCTCGACAGGGTCGCCAGCGTCACGAATGCCGATGAAGTTGACGCCCTTGACCACACGGCCGGCGTCGACGTCCAGACAGGGGATGATGCGCTTGGCCAGGCTCATGACGTGGCTCCCGACAGGGTGAGTTGGTCGCTCAGGCGTTGCGCCTCAGCGACATCCAGCGTCCCTTCATAGATGGCGCGTCCGGTGATGGCGCCCAGGATGCCGTCGCCTGCCACAGCACTCAAAGCACGGATATCGTCAAGGTTGGTGACGCCGCCCGAGGCGATGACCGGCAAGCCGCCGACGCGAGCGAGCTCCGCCGTGGCTTCCACATTGACGCCGCCCATCATGCCGTCCCGGGCGATATCGGTATAGACGATGCTCGATACCCCGTCGTCGGCGAAATGCTTGGCCAGTTCCGTGGCCTTGATCGTGGAAACCTCGGCCCAGCCATCGGTGGCGACGAAGCCATCCCGGGCATCGAGACCGACGATGACATGGCCGGCGAAGGCGCGGCACATCTCGCCGACGAAAGCGGGCTCCTTGACCGCCTTGGTGCCGATGATCACGTAGCTGACCCCGGCCGCCAGGTAGTGCTCGATGGTGTCGGCCGAGCGAATGCCGCCGCCGATCTGGATCGGAAGCTCAGGATAGGCGCGGGCGATGGCGGTTACCGCCTCGCCATTGACCGGCTTGCCCTCAAATGCGCCGTTGAGATCGACCAGGTGCAGGCGCCGGGCGCCGGCTTCCACCCAGCGGGCCGCCATGGCGACCGGGTCATCGCCATAGGCGGTAGCATCGTCCATGCGGCCCTGTTTCAGGCGGACACACTGTCCGTCCTTGAGATCGATGGCGGGAATGACCAGCATAACGCGTCCTCTTGGATGGTATTTGGGCTGATGGATCAGGGCGACCAGTGAATGAAGTTTTCCAGTAACTTCAATCCGGCTCGGGAGCTCTTTTCGGGATGGAACTGTACCGCAAACGTCGCCTCTTTACCCACCGCGACATGGGCGTTCACCTTGCCGTAATCGGTGGTGCCAAAAACCTGGGAGGATTCGGCGGCCTGCACATAGTAACTATGCACGAAATAAAAATGTTCCTGGGAATCTATGCCTTCCCACAGCGGATGTTCCTGGGTTTGCCTGACCAGGTTCCAGCCCATGTGCGGTACCTTCAGTCGGTGGCCGTTGTCGTCGCGCATATCCGCCGGGAAGCGGTTGACTTCACCCTTCAGAAATCCCAGGCAAGGAATGCCGCCGTTCTCTTCGCTGTGCTCCAGCAACATTTGCTGGCCCACGCAGATACCCAGCAGCGGCTTGTCCTGGCGTTTGAGAATATCGTCTACCAGGCCGCGCAATTCGGTACGTTCAAGCTCGCCGATGCAGTCGCGAATGGCGCCCTGGCCGGGCAGTACCAGACGGGTGGCGCCGAGAATGCAGCGAGGGTCGCGGGTGATGATCACGTTTTCATGGGTGACGTGTTCAAGCGCCTTGGCGACGGAGTGAAGGTTGCCCATCCCATAGTCGATTACGGCAATGGTCATACGGCGCTCCTCGTCATGTATAAGCGGGTAGGCAAGAGATCAGGCATTACAGGCATCCCTTGGTGGATGGCATGCGGCCCGTCATCCGCGGGTCTTCGGCAACGGCCATGCGCAGTGCTCTGCCAAAGGCCTTGAAAATGGTTTCGGCCTGATGGTGAGCATTGAAGCCCTTCAGGTTGTCGATATGCAGGGTAACCTGGGCATGGTTGACGAAACCCTGAAAGAACTCCCAGAACAACTGGGTATCGAGGGTGCCGATGGTGGCACGGGTAAAATCGACATTCATGTGCAGCCCGGCCCGGCCGGAGAAGTCGATCACGACGCGGGAGAGGGCCTCATCGAGAGGAACATAGGCATGACCGTAACGATAGATGCCTAGTTTGTCGCCGATCGCCCGGGCGAACGCTTGCCCCAGGGTGATGCCGAGATCCTCCACAGTATGGTGATCGTCGATATGCAGATCGCCAGTTGCCTTGATCTCCAGATCGATCAAGCCATGGCGAGCCACTTGGTCCAGCATGTGATCGAGAAAGGGAACGCCGGTGTCACAGGCAAGGTTCCCCTCGCCGTCCAGATTGACGGTCACGGTGATCTGGGTTTCCTTGGTGTCACGGCTTACCGTGGCGATACGCTCTGACATCTTGCATCTCCAGCGCCGGGGCGCATTCAGGAACGGACAAACACCATTGTACAAGCACAGGGCGAGCACAGGCAGACGACGACTGTCGACAAAGCGAGCATTATAGTGAATCGACCCACCCATCCGCTACAATGCGCCGAATGAGACCGCACCTGTCACGCTGTGCGCAGCGAGGTGGCCTTGACCAGGAGGAACTGCATCATGCCGGTGACGCTTCAATACGTGGATCAATCGGTCTGGGAGGCTGATGCTCAGAAGCGCCTGGACCTCGAACGAATTTACCAGGATGCGCCTCAGGAGCGTATTGCCAATAGCGCCACCCGCTTCATCGAGCAGCACCTGGCGGCCGGCCACTGCTTTGCCTGCGCCCTTTTCAACGAGCGCCTTCTTGGAGCGGTCGTGGTGGAGGTGGTGCCCGATGCCTGGTGGCTTTCGCAGCTTTGCGTGCGCAAGACGACTCGTCGCCGCGGTGTCGGGACACGCCTCATGGCACTGATGGCAGACCGGGCCGCTGAAGAGCGCCGCGTATTGCGTATCGCAACGCGTTCGCTGCCTTTCGCCGATCGGGTCTTGCTCTCCAAGCTCGGCTATCGTCCCGTGGCGACTTCGAGTCCTGCAGCGGCGACGTCTGAAGCGATGAACTCAGTTGATGAAAGCGACTATGTCGAGCTTGTGCCACAAGGAAAAGAATGATGAAGCGTTTGTTGAGAATATTACTGGCGGCAACAGGAATGCTTGCCATTGTGGCGGTAGGTGCGGTGGTCTATGTCACCACCTTTCTCGATCCCGAGGATTTCAAGCCGCGTCTCACGGCGGTAGTCGAGGAGCACACCGGCCTTCAACTGGCACTGAACGGCCCCTTGAGCTGGTCATTCTACCCGCGAATCGGCGTCAGCGTGGAACAGGCGCAAGCCTGGATGCCCGGGCGCGAAGGGGAGGGCCAGGAGTTCGCTGCAATCCGCCAGGCCGAGGTCAGCCTCGCGTTCGCTCCGCTGTTGCGCGGCGAAATCGCCGTGGATGGTTTGACCCTCGAAGGCTTGCGTCTGAACCTGAAACGTGACGCCGAGGGCAACGGGAACTGGGAACCACTCCTCGATCGCCTTGCCGGACAGGGAGAAGAAGCCGAAGCCGTACTCGCCCCGGCGAGTGCCGGTCCCCATGCCGATGCCGGTAATCTAGACGTGGTGCTCAGTATTGCCAACGTCCAGTTCAAGGATGCCGACATTCGCTTTCGCGATGAAGTGACCAACAAGCTCTACCATCTGCAGAAGCTGAATGTGTCCGGCAGCAACGTCAATCCGGTGCGAGCTTTCCCCCTCAAGGCAATGTTCACCCTGGTAACGCATAACCGACTCGATGCCGAGATGCTGGAGCGAATTCCCGATACCGCCAGCGACATCAATCTGGAAACCCGCATGAAACTGGCCTTGGCGGACCAACGTTACATACTGGAAAGCATCAACCTGACCAGCCAGTTCAAGAGCCGGGGACAGGAAAATGCTCAGCAACTCAAGTTGCGGGCCGCGGAGATCGTGGTCGATGCCGAAAACCAACAGCTCAGCATTGACGAAGGGGTACTGGACGGCGGTTTCCACCATCCTGAGAACTGGCAGGGCAACCTGGCGATGAGCCTGGCTTTCGCTCTGGAAGTCGATTGGGATGCTGCTACGGTGCAATTGCAGAACCTTCAACTGACCGGACCCGATGGACTACGTATGGGCGGCCATTTGAATCTGAAGGGGCTGCGTGAAAATCCGCAATACAGCGGGCAACTCAACGCCGCCCCATTCAACTTGCGGCCGTGGCTCAGGCGTGCCGGCGTAGAGCTCGATACCGCCAGCGAAGCCGCGCTGAGCGATGTGGCGCTGACGAGTCCCCTGCAGGGCGATACCCGGCACGTCGAGCTCTCGGGCCTGTCGCTGGTGGTGGATGAAACCACCTTGACCGGTCAGCTGCAGGTCGGTCTGCAATCACCGCGCCTGGGATTTGCTCTGGAAGGTGACCAGATCAATCTGGACAACTACTTGCCGCATGATGCACCGGACGAGTCCCAGGCCGTACTGGGCGGCATGCTTTCCCGCGCTTACGCCCAGGCGCCGTCGTCGTTATCCACGCCTTGGCTTTCTCCGCTGGCCCTCAATGGCCGGCTCACCATGCAACAGCTGACGCTGGGCGGCTTGGCGTTTACCGATACCACTCTTGCACTCGAAGGTGAGGCCGGTCTACATCGAATGACAGAGTTCCAGTCGGATTTCTACGGTGGTCAGTTGCAGGCCACAGGCGAACTGGATAGCCGTGAAACGCCGATACGCTGGTCACTCAACCCCGATATCACCCGGGTCCAGGTGGCTCCATTGTTCGAAGCGATGGGAGAAGAGAACTCACCGCTGCGCGGACGTATCGACCTTCAAGGCGAGTTGACGACGCGGGGGAATAGCCGCGAATCCCTTGAGCGGTACCTCAACGGTGAACTTGATGCCAGGCTGAGCGAGGGGGCGATCATGGACATCAATATCCCGCGCCAGGTCTGTGAGTTCGTCGCCCAGTTGGAAGGCGAGGGAACCGTACGCGACTGGCACAGCGATACCCGCTTCGATCGTTTCGATGCGACTTTCTTCATACGTAACGGCGTGATCACCAGTGATGATCTCGTCATCACCCTGCCGGGCATCGAAATGCGGGGTGAGGGAGATCTTGACCTGAGTACTCAGCGTTTTCACGCACGCGCGGCTGCTCATCTGGACGATACCGCCGATGCTGCCTGCCGGGTGAATCCACGTCTTTCAAGCATCCAATTGCCCATACTGTGTGAAGGTCAGCTAAGCGATGCCCAGAATGAATGGTGCCGATTCGACGGCAAGGCCTTCCAGCAGAATGTAGTGGGAATACTGCGTGGCGAGGCCAGTCAACGCGGCGAAGAACTCATCCAGGAGCGCCTGGATGATGCCGTGAAAGAATTGGATGGACGCTTGGGCGAAGGCGCCGCTCAGGAACTTCGTGACGGGTTGCGTAGTCTGTTTGATTGAATGTTCATGCAGGACATCCCTTGCGCCGGCTTAATCGCCGGCGCTTTTTATGTTGCCTACACGTTAGAGGACCAACATGACGGACGAGCCGGCGCCGGTCATGGCACCTGAAGATTTCCAGCAGCGCCTGTTGGCCTGGTTCGACCGCCATGGCAGGCATGACTTGCCGTGGCAGAAACCACGCACCCCCTATCGGGTCTGGGTCTCCGAGATCATGCTCCAGCAAACCCAGGTCGCCACGGTGCTGCCCTATTTCGAACGCTTCATGGGTCGTTTTTCCACTATCGAAGCCCTGGCCGAGGCCGAACAGGACGAAGTGCTGCACTTGTGGACGGGGTTGGGCTACTACGCTCGGGCGCGAAATATGCACAAGTCTGCCAGACTAGTGGTGCAACAGCATGATGGCGAACTGCCGGTCCATGACATGGACGCCATGCTGGCACTGCCCGGGATCGGCAGATCCACGGCGGGTGCGATCATCGCCCAGAGTACCGGACGCCGGGCGGTCATTCTCGACGGTAACGTGAAGCGTACGCTAAGCCGGCTTCATGCGCTTCCCGGTTGGCCCGGTCAGCCCCGGGTGGAGCGCAAGCTGTGGGAATTGGCGGAGCACTATACTCCTTCTTGCCGCCTGACCGACTACACCCAGGCAGTGATGGATTTCGGCGCTACCTTGTGCCGACGGGGGCAGCCTGAATGCAGTCGATGCCCATTCAATGATGTGTGCATAGCGAATGTCCGCGGGGAGCAGAAACGTTTCCCCGAATCCAAGCCCAAGAAGACGCTTCCGGTACGCCGCGCCTGGATGTTGATGCTGAACGATGCCAGGGGGCGGATATGGCTCGAACAGCGACCTCCCGCTGGTGTCTGGGGCGGATTATGGACCCCGCCTCAGTTCGACGACCAGATGAGCCTGCGGGCCTGGCTCGACCAGCATGTGCCGGGCGCCATCGTTAGCTCTCCAGAACCTGTCTTCACGCATACCTTCAGTCACTTTCGCCTGGAAATTATCCCACAGCCCGTTCGCTGCGATAGGCTGGATGCCGTGCGTGAAGGCGGATGCTGGTACGATCCCGAGTTCCCTCCAGCGCTCGGGGTAGCCGCCCCGGTGAAGCTGTTGCTGGAGCGACAAGCGCCTTTTGCTTTAAAACCTCAGGACTCGCCTGGAAAAAGAGGTGGGTAACCTAAAACTGCCATGCCGAGGAGAGCCGCATGACCCAGACCGTATTCTGCCGAAAATACCAGAAAGAGCTGGAGGCACTGCCGTTTCCACCCCTGCCCGGCAAGAAGGGCATGGAGATTCAAGCCACCGTTTCACGCAAGGCATGGGAGGATTGGCAAGCATTGCAGACCCGGCTGATCAATGAGAAGCATCTCAACATGCTGGAGCCGAATGCGCGTGAGTATCTGATGGAGCAGATGGAGCGCTACTTTGCCAACGAAGACACCGATCAGGCCGAAGGGTACGTTCCTCCCTCATCCTGAAGCCCCGCACTCCGAAGATAGAGCGGTAGGAAAGGCCCGGGAAAGAAAGTCTTACTCAACTGTTGACGAAAACTCGGGAATCTTGTTTAATACGCACCGTTGGCAGCGGCCAGATAGCTCAGTTGGTAGAGCAGGGGATTGAAAATCCCCGTGTCGGCGGTTCGATTCCGTCTCTGGCCACCACATTGCTGGGGTATCGCCAAGTGGTAAGGCACCGGTTTTTGGTATCGGCATTCCCAGGTTCGAATCCTGGTACCCCAGCCACTGTCAACATGATTTTATGCTTGTTGTGTCGGACACAACAGCGCTGTGCAGCAAGATGCTGATCGCCGACATAGCTCAGTTGGTAGAGCAACTGACTTGTAATCAGTAGGTCCCGGGTTCGACTCCTGGTGTCGGCACCATTTAAAGTGGTTAAAAATCAGTAGCTTCATGAACATGAAAGAGCCGCCTACCAGGGCGGCTTTTTTGTGCCCGCTTTTTTTGTAGCTGATTTGCGTGCCGCTTTGCGTGCCGTTTCTATCTGGCTGGTTTCGTTCCGGATTGCCGGCTTCCTCCACTGGCCGTAAGCAGTGCTGAAAATCCCCCGGTCACTAACCGGCGTCATGTGCTCTCCTTTATCTACCGCGTCATCGTAAAGCCATTCGTAAGTTTAGTCACCCTGATTCAGCTTGGCCCTAGACACCGACTAGAGGCTACTCCTGCTACGATCTTGGTGTGGCCCCTGAGGGGCCCGGCGTATGTACGGACGAGAATCTTGCTTGCGAAACGCGTAAAAAGGCGGGTAATTCGCCAATCGGGCTAATTAGCCGCGACATGCAGAGTGCATAGCTCTTTAACCTAACCAAATGTTAAACAATGAGTTAGGTTCGCTTCTATGGATAAGTATCTTTCAGTTATCGAGCTGGCTAATCGCTATGGAATCGCTCGGTGCACCCTGTGGCGCTGGGTGAGGGAGGGACGCTTTCCCGCTCCTGTGCGTTTGGGGAGGCGTTGCACTCGCTGGCGGGAAGCCGATATCGCTTCGTATGAGAAATCGATGGAGATGGCAGCCGTGCGGGAGGACCAGGAATGAGCGTGGATCCTTCTAAGGTTCCCCCGTTTGGTCTGGTTCCATCTAATGTTTTTATGGACAAGCGGCTGAATGCTCGTCACCTGCGTGTGCTGGGCATCCTGTATTCACATGCGAACAAAATGTTTGTCTGTTGGCTGTATCTTAGTACCTTGGTTGGCTTGACTGGAATTGACCGTCGCGACCTGCAGCGCACGCTCAGGAGCTTAGAATAGTTCGGCTGGCTCCAGACACAGCGGGGTGCGGGCCGCGCAGTGCGCTCAGTGTATCGACTCCCCCCTCCTCGCAACCTTGGTATAGAGGAGCCCGAAAATAATGATGTTGGCGGCGAAGAAGAGGCGGATACGAAAACCGCGGGCAGCTTACCCGCCAGACGCCTCGAAATGGCGGGTGATTCTCTTAGAAAAGGCGGGCCTTATGACCACAAAGGAACGGGTGAACCACCCGTTCAGAACAGACAAAGAACAAAAAGAGAACATGCCTCCTCTTCCCCAGCATCGGAGTTGAATGAGGAGGAGACCGTTACTGCTCCCGCCATCACATGTGTGGCGCTATTGCAGGACCCTGACCAGGAGGAGCGGTTTGCTCGATTCTGGTCAGCCTATCCCAAAGGCCGTGGCAAGCGAGAAGCGGTTGAGGTTTGGAAGAGCATTGCGCCGGATGAAGCTCTCACCGAAAAAATGCTGGCGGTACTTGAACAGGCGAAGAGTTCCCATGACTGGTGCAAAAATAGTGGTCAGTTCATCCCCTTCCCCGCCAAGTGGCTGCGGGACTACGGTTGGGAAGATGAATGGTCGGTGCGCGTCGGGCCACTTGGGGAAATTAAAAAAGATAAGCCGCCTCGCCCCGCTGAAAGCTCCAGTAGGCGCGAGCTCAACGCAGGAGGCTGACTGCTCAGCACCTGAAGCTCCCAAAAGCGTCGAAAATGTGACTGGCCAGGAAGCTCTTCAAAATATGAAATTATCCATCTGTAGGGCTCGCAATGGCATGGCTCAGCTTGCTAGCTATAGTCCCAAGGCAGAAGATGTCTGACATGGTCAAATTTGCTCAAGCTCAAGCTACTCCCCAAGAGCCTTGAAAAGCGCATCCTTGGCATCCAAGTAGAATTGAATATCTATCTTGGTAGCCATCTCATCAGAGAGGTCGAACAGCAACTTACGGCATGTGACTGGCATCAGGATCGCTGTGGCGCCTTTTTCCACGGCGATCTCGACCAAGGTGACTGGGTTATGGATCGGCTCTATGGAGCCACCCAGGTTGATTTCCCCGACCACGATCAGTCCGCCGCGCAGGCTGCGCTTGAGCGTTGCCGAACTCAGGGCGATCAGTGCTGCGACACCAAGCTTGCTACCGGACTTGGCGGCGTCAAAGGCACGCAGCTGCACGGTGAATTCATGCTGGCGGGGCTCCCTGTCGCCCACCAACTGTCCGGCGCGTGTGTAGAGGTTCTGTTCGGCATAGCCGATGCTTTCGCGGAAGGCTGGTGGGACCGGCTTATTGAGGATTTTCACGCCCGAGCCGGGGCCTTCATTGACTTCGATGCGAAACAGCCCTGGATGCTCCTCCTGGCCAGTGCTGGCTTGGCCTCCTGGGCTGATGGTCCAGGCCTGGCCGGGTTCCAGTGGATCACTGCCAATACTGTTGTCGCTCTGCAGTTCGGGGGTGGCGACGAATTTTTCGACGCCATCCTCTCCCATGGTGTAGCTGAAGTGGGTGTTGCGGAACTCAGCCGCGCCGATGCGCTTTTGTTGCTCCTTAACTCGCCGGCGCGCCTCCATGGCGATATGAATGGACCATTCCAAGTCATCATGCGAAGGCATAAGGTCATCGCCTGGGTAAATGAGCTTGAGCAGGCCGCTGGCAGTCTTGTTTACTGCGTTGGTGTCGCGCCCTGACAGGGCGCCTCCAAAATAGACATGCCCTTGCCACTGGGAGACGCGGCTCTGATTGCGCAGCTGAGACCAGCACTCCGAGAGGAAATCGCTGACCAGGCCGAAGTGATCGGTCAAGAGCTCCTTGCTGACCTTGGGCACGTCCCAGCCTGGCAGGAAGGCGTGGATACGATCCATGAAGGCGGTGTCGTGGCGCATCTCCTCCGGCAGCGGTCCAAACAAATGGCCAATGCGCTGTTGGTGTTCGACATCGACATCGAAGTTACCCACCAGCACGATGGAACCGTCGGCACGGATACTCTCCTTGCCACGAGAGAACTCGCCCGACTCCATGTAGCCCTTCATGATGTTCACGCCATCCTTGTTGTCGAAGGAAATGCCGGAGACTTCATCGAAGCAGACCACGTCATACTGGCACACCAAGCCTCGCTGGCCGTTGGCGTTGTTGACGAACATCTTGGCAACAGTCGCTTTACCCCCCGAGATCAGGTGGGCATAGGGCGATACTTGCTGGAAAAGATGACTTTTACCGGTGCCGCGGGGCCCCAGCTCCACCAGGTTATAGTTACGCTCCACGAAGGGCACCATGCGCAGCAGTAGGGCATCCATCTGCCGCGACGTAAGTGAGCTGGACTCGATGCCCGTAGAGCGCAGCAGAAAGGCCTTCCATTCTTCGGTAGTGAAATGCTGTCGGGCTCGTGCCAGTTCATCGATTACATCGCGCTTGGAGAGTTGGATCTCGCGTAGAGCGCGAATGCCAAAGGGGCGACCACCTTGCTCCTGAGCGATACTGGCATCGTATTCCAGAGTCAACTCGGCGTAGAAGCCTCCGGTGAGCATGCGCTCATGCTCACTGACCAGGTCGTCGGGAATGCGGACATCATTCAGGCGCAGGCTAGGCAGGCTGGCCACATAGGTATCATTCTTCGTGTCCAGGCGTGCTTGTATCAGGTCGATGATCTTGATCTCGCCTTTCTCCCGGGCACGTGCCTTGAAAAGCTCTTCCTCGCCAGCCTTGATAGTACGCGACTTGAGTTGGCGCTGGACGACCTCCAATCCCTCCTCAATCTCCTCGGGATCGGTACTGGCGCAGTAACGACCCAGCAGGAACTCCACTACATAGGTCGGTACCGGAAACTGGCGTGCGAAAGTGCGCACCAGGTCCTTGCGCACCAAGAAGCCATCCAGCAGCTCGGCGGCCTTGCGATCCAGTTCATCGAGTTCCATGCGGTCTCCCCAGCCTTGTAATTATTTCTCGCCACCAATCGTGGTAGAGCGTTGCGCTACCACCTGTCCGTTATCGTTCAGTATGACCGCCTGGGCGGTTTCACCTTCTAGATCATCGTCCTCTATCACTACAGAGGCCTTGCCTCCGGCCTTGAAGGGCTTGGCCGAGAGGACTAGGCTGCTGGCAGGATCGCCAGCGTGACGGCGTAAATCGAGAAGCAATCCTTCACTGTTCCCTTCGACTGCCAGCGTACAGCGCAACCCCTTCCAGACAACATCATCGATCAGCACTGAGGGTCTGGGACCGGCGTTGCCAGTGATGACCAGTTCCGGTGTGACGCATTCCTGCAAGCTCAGGCCACCATGGGTATAGGTCTCGCCAGCCTTAAAGCAGTAAATACTTTCGGCCAAAGCGAAGTGCTCATGCTCGTTCCAATACCAAGGGAATCGGGCCGCATCTGTATGGGCTCCAGCCTTGATCTGGGCACAGCGCCCCCACTTGGATTCCACCAGGCTCGCTGAAAGCTCGGTCTTGGGCAGGTCTCCAGGCAGTAGCAGCCAGCCATGATCGGTCACCACGCGCACTTGCGGCCAGCCCTGGGCCAGTAAGGCCTGGATGCGTTCGGCAACCTCATCAAGCATGTCATCGACATGCTGGGCCAGCTTCCAGCCACGCTCGTGACCAGCATGATCGATATCGCCGAATTCACACCACGCTGGCTGTGACGTATCCAGCGTTTCCTTGTGCAGTTGCTCGACTTGGCGGCGTTCCAGAACCTGCCACCCATTGTCGCGCAGTAGCTTCTTAAAGAGGTGGTGCGTGATCGGAGTGAACTGATAGACCGCTGGCTCCTCTTGGATGGCACTGCTCCCCAGGATTGGTGCCACGGCATACTTACCGGTACCGGTGACGCTGGGCAGCGCGGCCCAAGTGGTATGTTCCTGTATGTCCAAGCCCCTTTGGGAGAGCCGGCGGGCCAGGCGTTTACCGCAATCCAGACGTAGACCGTCGACGAACAGGACACATTCCCCTTGGCGGGAATGAGGAGAAAGCTCGCCACGCTTCAGGCCATCCACGCCCGGCTGCCATACCTGCTGAAGATGACGAGCGGCTTCATCGGCCCAGCGTAGATAGACGGTACGGATTGCAGTGAAGATGGCCTCCTGTTCGCGCTGTCCGGTGATCTCGGCCAAGGCCTTTAGCACAGCATCATCGGCTTGCCAGCCTTCCTGCACGTAGGCCCTGTGCATGTCCTCGGCCTGGCCACCTGCCAGACTGAGGCGTGTCACGTTAGCCAGTTGATGCAGCGGTAATAGCGCCATGGCAAGCGGGCTCTCGCCGAGCTCCGCCCAAGTCCAATCGCGTCGCATGCCGTGCTGCGCCTCTAGCTCAGCCAAACGCTCACGGGCCTGGTGGGCCGGCATGTTACTCAACTCACACAGCGCCCGGTAGAGATCCTCTTCCTGCTGCCGATTAAGCTGCGGCCATGTCTCCATTTCTGCGGGGTCGGGGAACAGGCCTAGGTCGGGTGGGGGAAGCTGACGGATCTGCTCGATAAGTTGCGGATAGCGGTGTGGCGCTTCGCTGAATCTGGACCAGACGGTTTTCCATGATCCTTGGCGACGCATCAGTTGCTCTACAGCTTCCAGCGCACTCTGGCGTTCCGGGTGGAGGCCGAACTGGGAATTGCACACCTGGCAGAAGGCTTGCCACTCATTGTTGGGCCAACTGGCTCGCATGATGTCAGGCTGGCTCAGCCATTCCAGCAGGTCACGAACTGGGTCTCCACCAGTCAGCAGAGTATTGAACACGTCTGCATCGAGGTGGCGACCTTCCAAATTGGCCTGCTTTTCCTGAAGCAGCCGGGGCAGGGCGGCCAGTAGGGCCTTTCGAGTCGCGGCGTCCCCTGCCACCTCCATG
This sequence comes from Halomonas sp. Bachu 37, assembly GCF_039691755.1. NCBI lineage: Bacteria > Pseudomonadati > Pseudomonadota > Gammaproteobacteria > Oceanospirillales > Halomonadaceae > Halomonas > Halomonas kashgarensis. The sequence goes on along the minus strand of NZ_CP137552.1, from coordinate 2,807,136 downwards.
CCTAGGCCGCCCTGGCTGGAAGCGAGGAAGGCGCGGGGAGTCCAGTCCTTGGCATTGACCTGCGACCAGAGCACGCCACGATACTGAAGCTCAGCCAGTGGCTTGAGCGATTCGGGACACTCGCTGACGGCACGGAGATCCTGGCGGCCCACGCCCGGCAAATAGAGAATTGGCGTTCGATCGTTTGGTAACGAGATATCTTCGAGCGTGTTGGCAATGGCACAGCGTAGCCAGATGGCCGGGCCGCGCCTGGCCTCAGGGGCATAATCGCCCAGTACCAGCAGCTCGGGCATCTCAGCCTGAAGCTGGGGGATAGCCGTCTCCCAGAGACGCTCACGGTCCGGCCATAGAATGCAGGCTGGGGCGGCCTGTACGTCTGGGTTGTAGGCAGCGGCGCTGCGAATGGTTGCTGCCAGTCGTTGCAAGATTGCCATGCTGTGAGATGTTCCCCTTGCCGTTAAAATAATGGCGACATGTTACAGGACCCTAAGATCCGATACGGAAGCTGCTGACCTTGCTGCCGGACTGGCCCGATAGACACCGGCACTTCGGGTCACCTGCCATGCTGTTGCAGTAACTGCAGCGGACATACCAGGCACGCTCATTGCGTTGGGTCGAGGTCAGTTCCTCAATACGGCTGAAATGCCCGCCAGGCTTACCAAGTTGCTTGATAATCAATGCCTCACCGGGTACCAGAGTGATATCTTCATGCGTTGCAATGTTAGGTCGCAGCATGATGCCGCCTTGCGGGTGGGCTGGCTGTCCGCTACGACCTGCAGGCTTTTTTGGTAAAGCATCCACTTTGCATTCATCGTTAGTTTTCATGACGGTTCGGCCAGTGATGCCCTGCATGATATCCAGCCCAAATTCCAATGAATGGATTTCAGCACGGTCACTATCTCCCTTGATCGCCGACTTGGCCGCTGCGTGCAGAATCAAGTTTTCGTCAACTTCCAGCCTGAGGATGATCCGTTCGAAGAGCTGATCCATTGAGGAATTAACTTTGACGTTAAGGCTGGCTAGCGTATGTCGCCTATCGTTGGTTTGGGCGTGTCTACCGTGGCGGTTAGGAGATAAAAGGGTAACTTTGCCGACACCATCCCGCGGGTCAGTACAGTAGAGGGTCAGCTTCTCGGCTTCGCTGAACTCACCCTCGGTCGGCATTTCATAACCGGCACGAATGACTGGGAAATACTTGCTCTTAGCGGTATGTACTTCGATGTTCTTAGCTAGCCTCAGCCGAGCCCGGTCATGGGCAATCCAGGCCGCACCTTCCGAGATGATCGAAAAACCACGATCAGAGATTTCCACACGTGTGGCCCCGAACATCTCGTAAAGTCCAGATTTGACCGCCGGCATATTAACAACACCACCCGTTGCCAGACAAAGCGAGATATCCGACGCTGTCAGTTCGGCCTCCTCAATCAACGCCTTGGCTCGCCGCACCCCTTGACGAACCTTCTGGCCAATGATTGCCTCCAGGTCGTCCCGGGTCAGCATAATATCGATATCCGGGTCCGGCACTTCGTTACGGAAGTAGCCGGGGATGAAGATAGGCTCCTGTTCCTGCGTGGAAAGCTTGATCTTGGCTTCTTCGGCACGGGCTAATAAGCGCAGGCTGGCTCCAGGATCAATGTCGGATTGGCCCATTTCGATTCCGACAGCGTCTGCGGCGCGCTTCTCGATCTCGCGACGTATGGCCTCGTCCATGACATCGCCTCCCAGATCATTGGCGCCATCGTTGCGGACCTGGATCAGCATGCCGTCCTGCATCTGGCAGAGCGTCAGGTCCAGCGTGCCGCCGCCCCAGTCGAAGACCAGCACATACTGGCCCTCCAGACGTCGAATCTCGTTCTCTGGGTCATGCTTGCTGCGCAGGTAACCGTACAGAGCCGCCATCGGCTCATGAACGAATTGTTCTATTGTTAGCCCGGCCTGGCGAAAGGCTTCTCGCAGTTCCTTGCGTTTCGCCCCATCCATGTCCACGGGGATAGTTATAACAGCACGAGCAATGCCATGGGCAAGTTCGTAGCGATCATCACCTTCAGTGGCAGAAATAACATGCTTCACGATGTCAGCGACCATATCGCGGGGTCTTCTCGGCACGCCATCTACATGAATATTCTGTCGTCCGAGCAGCATCTTGGGCGAGCGCACCACATTACCGATAACGCCAATTTCATGCGTGGCAAGGCGCTTCTTGGCTGCTGCGCCGCAGATAACGTTGTCTCCCTCATAACAAACTACTGAGGGGTGGGGTTCGTCACTGCCCTGGTCAAAAATGACAGAGCGATTACCCTGGATGTAGCTGATCAAGCTGTTGGTTGTGCCGAAATCGAAGCCAAAGACTTCCATTCTATTCTCCTTCAGTCTCGCGCAGAACTTTCTTAATATTGTTTAAAGTTTCTTCAACGTAGTGCGACACGATATGCAGCTTGGGCGGATCGCGTTGTAGTGCCACCAAGGCCTCTTCCAGTCTTGGTACTTCATTTTTCAGTGTCTTGGTAACCTGCGAGCGTAACCTGTGCTTGTCATCTTTCAGATGCACGCTGGCTGTCTGGGCGTTGCGCCTCTCCTGGTTGAGCACCTCTTCAAGCTGCCGCTTCTGTTCTTCAAGTGAGGTGTTCTCCTGTCGCCGCCGCTCCAGCTCCTCAAGGGCTCGTGTCTGATGGCTGTTGAGCTTTTCCACCTCTCGCTGGAGGCGCTCCAGTTCGCTCGATTGACGTAACCCTGTTATTTCGACCTGCCGGGACAGCCAGCCGATGGGGGAGAAGTCGGCAGCTGAATGGCCATACGCTGCCTTAAGCAGTGCCTCAATGGCTTGGCTGGGGTAATGGGTACGTGTCTCGAAGATTCGATCGGCCCGGAGGAAGCGCATCACATCCTCTTCGCTGGCCCACCCCAGGCTGGCTTGCCATATTAGGCTGAGGTAAAGAAGGTTATGTAGCTTGGCCTGTCTTTCCTTCTTTTCCTTGGCGGGTTCGCTTGAGGCCTTGATCAGTTCTGCTCGGGTTGCGTAGCGCTTGAATAATTCAGCAATAGGAAGGCGATCATCTTCTGTTAATGGGAGCCATTCATCCTGGCTTTCCATAGGCAGGTCAAATCCCTTCCGTCCTGCATCGATGGCGAATTTTAGCAGCAGATCTCTGATGGTCCGGTTGCTCTGGATCTCGAAGGCAGCGAAGGCCAGGTTGACAGTTCTGGCAAGTGATACATCCTCACGCTGTGCTAGCTCCAATAGTTCCTGATGCTGCGGCTCGGAAAGGCTGCGCTCTTCCAGTTTCTTCAATGCGGGCTCTGGAATCTTCTTCTGCATGCCCGTCGAAGAATAAAAGCGCTTGACGATATCGTAGACGCGAGTGAGAGAAGACCTTTCCTTGCGTTTATCAGTAGCCGGTTTTTTTCCGCTGGCAGTGCCAATGGCTTGTTCTCCGTCTGAAGCGGAGCTTTCATCTAAAGACGTGCTTCCAGACGAAACGGGTTTCTGTTGATCAGTCATGCTGGTTGACTGACGCGGCTGCTTGCCACGAGAAATGCCGTAAGCTTCTTCACCTGTCGTCCTGTTAAAGATTCTCGGACCTTGCTTTTCATCCTTTCTGGAGTCAGTCATTACCAGCTTCCTCGATAATCTTGTTTGCCAGCTCCTCGAACAGAGGGTTATGGCGGAGCGGCTTTGCCCAGCGTACCGCTTCTGTAAACTGACCGGCTTCCCAGAATGTATTCATCAGCAGAGCCTGGATCTTTACCCGGTCGTGGGGTGGGGTGGTTCGCTTGCCAGCCAGGTGTTCCAGCGTAAAGGCCTGGTCTAGCTGTTCGGCCAAAGGCAGGTGACAGAAGCGTATAATCTCTGCGGTGGCGATATCGACGGGCAATTGGTTGCCTGCTGTTAAAAGATCCTCAGGGGGCCGTCGGCTTTCTCCACCCCTCAGCCCATCGAGAATTCGACACGCCGCTGCAATCTGCCCCGGGGGGCGAAGGGCAAGCGCTGCAGCAAAAGCATTATCGTTAAAGTTGACCAAGGCCTTGATAAGGTTAGCAAGCGGCCTGTCTATGAAGCGAAGTGCCTGCTTGGCAGCATGGAACTTCGCTGTGTGTTCCTGAAAGACCAGTCCCGTATAGCCCCGCTGATCCTTGGACAGTACGCCATAAAGGAAATCGCTTATCCCTTCGATATAGTGGCTGGCGCCGTGCTCATGCTTGGCCACATCAATGAAATGGCCGATCCGCTCGCTTACCAACGGCTGGTTGACTAACAGCATGCTGAATGTCTTCTCTACTACCACCAACTGCTCTTCTGCAGGGATACAAAATTCAATATGGTAATCCACCACAAAATCATGGCTTTTCAGCTGAACGTGGTGAAAGCCGGAGGTTAGTTTGCTCAATGTTTGGCATGCCGCAGAATCAGTCATGGGTTGTTGATCAATGATGATCTGCTCTGCCTGCTGAATGATCCAGTCATCTGGTAGAAACGGCGCGCAGATGACATGGTCTCGTTCCGTCACCATCTGGTTGTCTACCACCAGTTGCGGACGCTTGGCCGGATGCGCATCGAAAATATGCTGACGACACTCTTCACGAGAAGCAAAAGCCTTTTCACACTTGGGGCACTTGCGAAGTACCTGCCGGTTTGGTGTAGTGGGCATTTCCGGGATCAGCACACTTCCCCCGGCATTGCCGGGGTCCACTGCGTCGATAATCTTGGCCATGGCAGGCCTCCCTACGTATTATTTTTTCAAGTAACCCAATGAAATGGGAAATCTTTATTTATTTTTGAGCCGGCTCATGCAGTATCCAGGGACCACTTTTCCTTAAGTACATTCATAAGATCCGCCTGCCGGTTCTCGACCAGTTCTGGTGTCCATGTAGGTTCGTTAAGCACTTGGCTGGTCAGGGCATAGGAAGAAACATTACTACGTCCGCGGAAGTAAGCATTTTTCTTATCGTCGAAATCAAAATTCTGTGCTTTTGAGTTCCTTCTCTTATTGAGCGGAACCAGGTTTGCCAAGCGATGGATCCAATTATCTCGCTGATCGTTATCGGGCCAGAGCTTTTCCCAGTTGCTTCCTGCAGAGACTGTTTGGGGAAGGACATGCTCAATCGTCAGAAGGCTTGGGTCGTAAGACGCGGCACCGTCCGAAACGAAAGAATCTAGCCGCAGCATGAGATAGTTACGCCGACGTGCGGTCAAGGTGTAGATGTCTCCGTTGAGCGCTTTAACCATCGCCAATTTTTCTGCATCGGTAAGTTCTACCGACTGGACTCGCTTTTCGGGGCAATGGTCCGACTCAAGATCCCTTATCAAGGAAGCATAGCGTTCGATACGCTCATTGACGTTTCGTGCACAGATATGCATATAAGCGGCGAGGCGCTCCAGACGTTTGAAGAACCAGAGCACATACTCTGGGTTGTCCTTCTGCTCGGCCAGGAACAGCATGGCGGGTGGAATCCAGTCAGAGTTATCGATCCGGTTGAGCCAGCGTAGGTAGCTGTTAATCTTCTCTGCGTCAGTATCTGATCGGTAATTGACCTCCCTCAGTACTGATAACGCTTCCGCATAGGGTTCCAGTATGTCTTCAATCAAGGCCTCCGTTGTCGATATCTTGGATAAGACATGGTTGCGGAACTCTTCAAGCAGGGCTCGCTTGGCTTTTTCCTTTGCATAGATCATACGGACATAGGCGAAGAGATCATTAAAACCACCTCGGCCTAGCTCGACTTCCATGTCCTCCCAGCGTTCGTTGTACTTTTCCTGATCGGTTTCAGAAGGGAGTTTGCCGATAACATCAGCTTTGATGATATCGGTGGGCTGCAGGTCGAGACCGCGGCTATTCATCACCGAGAACACGCGGAAGGCCGATTTCTGGCTGGGGGTAGATACGGCGACCAGAAAGCAACGTTGTAATAGAAAGCCGGCGAAGTCGTTTAGCCGGTCCTGGTCTGCTTTAAAACGATCAGAGATCCGCTTCAGCAGCAGCCGGCTATTGCCTTGAATGTTTTTCTGAGATTCGTTTTCGAGAGACTGCTCACCAAGCGCGAGCAATTGTTCAAAGTTGAAGCTCTGTACATAGCGAGAGAAGAATTCACGGTCACGTTCACGCAGTGTGAGGCGCGGTTTGGCTGCGACCCCTTCATACTTGTTCCCCCGCTCTATAATATACTCACGCAATGTAGCGTGGTCTTCTCCCTCCACATTGGAGGTAAGGGCAGCCATTAGAATTGTGAGCGTAGTCAGGCGTTGCTGGCCATCGATGACTTCGGCTTGCGGCTTTCCTTCTTCTTTTATCAGGACAATACTGCCAAGGAAGTAACCTTCCTCTTCCTCGGAGCGGTAGAAGTCATACAAATCATCGAACAGCTCCGATGCCTGGTCAATAGTCCAGGCGTAAGGCCGCTGATACGAAGGAATAACGTATTCAAATTCGGAGCTGAATATCTTGGCCAAGGGATACTCGGCACCGCTAATTTTCTTGCCCATTGCTTTATTCCTTCCCTTCCCGTGCTTTCTTTTTCGCCGCCAGTGTGAGGTGATAGTCGTTTATCCTGTCACCTTTAGCTCCGCCGAGGCTGGGGCCGAGGTCATACCAAGGAGCGGTTTCGACGTCCTTGCCACGATCCTTGCGCCAATGGATGTTGGGTTTGTCGCGCAGGACACCGGCGCCTTTCTTCTTCACATCGGGGACGGACATAAAGGGACGAATATTCAGACGCACGCCGTCGTTAAGATCCGGGCGCCAGCCGATGGGTTGTTCTTCCAGTGGCTTCCAGCGCACAAAAATGTCGTAGGGATCTTCGCCTTCAAGAATCAGCTCCAGGCTCTTTTGCAGCGCCTGGGCGGCGGCGAGCTTCTCCCCTGCGCCATCTACCCTCTCCTTCTGGGCGCGGGTCTGGGCGTTGATCCAGTCGCCCAGGTATGTATAGGTAAGAGTTTCGAGGGCCTTGTAGTCGAGCTGGTGATAATTGACCAGAGCGGAGAAGCCGTCCTTAAGGCCATCCCAGACGTGCCAGATGAAGGGGCGGTTCTGGAACAGCTTGCAATGCTGGGTGAAGAACTTGTCACGCAGCCAGCTCTCCAAGTCCTTGCCAGCATGGTCGACGCTTTCCAGTAGTTTGCTGCGGGTGGTGGCGGACCACTGCTCACCGTAGGCTTCAGCGAGCAGCGCTTCCAGGCGATCCACGGCACGGCGTTCGCCACGCACAGCGGGCAGGCAGACGATGCCATCGCGGTCGGCATGGCCGAGCAGTGTCTCGCAGCGCTTGACCCACTCGCGCTGCTCCTCGGCCAGCTCCATCTCCGGGTCCAGCTCCGCTGGCCAGCGGTAGCCCAGCAGCCGGGCCACGGCGACCTGCAGCACGGTGTCGTCGGTGCGCAGCGGACCGTGGGCGGTCCACTTAGCTGCCTCGTCCCAGACTACGGAACCGCAGGGGTGGCCGTGGAATATCCACTGGGTGGGATCATCGGAGTAGGGCTCGGGTAAGCCATAGGGGTATTTTTCTTCAGCGACTTTTTCCCAATGATCGAAGTCAAAGGGAACTTTGAGCAAGTTCTTAGGTGTAACCTTGAGTGATTGGTCTATTTCTCTTACAGTTATCCCAAAAGATCGATCTTGCAAAAAACAAAAAATTGCCGAAAGTTTTTCATCGTTCTTTGCGATTACTGCACAACAATTTGTATCGTAAACAGCTCCAGTGTATAAACTCACAGGGAGAGATCTCATTTGGCTTATTGCTATGCCTTTTTTGCCCCAGAATGGCTTTCCTCGCAGCCAGTTTTGCGCTGCATGATTTAGATGCTTTACATGCTGAGAAAGCTTGTACATGTCTCCTTTTTCCTGTTGAAGGAATACAATTTGTTCAAGTCCTCCAAAATGGTCTGTGCTATTTACTGTAGTTTGATTCCACTCCCAGTCATCACCATTATTCTTAACTTCCCAGTACTGCCGCAAAAACCTTGGACCATCACCAGCGTATGCTCCGGCCAGCGTGTCACAGCAATCACTTAGTAGCGACTTTGTTTCATAAGCAGAGAACGAAACTATGAAGCTAGGATTATTCAGCTGTCCTTTTTGGTCGATACTTTTAACTTCAGTGCGGGATAGTTCTAGTGCTTTTTTTGAAGATGTGCGCTGCTGGGATACATCTATTCCTTGAAAATGGTTAATCTGGTTAACAGAAGTTATAAGATCACTCAACTGCTCAGTGCCATTGCCCCGGCTTATATTAAACAAAGCTACGAAAGCTCCAGCAGCAGTTGAGGATTCAAAACCGCCCTCGCCCAACCGAGCAACCAGGCGCCATCTGTCATACTTGAGAAGTTTTTCCCGGAATTTTGTGTAACCGGTTAAAAACAGCCAGTTCTGCGGCAGCACGTTGCTGGTGGTGCCGCCTTCCACGCAGAGCTCCAGACAACGATCGAGGAATACCGTCGCAAGATCATTCTTGGCCGCCGGATAGTAATCGGCGCAGAACTCTTGCAGCCTCGGGTGCTGTTTGCCACGCGCCAGGTAAGGCACGTTGGTGATGACCCAGTGGTAGCGGTCCCCCAGCAGAGTGGCCGCCTTGGCCAGGCCCTGGGCGGTCACGGCCGTCTCGTGCTGCTCATCGCTAGCTTCCTGGGAAAGCGCCTGATTCAACGTCTCAGACAGCTCCTCCCACTGGGCGATCTTGGCGGCGCTGGTTCGGGTGGGGTCGAGCAGGCTACCGAGGATGGGGGCATCCTTGAAGCTGTCGTAGAGCCAGTCCAGGGCGATGGTCAGGTTCTTCTTGCCGAGCCCTAATGCCTTCCACTCCTCCTTGGCCACGCTGATTGGCAGGCCGGAGCAAGCCAAGTGCAGCTCGGGCAATGAGCGATAGCCCCCGGCATCCGGGTAGCGCCAGGCAGTCAGTGCCAGGGCGAAGGCGGCAAGCTCCATGCAGCGCTGGTCGATCTCCAGGCCGTGCAGGTTGTCGCGCAGCACCGCATCCACGGCGTCGCGGGTGCTGAGGCCCTCCAGCTCCATGCGCATGGGCACCAGCATCAGCAGGGCGGCGACCAGGAAGTGGCCGCTGCCGCAGCAGGGATCCAGTGTCTTGAGCTCGGATAGGTTCTGCGGCCAGGCATCGAAGGTGCCGGCGGCGGGGACCCACTGGCCGGTCTCCTCGTCTCTGACGAAGCGCAGGTATTCCAGCGGCACGCCGGGCAAGCTGGCCTTGGCGCGCAGCTCCTGTTCGCTTCCAGCATGCTGCAAGTCGGCATCCGACAGGCGGCGGGCGGCCCACCAGGCACCCAGGGAATTGTCGAGCAGGAAGCTGACCATATAGGGCTCGGTGAAAAGCTGGGTGACGGCGGGCAGCTCGTCGGCGCCGATCTTCACCTCGGAGCGGTTGATGCGCTCCTTGTTGTCGGTCTGCCAGAACTGATAGACCCAGCCCAGGCTGTCGCTGGCCTGGAATACCGATGGGTCAAGATCCGCAAGTAGGCTTTCCAGTTCGCGCTGATACTCGGCAGCCAGCGTCAGCTCAAAGACCGGGCTATCGATACGAAATACCTGAGGCAGCATGTGGCTGGCCTGTTGCGCTGCCAGCTCCCAGCCACTGGCAAAGCCTTCCTCTTCGGCGAGCTCATCGCACTCTTCCAAGGTGATGGCGACGCCCTCGTACATCAGCAGGTCATTTTCGGCCAGAAAACGGGCAAACAGCATGCGGTGCCAGTGTTCATAGGCGATTTCCCCGATCAGTCGGGTTACCGCCTGGGCGCCGTCCTTGAGCGGATCGCCCAGGCTGCGAGCATGAGCGCGCAACCGGCGGCGTAGGGCCCGCTGGTCTTCGCTCAAGTAGCTTGGGGCGCTTTCCTCGCCCACGCCGAGCTGTTCCAGAACAGCCTGGGCGGCTTCTTCCGCCACCGGGCGGGCCTTGCGTATGGCGCGATCAAGCTGATTGCGAAGTGTCTTGTCGAGTGGCTGCATACCGATATTCCTACTGATACGTTTTATTGCTCGTGAGCATTGGCTTGAGCATTAGAGGCTTTTTAATGCTCAGATCAATGCGCCGAGCATTGCTATCATTCATTGTGGTATTCGTAACGAGCATATTTGCCCTTGCCTGGCGGCTGAATCTGCGGGTTTTCCTCGCGCAGCTCGGCCATTAGCCGGTAGGTTTGATTACGGTCGAAGCGGGTGATCTGACGGATCTCTTTGTTAGATAGGCCGGGTTCGCCGCGCCTGGCGCGCTCCATCAGGATGCTCAGCACCCGAGTCTTGGCCGCATCCCAGTCAATGCGGCGCCGCTTTTCGGCGTTGCCGTCCTGTCTGAGGCGGTCATAGAGCTTCGGATGAATGCTCCAGTAGGCACCGCGCCCCGTGCCACCGTGCTCCACGTAATCAAGCGGCTCCATACGGGAAAGCAGCTCACGGGTTTCCGCTTCACTGCGTTGGCAGAGCTGTGCAGCGGTAGCAGTGTCCACTTCGGCGTGTTGAAGCAGGTATTGGAGCAGCAACAGGTGGTCGACACCCAAGGCATTGCCGCTGCGGCTCTCTTCGGCGACAAATAGGCGGAAGGCCGCATTGAGCTCACGCTTGAGGAAGATGACCGACACGGAGTCGCCGATCTCGCGAATCACCGGGGGCTCCTTACCCTCCATCAGCATGGCCGAGAACATGCGACTGACGCCTAGGTTGCTGCGGTTGACTAGGCGCAGGCGGGTCAGTGCCTCGACCAGCAGCGGATTGCGTGCCGCCGGCTGGTGGTGAAGGATATTGCGCTCACTGATTCCGGCGATGAAACCGCCGTTGTTGCTGATCTCCAGCCGCTGGGAGTAGAGCTTGACCATCACGGGCCCGGCAATGCGCAGGTCAGCGTGGCAGAAGGCATTCATCAGTGCTTCGCGCACGGCGACCTCCGGCCAGGTGCGATACTCGAAGTGGAACATGCCTTGCTCCACGGTCGTGATGGGGTTGAACGGGACCAGCAGCTCTTCGATGCGCTGCACCGAAACCGGCAGAGCGCTGACCCGGTCCTCGCGGATGCCATAGTCGATATCCGACTGCATCTGCAGGAAGGTCCAGTGATGTCCCGGCACATACTCGCGTAGGGCAGCTTCGCTACCTGCCAGCAGTATCGCGGCACGGGTCAGCTTGCCCTGACGAACCAGGCCCAAGGCATCGAGCAGCTCCATGTCGGAGCGTGTCAGCAGATCGTCCGGCACACGCTCCTTGCGGGCCAAGTCACGCAGGGCTTCCAGGGCGACCGGTGACAATAGAGCGGGGTCAGCAGGCGCCACCGCCTCGGCGGTGTAGTCGGTCTCTCCGGTTTCGACGCCTATCTTGCGACGAAGCGTGCCTGTCAGCGGCTGACAATCCTTGCCGACACGCACCGTGCCCGCACCGCGGGTGTCGGTGTAGGGCGGCATGCCAGGGTAGACCTGCATGACCAGGAGCCTCCCGGCACCTTCGGGTACACGCAGCTCCTCGAAGACCGGCATGATATGCGGGTCAGTCTGGTCGTAGACGGCCTTCTTGAGCAGGTTGACGTCAATTTCTGGAGGCACGCCGAGAATGGCCTGGCCGCGCCCCTTTACGCGATCCGCCACACCGAACACCACACTGCCACCACCGCCGTTGGCCATACAGACGGCCATCTGGACCAGCTTCTGAACGGCCTTGTCGCGGCTTTTGCTATCCCACTGCTTGAAGTCCAGGTCCTGATCTTCAAGCTCGTCGGCGATACGCCACTCCAGCTCGTCCAGCAGGGCCGCGATGTCCTGGCTCGATCTCATGTCGCTTCCTACTGGGTGATTACCGGGCCTTCCTGAAGGGCTCCGTGCAGCTGCTGACGCACCTCCTCCAGCCAGGCGTCGATATCCGCATCGCTCTTGAGGGTGCGGCGCGGCAAGCTGACGAACTGAATCTCAGGCTCCATGGCTTCGGCTGCGGCGACCAGCACATCATCGAAGCGGCTGGAGAGCGCATCGATACGGTCGCTGAGCGCGTCGGGTCGCACGTGGCCAAGTGTGTCCAGCACATCATCGGTGGAGCCCAGCGTGATGCTGGGTGCGTCGGCGGCCGTCAGGCGCTTCGCCGCCAGGAGGTCATGACGCTCTTCGGGCGAGAGCTGCTGCCAGTTGTCGTCGGCTTCCAGGCGCTGCATGCCGGCCTGGTGCTGCTCAGCGTAGCGTGTTTCGAGTTCATTGAACGTTTCACGGAAACGCTGAGTCAGGTTGTTCAGCAACGGCTGTACGGGATCGGGATCATCAAGCAAGGCACGGTGCTCGCGGATCTGCGAGACCTGAGCGAGCAGCGCATCGGCATCCTTGAGGCCTTTGGCGTAATCAGCCAAGCGCTTGAGCGTGCCCCAGGCGGGAAGGCGCTGGGTGATTTTTTCCGCAGTGGCCTGCCACTCATCGATAGATGCAATAAGCTCGTCTCGATTGGTGACAATGGCCTTGAGCTGATCGTTACCGCTGCTTAGACGTACGGCTTCGAAAGCGTCTGAGTGAGGGCGCTGAGGCAGCGGCGCCTCGCCACCGGCCTTGTCGGCCAATGAGCGGAGCTTGTCGATGAACTCGGGGACTTTGGCCGAGTCCTCACCGGCGTTGGTCTGTACACCGAGCTTCTGCATCACCTTGCGGATCTTGATGCGTTCTCCGGCGGAGATAGTAGTGGCCTCGATACGGAACTCGGTCTTGCCAATGGCCTTTCTGTCCAGCTCCTGGGGGGCGGTACCATCCGTGGCGCGAATCTGGCCGGCGACCAGCAGTACCTGTATCGCGCCATCGATGGCATCGCGCGGCCAGCCAAAGTCACCCTGCTCGAAGTGGTCACGAATGTCGCTGCCGCTCTTGCCATTGCCCAGGAAGCTCAGGACAGCCTTGCAAACCGGGTGGCTCTGAGGCTCGCCGTCATAGCCTACGGTCTTGAGAGCATCGGGAGCACCTTGCTTGGCCTTGGCGTAGACCTTGTCCCAGGCGGGGCTATCGGCTAGATGGAATTTCGGGTGCAGGCGGGCCAAGGCATTCTCGGCACCCTCCAGGATCGTCTCACGCAGGCTGGCCCCTACCAGTTCGTTACCACCGCCCTGGAACACCCGGGCGCCGCTGAAGGCCTCGTCCAGTAACTCATTCACGCGACGCTGCGCAGTGTCCCGAGTGGTCTGCATCGCGGCGCGGGCCTCCTCGCCCTCTGGCGTCCCAGGAGTGCCTCGGGTTTCCAGGGTGGCAGTGGCGGCCTTGAGGTCGATCAGCTGGTTGCGTAGCTCATCGGCGGAGCGCTTGGGAATGAAGACGAACAGCGTCGGGGACTCCGAACCAGCCTGGCGGGCATCCGCACGGATCTGGCTCTCATCGTCCGACCAGCCATCACGCACCCAAACATAGAGTCGCTCGCCGGCGTCCTTGGGTAGAGCAAGGTCGAACACGGGGGAGAGTGTGCGGGGTACCTTGGCGTCGCCATGCTGCACCGAGAGGTTCCCGACCAGCTTGGCAAAATGCCGACGGATCAGATCAGCGCGTTTGGTCTCGACCTGGTGGGTAGCGTTGTTAAGGATGCTTCTCTGGCTCAGGAAAGCATCGTTCCAGGCTGCGCTCTCCTCGGTCTGGATGCGATATTCATCGCCAATCTTGATGATGAATTCACACTCATCGAGCAACGACGGCAGCCGGCTGCGCAGCGAGCTGCTACCGCTTTTAAGATCGTCGACCAGCAGGTCGGCAATGGTGCTCAGGGTAGGGTGTAACCCTAGCTCGGTGTTAATGCTCGCCAATTTGTTGATCAGGAAGACGATAGCGCAGGCGCGGGCCATCAGGCGCTCGTCATCGTTACCCGCTAGCCAGCGCTGGGTGGCATCGTGCAGCCTCCGCGGCAGCATGCGGGACTGCAGCAGTTTGTCGGTGGCGTCAAAATAGAGGTAGTCACCAGAGATAATGGTGCCCAGTGGCTCATCCAGGTTGGTCTGAATGGCCTTGTGAATCATGCTCAGCTGATTGCGTAGCTGGCTATCGGTGCCGGTCTGGTCGAGCACACGCAGGGCGGCATCCCAGAAGCGGCGGCGTACCGGTAGGATGGGGTAATCCTGGGCAAAGTGCTTGGTGTCTTCTTGCCGGTGCGCAATGGAGGTCTCGGAGAGGTGACGGGAAATCTCGCCCAGATTGGCCTCCATCACCTCACCCACAGGGCCCTTGGCCTCGGGCTTCTTAGCGAGAATGACCTGGCGGATGACAGCATCCACGTCGGCATCCGAGAGTTCGACACGTAGAGTGAAGCGGCCCTGGAGGCGAGCCAGGTTATGGGTGCCAGTGATAGCGGTCTGTCCGGTACCGATGAACATCATGCGGCTTCCCAACTGCTTGCAGCAGGCCTCCACAGCCTCTTGGACTTCGATGGAGCGCTGGCCGTCAGTACCGATGTACTGCTGCACTTCGTCCAGCACCACCAAGGTCAGCGGCATCTTACCGTCACGACTCACCGCCTGACGGATCGCATTCACCATGTCATCGCTGCTCACATCATCCACATTAGGATAGAGGTTCATCAGCGTCATGGCACAGGCAGCGGTACTGTCGAATATCTCGGGCCTGGCTGCTACTAGGGCACGATGAATCTTGGTGGAGACTGTGAACATCTCCACTTCTTTTTTCCAAGGCTTGCCTTCCGCCTCAACGGCCTGCTTGATGTCATCGAGGATGCCTTCTTCCTGTAACCACATGACAAAGCGGGCAGCGGGATACTTAGCAGGTAAGCCAGCGGCGCGAAAAATGACCGCTAGCAGCGCCAAGCGTGCACTGCTATCGCGGGCGCTCGTACCGAGGGTGCCGGATGCTGAAAACAATCCACCATGGCGCTTGCCCTGAGTAGAGAGTTCCTTGAACAGATCTTGGGTCTCTTGAGGCAGATGAGCGAGTCCACGGGCGGTAGCGCCATCGTCGAAAGTGGTGTCTTCCCACAAGTTGCGCAGCATTTTGGCCATGTGCGACTTGCCCGAGCCGAAGAAGCCACTGATCCAAACGCCAGGCTGTTGGGAAGCACCACTGCTCAGGTTGCGTAGGTAAGCATCGAGAATATCGTGCATCCCTTTAGCATACTGACCATCGCAAACGAAGGTCTCCAGTTCGTAGCGGAGCACCGTCTGGGCACGGTCGCTGCTGTCGTCGTTGACGTAAGCGACGCCTTCGTTTTCCAAGTGTTGCTGGGATGGGTCTTTAGCATAGATATCGCGGTTACGCATGCATCCTTTTCCCTGCGGTGGCAAGTGGGTGTTGTGTTAAGCGTGTCGGCATCTAATGTGCGCCGTCAGGAGTAATAGGAGTAGCCAGGTAGTTCCAGCCATCATAGCCATCCAGCAGCCGGTAATTGTTATTGTCAAAACTGCCGGGGAATAGCACCACTAGGCGGCCGAGGACATGTGGGGCAAACCGGTCAACGACTGCCTTGACTTTCAGGAGGCCAAACAAGCTTCCAACTCCGTACAGGGCCATGACATGGTTTTTCTCTACAGCCATTTCTCCAATAACGGAGACGAAGCGTTCTTCCAGCCAATCTAGATAGTGGTGGTCAATCATCTTGAGTTGCTGAGGCATCGTGAAAAAAGCGTCTGCATACTCTTGCTCTGCCATCCACTCAGCAAAGGTGGAAGTAAGATCGAAGCTTGCCCAGTCATGACCCGCCTGGTGGGTGGTTAGCTCAAATTCACCTAAGTTGGCCCGCAGGCGCAGTTCCTCGGTTTCCGGGTAAACGCAGAACACTACGCGCTGGGCCGCTGCGGCATCGCCACGCCAGGGCAAAGCTATAAACCTGCCATAGGAGTCCACGAGGCGTTTGATCTTGCTCATGGGGTAGCTCCTTCAGTAGCCGTATCGCTCTCGGGCTTTATGGCTGCCTCCGCGACGGGAGCCAGGGCGGGGAAATCGACATCCATGACATTGTCGACTCGGCGCATTACCAGCCAGCCACGGGACGAAGCCTGGGCAGCCAGTTCTAATAACCTATCGGCGCCGGAGTCCAGTAGCTTAAGGTATTCGCTCTGCAGCAATAGCTCACCACGCCCACCCTGAATCCAGCCAAGATAAAGCGCGAACGCGACAGCACCTGTCGCAGGCTCAAGCTGGCGGCGGAATTTTTTGACACGCCCGCTCATATAGCCAGCCTTTGTTAGGCTGCTATTAATGTTCTGAGCTACAGATCTTCGAGTAGCGGGACTGAAGCGCTCAGGCCAGCGGACCTCGATAAGCTGCTCTACCCAGTCACGGCTGACGAGGGTTCCAGGAGTCACTTCTAGTATGGCTGGTAAAAGGCCACGCAATAGGCTATCGCGTGCCGCTGCAGCCAGCAGAGCCAATTGCGGATGAGCGGCCTTATCTCTTGACCAGAAAAAACGCAGGCCGACATGGATCGGGTTGGCTGGGTCCAGCCCATACAGTTCCGCCAAGTGGCGAGCTGTCAGGTCACGGGTTCTGCCCGACCGCTTGCCCAAACAGTTCTGTTCTCGAATCGCAGCGCGATAGGCTGACGCCGGCGCCTCGCTGGGCACGCTATCGAATAGAGCAGCAAGCTCATTCAGCATGATCGTCCGCGAAGCGTGTACGCCGCCTTGACGCTGCATAAACCCTAATCGACTTAGCGCTTCGTGATCATGCATCACCATCTTCACCTTCGTTAGTCCTATCGCTACGGTCGCTCATCAGCTTCCTCTCGCTTGAGCTTCGCAACCGGCCGCATGCTTGGGCAACTAATATAGGGGACTAACAATACACGATGTCGCGCTTCACGCCGAGGTGGTCCCGGCGAGGAAATGACTCAGGCCCACCAATTGTTCAGGAAGAGTGTCGTCTGAACAATTCATAAGGTTTGAGGGGGTGGGGGTTCCACTATCTTATCTTTGTGGATCAGCCCCCCTTCATTCCGCTGTAACAGCAGCGGAATGAAGGGAGGCTGATCCATGAATAGTAGAAAGGTTTGCAACGGCGTCCAGCCTACTACCGGTGAGCAGCTACATCCAGTTGCACATGGCCGTTAAACTCTTGGGCTCAATCAACAAACGCAGCAGCACCTACGGTTATTCTACAAGGATTTACGCTAGTCACTTCACTTCACTTCACTTCACTTCACTTCACTTCACTTCACTTCATTGAAGGGTCGATCTCTGAGTTTTTAAGAATTATTGATGTTTAGAGCGCGTGACAGGAAGGAGGGAGGGATCAGATAATAATTGTTCATCAAAAAACGAGAGGGCTGATTAATGAATGAGGTTTCCTTATTGGTTGCTATCGTCAACCTTATCTTTAGGATCTTAGCTATTGTTGAAAAGCGGATTGAAAATGCTGCGTTCGTGGTGATTGAGGAATATGCGCGCAATCCTGAAGCTAGTAAAAAGTGTTTTCCAGATGTGGTTAGGAGGAGGGGGAAGATATTCCTTGGTTGGAGGAGAACGACGTGGCACGGGGATGGCCGTTTTGAGATCGTTAGCGCAACATACGATAAACGACCTATCGGAGCCAACGTCCTTCGTTATGAAGATGAAAACCAGAAGAGAGTTATAGAGGCGGCTGAGAAAAAGCTTGGAAAGCTTCGCGAATGCTTGATTCTGATCGAGAAGCACCGAAGGGATTATAAGCTAATCGCAAGGAGAGTAAAAAATATTTACGATACAGCAGATACGAACAATGACGACTGAGGAAGGGTTGCCCAAGCTTCTCAGTGAAATTCTCTGTGGATTCAAGGGAATGAAGGAACACATAGAGAAATGCTCTGACCTTCTGTATGAAGAAGCCGTAAGTATCCGAGACGACTTTAGGCATTCAAGGGATGAGTTCAAGAAAAGCGAAGGCAGGCATATTTACTGGGTGCATGATGTGCGAGTAAAAAAAACAAAAAATGGTATATGTGTCGAGTGGTTTTTTTACAAATCAAGGCGTGGAGATTTTAGCATCTCTGAAAGCATAGCGAGTGAAGGGGAGCTGCAAATTCCTCCTTCCAGCTTTAAAAAGTGCTCAAGATATGAGAAGAAATGTATAAAAGATGCAGAGGAGAGGTTTTTTAAGCTTAGGCAGATTACTCGGCATTTGTCATCTATGTCACTTGGGCATTCTAGTCTCAGTCAGATGAAGAGTGCTGCATATAACAAGATAGTGGATGATTCCAACCCGTTGGTGGGTATCTGTCCGCCCGAGTGCGGTTGTGAGCTTCCTTGTGATAGCCTACTGAGAGCTCAGGCGATATACGGCTGGGGGATGATTTTTCATGATTAGGCCAATTGACGTTGGCCTTTTCCTATTAGCGCACCTTCAACATGAGTGCTAATTATTTCAAAACCTTTGTTGGGTATATTATTGTCACTGATAAAAGCCCTGCAGGTTATGTGCCCTGCCATGGTTGCATGATATAAGTCGCGAGTACGCTCACAGACAAGTATCTAAGCGAGTTAGTACGATTTGGCAGCCGATCGAGATGTTGCGGCATTTTTCTCAGCAAGCGGCGTGCCAGTGGCTTTTATTGGCTCATAAGCTGAAACTGCTTTATAAGCTAGCAGGTTACTATCATATACAATATGCCAATGCGATGTGTTTATGCAGTAATTGCACAGCAGGCTATATCTTAGCTCTAACAGATTCAGATGGGAGAGGGTGTGAATATCGAGCAGGATAAAATTTGGATATTGTGGGCATCGCTGTGATGGTTGGTAGCCCAGTGGCAGCATATCAATACACAGGCAGCATTCTGTCTGCATTCGTTGTGTTCATGGGAGCTGGGACAATCTGGGTATGCCTAGAGGACCGTTTGAGATGATCGAGGCGCGGCAATCCTGTCAGTAGAGCTAGCGCTCGGGGCAGCTCTGCTAGTAGCGGATAGGAGGTCGATCGGAGAGTTGTGGTAGAGCCATCAGGCGAGGAAGACGGCGCTCTTCAGCAAACGGATCGCAAACCTGCAGGCCAAGCGAGTTTTCAACATGGGTTATTCCAAGTTTATCAATCCTAGCAGAACGAGAACTGATCAGTTGAGAGCGACACCATTTGACGCAAACGGCCGCTATCCTGTAAATGCAGATCGCAGAGAGACGAGCCAGGAGGCGCGACATGACCGAACGTTTCGAAGTCGATGGCCTGATTTATGAAGTCCGCTTCACCTGCGCCAACCAAATTTCCTTCGCCATCGTCGGCGGGGCGAACCCCGTCTACGACACATACACCTACGATCCTTTCGAGCGTGTCGACGACTGGGGCACAGACCCTTGCGTCATGGAGGACATTGGTGTCACCCGCTACCCGCTCCGGGTCTACCGTCAGGTACTGCTACGGATCCACTCTTGGCTCGGTGCTACCCGGCCGAAGACCTTTTCATTCTGCGCCTGGTCAGACCGCCGCTATTGGATTTACGAGAGAGTGGCTCGCCATCTGGCCGAGCGCTTCGATTATGACCTGCAGATCATTGATGGAGCGTACCTGTTCTACAAGCTGAAACCCGGGGCGGCCAGCCAAGGTTCATATCCTGCACTTTTCGATCACCATACAGCCGCCTAGTGGGCCCGCTATGGCCTTGTCTGTTGAACATCTATCCCGTGTCCTGTTTGCCGCAGATCCCATGGGGACCTGCTGCAAGGAGAACGACTGCTTCGACGAGTATGATGCTATCGCTGACGGTATCGTCTCGCGATGTGAGCAGGGCCAGTCTTTGGAGGTAGCACTTAACGAGACTTTCGAGGAGTGGTTCGGAATGGAACTTGCCGAGCGTGTCGACATGCAGGCACTGTGTAGAGAGCTGACGGGCCGCAGCCCATCAGCCTGAAGTGACTGGAAAGCAGGAGCCGGCGAATGGAAGAACTACGTGCCGAGCTGCAGCGAAGGGCGGCGTCACGTCCCGCGCTACTACGCAAAATGGGCTACCGTAAACTTGGTGAGATAGTCGTCCGCCGCTTGTACGAAGTGCTGAAGGATCCCGACCTGGGCCTGAGTAGCGGTGGCTTCGATTTACGTTTCGGCAGCCGTGAATTCCTCTGTGCGCTCTGTGAGGCGGTCGGCCTGGACGAAGCGGATTATTTACCGCTCATCGAGGCTCGTCAGCAGTGGCTGAGCGATGAGTGGCACGCATTTAAGCCCTACGTTTTCATCGACACCAATTTCCGGCGCTCGGATCGGCCGGGAACGGCTATCTTTGTCCTGGCGATCTGCGAGAGTATGCGGCGCATTACCTTCCCGGAGGGCTTCTGGCGCAAGCCGCTGAGTGAGCAGATACAGCTGGCCCAGGCACGGGTGCGTCAATTCATGGCCGAAACGGGAGGTGACGTGAAGATCTGGGGTACTGCCAAGCGGTTCCTGTTCTTCCATGCCGAAGATGCTGCCATCGAAATTTCCCCGTCGGGTCAGGTGCTGGGCGATCGGCAGGGCGGAGTGCCTAGCCGGGCCTCGTTGAGGGTCGGCAATCAGGAAGTTACCACGAAGCCGGCGTCGGACGCGGACGACTGACAACCCAACCAGGAGCGATATGTACGATTTAATTGGCGATATTCACGGCTACGCCACCCCTCTCAAGCACTTATTAAGCAAGCTGGGCTACGCCGAGCGGGATGGTGTCTGGCAGCACCCCGGACGTCAGGTAGTCTTTCTGGGCGACTTTGTCGATCGCGGGCCGGAACAGGTGGAAACCGTACGCATTGCCCGCGCCATGGTCGAAGCTGGGCAGGCCCTGGCGGTGATGGGTAATCATGAATTCAATGCCGTGGCCTGGGCGACCGAAGATCCCGAGGCCTCGGGTCAATACCTGCGCTCGCATAACGACAAGCATCGTCGCCAGCACCAGGCGTACCTCGACCAGATCGAAGAGGGCAGTGCGCTTCACCATGAGCATATTGCCTGGTTCAAGACGCTCCCGCTGTCCTTGGATCTCGATGGGCTGCGGGTCATTCACGCCTGTTGGCATCCCCCGTCGCTGCAAGTCCTCGGTGACTATACGGATGCGCAGCAGCGCATTCTGGAGACAGCCTGGCCTGAGCTATGCCGCAAGGGCACTACGGCCTATGACGCTCTGGAAACGGCGGTCAAGGGGTTGGAGGTGCCGCTACCGGCCGGGGCCGAATTCTTCGACAAGGACGGCAATCCGCGTCATCACATTCGGACGCGCTGGTGGGAACTGGAGCGCCTGACCTACCGCGACCTGGCCATGGTGCCTGCCGATCAGATCGAGGCCATCCCCCATGACCCGGTGCCGGAGGATATCCTGCCGGGCTATGCCGGCGATGAGCCCTTGTTCGTCGGCCATTACTGGCTGACCGGCGAGCCGGCACCGCTCAACCGTTACATCGCCTGCCTGGATTACAGTATTGCCGCTGGCCACACGCAGAATGCTGGCGAGGGCAAGTTGTGCGCCTACCGCTGGGACGGGGAGCGTGAGCTGTCGAAAGATCGCTTCGTGTGGGTGACCGAATGATATTTGACCCCTCTTTCGACGGTACTTTGTCTCAGCGTAGTGAACCGCTGTCACAGCAGGAGAGATGTTGGAGCGCTTTCGCTGCAGTCTGCTGGGAGGCGCCGTGGGCGAGGCCTTGGGACTCGCTAAAGCGCACCTTCGCTAAGAGCCCTACCATGAGGAGACGCTGCGTAGTGTTCAGCAGGCCGAGGATCAGCGAACACCTGAGCGCCACATGCAGAAGCGATTACCCTGGTCGGTAAATGCTGGCATCGAGGAGACACTGGTTATGTCGATCTATTGCGCCCTGATTGCCGAGGACTTCCCTCAGGTGTCACCTTGGCGGCCAACTATGACGGCGACTCGGATTCGGAGCGATTGCAGGCAACCTAATGGGCGCTCAGCGAGGCGACCAGGATACACCTGAAAATGGCGGGAGCCGCTGTAACTACACTGTGTCATTGTCGAGCTGATTAAGGGGCTATTGATGTTTCTCGCTTGGGATATTGATGATGTTATTAGCAATGAAGCGGAATATGGACGAGTCTGGAAGAGGTATCCGGGTTTCAGTCCTCGCAACTCTATGCTCGGGGTCCTATCAAAAATGAGCGAGAATTCAGGAGCAGGTAAGTACACATGTTTTGTGGTACTGCAAGTGCTTTTATGAGCCGCTATCTAGTCATAACTATTGGGGTCTTGGTCCTAATGCCGACTGGAATGGTCAGTCCCGAGGCACTGGCACAGCGTATCGTTAGGCAACCCTCTGAAGTGAAACATCCTTACGATATCGCCTTAGAGCATTGTGAGAAACGAGGGGGGCTTGCCCAGTATAGTGTTCTGGGAAAAGTGGTGAAGTTTAGCTGCGGCAACAGCCCTGCTAGCGTAATCAGTATTGATTTATAGAACTGCCTTTACAGATGTGATGTTGGCCTGCCGGCATAGAGCGAAGCCGATAATCCTATAGCTTCTTCTCCCTCGAAATGACCGCCAATGGTTCACGGATTTGATCGGCGCTGCCACCTAGGACTATAAATTGATTACTTTATATCAATTACTTACTTGCAGCTTCGGTGAATTGGGATATCGTAGAAGCACGATTTGCAGCCGTAGCCAACGGTTAAATTGGCTGGGCCAGCAGGCGGTGCCCCAAAACACCTGCTGCGCGTCATAAGCCTAGGGCTCGTACGAGCCCGCCTCCACTTAGGGACGCGCTCATTACTGAATTGTTCTTCGTGAAGTATGCCCAGTGCGGCACTAAAGGGCGCCGTTCTTGCCCTTCGTAACCTCGAATTGTCAGCGATTTTATCAGGGCGAGTTGATCAGGTTGATCGGTGGGCTACCAAGCTTTCCTCACTCAGATTGTTACTCTGTCTGTTCCAGACACCTCCCTGTCCGAAGCAGACATTAAACCGCCTTTTTTGATTATTTCTTTAAAAAAAGCTTTTTTGGGGTTGCCATCTCAAGAGACATGTTTAAGCTTAAATCAAGCCGCTCGCACCAAGTTGTTACGGGGCCTAGCAGGAAGAAGCTATAGTTCTTTAGCTAGTTATGCCGAACAGGCAGCTGATAGTAGCGGTGTTGCTTGAGCCGCCGAATAGGCGGTTGATAGTAGTGGTAATGCTGGAACTGCCGAATAGGCAGTTGGTAAGTGCTGAAGAGCCGGTCAGTCTTACTGGCCGGCTCTATTTTGTTACGCTACTTGGACCACAAGCCAAAACTACTAGTTTTTATTACCGCCGCCTTCAGTTGATTGGATTTCACTCTACCTAAGGTTGGTGGCGCAGGCTCCTGAAGAGATATCCAGGTGCGCATTGCGAAAGCAACTGTCACTTAGAATGCTCACGCTACTTAGATAGTCAAAGACCCGGAAGCCGGGTCAGAGCTGTCTTAATGTTGCGTTAGAACCTGGTTTCGGCTTAATAAATAATCTACTTATGGAAAGGCCGAGCTGTGCATAGCCGATGACGGACATGAGGATTACGGAAGTAAGGGCTATTGAAATGGTTAATGGTCAGCTGGCTAATTCGGATAAAAGTCAAATTAGCCGCCTTGCAGGGTGCTCTAAGTGCCGTAAAGTACCGATGAATGGTGCAAATGAGTACGTATAATGTCACAGAATCAAAGCAAACAGAAATCGCAACGTCGCATCTTGACAGACGTTTCTATTCGCGCGCTTTCGCTGGGTGAAACTGCGACGGAATCCCTGCCTGGCCGAGGCACTGGCTCAATTTACTTCGAACGCCGTCCTTCTGGTTCGATAGATTGTTACTTTCGCATGAGGAAAAACGGTAAGTCTATAAAATTTAAGATCGGCACGTACCGCAACTCTGCTCGCTCCTTCGGCCTATCTCTCGTTGAAGTACGAGATAAGGCTCGTGAGTTATCTCACATTGCAACTGAGCATGGCGATGTGAAACAGTACTTGGCCGAGCAGGCAGAAGCCGAAGAGCAAGCTAGGCAAGAGCGTGAGCGGGCATTTGAAGAAGCCCGACGGCAGGCTGAGTTGGAAGCTTCACGTGGGACGTTGTCTGAGCTGTTTAATGACTATATCGATAGTCGACGTGGAAAGAATGATGCACGGTATATCAGGGAGCTTGAGCGAGTGCTTAAAGTAGAGTTAGAAGGAAGTGCTCAGGTAATAGTAAGAATGAAAGCTCGTGATATTCGTCCTGATCACATTCGTGAAATTCTCCAGCCAATCTGGGACCGTGGCGCAAAGAGCATGGCAGATAAGCTTCGCTCTTATCTTCATGCTGCTTTCGAGTACGGCCTAAGATACGAATATTCCTTAGATCGAAAAAGCTCTCGGGTCTATTCGCTTGAAAGCAACCCTGTGGCAGCAACACCAAAGGAGCATAAGGGCAGGGCCTTGACGCGTGCTCTTAATGAGGATGAACTCTCTTTGTTTTGGAACACAGTAACAGAGGCCGAATCGGTAGGCCCAATTGTTGCTCGGTTACTTCTTTTTATAATTTCGACTGGTGGCCAGCGTATTGACCAGATACTCCGCGAGCCATGGACAAGCTATAATTTTAAAGAAAAAGTTCTGGTTATTGATGAACGCAAAGGAAAAGGAAATAATCATGCTCATCTGGTACCACTCACCAGCAGGTCTATCAAGCTTTTAGAGGAAGCGTATGCTATTAACCCAAGCTCACCTTGGCCATGGTCTACTACCGGAGAGGGACCGGTCGATATATCAACTCCAGGAGATGCAGTCAAGAAGTGGCTAAAATCATCCTTTTCCAAAAGTGAAAAAACGCTAGTAAGTTACTTTACGCCAAGAGATCTTAGGCGGACTTGCTCACAGATTATGCAAAGGAACAAGATTGACACTGAAGCCTGCAACTTATTACAGTCTCACGGTCTTACTGGGGTTGTAGCCAAGCACTATCAGAACGATCCTTACTCATACTTACCCAGAAACCGCGATACAATGAAGCGCTTCGATGCCGCCCTAGATGGAATCCTCCTTGGCAGCAAGAAACTACATGGCAATATTATCTCCTTCCCAGAGAATAGCGCACATTAATAAGGGGCCTGGCGGCCCCTTAACGAATTCCGAATTACCATGAGTCATCAAATGGGCTGCTAAACGTATCCCTAAGCCCTCCGTCGTCCGTGCTAAGAGAGTTCTCGCTTGTACCAAAAGGGTTTCCAGCGACATCCAGCATCCCGCCTTCCATCATCGGAAGGCCACTGGTTGGGTTTATGCCCATTGTCGAACCATTATTGCTTTCGTAATTATCGTTGTGTGTGCTATCAAAGAGCCAAGCTAAAATCTTCATTTAATCACCTTGATAGTTAATAGGAGAGGTATCAAAACCAGTCATGTCCTTCTCTGCTTTCTTGGTAGTTTTCTCGGCAAGGAACACCTTGGTAACCGAGGGCAGATTGCATGCGTATAAACATTATTTTTTCACCCCTTTTCCTACGCATCATTACAGAGATTTCCACTTCATAAAAATCCTCGTAGCTTTCTGCGAATTTCACGATGTCTTCCATTGGTTTTTTAATTTGGTTCATGGGTGTCTCCTTGTGTCGGTCTAGTTGTGTACCCCGGTATGAAAGAGAAACAAACTATGCCTCTAGGTACTACCAATGACTCTGCAGCCACTGCCGACTGATCCCCATTGATGCTGGAGCAGCTGCAAAGCCTCGACAATCTTCACATTAATACATTCTATAATGTTTGCAATGCTACCCTTTGCAAAGTTATATATTGATACCAAAAATCCTATGTGCGCATGTTTTCCTGTCTGCATAAGACAGCGAAGCTGTTCCCTGTTCATTTAAGACAGAAAGGAGCGATCCCTCAGGATTTTTAGAAAAACTTTGAATTCAGGCGTTGTTGACCTAAGAAATATAGTTATCTTAGTTAGAAGTAGGATTTGTCCTATCTAAGGAGCACAGAGCGGGGCCTAATGATGACTGCTATTTAATAGGAGCGCTAAGGGTAAACAGCCTTGTCGATACTGTGGGTTAGAGAACCCTTCTGGATGTTTTTCAAAACAGCCCGGAGACTGCGGGTGTTGAAATTTTCATCACGTTTTTGATTGCTCTTAAGGCTTCTAACTTGGAAGTTCAAGCATTTCTAACAGTCAATCTGCTCTTTCTAAGTGTGCCGTACTGCTATTGTTAATACGCTTGGATCTCAAGAATAAAAAGGAACCTCCTTTGGGTCAAGGTTCCCCCAAGGCCTTGCTCTGACAATACGCGCGACACATTCTGTCGCGCAACATGTTCTCTATGCGACAGATATTGTCGCTGGCAGGGGAGAGACTATTACCGTAACCAACCAAGAGCACTACAGGAGGCACTGCATGGCGATTGGGGAATTGGTCGACTTATATACACCTGCTACTCAGGAACAGAGGCCTTCACCAGGCGTAACCCTCAGTGGCCTCAAGCAGGCGCAACGGGGCTTATGGGAGTCCGACCGTAGTGTCTGGCGTGCGACACAACCTCTGATGGCAGACCTGGCAGAGGCACTGAAAATTGTGCCTGTGATTGACGACCGCCTGATTTCTGCCACTACTGATGGTAGAAAAATATATTTCGATGCTCGTTACAGCGCAGGACTGGATGTCGACACCCGACGTTTTTTGCAGGCACATCTAATATGGCATTGCTCGCTAGGGCATATCCTACCTCCCGCAGGGGCGGATAGCTATCGCTGGCATCTAGCCTGCGATCATGAAGTCAATTGCCTGCTGCTCCATCAAGGGTTCGCTATGCCCGACACAGCGGTGCTGTTCTTCGCCAAGTTCAACCGCCCTGCGGTAGAAGTCTACGACTGGTTGGCGGCGCATCCTGCAATTGAGCGTGAATGTTTCTTGGACCGCACTGTTCAGCAATGTATTCGCTCAGCTACATCAGCAGCCTATGATGCAACATTTACTCCTCATACAGTGGATGAAACTCTAATCGAGACTTGGCAGGAGCATTCCCAACTGATAGCACGTGATTATCGATGTTCCCCTCACATGCCCCTAGCCATCGACATAATGCTGACAAAATTGGGCATGGCTGGTGAATGCTGAACCACTATCTAGCTTGCTGCGCTCAAGTTCAGACCATCAACGGTCGATACGTATCTACTAATGTGGCTCGCATAAACGTTTAATAAGGGAACTTATGTCCGATTTCCGCGATACGCTGTTTCGCTACCTGGCGTTACTACAATTGATACCCCGTGCCCCGGGAAAAATTGCCACTCCTGTCCTACTCGAAAAGCTCCGAGAGCGCGGCTTTCAGATCGACATGCGCTCGTTGCAACGAGACTTGCGTGATAAGCTGGTGTTGCACTTTCCTCTCATCTGTGATGACAGCCAGAAGCCCTACCGGTGGTACTTTGACCGTAATTTCAGTTGCAGCCTGCCTGCGCTGGACACTCCGGGGGCGCTAACCATGGTGCTTGCCGAGGAATATCTAAAGGGCCTGCTACCACCAGTTGTTGTGGGGCAACTCTCGCCTCAGTTTAGGGATGCCAAGCAGCTGCTCAACGACTTGGACAGCAACGGCCTGAGTCAGTGGGCCAAGCGAGTACGTGCTATCCCCAACGGCAAGTCGTTAATCCCGGCACCACTTGATCAGGAAGTCTGGACGGTAGTGACAGAGGCGTTGATGGAGCGGAAGGCCCTGGAGGCCAGCTACCTATCTCGTAGCAATCACTCGCTCAAGTCCTTGATTTTACATCCTCAGGGGTTGGTGAGCCGCTACAGCGTCAGCTACCTGATCGCCACGGTGGATGACTATGAAGACATACGCCAATTCGCGCTGCATCGGATAAGACAAGCGAAGATAAGCGAGACTTATTGGCGTGAGTCGACCAGTTTTGACTTGGATAGCTATATTCAAAATGGTGCGTTCGGCTATAGGCAGAGTGCCCGAGAGGTGACGCTCATTGCCAATGTACACCCTCAGGTAGCTTGGCTACTCGGGGAAACACCGCTTTCTGATAAGCAACATCTGCATATTCTTCCGTATACGGACTGGCAACGTCTAGAAGCTAAGGTTCCTGATGATCAGGAGACGCTATGGTGGCTGATGGGGCTGGGAGCGAATGTCGAGGTGCTAAAGCCGACTCATTGGCGTGAGGCGATCCTTGATGCTGCAAAGAGAATCATGGATAGAGCCGCTACTCCTGAGTCTATTTAAGCCTCTCAGAATGCTGTCAATTCAGTGCTCCGGCATACGTCAAATGCAGCTAGGTGTAGACGCTCCACGACATTACGCTGATGGCACTTCGATCACGCCGGTCGGTGCGGTAAGCCACACTGCGGGCGGCGGTGACGACAGCGCCTCAATCAGCCGCTGCCACGGCGCCAGAGCCTTTAACTGGCCAGGAACTGCTTCATGGCTCTGCCAGACAGAGACTATATCCCGCCGACGGCTGTCAGGCAGTGGCGGCGGGATTTATGAGGTGCTTCCCTAATAGTTTGTTCTGGTCGAACTTAAAAACATATAAGCGAGTTGTTGCAAGATTGCATCAAGCTGCATTTGGGCTACCAAAAATATGCTTAATCAAGAAGCTTTCAAGGCTGCTGTCCAGTTGTTTGACAACCCCACCATTGGGTGTTGCCCAGAGTAAGATATGAGATGATGAGTTGTCATACAGGTAATACTGTCCGTCTCCCAAATCCAGTAGAGGAACTGCTGTTTTTGGGTAGGCCGGATCTTGTTTTAAGTCCGCATAAATATTTTTTATATTTAAGTGGTAATCTTCTGGAACGCCCAAGCCATAAGTCTCATAAGCATCATAGATAATCACGCCAAAGGCCGAGAGAAAAGCTTTGTAATCTTCAGAAAGATGGAAGCCGAGACTGTCTTCCAAGTCTTGGATGTTGTTTTTTGATGCCGGACGTATCATTGCTTGATGGTGCGCTACCAATTCTTTCAGCTTTTCCATAATGCCTCCTCGTTCAGTTTTGAGAATTTATTTGATTGGCCCGCTCTTTCCAATGCTCTTGACGCTCTTTGTCGAAATCTTCCCGGTCTATTTCCGATTCTTTAATTTTGTTGTGCAGTATATTGTCGTTACCTTGACCCCGATGTTCGGAGCTGGTGAGTTCAGCCAACGGTGAGTCCTGCTTCTGGCCGATATGATGAAGCTCGATAGGCTTGCTATTCGCATCCAGCGGTGGCCTTCCTTTCTCCATTCTTTGGAGATTAGTGAGCTCAGTGACTGGATCGATCTTCTCGTAATCTATATCGGTGCGAACCAGGACATCTCTGCCATTGACTTGCTCTGGCTCTAGGCTAGCATTCTCATATATATTTGCCTCGGCCTCACTCCCTACTGCATCTAGGACAGATTCTGGAAAACCACCATCCTCTAGGCGCCCGCGTGTCTCTGTACTCACTGGGGGCAGTTCACCCCGTGTTTCCTGTGTTAGTGCAAAAATTGGGCGGTCGAGGTCTTCGACCACCATGCATTTATCCGGCATCTCGCTAGCTAGCAGTGCTAGTCTGCTCGAAGATTCCAAACTTTCAACTGAGAAATTTTCTACATTCATGCAATATCCTCTGCTTCCAGCTCCGCACGCCAGGCGGAATAAATGGCAACATGGTTTTCGTGTTGTAGGCTATAGTCTTTCATTAGGCATTGCTGGGCAGCTAAGAGCAGATCTCCGCTGGGTTCCTTCATGCGTTCCTGCAACATTGCATCAAGCTTCTGCTGTAGCTCCTGGTAATTATCGGCGGTCTGGATCGCTTTAGAAACATGATTCCGGCAACCGAGCACATCAACTATTAGCTGTGCAGTAAAGGCGAATCCCTGCGGTTTCCAGAGTTCCAGAGGTTCACCATGTTTACGTTGAGAAACCGCTGCGGACAGAGCGATTCTGGATGCCGATGAGAGCGGTAGCATGTTCAGGCCTTTCTCGATCAGCCCCAAATCAATTGCGGACGGGTCCCTAATGCGCTTGCTCAGAAGCAGATTAATGACTTGATGATTGAAATTTTGGCGTCGAATATTCGGGTTTCGCGATGGCTGATAGCGATATGGTTGCTCAGTGATGGAGAACTTTTCGACTTGGCAGAGCACCGGTTCCAACCAGTCGTTCTGATAGACGACTGCAACCCCCTTGGGGAGCCTGGCAACCTCATCGAGTTGTTCATCGCGCAAGGCCACAGATTTGCCTATCAACCGCCGGTCAGCCTCTTCCGGCAGGCGCAAGATAATTTTTGTATTAGTATTGCGAATGGCGGCGATATCGACGGCGTTGGGGGACTGATCGACGATAATGAAGCCTTCGCCATAAGTACGCATCTCGGCAATGGCATTGGTCAGCATTTCAACCGCCTTAGCGGCGACACCGGCTCCTTCACTACCACTGTCCGGGCTGCGCTGGAGTATGTTGTGCGCCTCCTCCAATACCGTAACGTGGCGTAACGGCTGGTTCATTCCGCCCTGAGCCATGCGGTACTCACTTAAACGCATGACCAAGAGCCCCATAATGAGCGCCTTTGTTTCGGAAGAACCGACACGGCTCAGATCGACGATGACGCGGCTATCGAACAGAACTTCATCACCAACCTCGTTATCTGTAAAAATCTTCCCGTTCAAGCCGTTAGCAAGTGACTTGACGCGTGTGGAAAGAGAACCAATGTAGTTGCCCTTGAGTTCCTGTGAATAGGCCGAATCCTCAACGACTCGTTCCAGTGCGTGAAGCAGATCGACGAAAGAGGGAAACGAGTCGTTGCCATAGCGGTTGGTGGAGCCATCGAGATCCCAACCACTATCCTGATAGGCTCTCAGCGTCGCATCCTTAAGCACTGCAGGCATGGCCGCATACATCGGCCAACAAATATTAAAGATTTCTATCAAGCGATCAATGTGCTCTAGCACATGGATTCCCGAAGGGAATCTGAAAGGGTTGATTCTGAGAAGCTCGGTGTAGTTAGGGTTGGTACCGAACACTCGGACATCGGTACGCTGACCGAAGACGTTCTTGTATTCGCCCTTTGCAGGTTCGACGACGAGAAAGGGAATATCGGCAGCGCTGATCTGCTCCAGCATACCGTAAAGGGTGTTGCTTTTGCCTGAACCGGTGGAGCCGCTGACGAAAACATGGCTGGTCAGATGATTGAGGTTTAGCGTGATATTCTGAGGCAGGTTTTCCCAGAGGTGACGCAGTTTCCCCAGGGTCAGGCTTCTTTCTGCGTCGGTATCGCTCGGGATATCATCCAAACGCTGGACCTTGCGGCCAAAGGTTTCTGTCGTAACCACTGAAACCGTTGAAGTAGAGCTGCGCGGCAAGCTCAGTTGGATCGCCAATTCCTTGCCAGACACCAATGTGGCGGGTGTCAGGTAGGTGATAGGAACCTGTTTCGAGAAGTTCGTTTTAAGCTGGGGATGGCTGAAGGTTGCCAGCCAGCCGATGATATTTTTCTTATCCTCTGAGTTCCAAGTACTCAAGGCGAAATCTTCATGGCTGGATTTGCTGCCGCGGATCAAACCTAAGAAAATACTGGCCAATGACTCGGAAGAGGCCTGGCTATCGCCAATAAAGTAGGCCGCAGCGTTCCAACCACCGTAGGTTTTGGCCTCGTCGATACGCTCCAAGTGATGGTCGACTCTACGCAGTAACTGCTCGATGCTCTTGTCGGTAGCCTCAATCGAGACCTGCTTGCTCGACCCGAGTGTCTTGTTCAGCGAACGACTATCGGTAACGCCTGTGGTCTGGGTGGACGAGGAAGTTTGGGAGGTGGCGGTGCTTTGGTTGATGCTATGGCTCTCGTTCCTACCATAGGCAGTCGAGTGGGTCGTCCCTGTTGTCTTTTGACTGGAAAAGGCCGTTGCAATAGCTTGTGCGCCGAAACCAACGGCCAGCCCTACTCCCGTGCCTATTCCGGGAAACAAAGCAGTGCCGACTGCGGCGGCCCCTGCCGTTATACTGGTGGTTTTTGCGGCTGTAGTCGGTGCGCTATGCGATTCGGAACGGCCGGTTGTTTCTGTCGTGGATGTTCCCGTGGTCTCTGTCGTACCCTTGGTCTCAGTCAGCCCCAGGCTTTTGCCCAACGATTCGCTCAAGCTTTTGCTGATGTTTAGGCCGACGCTATCGCTTTCCTGTTCACCGAACGACAGTTGCTGTTTGAGCAACGGGGAAAGCTGCGTGGCGACCTGCTCATAACCCGCCCGAATCAAGTCGAGGCTCTGCGAGGAAACCGGTTCGGCCAGGATGATCGCTTGATAGGCGCGGCCTTCGGCGGCATCAATGAAGCGCTCCAGACCCTGCATGAAGTGTTCGCGATTATCGGTGGAAAGAGCGGGAACCCCTGTCACGGATGTTACGCAGGCAGACGGGTTATCTCGCTGCTCCTGTACCGAATCGAGCAGATGATTGGTTTCTTTCAGCGGAAGGGGGCGCAAAGCACTGCCTGGGAAATGCCCCTTGAAGGTCTCTCGCAGTAATTCGCCTGAGTTATGGCCCAACATTTTGCCAGGCTCGCCACGAGTGCCGAGGTAAAGCTCGGTCTGTTGCCCGTCGGAGTTCAGCAGCATGAAGACCGCGTACCCGGCGGCTCCCAGTGCGGTATAGGCCGCAGTCGTACTTTCTAACACGGACTGCTTATTGGCCTGAACGATGCGTTCGATATGGAAGATCCGCACATCAGCGGCACGGCTGAACTGCGCCTCGGACGTATCTGACGCTTGGACCGGATACTGCTCAAGTTCTGCCAGATAGCTGCGGTTGATCAGCGTTTGGGCCGCTGCCAAGGAAAGAGTGGCAGTTTCTTGGATTTCACGAACGGCCAGTGGCTTTGAGGGGGGATTGCTCATCAGCTCCGTCCATTTATCAGGGCTATCAAGAGGACTGCCAGGGCGGCAACGGCACCACCCATCATCAGCGCGGTCCTGAACACGGGGTTGTGCTCGGGGTTGGAGTTTGAGGCATTACCATGTTGAGACTGGCCGCCCTGAGGTTGCGCCGAGGCAGGGGAATAAGACGTTGGGCTGGTGCTGGTGCTGGTGCTGGTGCTGGCGCGTGGCTGAGTGGGCCGAGCGGCAAAGCCTTCCACGCCCTGCTGGCGCAGTAAGCCCCTCACTTCGATCAGATGGTGGAAACGCTCTTCGGAGAAGTTAGTCTTTAGGTAAACAACTTGATCCGCGTAATATTGGCTGTCCCAGAGCTGGCGATCAGATTCCATACCGCGTGCGAAGGCCTTCTCCGAGTAAGTCTCGAACAGATCCGGCACCCTAGCCTTGGTCCAGGCCAAG
This sequence comes from Halomonas sp. Bachu 37, assembly GCF_039691755.1. Classification (NCBI taxonomy): domain Bacteria; kingdom Pseudomonadati; phylum Pseudomonadota; class Gammaproteobacteria; order Oceanospirillales; family Halomonadaceae; genus Halomonas; species Halomonas kashgarensis. The sequence goes on along the minus strand of NZ_CP137552.1, from coordinate 2,774,046 downwards.
TCAGTCCGCAGATCTTCGCTGGTTAGGCTGTTCCTGTGCAACTCCATACGTAGCGCAGTGCGTATGGCGAGCAGATCACTTGATGCCACGAACTTTTGGAGGTTATCAGAGGGTGTGTGATTCGAAGCCACGTTGTGTGGACTCCCTGTTTGAAGATGGGAAGGGGAGCGCGGCGAAGGTACGAAGCCTTTCACACCTTGCTCACGCAAATACTCACGCACCTCGATTAGATGCTCGATTCGCTCGCGGGCGAAATTATGCTCGGCGAGCCGAATGTGGCGGCTAAAGTATGCGGTGTTCCAATCCTTGGACTTCGAACTCGGAATGCTTTTTTCAATGCCTGGTTGGAAGCCGCTCAGCAGCTCGGGCGAGTGCTGCCTGGCCTGATTAAGGAGGCCACGCAAATGCTCCGTACTCACTTCGGGGTCCTTGAGCGATGACAGGAATTCCTTCCTGGCCTTGCCAAGCAATTCGGTAGTCGCAGTCATGGGATTCTCCTGATCAGACGGCCAACGTGCTATCGAGTTTGGCCTTGAAATTCTTGATCCATGAATGAAGCTCCCTAGCCTCGGCAATAGCTCGCCCGCGGGCTTCGCGGTCCGTGATCTTCTCTTTCAGAGAGTTCAAAAGCTCGGCAAATTTAAGTTCGAACTCCTCGGTCATGAACGCCACGAACTGCTCAGTCAGACGATTCTTCCCTGCCTCAATCTCGTCGCGTGCATTTTGTACGAGCTTGCTAAACTCCATGTCGATATGCATGTGCCTATCTTCCCATAGAGCGCCTAGATCAACGTAGGTTTCAGTACCGTATTCATAGACGGTTTTAGTGCGCCCCCAAGAAAAGGGGTTATACCAATCCGAGTCCTTGACTTCCCGAGTGCCAGTAACAACCTGCTTTTCTTGAATATCGTCTCGCTTTACAGCCAGATTGAGAGAGATATCGGAGACGGCTTTCCTGACACCTTCTAGGATTGGCAATTCCAGAAGCCCGGATTCATGGAATAGATCTGTAATGTAGCGTTGGTAATCCGCTGTCAAATCCTTGCGAATGATTTCCTGGGTCAAATTAAAGAGGTTCTCGTAGGCATTAACCAGCTTTTTATGATGGAACTGAAGGATTTCCTCAGCTTCCTGGACCCGAATTTCTGCTATATTTACGGGTGTTTCTTGCTTGTTGTCGAAGCGTGCCTCTAGTTTCCTGATGACTGGGTCCGTTGTTGCCTCAAGCTCGACCAGTTGCTTCTCCGTTTCCGGTGGCAGGGTCTTGCCTTCCCGCTCTAGCTTGTCCTTGTAGGCTGCCGTATCGAAACCTTTCTCTTGGCGCTGCTGTAGAGCCTCAATCTCTTCGTTGAGTTGCTCCAGTTGCCGTTCGTTTTGGTCGAGCTGCTCGATTAATTCGGCTTCATTCAGGCCTACCTCAATGGCTCGGTTCATGGCGTCATAGGCGCGCTTGAGGCGGTGAGGGAAGTTATACTTGTCGATGTACTCGTCAATCATCGCTTCGACAGCGGGTAGGCCGCTGCTCGATAGAAGAGGGGAGAGCTTCTTCTCTTTTAGGCTTCGCTTTACCTTGCTGGTGATCGGCATATATTGCAGCAGGTCCATGCTCGGCTCTTCGCTGAATAGGTCGGCCATGGATTTATAGTCGCCGCGCTCCTTGCGGGTGTGCTGGTCGCCGGGCTTGCGGATCAGGCGCGTGAGGTTGGCCGAGACCGGGTAGATCAGTGGGTTGTGGATACCATTGCTAGTCAAGTACTCATTAACCCGCTCCAGTACGGATGGGATATCCTCGCCGTTTTCCGGGTCGAACACGTCCATCTTGTTGATCACGAAGATGAAGCGGTCCTTGCTCTGCTTACCGCCCTTGCGCATTGTTTCGGCGACCAAGCCCAGCAGGTTGCGATCATCATTGGTGCTCAACTGACTGGCATTGAGTACGTAAAGGATCAGCGGGTTACGCTTGGAATCTTGAATGAATCCCATAGTAGTGCGCTGATGTTCATCATCCTGGCTGTTGTTCGGGCCGGGAGTGTCGGTCAAAACCAAGCGTACGCTGGGGCGCTCCTCGATGGCCGTGATGTTGCCCTCTATGTCGATCAGCTGGGTGTCACCCAACTGGTTCCACTCCTTGAGACACTCCAGATTGACATCATATTCATGGCCAACCACTTGCCCGCTGCGGTTGTAGCGCTTGGCCGTGAAGTGCTCGGTCTTTTGGTCGTTGTCGGTAATCCGGGCGATGGTGGCAGTAGTAGCTTCGTTGGCGGCGGGCAACAGGTCGCGGCCGAGCATGGCGTTGATCAGGGTCGACTTGCCCGATGACATGGTGGCCACGACATAGACATCGAAATCGCGATTGAAAGCTTCTTCGATGGACTGACGGACCTCGTCGTTATCCTCGATGAATTGGTCGAACTTTGGATGCTTGCGCGCCTCGGCCATCAATTCACGGATCTGCTCCAGGCGCTCCTCGGTTGGTACGGTCTCGACCCATTCCAGCTCCACCTGCATGCCATTGGTGGTAACGACCTGGGCAGCTTCCTGGATATCCAAGAAATCTGATTCCACGCCCTTGAAGACGATGCTGAAATTGTTATCACCGTGGAACAGGTCGCTCAGCTCGCCGAACAGTCTTTCGACCCACAATTGCAAGCGTGACTCCTTGTAGCTGGAGAGCTTGCAGCCAGCTGCAGGCGCTTGTCCGTTGATCTTGAACTGAGTGTCCACAGTAAAGGGGTTGTGGATGATTTCAATCTCGTTCATGCTGATACCTGGTGTTTTGTTTCTTCTTTTCGGGACTGTGCCCGTACGAATGTAGCCCGCTGCCGATCTATCATTATGACCACTGTCGCCAATCCGCTATATGCCATCAGAAGATGGAGTTCACTTTGATTAGCGGGTGCGACAGATACATTTCGAGTCTCGAACTGCATGTATTTCTTAACGTTTTTTCTGACAATAGCAGGTACGAGCGAAGCTTTAAGAAGAGCGCCGCTGTCTTGTAGGTAGGTGTCTCTGAAATTCGCTAATTCGATACGCTGTTTTCTGGAAAGAGGCATACCTGCCAGTTTTTTCCTAGCATAAAGCGCCGCATTGGCGATCATGGGAACGATGGTGGGTTCGGTATAGCCAACATCGACCAGATAGGAGAAAGCTTGCTCGACATGCTTCGTGAGGCTTTCACCTTTTTCACAATCCAACTGATCGACTTTATTCAGGATAAATACGACCTTATGTGGCCGCTGGAGGCGGGCCAGTTCTTCTTTGACTGTTGTCAGCAGCGCTCTATCATCTCGTGTTCCAAGCTGGGTGGCATTCAGAATATAAAAAACCATATCAAACGGAATGTCCCGAATAGCATCCATTGTCAGCTGAGCGTGACGAGGATCTTGGCTGTTATTTGGGCCAGGGGTATCATGTAGCACTAGGCCTTGTGAAGGTTGACAGTAGGTGCTGAAGTTCCCTTGTAGGATAATATTTCTGATCCGGTCGTCTCTGTTCCATGCTTTTAACTGCTCAGCCTGAATATTTGCTACCGAGTCCAACAGGTCGCCATTATAGGCATAGCAGCAAGCGCTGGTTGAATCGCTGCAGTCATTATGCTCAAGAGTCGTGATGCACGCAGTGGTGGCTTCATTGGCAGCGTGCAGTAACTCCTCGCCAATAAGTGCATTGATGAATGAGGACTTCCCCGCACTCATGGTCGCCAGAATGAGAATGTTGAATTGGCGATGAATGGCAGAAGGTTGCACTTTGCTCTTGGCCAATGTGGTTTCCAATTGTGTGATCAGGAATAAAAATTGCCCATCTGGGGCACTTCCCGCTTGGTCTCCTCCACCCATGCCTCCGGCTCATGCACCTGAATGTTGTTATTCCCATCCAAATATCCACCACAGCGCCTCCTGAGGAACCTTGGCGTGAGGTCGTTGCAGGTGCTGTCCGAAGCTCAATGGGGATTTTCTTAGCAGCCAAGCGATCTTTGGAAGGGTATCGGCAGCCAGCTCGATTCCTTTAGGAAACGCTGCTTAAATCCGCCGCGGCTACCTGGCCTCCCTGCTACTGGAGGCAATGCCGTCCATGAGCTTCCTGTTCCAACAGCACTGTCAGCAAAGCCCTGGACCAATAGCAAAACCTAAATTGCATGCTTGTAACTAACGCTCGCAACAACAGAACCTCTTCCTGGCCAGGGGAATGATCGTTTTTCTGGAGGGGGAGGAGGGTGTGGGCAGCTAGGTGCCCTCCAACGCACCAGCGCGCCGAAGCGAGCTGCTCCGAGCTTCGGCGCACTGGTGCAAGCCCTTTCATGCGCGCACCTGTGCGCACCTGTGCGCAGGGGGTAATAGGGGGCGGCGCGGCGCGCCTCACTTGTCAGAACGCAACGTCACACTAGCACCCCGGCTGCTATTCTTCGAAGAGTCGAAATCCGCCAGCAAATATCTGTGGTCTTAGCTACCCGCCCCCGGCGCTGACCGGATCCAGCCGTTGGCTGTCCCTTCCAGAGCCTACAGTGGGGTGCCTGCTTATAGCTCCAACCCGCCAGACATGCGCTTGCGCTGGCCGCTACACGTATCCCTGGCTGCGCTCTTCCAGTGTCCAGCGCAGGCGGGAAACTAGGGATGTGGTCCCGTCTCTCCTTGTCGGAGTTAGTAGTCGCTGAGGTTTCAGCTGGCTTAATTGTATAGGAAAGTCAACCTGTCTAATTCTAGCAATCACGGAATTGGACGGGACATCGCTGAGCTTGGGCCCTGCAGACTAAAAACAACATGACGTCAGCAAGGACCCATCTATGAAAAGCAGTACTCACTCCACTATGGCTCCTGATGAGCATATCAATGCTAGCAAGGCCGAGACCTCTATCCCGCTCGGCTACGGGACTGAGAATCCTCAGCTGCTCGTTGATGAAAGGCAGGCAGCTCTGGTACGCAGCGTTAAAGGCAGGACCGCGATGGAGACTGGTATGACTAGGTTGAATAGCGCTGAGAATTCTACGCGCTCCCACACAGTATCATTCCAGAGAGTGGACCTAACTGACCTGATGTCTGCAAAAGTCCCGGAAATTAGCTACATTTTCGAGCCTCTGTTTCCTCGGCGCTTTGTAACGTTGCTTGCGGCTCATGGTGGTGCCGGAAAGACCAGCCTAGCCATTGCCTTAGCAGCACATGCAGCTTGCGGACGTGAGTGGGCAGGGTTTTCTGTTGAGGCCTGTCGTGTACTCTTTTTAACTCTTGAGGACGACGCGGAACTGTGTCGTAAGCGATTGCGCGACGTTATTAACCATTATGATCTAGATTGTCAACAAATTGCAGAAAACTTGTTACTTTTGGATGGAACAACCAATAATGTCGCTTTGATGTCAGCATATGAAGGGTATTCAAGACGAGCGGTGCCGACGGAATCTATGCGCGAGCTCAATGACGCTGCATCAGGCATTGACTTCATTATTATAGATAATGCGTCTGACGCATTCGATGGCGATGAGAACATTCGTCGCGAAGTTCGAGCATTCATACATCAGCTAACATTAATAGCGTGTAAAAATAATGCATCCTTAGTGCTCTTGGGCCATGTTGATAAGCATGCTGCGCGAGGAGGAGATAAGGGGAACTTTTTTAGTGGATCAACCGCTTGGCATAACCATGTGCGTTCAAGACTTGCAATGATTGTAGATGACGACGGAAAAGTAAATATTATTCAGCAGAAGCTAAACGTTGGGAAGAAGCTTTCTTACGAATTAGAGCTTGGGTTTACAGGAGATGGTGTAATAGTTCCGGCGGCTGATAATGAGGAAGCTAAGCAGGATGAACTAGCCTCAGATCAAGAAGCAATTATTCGTGCTATGCAAGCTGCTTATACAGCAGGAATCGTAGTTCCTGCCAGTGTGGCACCGGGGGCCCATTCAGCAATGAACAAACTGCAGCAGCTAGCAGATTATGGGAAAATATTCAAAGGCAGGAAAGGGAGGCTACGAGCATCTTATGCTTTAGAATCTCTCCACAGCAGTGGGCGTATCAGGACTGTTAATTACAAGACTCCTCAGCGTAAAATCCGTACCTGTTTTGAACTGGTTGAGCAGCCAGGCTGGAGCTCTATTGTTGGGAAGCGCTCGGAAGCAGCTTGGGAGGAACTGTAGTGCAACTTTGATGCACAATATTAAGAATGCCTGTCTCGCCCTTATGCCAGCATTTTGAGCTTCAAGAGGCTGGCATTGCCCGTATCCAATGAGTCAAATTAACTCTTTATCAAAGTGGGAGCCACAGCCAGGACAGATTACATTTGTCACTTGCTCAGCTATGGTGTCATGGTACGTCCACATTGTGCCGCTTTTGAAAAGCGGAGCTTTGCAGTCATAGCAGTGGGTTCTAAGGGTCCATACCCCGCATTGCTTGCAGTCGAGCTGCCATCTCATCGCTCCGCTCTTCGTTCTCTTTGCCTTGATCGCTCTGTGACGTTCGCCACAACCTATGCAGAAGCTATGTGATACCCATTCCCACTCACCGTGACTATTGGCGGTTTCTTGTGGCTCAGGAAATACACTTTGGAATAACAGAGCCAGCAGGCGCTTGAGGTGCTGCGTCGAGCGCGTACCGGAAGACTTTACGCCGGTCTGTATCCAGCCTCGGTGATGCGAATCCGTACCGCCATAATTGCAATGAGCTCCCCATTCAAGGGGGGACGTGACGGGATATACTGTCGACTCGCAGGGCTGTAAGATGAAAACCTTCCCGCTCTCTACCGCCTTGTCGTAGCCTTTCACCAGAACTAGCTCGTCCAGCATGCGGTGTAGCTCATCTTTTTTCCAGTGGCTTCTGAACTTGGCATCCATAACGATGCCTCCGTATCGGCCAACTTCATCACCCTGACGCCAAGACAACTCTTTATCCGTATTGACAACCTCTAAGATGAAATCTGGTCGTCTCCCCGAGGGCATTTCGGCCTGGCAGGTGAGGGTCACCTTCATTTCTAAATCGTCGCGGGAAAATTCGAAACTGACATTGGTTGCGCGCCCTAGCGAGGTTGCAATCAGCTTCTCTTCCCAGCCTCGCTCCGCCTTGAACTGAAAATCGTGCTGCAGCAGCTGTAATATCTTAAGTAGACACCATTTCTCATAGATATCACTGGCATGAAGTATCCCGATATCACTTATCGCTTCCAGCTTTGACATATCCAAGCCGCCGCGCTCAAAGAAGTCGCGAACCTTGTTGAATGCCGATAGGCAGGCAGCGTAGTCCGGATTGGAGACGAACCGCATTCCCAACGGGAAATTCGAGCTGCGCTGGACCCCTAGGTGGTTAAAAGCATCGTCGGTTACAGCTAATCGCTGAACTCTCCGCTCAATCTCTCCCACTGTAAAGGAAATCTCTTCTTTTTTATCAAGAGCCCGTCGCGCACGTCGCTCTCCTGTCTTTGCTTCGCGTTCGAGCTCGGCCTTTTCACTAGGGGTGAGGCGAACATGCCAATTGTTTACCTCCAAACGTTGCTTCTTCTCAGTTCTTTTCTCCAAGACCTCTGTCTGCGGCACGACCTCATGTACGGAGTTTAACTTGATTTGGCGGAATTGCTTCCCAGACTTTGTGTTTCGAATACAGGAGTCCGCGCTCCCCTTGATCGTGAATCGACGGCAAAAGTGGTATGTTCCCAAGATTAGCTCAAATAGACCTACAGGCAGCACAATCACTCTGTAGTCGACATCGTTGTCGACATTGCGCCTCGTCCCCTCCTGCGGCGTGTAATAGAAAGAATGTTCATTATAATATCTTCTGCCCAGGCAAATCGGAAACCGCCCAACTCTGCCCATTTCATCATCCGGCAAGTTTTGGAAATTAATAATTTTATTCAGCTTGTATGTAATCTCTTCGGTTTGCTGATCGAATACTCTGGGATCAACTGGCCGCTTCTCCAGCTCACGGTTATTCTGGGCGCGCTCATTCTCTTGTGAAGCCAACCTTTCAAGAAAGTTAGATTGCTGCGAGGCAGCCGATAAATAGGCGCCGGCCACTTTCAGAGAAACTGATAACATATGCCGTAAGTACCGGTTCTCGGCTATATCCTCAGCCCTGTCGAAGACCCTACTTGTCAGTTGGCGGGCTACTGGATTGCGTGCATACTCGCGAAAGCTAGCTGTGTTTGGGCGCACCTTTGAGATTGGCTGCGGAGCCTGCCCTTCTCGGATGGTGACGGCGGGAGATGCCAGCACTCTTTGCGATGCATTATGTAACTCTTCCAGCGCGTCAGCGAGCTCGGTCCTAGGCTCCGTGCATGTACCGGTTGCTGTGGCGCCGGCACCATCGTTTATAACCATCCAGAGGAGGTCACCCCGGAAGTCGTCGATATACGCCTGGATGTCGGCGCGACCAAAGGCCGATAAGCGGTTTTCAACTCGCAGCACTACATCGCCTATCCGGATATTGTAGGTACCCGGACTCCGTTGTAGCTCACTCAGGTGTCGCTTGCTGGCATAATCCCAACCATCATCTCGCAGCCACCAGAATCCGCTACCGAATGGATCTAGAACCCGCAACATAGGGGCTTCCTGTCCTGATGCTGTCACGCAAGTCGGCTCCAGGCCCTCGAATCTGCTTCCGAGGCGTATGCCGAGCCACGGATGAAAATCGTTGAAGATCGTGCTTTCAATAACAAACTCGCCCTCGGTGGACGACTCTATCTCCAGCGGAACTGACGCAGCCTCGATTGCCCGGGCAATGCCCATCGACTGCCAATCAATCATCAGGTAGCGAACTTCGATTTCCTGAGACATTACCGAGCCCAGAAGTTGGCGATGCCGTTGTTACCTTCTGAGCGTGCGATCAATTCGTCGAGAGACTTAATAGCAGACTCGTTCACTTGGCTATGATCGAGGCCATCTAATGCTTGTGCCAGCGCATCTCTGAAGTCGATAAGGACATCATACCGCTTCCTCCCATTGGTTGAAGGCCTCTCAATATCAAGAATAATTTTGGGAAGGATTTTGTGTAACACGACGTTATTAAAAGATTCTACCGCTCCAATTCCAGCTTCTTCCCCTCTCTGGATGTAGTTGAGCGATTGTCGGATTGCCCGAAGGCCGAACTCGATTCCTAGAGGGTCGAGGTAATCACGAGCCAGACTAACCAACAGTTTTACATGGGGATCGGCTTGATCGAAGGCGGGGTACTCGCTGCGCGTACCGATGTCAGCAGCAAGCATGTTAACCGGCAGCCCCAAATCCAGGTCGAACTCCTCTAACTCTCTCTCAACCTCTTCCCAGTCCATTAATACTGGATTTCGGAACCGCATGACGTGTGCGCGGTCGAGAATCTTCGGTGAGAGATAATGTGTGGTCTCGTCCACGTTAATCGCACCGACGATCCAGACGTTCTGAGGAAACCGGAATCCGGCCGGGATATCCATCAGAGTCGAAATTGAGCGTCTAATTTTCGCATGGTGATTGAGTACAGTGTCCGCCTTTTGAAAGCCCGCTAACCGGCGAAGCTCAAGGTTGGCTTGGTCATCCATCAGGATATCTTGGAAAGAAGCATCGTCCGGGAGACCAGCACGCTTTCTAGCCTCCTCTTCTAGAGCCAAGAAGATTTTATTATCGGTAACGGCCTGCCGCTCCTCAGCCGCTGAGTACAGGTGGATCCAAGGCGCCTCTGCGCGGGTTTCGAGTAAACTTAGAAAGTCGGCAAAGTAGTACTCAACGCGCGCGAGATTCATCTCATCGAGGCAGATAAAATGGGGTATCTCGGGCTCGCGCACAGCATCCAGCAGAGCCAACAGGAATTGTGACGGTTGATAGCGCTGCTCAATCGGATTGTAGTAGCCCAGCAGATCTTCCGAGCCGGTCCAGTTTGGTTTCACAGGCACAACTGTGCAGCGTGCACCGATAGCGGAGGCTACAGCCTTCACCAGGCTGGTCTTGCCTGATCCAGAGTCCCCTGCGAGCACGATCAGGTCATTCGTGCGCAATAGGGTAAAGTAGTCGAGCAATTGAGCGCGGGTGTAGTGAATTCCCTTACGCCAAAGATACGCCTGAACATATGAAGATAATCGCTGGAAATCGCCGGTAAGTGTCTCTTGGAAATGATGTCCTTCTCGTACGTCTTGGGTTCTTATGGGGGGGAACAGCTTTTCCAGGTCAGTTCTGTCAACGAGATCAAGCGCGACCATCCGTTCGCCCCTCTCTTTGAGAAAATGTTCTAGTTCTCGGAATTTTTGTTCCAACATGCTTCTCCTCTGCACGAACTCCGCCTCCAGAGCCTCGATACGCTCAGCTTGCTGGCTGACTTCGATAGTGATCCGCTTGTACTCGTCGTTGAGCGACTTCTTTTCCAAAACAGCAGATTCTAGAGCCGAACGCGCAGCGTGTAGCTCATCCTCAGCTTCAGAGGTCTCACGGCGAAGCCGATCTTCTATAGCCTGACGCGCTTTTGCCAGTACTAGCGGCATCGGCTCTGATTGAATATTCTGGATTCCCCACCAACTTTCCGGGATGCCACTAAGCGGCTCTAGTGTTCCAGGGCGGACCATGCAGGCGAGTGGATCACCACGCTCTTTTCTTTTCTCCAAGGGCGAAAGATCCAGCTCGGCAAGCGCGAAAGTCTCGTTTCCCCACCGTTTCTGAAAGGCCATAACTTCGGAGGGCAGCACGAACGCGGTCGGGTTTGCTCTGGAGTTTCCGAGTGGGGAGGGGAGTCTGGCCCCTGAACCTGGATGATGCAGCTCCTCTAGGAATCCGAAGGCTCCTTTCTCCGCCAGCCGCAACCGTCCGATGACTTTTATGTGTGAAGGAGCGTGCTGATCCCATGCTTGTGCAAGGTATCCCCGCAGGTCCGCTTCCGACCAGTCGAGCGAGGGTGTTTCTTGGGTAGATTGGGTAGAGGCCTCTCCACTGGCAGCGTCGCTCATACTCTGCTCAGGTAAATTGGATGCCATATGTCTCCCTAACCCTGTCGTAGTATTCAAGTCGTTTTGGACAGCGGGAGATGGTTGTAGAAGCTGTGCCCCTCATAGCAACCTGGTCCTCACAAACGTGACCTGTCCGTATTTCCCTGCCTCATCCCACTGGCTGACGTGAGGCTAAGCGACTACTTTTGTGTAGCCATATGTTATCAGAGCGTAGAGTCTAGGGCAGCAATTCGAGTTAACAGTGCGTTTCAAAGCATCAAGGTACGTTTAGAAACTGGGGAGCTGGCACAACTGCCCTCAGTTGCTCTCCTCACAAATCGAAAGGCACCTGCGAAGTTACTATGAGACACTGTTGCGTTAGGCAGTAATCGAGCAATTACACAGTGAATGACCTCATTATCCTTCGAACGCCTAGCGAAGACCTGCGTACCCTGATCAACATATCCGGTTACCGCCCCTATTTCGCGAATAGAGGGTTGGATAAGGACTTGGACGACTTGGCTCTAGATAAGCGCCGAGGCAGTAACTTTGAGTTGCTGCATCAATGTCAGGCTGAATGGCTGCGCGCCGTCTTTTTAGATTGCGGTGCCGCTTGGCACGACTTAATCAACTCAGCTTGGCAGCGGCATAGCGATCTTTTACGATCCTTCGCACGCGATACCGATACCACCGGGATGATCAAGGCGCGTGCCAAGGGGGCCTTGCTGCGTCTGCTGGTGATTCCCGGGCTGTCCGGCTTCATCTGGCGTGCCAGCCGCGAAATCCCTCTCCTCGACGCCAAAAGTTGGTGGGAAACCCCTTTTTCCGCCTGGCTTCAAGCAGCGGCAAGCCAAAGCGACTTGCCAAAAAAACAGCTGCTGGAGAGGTTTGCTAACCATCTGGGTATCGATCAGCGCACGCTAGAACGCTGGCAACGCGGTAGTTCCGTGGGCAAGGGGCTGTGGCCTTACCGCACCACAATGCAGGCGCTGTTTCCTGACGGCAGCCTGACGGTGAACCAGGCCGAGCAACTCACGGGTTGGCTGGTCATGGCTGTGGCGATGCAATCCTTGTCGGCTGGGCTGCGTGCCAATGTCATGCGTGACTTTCTTGGGCATGATCAGCATCGACTGAAAAGCGAACAGCAGGTCCGAGTGCAGTTGAAGCGGGAGGCTGCCGACCGCAGCAGCCTGCCTCTGCGCAACCAGATTGCCCCCGTGCTGGACGAGTTTAATCAGCTGTTCATTAATAATATCCTAGGCAACGCGCAGCGAATTCGAGAGCGGCTCGACTGGCTTCGTGCGCTGTATGAGCGGCACAGTCCGGCCCAACGTGCGGCCCATGAATACCTGTGGTTATGGCTCACAGCACGTCTGGAAGCCAACCTCGGTGGAAAGAAGAGAGCACTTGAACTGTATGAGGCCGCCTGTAGGCAGGCCTGGTGGCGAGTTGGTCCTAACCAGCATGCGATTCTCCACGAGGCGCTGAGCCATGCCGTTGGCGTGGGCGACAAGGTCAGAGCCAAGCATTATTGGGACAAGTGTTTTCTGCTCGGGTTGAACAACCCACCGAAGCAAGAGTTAGATGATCAGGAAATGCGCCGCCTCTCGTTTGGGTTTGAGCGGCTGTTTCCCACGCAAAAGGCCTGCCGCCGCATTCCACCTGCTTTACGCTTCGAGGTCATAGATAAGCCATTCTTATTATCATCCAAAGATATCGCTAATCCGAATCGTAAACGCGCTCAGGCCGAGGGGCGGATCCGTTACACGCCTTTAATGAATGCAGTAATGCAAGGCTCGCTTGAGGACGTTCAACAGGCAATACAGGCCGGTGGAGATCCGAATGTGTTTATCAAAGAGTCGGGTGAAAACGCTCTGATAATGGCGCTACGCCGAGCCTATGACCAAAAGGATCCTGAGATACTGAATTACCTTTTAAAGCGAGGCATTTGTCCGGACACAGCCAATCGTCCGGCCTCCACTAGGCGGGAAACACCGTTACAAATAGCCATGAACATGGCTGATGCGAAAATTGTTGGCCGGCTGATCGATTTGGGCGCGGATGTCGAGCAATCATGTTTCACTTCGCCTAGCGCCCTGGTTTATGCAATGTCATTGCTGCATGACAGCACCCATGCCAGCGACACCAGCCAACGTAGGGCCTATCTTGAGGGGCGAGTACCAGCAGACGTTTTCGATGCCAAGGGCGGTGCCATTCTGGACTGTGAACTTCCCGCCCAGCGCCAGGCAATGGTGTCATCGCTTGACGAGCCTTGGAAGCGGCGGGTCTTCGAGGCGGTTGAGCAGTACTACTGTCGGCCTATTGATGCGTGCCGCAAAGTAGTTTTGGCACTGCTGAAAAACGGTGCCGATCCAAATCGGCGCTATAGAGATTTCAACGGCAATCGATCTCACTGGACACCTACGCTGTTAGCCGCCCAAGTAGGTGATCTAGTGGTGCTTAAGGCCATGATCGAAGCGGGTGGAAACCCATGGATGACACTCGAAGAAGACGCTCCCTTGGGCGGAAAGGATGCTCTGTGGGTTGCCGTCGCCTACCAGCGCCACGCTGTCGTTGAGTATCTACTGACTATGCTGCCTCGGCATCTCATGTAATGAGCAGTCATTTTTAATTTTTTCTTTCGGTCCCCTGTCGAGCTTCGATGGCTACTCTGCTGCACCATCTATGCAACACATGCATTTGAGGAGCCATCACCATGTATTTCAGCAAGAACAAGGATATTAACCAGTTAGTGCGAGAGCTGCTTCTGCTTGGCTGGACTTATGCCAAAGGGCGGCATTACAAGCTTTTTCCACCCAATGGCTGCGGCATGGTTATTGTCCCCACCACACCAGGTGATCGACGCGCCTTCCAGAACTTTCGCCGCGACGTGCGAAAGCATTTGCATAGCTGCGCCGAGCAGAAACGGCATTCCCATAGGGAGGTTATGCCATGAGCCCGGTTATTCTGGTGTCGCTGGACTGGCGGCGACCACAGGATGGCAAGACCGGTCTAGGGATCGGTTCGATTGCTGCTGCCCTGCAAGCTGCTCATGTGCCGTGGCGAGTTATTGAAGCTCAGATCAATAGCTCCGAGTTTACTTTGGAGCAGGTGCTCTGTGAGTTACTGCAGGCAATTTCTGAGGCAGGCCCGGGATGCTTGGTCGGTTTCGGGACCTATGTATGGAACGACTCTGAGGTACAGAGCCTGATTCAACAGGTCAAGAATAGCGGGGCAAGAATCGTGCTCGGCGGACCTCAGATATCCTACATGGCCAAAGGACAGCTGGAAGGCACGTATCCGGAAGCGGACTATTTTGTCCGTGGCCAGGGGGAGATGGCAATGGTGGCACTGGCTCGTGGGGCCCTGCCTTATGACTGTGGCATCCACGCCGCTGGTACTCCCGACTTGGGCCATAAGGCGGATCATGACTTGCTGGCCTTGCCCTCGCCGTTCCTGCTGGGCATAGTCGAACCGCAGCCCAGCATTCGCTGGGAAACTCAGCGAGGTTGCCCCTTCAAGTGCGCTTTCTGCCAGCATCGCGAGCCGGGAAAGCGGCTCAAACACCAATGGTTCGATGAGCAGCGCCTGGAGCGGGAGTTGGCACTATTTGCTGCTGCAGGGGTTGAACGGATTTCGGTGTTGGATCCCATCTTTCACACCAAGACGTCACGTGCCATCGATGTATTGAGCAGCGTCAAGGCAGTCGGCGTGTCTGCCCAGCTGTCGCTGCAGTGCCGTTTCGAGACCTGTAGCCCCGAGTTTCTTGATGCACTCGATGGGCTAGACGTGACCTTAGAGTTCGGTCTGCAGACAACTGTAGAAGCAGAGTATCGTGCTATTGATCGGCCCAATCATATGAAAATCGTTCGTGACAAGATCCAGGAGCTACATGCGCGGCAGATCGACTTCGAAGTTTCCTTGATTTATGGACTGCCCAATCAGACGCTGAGTACTTTCCGTACCAGTGTCGATTGGTGCCTAAAGCAAAAGGTTCCGCGGTTACGAGCCTGGCCGTTGATGCTGCTGCGTGGCACGCCTCTCTATGAGCAGAAGGCGCGCTATGGGTTCAGGGAAAGCCTCGGTCAGCGCATTCCTGTCGTGGTGGCCAGCCATAGCTTTTCCGAGGCGGATCATGCCGAGATGGCTCGCATCGCTCTGGCGCTTGGGGAGAAGTGATGGGCGTTTTTGTTGCGATCGAGGGATTGGACGGTGTTGGCAAAACCACGGTAGTTCAGCAACTGGCAGAACGCTTTTCCGGCCATGCGCTGAGCACACCGGGCCGGGCACTACGTGATAGTCGAAAGCCCGTGCTGGAAGCCTTCGCAGAAGATGAACTGGCCAAGGCATTATTCTATACGGCCAGCGTATCCAGCCAAGGCAGGCTAGCACACAGCTTGGCAGAGCGTGGCGAATGGGTCTTCGTGGATCGCTACTGGGCCTCGACACTAGCATATGCCAAGGCTCGCGGTGTCACCGCAGATCTGGATCAGTTGGGCAGGAGTCTGATCCAACCTGACTTGACCATTCTACTAATACTAGATGAGCCGGAGCGGCAGCGCCGACTGCATAAGAGGGGGGCAACTATTGAAGACATTGAAACGCTGGATCCAAAATTCCGCCAGTGCGTGTTAGAAGAGCTTCGTGCTCACGCCAATTTGATAGTCAACCTAAGTTTCCAAGAGCCGCAGGCCGCCTGCTCAATTATTGCGCAAGCTATTCGAGATCAGTTCTGAGACTGGGTTCGTACCTAAATTATTCTAAAGGACGCAGAACGAATCCAAAATGATCATGATTGAGGGCGCCTGCCATCGAGAGAAGCTTTTTGCAAAGGCTGGTTTCAGTGTTACGTGTCATCTGTGCGTGCCGTATTGCGTGCCGTTTCTTGCGGTTTTCTATGACACGCTATGCACCTTAAAAATATGTTATATAAATATTTCTTTTAAATTGATTATAAAGATCAGTTGCTTATGCCAATTTGGAGATGCTCTACGAAGCCATGTGACACGTAATTCGAGGTGACTTGTAATCAGTAGGTCCCGGGTTCGACTCCTGGTGTCGGCACCACTTAAAGTGGTTGAAAATCAGTAGCTTAGTGAATATGAGAAAGCCGCCTGACAGGGCGGTTTTTTCGTATGTGTCTACAAAGTGTCCACGGCGGAGAAGGGTGGTGTTTTGCCTCCAGGACTGTAGCCTCTCGGGGCAGGTGCGGTAGACTGGCAGACATGTCGTCGAGAACGCGGCACGCATAAAGAGAAGGAGTAGCCCCACCATGCGTTTTGTCCCCCACTTTGCTGACGGCTCGGAGTTTCCCCAGGCGTTGGGCAAGATTGTATGCGTAGGCCGTAATTACGCCGATCATGCCAAAGAGTTGAATAATCCGGTCCCCACCGAGCCGTTGCTGTTCATCAAGCCGGCTACCAGCGCGGTGGACCTGGCCGAGCCTTTATCGCCGCCGTTCTCCCGCGGCGAGGTTCATTACGAGATCGAGCTGGCGCTGTTGATCGGCGAGACATTGACTCACGCCTCCCATGACGAGGCCGAGAGTGCGATCGTGGGGATCGGCCTGGCTCTGGACCTGACGCTGCGCGATGTACAGACTCGGCTGAAGGAAAAGGGCCACCCTTGGGAAGTCGCCAAGGCGTTCGATGGCGCCTGCCCGCTCTCTAGCTTCCTGCCCTTGCCTCATGTGCCCAACTGGAATGCGCTGATGTTCACGCTCGAGATCAATGGCGAAAAGCGCCAGCACGGCGAGGGTGCGGACATGCTGTTCCCTGTGCCGACTCTGGTGGCCGAGATGAGCCGCCATTTCACCCTGCAGCCGGGAGATGTCATCCTGACCGGGACGCCGGCGGGAGTGGGGGAATTGCCCCGTGGGGCGGCGCTGCGCATGACGCTGACCGGTGGTCTGGAAGTGAATACCAACGTCATTGAATAGCAAGTATCCGGCAGATTCGTCCCGTGATATTTCTCGGGACGAATCTCGCCCTATTGCCAGTGGGTCACTCCAAGTAGGTATAGCCCTGCAATCCCGCGCTCAGATCGTCCAGGAAGCGAGCTTGCTCCTCCGGGGATAGCTCACTGGCAGCCAGTTGGTCGGCAAGCTTGGCCTTGAGCACCTCGGCGTCGAAGTTGACGTAGGCCAGAACATCGGCCACGCGATCGCCTCCCAGTTGATTGGTAAGTACCCACTCGCCGGCGTCATCCAGGGCGGCATCGACGGAATCCGTATCGCCGAACAAGTTATGCAGATCGCCGAGGATTTCCTGATAGGCACCGACCAGAAAGAAGCCCAACAGTCGCTCCTCACCTTCCTGCCATTCGGGCAGGGGTAGCGTGCTTTCCACGCCCTGACCGTCCACGTAGCTGTCGATACGGCCATCGGAATCGCAGGTAATATCCTGAATAACGGCGCGCCGGACCGGCGGACGGTCAAGCCCCGAAAGGGGCAGCACCGGAAATATCTGCTCGATTCCCCAGACATCCGGCACCGATTGAAACAGCGAAAAGTTGACGAACAACTTGTCGGCTAGCTTTTCGGCGAGTTCATCGGCGATTTCCCGATGGGCGCGGTTGCGCGAATCCAGCTGGGTCCGCAGGCGGGCACAGGCGGCAAGATAGACGCTTTCGCCTTCGGCCCGGGCGTTGATATCGCTCAGCCCCATGACGAAGCGGTCCTGGAGCTCGCCCACGGCTTGCAGCAAATCGTGCCAGGCTTCAACCAGGCTGCGCGGCTCCTGGGGTTCGGCAAGTTGGTCCAGAACGCGCCACAATTCGAGGACATGGCTATTGGAAGAATTGCGATGTGCCGGTGGTGTCTCCTCGATACGCTCTTCACCGATGACATTGGTGATCAGTACGGCGTGATGAGCCGTCAAGGCGCGGCCCGATTCGCTGATCAAGTGCGGTAGAGGAAGATCCTCCTCGCGGCATAGTTGATGGAAGGCGCCCACGACGTTGCGCGCGTATTCCCGCATCGAGTAGTTGGCCGAGCAGAAGCTGCGTGAACGCGTCCCTTCGTAGTCGATCCCCAGGCCTCCGCCCACGTCCACGGTGTCGATGGGAGCGCCCAAGGCAAGCAGGTTCTGGTAGAAGCGGGCGCACTCGCGCAACCCACGCTGGATGTCGTGAATATTGGCGATTTGCGAGCCCAGGTGAAAATGCACCAGCTGCAGACTGGACAGCGCCTGCTGATTGCGCAGGGTTTCCACGACCTCGAGAATCTGCCCGGCGGTAAGGCCGAACTTGGACTTCTCGCCACCGCTGTTCTGCCACTTGCCCTTGCCTACCGAGGCCAGGCGCGCGCGCAGGCCGATACGGGGCGCTACCTGCAGCTCCCGGGCTTCGTCCAGAATCATCTTCAGTTCGGAGAGCTTCTCTACTACCAGGTAGACGCGATGGCCGAGTTTCTCGCCCATCAGGGCAAGGCGGATATACTCGCGATCCTTGTAGCCATTGCAGACGATCAGCGAAGAAGCGCCGCCCGAAAGTGCCAATACGGCAAGCAGTTCCGGCTTGCTTCCCGCTTCCAGGCCCACCCGGCCGCTGCCGCGTTCAGCGGTGGCCAGTATCTCCTCCACCACGCGGCGCTGCTGGTTGACCTTGATCGGATAAACCGCCGTATAGCCGCCGCTGTAGTCGACTTCCTGCATGGCACCATCGAAAGCGGCGCAAAGCTGCTCGACCCGGTCGTGCAATATGTCGCTGAAGCGTACTAGTACCGGCAGGCGCAATCCGGCTGCGCGCAGTTGCGTGACCAGGCTCTTCAGGGGCAGGGCCGGGCCGCCGGCCTCCTGTCCGTGTGGGCGGACCAGGGCATCGCCCTGCTCATCGACATCGAAATAGCCGCTGCCCCACTGGTCGATGTTCCAGGTACGGCGTGCGCGTTGTGCCGCCTGGCCGTTGGCGTGTTCAGTGCTCATGAGGAGACCTTGGAATCGGGCCGGGGGATGGGCAGCGTGCCGTGATCCAGGCGCGCCCTGAGAATGGTGCGGAAACGTTCCGGGTCGTGGGGAGTCAGGTCATGCGCCGGTGGGTCGACGTAGACCACCAGCAAGCGCGATAGCCAATAGCGCAGGGCGGTCATGCGCAGCATTATCGGCCACAGGGTGCGCTCGGCATCGGTCAGCGGACGACGGGTCAGGTAGGCCTCGAGGATGGCGTCGTGACGCTCCATGTCGAGGCGGCCGTCGTCGCCGGTGGCCCAGTCGTTGATCACGATGGCTACATCGAACAGCAGATCCCCGGTGCAGCCATTGTAGAAATCGATGATGCCGCCGAGCCGGTCGCCTTCGAACAGCGTATTGTCGCGGAACAGGTCGCCGTGCAAGGCGCCCTGGGGCAGCTCGGGCTGGTCGGAAAAGGCTATTTCGTACTCGTCGACCTCGTTCTTCATCATCGACTGGTCGTCCGGGCTCAGGTAGGCCAGCACCTTGTGGTGCAGCGCCTTGAGCCAGTGCAGGTCACGGGGGTTGGGGCGGTGGCCGGGGAAGTGCTGCGAGACTGCATGCAGCCGCCCCAGGGTATCGCCCAGTATCCGGCACTGGGTCAGGTTGGGAGCCTCGGGATGGCGCCCCGGCAGTCGGGGAAACAAAAGCGCCGGCTTGCCGGCAAGGCTGTGCAGCGCGACGCCGTTGCGGTCATGGATCGTACCCGGCACCGGCAGGCGATGCTCGTCGAGATAGTCGAGCAGCTCGACGAAGAACGGCAGCTCTTCATGCTCGCCCTGCTCGAACAGGGTCAACACCAGCTCGCGGCGATCGGTGGTGACGAAGAAGGTGGAGTTTTCCGTTCCCCCGGCCACGCCCTGCAGCGCTACCAGCGTACCGACATCGAAATCTTCCAGGAATGCGGCGACCTGCGCGTCGCTAAGCGGGGTGAATACAGCCATGAGAATCTCGCCCGGTTGCTAAGCCCTCTATTGTAGCGATTTGCACCTGGAGTTGGCAGCACTGTATGCAAGACGGAACAGTATGCAAGACGGAACAGTATGCAAGGCGGAACAGTATGCAAGGCGGAGCCAATCGACCACGTACAATCCACACCTGCAGTAGAGTGGCTCAACGCGTATCATGAGGGCTTATATCTTTCCTGTTCTGACGGATCACGTTTATGGCTGCCCCAATCGTCCTCGTTGATGGTTCCTCCTATCTGTATCGCGCCTTTCATGCCTTGCCGCCGCTGGTGACGTCCACGGGCCAGCCGACCGGGGCGATCAAGGGGGTGCTGAACATGCTCAAGCGCTTGATCAAGGACTACCCGCAAAGCCCGATGGCGGTGGTCTTCGACGCGCCGGGCAAGACCTTCCGCGATGACCTGTATGAACAGTACAAGGCACAGCGCCCGCCGATGCCCGATGACCTGCGCTCCCAGGTGGCGCCGCTGCACGCGTGCGTCAAGGCGCTCGGCTTGCCGTTGCTGTGCGTCGAGGGAGTGGAGGCGGACGATGTGATCGGCACCCTGGCCCATCGTGCCACCCAGGCGGGCAGGGATGCGGTGATTTCGACCGGCGACAAGGATATGGCTCAGCTTGTCAACAATCACATCACGCTGGTCAATACCATGAAGGACGAGCTGCTCGATATCGCCGGGGTGGAAGCGAAGTTCGGCCTGCCGCCGGAGTTGATCATCGATTACCTGGCCTTGATGGGCGACAAGGTGGATAACATCCCCGGGGTGCCCGGCGTGGGTGGGAAAACCGCACTTGGATTGCTGCAGGGGATGCAAGGCGGGCTGGATGCCATCTACGCGGATCTGGAAAAGGTCACCACGCTGAGCTTTCGCGGCGCCAAGACCCTGCCCAAGAAGCTCGAGGAGCACCGCGAGCAAGCCTACCTGTCCTACAAGCTTGCCACCATCAAGGTCGATTGCGAGTTACCGGTGGGCCTGGATGACCTGGACATCGCCCATCCCGACCGCGAGGCGCTGCAGGAACTCTATCGGCAGCTCGAGTTCAAGGCGTGGCTGGCCGAGCTTCTCGAAGGGCGCGACGAAGGCGTGGATGATGTCGCTGGCGGCACCCCGGCGTCCGACTCGCCTGGCGAAGCAGGTGACACCCCCCAGGCCCCGGTCGCGGCAAGCAACGGCATTCCACGTCGGGACCAGGTGATCCTGACCCAAGCGGAACTTGATGCGTGGCTGGCGCGCCTGAAGGCCGCCGACCGCTTCTGCTTCGATCTGGAAACCACCAGCCTCAACTACATGGAAGCCCAGATCGTGGGAATCGGTCTGGCACTGGAGCCCGGGGAGGCGGCCTACATTCCCGTGGCCCACGATTATCTCGATGCGCCACAGCAGCTGGATCGCCAGGCGGTACTGGATGCGCTGGCACCGCTGTGGCAGGACCCCGCCAAGACCAAGGTGGGCCAGAATCTCAAGTACGATATCTCCGTACTGGCCAATTACGCCATCAGCGTGGAAGGCCCCTTGGAAGACACCATGCTGGCTTCGTACGTGCTCAACTCCACGGCGACACGCCACGATATGGATTCCCTGGCGCTGCAGTACCTGGGCGAGTCCACCATCCGCTTCGAGGATATCGCCGGCAAGGGGGCCAAGCAGCTCACTTTCAACCAGATCGCCCTGGAACAGGCCGTTCCTTATGCCTGCGAGGATGTGGATATCACCTTGCGTCTTCACCAGCATCTGACGCCGCTGATAACAGCGCAAGGACGCTTGCGCGAGGTGCTGGAAACCCTGGAGCTGCCGCTGGTGAAGGTGCTGTCGCGCATCGAACGCCAAGGAGTGGCGCTCGATAGCGAGCGCTTGCATCAGCACAGCGTACAGCTCGCCGAGCGTATTCATGACCTGGAACAGCAGGCCTTCGCCCTGGCCGGGCGCGAATTCAACCTGGGTTCGCCCAAGCAGCTCGGCGAGATACTGTTCGACGAGCAGAAGATTCCGGTCATCAAGAAAACCCCCAAGGGAGCGGCTTCTACCGCCGAGGCCGTTCTCGAGGAGCTGGCGCTGGACTACCCGCTGCCCAAGGTGATCATGCAGCATCGTGGCCTGGCCAAGCTGAAATCGACCTATACCGACAAGCTGCCGCGCCTGGTCAACAAGGCGACGGGGCGGGTTCACACCAGTTACCATCAGGCGATTACCGCCACTGGACGGCTCTCTTCCTCGGACCCCAATCTGCAGAATATTCCCATCCGCACCGAAGAGGGGCGCAAGATCCGCCAGGCTTTCGTGGCGCGCCCGGGTTATCGCATCGTGGCGGCGGACTACTCGCAGATCGAGCTGCGCATCATGGCTCATCTCTCGGAGGACAAGGGGCTGCTGGAGGCGTTCGCCGAAGGCCGCGACATTCATACCGCCACCGCCGCGGAGGTCTTCGGTGTCGGCCTGGACAGGGTGAGCCACGACCAGCGCCGCAGCGCCAAGGCGATCAACTTCGGCTTGATCTACGGCATGAGCGCCTGGGGCCTTTCACGGCAATTGCACGTGGAGCGAGGCCAGGCGCAGACCTATATCGACCGCTATTTCGACCGCTATCCCGGGGTGGCGCGCTACATGGACCGTATCCGCTCCCAGGCGGCCGACGAAGGCTTTGTCGAGACCCTGTTCGGTCGGCGGCTATATGTGCCGGAGATTCGCTCGCAGAATCGTAACCGTCGCCAGGCCGCCGAGCGTACCGCCATCAATGCCCCCATGCAGGGTACGGCGGCGGATATCATCAAGCTGGCCATGATCGACGTGGACGCCTGGCTGCGTGAAGGGCAGATGGACGCGGTGATGGTGATGCAGGTTCACGACGAGCTGGTGTTCGAGGTGCGCGAAGACCAGGTGGCGCCCTTTATCGAGGAAGTGAAGAACCGCATGCAACATGCCGCTGCCTTGAGCGTACCGCTGCTGGTGGAAGCCGAAAGTGGCGAGAACTGGGACGAGGCGCACTGAGGCGCATAGACGCATAAAAAAAGAGAGCCCGCACGGCGGGCTCTCTCTATCTAGGTTATTCGATGAGCTACCCGGCGGATTGCCCGGTGTCGCTTAGCGCCAGCCGACACGATCGAAGATGCGTACCGCTTCGGGGTTGTTTTCGCCCAGTACGCTGATGTTCAGATCATCCATCTTGAAGTCACCCCAGGATTCGAGAACCTCGGCTTTCTTTACGCCCTCCACGACCGGGAATTCGTTGTTGCCGGACGCGAAGAGCTCCTGGGCGGTATCGGAGGAGAGGAACTCGAGAAAGCGCACGGCGTTATCCTGGTTGGGGGCACCTTTCACCACGCCAGCACCGCCGACATTGATATGGGTGCCGCGATCTTCCTGGTTGGGGAAGATGATGCCCACTTTCTCGGCCGCTTCGCGATCCGCGTCGTTGTCGGACTGCAGCAGACGCACGTAGTAGTAGTGATTGGCGACGGCAATGTCACACTCGCCGCTGGCCACGCCGCGGATCTGGTCGGTATCGCCGCCTTCCGGCTGGCGCGCCATGTTATCGACGACGCCTTGAGCCCACTCTTCTGCCCCTTCCTCGCCGTGATGCTCGATCATCGAGGCCAGCAGGGACTGGTTGTAGATATTGTTGGAGGAGCGGATGCAGACCCGGCCTTCCAGTTCGGGGTCGGCGAGATCTTCATAACTACCGATTTCGCTGGGGTCGACCGCCTCGCGATTGTAGAAGATCGCCCGAACGCGCTGGCTGAATCCGAACCACTGGCCATCCGGGTGGCGCATGGCTTCCGGCAGTCGCTCGGCCAGCACGTCGGAATCGATATCCTGGAAAATGCCTTCCTGTTCGGCGCGCCACAGGCGGCCCGCGTCCACAGTCATCATCACATCCGCCGGGCTTGCTTCGCCTTCGCGCAGGATACGCTCGATGAGTTGGTCGGAATCCCCTTCCAGGACATTGACTTCAATGCCCGTCTCTTCGGTAAAGGCGTTGTACAGTGCTTCGTCAGAATCGTAGTGGCGCGCCGAATAGATATTCACCTCGTTGGCGGAGGCGTTGGCGGCAACAGAGGCGCCTGCGATGAGGGCGGCCAGCGGCAGGACGAGTCGTGAGTGCGGGAACATGAGTAGCCTCTTCAATTACAATGGATGAATGGTTTGCTTGTTAATGATAATGCGTTGCATTTATTTTAATATTTAAGCGCCTTGCCCGCTCGGTTGTCAACTGAATGAAAGCGATAACCTCACGCAGGTAAAATTGCGCCGCATTTAGCAAGATTTCGCGTTAGCATGGAACAAATTTCGTTCAGACGGGGCCATGTATATTTCATGAACAGCCAGTCGAATCTGTCCACTACCGAACCCGCTGTCGGGAGCCGGACGCCGGTGCTTGCCCTTGACAACATTCGTCATGCCTATGGCCGCCACACTGCCCTGGAAAACATCAATCTGGAGATGCATCCCGGCGAGGTCGTTTGCCTGCTGGGACCTTCGGGATGCGGCAAGACCACTCTGCTGCGTATCGTCGCCGGCCTGGAAGTGTTGCAGCACGGGAGCTTGGCGCTCAATGGGAAAAATGTCGGCGCTCGCGGCAAGGCACATGTGCCGCCGGAGAAACGCAACGTGGGGCTCGCCTTCCAGGATTCCGCTCTATTTCCTCACTTGACGGTGCTGGAGAACATTACCTTCGGTCTGAAGGCCTTGCCCGGTCGTCAACGTCGCCGGCGGGCCATGGAGATGCTCGAGCAACTGGGCATGACCGCCTATGCCGACAGTTATCCCCACACTCTTTCCGGAGGGCAGCAGCAACGTATCGCCCTGGCCCGAGCCCTGGCCCCCGAGCCGCAGTTGATGTTGCTCGATGAGCCATTTTCCAGCCTTGATGCCCGACTGCGCGATCGTATTCGCGATGACACACTGCACTTGCTGAAGAAAGTGGGGGCAGGCGCCTTACTGGTCACCCATGATCCCGAAGAAGCCATGTTCATGGCCGACCGCATCGCTCTGATGCACGAAGGCCATATCCTGCAGATGGGAACGCCGCGTGAGCTCTACTGCGCGCCCCAGCATCCCTTCGTGGTGACATTCTTCGGTGAGGTCAATACGCTGGAAGGCGAGGTGCAACATGGCGCGGTAGCTACGCCGGTGGGGTCGGTGGCGGCACCGGGCCTGGCGGAGGGATGTCGCGTGCAAGTGATGATTCGACCCGAAGCGCTGCGCATTGTCGAGCTGGACGAACCGGCCCTGCACAAGCACAGCCATATCATCATGGCCAAGCTGCTGGGACGCACCAGCTTGCTGCATATCTGTGCCCACGGCAATGACGGCCGCGAAGCCCACCTGCATGCGCGGGTACCCGGCGTCTTTTTGCCCGCAGATGGGCAGCCGGTCTCGATTTACCTGGACCCGTCACAGGTGTTCGTCTTTCCCCTCGACCCTGAAGCTTCCCGGGCGGGAGCGGCGCATGGCGAGGCTGAGCAGGATCACCGGAATTATGCCCACTGCCACGATAGCTAGCGAGGCGGTGGATGCCTCGGCCAGGCGTTCATCCGCCGCCAGATTATGCGCTCGCACCGCCAGGGTATCGAAGTTGAAAGGGCGCAGGATGATCGTTGCCGGCAGCTCCTTCATGACATCGACGAATACCAGAATGCCAGCGGCCAGCAGACTGCCCCGCATGATGGGCGTATGTACGTGGCGCAGGGTACCGCCCGGCGACTGCCCCAGGGTGCGCGAGGCGGCATCCATGCTGGGCGTTACCTTGCCCAGGCTGGCTTCCAGCGTATTGAAGGAAACCGCCAGAAAGCGCACCACGTAGGCGTAGAGCAGGATGAACGCCGAACCACTGAAGATAAGCCCGGCGATAAAGCCGTAATGCTGGCGTAAAAAGCTGTTGATCTGATCATCGAGCCAGGCGAAGGGAATCAGGATGCCGACCGCGACCACCGAACCGGGTATGGCGTAGCCCATCGCCGCTACGCGGGTGGCGCTGCGTGTGACCGGCCCGGGGTGCAGACGTACGCCATAGCTCAAGACAAGCGCCAGACCTACCGCCATCAGCGCGGCAATCGACGCCAGGAACAGGCTGTTGGTAGCGAAACCCAGAAACCGCGTTCCCAGCAGTGCATCCCCTTTGACGATCGCCAGGTAGCCCAGCAAGCCGCTGGGAATGAGAAAACCGACGAGTACCGGCAGCAGGCAGGCCAGGCAGGCCGCCAGGCCGCGCCATCCTTCCAGGCGATACTCGGGCAGTTGCTGGTAGCGGCTCGACGTGTGGAAGTAGCGACGCTTGCCGCGCGACCAGCGCTCCAGCAGCACGAATACGATCACGAACGCCAGCAGGCAGGCCGCCAGTTGAGCGGCGGCAATCTGCTCGCCCATGCCGAACCAGGTGCGATAGATGCCCGTGGTGAAAGTGTCCACACCGAAATACTGCACCGCCCCGAATTCGTTGAGTGTTTCCATCAACACAAGCGATACTCCGCCGACGATGGCAGGCCTCGCCAGCGGCAGCGCCACACTGGTGAACAGCCGCCAGGGGCCGCGTCCCAGAGTGCGCCCTACATCGAGTACACATACCGATTGCTCCAGAAAAGCGGCCCGCGCCAGCATGTAGACGTAGGGATAAAGCACCAGCGTGATCAGTGCCGCCGCGCCGCCCAAAGAGCGAATATTGGGAAAGTAATAGTCGTTGCGGCCCCACTCGAACAGCTCGCGCAACCAGCTCTGCAACGGCCCGGCATACTGCAAAAAATCGGTGTAGGCGTAGGCGATGACGTAGGTGGGCACCGCCAATGGCAGCAGCAGTAGCCATTCGAACAGCCGCCGTCCGGGGAAGCGGCACATGACCACCAGCCAGGCCGTCCCGGTACCGATAATGAAGGTTCCCAGCCCCACGGTCACGACCAGAAAAAGCGTGTTGCTCAGGTAGCGCCCCAGCACTGTGGTGGCTAGGTGCTGCCAGATGCCTTCGGTGGGCATGAAGATATGGGCGAGAACCGCCACGACCGGCAGCGCCACGACCGCTGCAACGACGATGGTCAAGGCACTCCAGATGTTGAAGCGCAGCGACAGCCGTCGATAGAGGGAGGACGGCCGTAGGGTGGTGGGGCGGGTCAAGCGGGAGCTCCTTTCGGGCAGTCTTTCGAATGGGGACGGCTGATTGGGAAATGGCGAATGAGAATAGTATCAGCTACCGGCTTTGGCTGCAGGTTTGCTTGCTTATCGCCTACAGCTTGCCGCCAACCGTTTGACGCAAACCGCTTATCGAAAACAAGGCGCCCACCGCGGACAGGCGGTGGGCGTCGGGACTTCAGGCAATGTCTAAGCCTTGCAGGATATTAGCCCAGCAGGATGGCCGGTAATCCGGTAATGATCCAAGGAAAGAATGCCATCAGCAGACATGCCAGCAGGATCAAGGCCACGAAGGGAATCACCGCCTTGTAGAGATCGACGATTTCCACGCCGGGAGGTGCCACCCCTTTCAAGTAGAACAGGGCATAGCCGAAGGGCGGAGTCAAAAACGAGGTTTGCAGTACCACCGCCACCATCACCACGAACCACAGAACATCCACGCCCATGGTATCGACGATCGGCAGCATGATCGGAAAGCTGAGCAGCACAATTCCCGTCCAATCGAGGAACATCCCCAGGATGAATACCAGAAACAGCATCAGGATCAGCGCACCGACGGTACCGCCCGGCATCGCCATTACCACGTTATGGATGACATCCATGCCGCCGCCGATGGAGAACACCCCGGTAAAGGCGGTGGCTCCCACCACCACCAGCATCACCATGGTGGTGGTCTTGCTGGCCTCGATCAGTGTGCGGTAGCAGGTCGACAGCTTGCGGTCGCCGAAGATCAGAAACAGCAGGAAAGCGATGAACACGCCGATGGCCGAGGCCTCCGTGGCGGTGGCGATGCCCAGGAAGAGCGAGCCCAGGACCCCCAGTATCAGCGACATCGGTGGTACCACGTACTTGCCGAGCATGATCAGCAGCTGGCCGGTGGAGGTCTCGGCGCGCTCCGCAGCGGGTACGGCTGGCCCGTAGCTCGGTTTGAAGAAGCAGATCACCAGCACGTAGAGGGCATACATCATGCCCAGCATCACCCCTGGCACCAGGGCGCCGGCGAATAGTGCACCCACCGAGACTGGCGAGTAGCTGGCCATCAGGATCAGCATGATGCTCGGCGGGATCAGGATGCCCAGGCAGCCGCTGGCCATGATGACCCCGGCGCTGAGTTCCTTGTTGTAGCCGTACTTCAACATCGGCACCAGGGCGATCATGCCCATCACCGCGATGGAGGCGCCGACGATGCCCGTGGTGGCGGCCAACAATACCGACACGATGACCACCGTCAATGCCAATCCACCACGCAGGTTGGCCAGCAGCAGGCGCATGGTATCGAACATCTTCTCGGTGACGCCGGAGTCGTTGAGGAAACGCGCCATCAGCACGAACAGGGGAATGGCCACCAGAACATAGTTATCGATGGAGTTGCCATAGATGTTGTTGATCAGGATGCCTAGTGTCTTGGCACCGGGGCCGAACCAGGCGCCGAGTACCGCGACACCGCCGAGCACGAAGGCCAGCGGATGGCCCATGAACAAGCCGATCAACAGCCCGGCGAACATGAACAGGGTGAGTATCTCGGCGCTCATGCGGCATTCCCCTTGCGTAGTTCACCGCAGGCGCGGATGACGATGGCCACCGCCTGGAGTAGCAACAGCACGGCGGCAACCACGATAACCCCCTTCACCGGATAGACCGGGATGGACATCATGCCGTAGGTGGTTTCGCCACGGCTGTAGGAGCGCTCGAAGAAGGCCCAGCCGAAGGTCAACAGCATCCAGGCGAAGGGCACGAAGAAAATCAGATAGCCAAGTATTTCCAGCACGGTCTGTTTTTTGCGTGAGAGCAGGCGCTTGAGCACGTCGACCTCGACATGGGCGTGATGGCGAAGGCCGTAGGCGGCCATCAGCATGAAGTGGGCGCCGAACAGCATTTTGGTCACATCGAAGGCCCAGTCGCTGGGGCGGCCAATGAAGAAACGAGCGGCTATATCATAGATTACAATCAGTGTGATCACGGCAAGCAGCGGAGCGATCAGGCGTCCGAACCCCTCGTTGAGGGCATCGATGGCCCTGGCAATGGTGTTCATGGTAAGGCTCTCGGAAGTGGGCGAATCAGACGAGTAAGAGTGGCATCGAAGCGGAATTGGGGCCGCCGGAAGGGGCCGGGTCCCGCAGGACCCGGCCTGACCCGCTTACTGGTTCATGCAGGCCTCAAGCTCTTCCAGGGACGGCAGGTTGTCCGTGGTACGGCTCATGTTGAAGGGCACGGTCACGTCGCGCCAGTTGGCGTAGTGCTCGAGATAGCTGATCATGGAGTGGTAAACCTTGGCGTGCATCGGGTCCTCGCAGGCACCACGCAGGATTACTTCATTGGTGATCTCCTGAATGCGCGCCAGATCTTCCTCGGGCAGCTGATTGATCGTCATGCCCTCTTCCTTGAACTTGACGGTGGCCTCGGTAGATTCGCGCTCCGACCAGGCCAGCGACCAGGCCATGGTGGCTTCGGCCGCGATCTTCAGCTTCTCCTGGGTCTCCTCGGAGAGAGCGTCCCAGGCGTCCTTGTTGATCATTACGCCGAATACGCTGGCGGATTGGTGCCAGCCTGGGGTGGACCAGTAGTCGGCAACTTCACCGAAGCCGGCTTTGTAATCGACGCCCGGTGTGGAGAACTCGCCGGCATCGATCACGCCACGCTCGATGGCCTGGTAGACTTCCCCACCGGCCAGGGTGACCTGGGAGCCGCCCAGTTCTTCCAGCACGCGGCCCTGGTCGCGGCCCGACAGACGCAGGCGCTTGCCTTCCAGATCGGCGATGCTCTCGATGGGAGTGCCGCCCATGAAACCGGATTCGTTGTTGGTGATGCCGTAGGGCAGGTAGACCATGTTGTAGTCGCCGTATACCTCCTGATAGAGGTCGAAGCCACCCCACTGATTGATCCAGTTCAGATAATCCACGCCGTTGAACAAGCTGGTGGTGGTAGCCAGCGGCGAGAAGGCCGGGCTCAGGCCGGCCCAGTAGCCGGGCCAATCGCCAGCGGCCTCGATGGCACCGGTTTCGGTGGCATCGAATACCTCGGTGCCGGGCATCAGGGTGCCGCCGGCGCGAAAGTCGATGGTGAGCTCGTCACCGGCCAGCTTGTTGACCAACTCGGCCCAGTGGCGGTCGATCTGAATCAGGTCCAGGTTGTCGGGCCAGGTCGAGGTCATGGTCCAGCTTTCCTGGGCCTGAGCGGTAGAAGAGATGGCGGCGAGAGCGACCCCGGCGGCAAGACTGGAGATGGTGAACTTCGTTGTCTTTTTCATGGCTATTTTCCCTGGTGTTTGGCGTACGAGGTTGTTGGTATGGATACTACCTGGAAACAGGAAAGATAATGCGCGGAAGCATGACGCGAACGTAAAGTACCGCTCATTGGCGACCGCTGATCCAAGCTAGCATAGTTCCCCCATTGCAGTGCAATATCAGCAATTAAAGAAGAATGCTCTGACATTGCTCCAAAACGAGCGTTTTATTTGTTTCGTTTCAATTGCTTATTTAATGTCGCAGGCCTCGCTTGCGGATTCTTTTGATGCCTAAATCGTTGAAAAACGTTATTTTTACATACTAAAGTTGTAAGCGATGACCTCGTCAAACGGCAGCCCTTCCTAGCGTCAGCCCGCTGGCAATCGCTCCAGCAAGGATCACGAATGGCTCTTTTCACTCCCGACACGCAGGCCAGACGCCAATTGCGTTTGTTGCTCGGTTACACCCAACGCTTGCGACGTCGCCGGTGGCGTGCCCTGGCCTGGCTTCAGGGAGATGCAGACGAGTGTCACCAGCAAGCGCAGGCCTTGTGGCATGCCCGTGAGTGGCAGGCGCCGCTGTGGGTGAGTGCGACAAAGCCCGACGCGTTGACGGCGAATGACTGGCTGCGAGCGGGGCAGGCGAGATCTCGCCTGGGCGGCGAGCATGAGCTGGTGGTATTCGATGCGGTAAGCGAAGGGTCGGGGCTGGACCCGGATGCCCTGGGAGCTCTCGCCGGAACGCTGACGGTCGGGGGGCTGCTGGTGATAATGACGCCTTCCGCCTGGGGGCGGGCACCGGACGCGGAATATGCCCGCTTCGCCGATTATCCGTACCACGCCTCGGCGCTGTCGTCGCATTACCTGGAGCGCTTTGCCCGGTTGCTGAAAACGTCTGACCAGATCGTGCGGTGGCGTCCAGGCCAAACGCTCGAACTCCCGCGATTGGCGCGCCGCGAGTCAGGCCAAGACGAATCACCGGCCGATCCGGCTTGCATCAGCATGGATCAGGCCGCAGCGGTCGAGAGAACCACCCGCCTGCGACGCAGGCGACCACTGGTGATAACCGCCGACCGCGGGCGGGGCAAGAGCGCCGCTCTGGGCATCGGCTGTGCCCGGCTCCTGCAAAAGGGAGTGAGCAGAATCGTGGTGACGGCGCCAAGTACCGGCGCGGTGGAAGCGCTGTTCCAGCGCCTTGAAGCGCTGTGTCCAGAAGGCCGGCGTCAAGGCACGGATTTCTGCCTGGCAGGTGACACTCCGAAAGTGGTCAGCTTTATTCTCCCCTCCATTTTGGCCCAGGAAGTCGAGGCGGGGCGCGAGGGAGGAGAGGGCAGTTATCTACTGGTCGACGAGGCTGCGGCGATCGCGCCGGCCTTGCTCGGCCAATGGCTGGTGGCATTCCCGCGCATCGTCTTCGCCACCACCGTGCATGGCTATGAAGGCTCGGGACGTGGCTTCGCCCTGCGCTTTCGCCAGCGCTTGCAGCAGCAGACCCCCGAATGGCGCGAACTGGTCATGCGCACGCCGATCCGCTGGGCGCCAGGTGACCCGTTGGAGCAGGTCATCGGCAAGGTCTTGGTGCTCGATGCGGAACCGGAAGCGATAATGGAGGAACCATTGACGCGAGTGTGTCTGGAGCGTGCAGCATTGGCCCGAGATGAGCCACGATTGAGGAGAGTCTTCGGACTCCTGGTGCAAGCTCATTACCGCACCACGCCGAGCGACCTGCGCCAGTTGCTGGACGGCCCCACGACACGCCTGCAGGTATTGGAAAGCGAGAGCCGGCCCCAGGCGGTGCTGGTAACCGGTGAAGAAGGCGGGTTTGGTGCGGAATTGGCAGAAAGCGTCGCCCAGGGCAAGCGCCGCCCCCAGGGCCACTTGTTGGCGCAATCGCTGGCCGCCCATGCCGGGAGCCGCCAGGCGGCGCGGCTACGTTGGCGCCGGGTGATGCGGATTGCCGTGCATGCCGAGCGGCGGCGCCAGGGTTTGGGCAAGCGACTGCTCGAAACCGATATCGCTGACGCTCGTCTGGACGGAGTGGACCTCTATGGCGCCACCTTCGGTGCCGAACCCGGATTGATTGCTTTCTGGCGGGCCATGGGATTCAAGGTGGTACGACTGGGGCTCAGCCATGACATCACCACCGGCGAGCATGCGGTCATGGTGGCGCGGCCCCTGAGCCCGGCGGGTGAGGAATTGGTCGCGTATTTGCAACACCGATTTCTGCTGACGCTTCCCGGCCTGCTGGCCTTCGAACTCACCCGCCTGGCCCCGGATGTAGTCGCGGCTCTGCTGGCGGATATGCCCCCACCCACACTGGATACAATAGCCACCCTGCAGGATTTGCACGACGTGGCCCATGCCCACCGCGAACCGAGCCTGGCCCGCCCGGCCTTGCAAGCCTTGGGGATACACGGCTGCCGCCAAGGAGTGACGGAGGACAACGTACAAGCCCTCGAGGCGTTGGTTGGCTGGGCATTCCAGGGGCGGGCCTTGTCCCGGGAGCGACGGGCGGCCTTGAAACCGCTGCGCCGGGCGGTGGCCCTGCTGCTGGCGGATGAAACCCTTTTCCCCACTGGCGCGCACCGGTAAAGTGACGCCGTTACCTCAGTGAAGAGTTCTTATGAACGCACATCTCGAACAGCTTTCACCCACGCTTGTGTGGCGCCATTTTCGTACCTTGTGCGACACCCCCCGGCCTTCCGGCCACGAGGCCGAACTGGTAGCGAAGCTGCAGCGCTGGGCCGATCAACGTGGCCTGAAACACGATCGCGACACCTTCGGCAACCTGCGTATCGTCAAGCCAGCCACGCCGGGGCATGAGTCGGCGCCGGGCGTGATCCTGCAGGGTCACCTGGACATGGTGGCACAGGCCAACGCCGGCCATGACCATGACTTCACCCGCGACCCTATCGCTACCTATGTCGAGGCGGGCTGGCTTCATGCCCGCGAGACCACGCTCGGCGCCGACAACGGCCTGGGGGTCGCCGCCGCCCTGGCGGTACTGGAAGACGACGAGTTGACTCACGGCCCGCTCGAAGCGCTCTTCACCCTGGAGGAAGAGACCTCCATGGGTGGTGCCTTGAATGTGGCGGAACAGTGGCTTGAAGGAGACGTGCTGCTCAACCTGGATTCCGAAGACCGGGGCGAAGTCTATATCGGCTGTGCCGGCGGTGCCGACGTGGTGGTCGATGCGCAACTGCCGACCACGGCGCTCACCGAGCAGGAACAGGTCATGCGCCTGGCGTTGACCGGTCTGAACGGTGGCCATTCGGGCATGGATATCGACAAGGGGCTGGGTAACGCCAATCGCTTGCTGGTCCGGGTGTTGCGCAAGCTGGAAAGCCACGGCATGCGCCTGGGCGACTATCACGGCGGAACGCTGCGTAACGCCATACCGCGCGAGGCCTTTGCGAGCCTGTTTCTGCCCCGTGATGAAGTCGCCGCCGCTACCGCCCTGGTAGCGGAGCTGGAAGCAATACTGCAACGGGAACTGGGGCCTCTCGAAGCGGGGATGCGTCTCTCCCTTGAGCCTGCTTCGGAACCCGAATCCGAGCAGGAGGCACTCACCGCCGATGCCACCGGCATGCTGGTGGCCGCGCTGCACTCGGCACCCTGCGGCGTGGAGCGCATGAGCAGCGAAGTCCCGGGGGTTGTCGATACCTCGAACAATCTCGGCGTGGTGAACTTGGACGCGGGGCGCTTTCATCTCTGTGCGCTGGTCCGCTCGTTGCATGACAGTGCGGTATTCGACCTGGCCGATCGGTTCAGCGCCCTGTTCGGCCTGATCGGCGCCCGGGTCAAGGTGGAAAACGCCTATCCCGGTTGGGCGCCGCACGCCGACAGCGCGCTATTGGCGCGTTTCTGTCGGGTACACGAATCGCTGCTGGGCGCCGCCCCCGAGGTAAAGGTGATCCACGCCGGGTTGGAGTGCGGCATTCTGGGCAGCAAGTATCCTGCCCTGGACATGGTCTCCTTCGGCCCGTTGATCCGCGGCGCGCACTCTCCCCAGGAGCGAGTGGAGCTGGACTCGGTGGAGGAGTTCTGGAAGGTCTTGCGTGCCTTGATCGAAGACCTGGCCCGCACGAGCTGAAACGACAACCGGCACCTTGAAGGTGCCGGTTGGGACATCGTGCCGAAGGGTAGCGGTCAATCGCTCGGCAGGACCTAGCCGAGGTAGGCGTTAAGCATCCACACGGTCTTTTCCTGTTCGCGGATATAGTCTCCTGCCTGGGCAGCGGTGCCTTCATCGTCGGCATCCGACGCCAGCGCCAGCACTTCACGCTGCAGCTCGATCAGTGTCTGGTAGCCCTTGAGAATGCCCCGAACGCACGCTTCGCCGTCTTGGACATTCTTGTCTTCCTGAATCTGGGTCATGCCGATGTAATCGCTGTAGGCGTGTACCGGCTTGTGACCCAGTGTCAGGATGCGTTCGGCCACTTCATCGACCTTGGTGAGCAGGTCAGTATAGAGCTCCTCGAACTTGTTATGCAGCTCGAAGAAATGCGGGCCTCTCACATTCCAGTGATAGCCGCGCACGTTCATGTAGAAGATCTGGTAGTTGGCCAGCAGATGGTTGAGTTTCTCGGCGAGTTGGCTGGCACTGCTTTCGTGCAGACCGATGCTATTGGTATCTGTCATTGCTTGGCTCCTTGACTGTCCCGAGGATGTCGGACTCATTGCACAATAAAATGTAGGGCTTCCCGCTTACAGCAAGTTCTCTGTATCGCGCCGATAGGATGCCGGTATCGTCCTGCCACTATCGGTTAGATGCTGGCGGTCAAGCCGATTTTCAAGGGCGGGCCGAGGAATCGGCTGCTTGCCAGAGGCGCGCCAGACTCTCGCAGCGCGATGTGAGCAGTTCCGGCGTCCGCGCCAGCGCTTCCTCGAGAGGCATCGGCCCATCGGCCAGGGCGAACGTCGCCGTTACACCTTCGTCCAGGCAGGCTTGCCAGTTATCCCCCAGGCTCCCCGCCAGCACGATGACCGGTATGCCTCGTGCGCGGGCGGTGCGGGCCACGCCAATGGGCGTTTTTCCCGCCAGGCTCTGACCGTCCAGGCGCCCCTCGCCGGTGATCACCAGGTCGGCCTGGGCCAGCAGTTCGTTCATACCGGCCTGGGCCATGATCATGTCGATGCCGGGGCGCAGGTCGGCGCCAAGAAACGCTCGCGCGGCGAAGCCCATTCCCCCGGCGGCGCCGGCCCCGGCGGCATGGCGATATTCCGTACCCAGGGTCGCCGCGACGCGATCGGCGAAATGGGCGAGAGCGCTGTCCAGGAGCGCTACCGCCGCTGCGTCGGCTCCCTTTTGCGGGCCGAAAACGGCGCTGGCGCCACGCTCGCCGAGCAAAGGGTTATCCACATCCACCGCCGCTTCCACCTGAAGTCGGGCTAGGCGGGGATCGAGGCGGGAAATATCCAGGCTCGCCAAGGAGCCGAGTGCCTGGCCGCCGGGAGCAAGCGCTTGGCCCTGAGCGTCGAGTAGCCTGGCGCCCAGGGCGCTGAGCATGCCGGCCCCGGCGTCATTGGTGGCGCTGCCTCCCAGGGTGAGCAGTAAACGCTGGGCGCCGTGATCGAGGGCTTCACGGATAAGCTCGCCCACGCCATAGGTCGTGGTGAGCAAGGCATCGCGCTCGTGGGCGTCCAGGTGCTGCAATCCGCTGGCTTCGGCCAGCTCGACAAAAGCGGTATGCTGTGAACCAAGCCAGCCCCAGGAGGCATTGCGGTAACGGCCCAGGGCGTCCTGTACCCGGGCATGGCGGCGTTCGGCGCCGGTGGCGGCGATAATGGCGTCGAGACTGCCCTCCCCGCCGTCGGCCAGAGGGCAGGTAACGATGCAAGCGTGGGGAATGGCCTGACGTATCCCTTGCGCCATGGCGTCGGCGGCGGCCTCGGCGCTCATGGCATCCTTGAAGCTGTCGGGGCATAGCAGAACATTCATCGGCACATTCTCCGCATCGGGTTGTCAGTTGTAGCACACTCAATTGTTCGCAAGGGCAAGGCTTGGCGTCGAGCTTAACGCGCCCACCACCACCGAGCCAGCCGGCTATTGCTAATCTGGCGACCGGGTCCGAAAAGCATTCGCAAGGAGTCGACATGAATTGGAAACCGATCGGTATTGCCGGTTGCTGTTTATGGCTGGCGGGCTGCCAGATGCTGCCGGACCGCTTGCCACAAGCGGAGCCGCCACCGGCGCAAGCCTGTCGCTGGAGCGAGACCGTCCCGGCGGAGACGATACTCAACACCGGCGTGGAAGTCCTGACTGGATGGGAGTTCGATCTCGATAGCTCCGATATTCCCCTGGGCGTGATAACTGCCAGCCGTGTTCGTCAGCGCGCGGGTCTCTATCCCGGTTATGACCTGTACGACCGGTTCGGCAGCGGCACTCACGTCTTCGGTGGCTTCGGCTTCGGCCGGGGAGGCGGTTTTTCCACCGGGGCGATGCTGGAATTCGGCGGCAGGACCGGAGTCGAGCACGAGGATAGGGAGCGCGTGACGGTGCTGGTGGAGAGGGGGGCAGAGAACCTCGTCCGGGTGTCCCGGGATATTCGCCGGTTCGACCATTTCGGCGACTTGCGCGAGTCCCGTAGCGCCAGCGATGCCGAGTTCTGCCAGCGCCTTCGCGACGCCATGCAGGCCGGCATGCCGCAGGCCCCTCGTCAGGAGGACGCCTCATGAAACGCATCCTGATAGTGGGATTGTTCGCGTTGGTATTGGCGGGCTGTGCCACGGCCCCGCCCCAGGAGCCCCGCGGCTTGACGTTCCCCACCCCCGCTGAGGAAACGCTGCGCCAGGCGGTGGGCCTGCTGGTGGAACAGGGCTATATCATTCGCCATGCCGATCTGGCGCTGGGCCGGGCGGAGGGAGCCCTGGCCCGCTGGCCGGAATATCGTGTCCAGCTCCATGTCGTGGCGGAAGGCGAACAGGCGAGCCGCTTACTGATCAGCGCGCAACGCGGCGGACAGCCGCTGCCTCCTCATCTGCTCGACCCCTGGCTGGTGGCGCTCCAGGTGCGTATGGGAGTGGCACCGTGATACGAGCTATCGTCATGGGAGTCCTGGCGCTCTGGTGCGGCGTGATGACGACCGCCGCCTGGGCGCACCCGCACGGCTGGATCGACATGAGCATCGAAGTGCTGACCGATGAGGCCGATGTCATGCAGGGCCTGCGCCAGACCTGGCGGATGGACCCTTTCTACAGCCTGATCGTCATGGAAGAGCTTCAGCAGGTACAGGGCGGCGACCTGGAGGCCGGGCTGGATCAATTGGGCGGGGAGATTCGCGATAACCTGGCATCACACGGGTACTTTACCGAACTGCATCTCGACGATGAGGCGTTGGCAACAGGAGAGGTCGAGGAGTACACCGTGATGGAGCGTCAGGGGCGGGTGGTGTTCATGTTCATCCTGCCGCTGGCAGAGCCGCATTCGTTGGCGGGAAAGACGCTGCGCTATCAGGTCTTCGATCCCAGCTATTATCTGGAAATGGTACATGACGCCGAGAACGACGAACCCACGGCCGAAGCCTTGCGTGTGACGGGGGGCGTAGCGTGTGAAAGGCGTATTATCCCCGCCGACCCGGACCCCGATAAAGTCATGGAAGCCGCCTTGCTGGATGCGGATCAAGAGTCCGCTCCCGGCCTGGGACGTTATTTTGCCGAGACAGGAGAAGTCGCGTGCGGGTAAAACGGATAATGGTATGGGGCGGGTTTTTCCTGGTCGTGCTTGTCATGCTGGCTGCATACCTGATGACAGGAGAGCATACTTGGGCATATCAGGTGCTGGCCTGGCAGCGTGAGCTGCATCGTGGCTTGACCCAGGCGATTACCCAGCTCTCCAGCGCACCGAGCCTGGCGGCCTGGAACGGGCTGCTGGGCGTGAGCTTCGCCTATGGTGTGTTTCATGCCGCCGGGCCCGGACACGGCAAGGCGGTGCTGGCCACGTATCTGGTCTCACAGGGTGGGGCGTTGCGTCGTGCGCTGGCGCTCTCTTTTGCGGCTGCACTGTTGCAGGGAGTCTCGGCAATCACTCTGGTGGTCGCCCTGGTACATGGTCTGGGCTGGTTGACGCGTCAGGCGATGGGCAGCGTGGCCTGGGTGGAGCAGGGCAGTTTTCTGTTGGTGACTGCCCTGGGAGTGTGGCTATGCTGGCGTGCCGTGCGCCAGCTTCGCCGGGCCTATGCTCTTTACCACGACCACGACCACGACCACGACCATACCGATTGCTGTGGAGCGCATCATATCGAGCCCCATCAGACACGAGACTGGCGTACTGCGGTCGTCGCAGTGGTCGCTATCGGGTTACGCCCTTGTAGCGGAGCGGTCTTGCTGCTCGGTGCCGCCACGTTGCTGGGCCAGTTCAGTGCCGGGGTGGTTGCGGTCCTGGTGATGTCGCTGGGAACCGCCCTGACGGTTTCCATGCTGGCGCTGGCCAGCGTGGTGGCGCGGGACTGGGCTCAGCGACGTCTCGCCAGGCAGACCGGCGCTCGCCGCTTGCAACTGGTGGCCGGCGGGATGGCCCTGGGGGGTGGGGTGGCCATCATTGTCCTTGGAATCACGCTGAGTGTTGCCGGGGTAGCGAAGCCCGACAGGGACTCGTTACTCACGCCAATGCGCCCCGCTTCCGTCATAAGCTGAAGTTAGGCGTGGCAAAATCGATGCCGTCTATCTGCGCCAGCAGCAACGCCCGCATGTCGGCCTGACCATCGAGGTCGTATGGCAATGGCGTACCATGGCCCCAGACGGGAGCCGGCCAGGCGGCATCGTCTTGTTTGCGGATCACTACATGAACGTGAAGCTGGCTGACGACGTTGCCCAGGCTGGCAATGTTGACCTTGTCGCCACCGCACGCCGTCTTCATGGCCTTGCCGAGTATTGTCGCCTCATGCCACAGCTGTTGCTGCTCGCTGTGTGAGAGCTCGAAGACCTCGCTGACCTGGGGGCGGCGGGGAACCAGGACGATCCAGGTGAAACGCGCATCGTTCATCAGCAGCAAACGACATAACGGTAGCTCCGCCACGGGAAGGGTATCCGCCTCAAGGCGCTCATCCAGTTTCAGCTCGTTCACAAATACGCTTCCTTGTTAAAGTTGATTTAATCCATCATAGCAGCCCATGGCGGCGGGTTTACCTCGAACCAGCAAGGCGAGCTCGGGAGGACAGCCGTGAAACCAGTGATTGAAAACTAGGCATTAATGCTAAGTGGCTGTTACGCTTTACGTGATGCTGCCAAGTTCAAGGCAGTACAAAATGAAAAGTCACCAGGTGGCGATCGCAAGTATTAGCCTCTACCCTGGTACGTGAATTTAATATCTCGTTAAGGAGAACGATATGAAAAAATTGATGGCGCTTAGCTTTATTCTGCTGATGTCCGCAGGTGCCCTGGCGGGTTGCAATACCATTTCAGGCGCCGGCCAGGACGTGGAGGAAGGCGGCGAAGCCGTGCAGGAAGCCGCCAGCTGATCAACTGATCGACAGCGAAAAGACGCAACGGGCCAGGCATATGCCTGGCCCGTTGCGTTGTGAATGCCGCTTGCGATCCTCGCTGTTGTTAGACGTAGCGGTTGCTAGTCGTAACGATCTTTCCAGCGTTGGCGGCGTATCTGATCCTTGATCATTTCCAGGGCGTCGATCAGCACCTGCTCGGTCACGTGATCGCTGCGTTCATCTACCCGCAGCCACGTATCGAAGCCGTTGCCAGCGACTTTTTCCACCAGCTTGCCGAATTCGGGTGAGTTGATGCCGAGCGCCATCTCGTCCACCAGGCGCCAGGCCACTCCGCTTAGCGAGGCATTCATGGCCTGGGTCAACTGGTGACCCATGGGTAGCCGGCGAAGGCGCTGAATTTCAGGACTCTCCTGCAAGGTACGTCCGATCAGCTGGTTGATATAGGCGCGAATGTCCTCGCGGTTACGTTGATAAGTGCCACCCGCCATCTCTTCCAGGCGCTCGGCGATTTCCTTAACCAGCTGTTGCTTACGCGGCATCACGACTCGCTCGATGACCCGTTCGGTCAGCGAGTCGCTGGACTGGACCTGTTCCTGCACGTTACCCAGAAGGCGCAGCGCGATGCGGTCGGACAACTCCTCCAGCAGGATATCGTAATACTTGGCGAGAAAGGCGTAGGCGGCCCACGTCTGCACATGAATCAACCCCAGGCGCTGCAAGCGGTACAGCAGGGAAACGACACGCAATACCCGCAGGAGGCGAAAACCGCTCACCGGTATGCACCCCAGCACGTCGTACCAGTGGACGAACGGGTAGAAGAACCAGCGGTGGTAGCGGCGCTCGATAATCGCCACCAGCCAGCCCAGCAGCACATCCATCACGAACAGGGCGACGAAGCTCAAGTCGATCGCGGTGAAATTGGCGTGGATGTGCGTCTCGTACCAGCCATGCAGCCCCGGCGCCACCTGCTCGAAAGCCGAATTCAGCGGTGGTAGCAGGTACAGCGAATCGAACAGCAGGAAGCTGAGGTTGATCACCACCGCCGCCATGATGAACAGGTCCCAGACAAGATGCAGGCGTTCGAGTCCCGGCGGCAGGTCTCGCTTGGTTCGGCGGTGCGGGCGGATAGTGTCGTTAGGCGTTTCGATGGCAGCGTCTCCCTGACAGGCTGGCCGATTCATGCACGATGGGCAGCAGATCCCAGCGCATCGCTATGTTGCGCGTGGGTGCGCTGCTGCTCCTGTTCCGCCTGTTTGCGTAACTTCTTGCGCAGGGCGGCCTTCTCGAAGCGAAGCGCCTGTAGCGGTGTCTCCAGACTGAGCGGCGGAACCTGAGCGGGCGTGCCGTCCGCCTCGACGGCGACCATGGTGAAATAACAGCTGTTGGTATGGCGAATCAACTTCTCACGGATATTCTCGGCCACGATCTTCACCCCGACTTCCATGGAGGAGCGTCCTACGTAGTTGACGGTAGCGAGAAACGTGACCAGCTCGCCGACGTGGATAGGCTGTTTGAACAAGACCTGATCGACCGAAAGTGTCACCACGTAGTGCCCCGAATAGCGGCTGGCGCAAGCGAACGCCACTTCGTCGAGTTTCTTGAGGATCGCACCGCCGTGTACCTTGCCGCTGAAATTGGCCATGTCCGGTGTCATCAGCACGGTCATGGAGAGTTCCCGTTGTCCCGCCAGCGCTTGCGTTGCTCCGGGATCATGCTCGGATAAGGGGGTGGAAGCCATGGGATCGATCTCCAAGGAAATAACAAGAATGGCAGTCCCATCAGCATGACGCTTAAATGCCGGTCGCGCAAAAAGTATCCCCGGCAAAAGCCGGGGATACGCAGTGGTTTATCTCGGGGTCGGGCGGCTTAGAACCAGACCAGGCCGACCGAGATGATGATACCGGTGATGAACAGCTGGATCAGGCAGAAGCCCATGATGTCCTTGGCTTTCAAGCCGGCGATGGCGAGCACCGGCAAGGCCCAGAATGGCTGCAGCAGGTTGGTCCAGGCATCGCCCCAGGCCACCGCCATGGCAACGCGGGAGATGTCCGCCCCGAGCGCCTGAGCCGCGGGCAGGATGACCGGCGCCTGTACCGCCCACTGGCCGCCGCCCGAGGGAACGAAGAGGTTGACGATACCGGCACTCAGAAACGACCAGAACGGCAGCGATGTGCTGGTGGAGAAGGAAACCAGCCACTCCGACATGCTTTGTGCCAGGCCGGACTGGACCATGATGGCCATGATGCCGGCGTAGAACGGGAACTGGATGACGATGCCAGCGCCGCCCTTGATGGCTTCATTCAGGCTGATGAGCAGGCTGCGCGGCGTTCGGTGCAGCACGATGGCCAGAAACAGGAATAGGAAGTTGACCACGTTCAGGTTCAAGCCGCCGCCGCGCAGAAAGAAGTGATCGAGCAGGAACAACAGGCCTGGAATCCCCACCAGCCAGGATAGCGGTATGCTGTTTTCCAGCCGCTCCGCCGGACGCGTGCCGCGGGTATGAGATAACTCCGGCTCTTCGAGCAGCTTGGCATCGACATAAACGCTGTCTTTCTCATCCGGCAGCATCAGCCGGTTAACCAGCGGTATGGCAATGAACAGGCAGACCACGATGGCCAGGTTGAAAAAGGCGAAGATCGTCGATCCGGTGCCAATCACGCCAATCTGGTCGGCGGTGAAGTGCCCCTCGGTGGCGATGGTCAGCGGGATCGAGCCGGCAAGCCCCCCGTGCCATACCACAAAGCCGGTGTAGGCACTGGCGACCAGCAAGCGGTAATCGACCCGGACCAGGCGGGCCAGCTCCTTGGCGAACAGCGCTCCGACCACCAGGCCGAAGCCCCAGTTGATCCAGCTTGCCGCCAGCGAGACCAGGGTTACCAGGATGATCGCGCCACCGGCGCTCTTGGCGGTGCCGGCGATGCGCTGGAGGATCCGCTTGACCGGAGGCGAGCTTGCCAGCATGAAGCCCGTCACCAGCACCAGCAGCATCTGCATGGAGAAGGTGAGCAGGTTCCAGAAGCCGTCGCCCCAGAAGCGCAGGACGGCCAGCGGCGTCTGGCGCTCCACGGCGATCGCCGCGATGGCGGCAATCAAGGTAAGCAGCAGGACAAATATATAGGGATCGGGAAGGTAGCGCTCCACCAGCTTGACCGCTGGCTTGGAAATGGCTTTCAGCATGGGATGGGTGCTCGCTTATTGTTTAGGGATGCATCTTCACTAATATACGAGTGTATCGCTTCGTTTTCACGTCGTGTCGTCGCCTGCGCGAAACGCCCCGCTTCGGTGATTGTCGATGTGACGTTGGCGTAAAGGGGATCATGCCCCAAAAGAGAGTCCGACCCAATGGAAGGCTTCAACGCTTAATCACGCCAGTGGAGGCGCCGGTAACGACGGTAATAGCCTATCAGTACCAGCGAGCGCACCAGCGCGAAAAGCATGAAGGCCGCCCACAGGCCATGGTTGCCGAACCCCTGCATCAGCCACCATGCCGGAAGATAAGCCGCCAGCCCGATGTAGATGCTGTTGCGCATTTCGCGTACCGCCGTGGTACCGATGAATACGCCGTCCAGCAGATAGCTCCAGACCGCAATCAACGGCATCACCATCATCCACGGCAAGTACGTTGCGGCGGTCTCACGTACCTCGGGCAAGCCGGTAAGCAGGGCGATCAGGGCATCGCCGCCCACGGCGAAGAGACCACTGGCCACACCGGCGGTGACCAGGGAAAAATACGCGGCCGAGCGCACGATGGCAGCGAATTCCTCCCAGTCGCGACGGCCGAAGGCGCGGCCCACCAGTGACTCGGCGGCGTGGGCGTAGCCATCCAGGGCGTAAGAGGTGAGCATGATGAACTGCAACAGCACGGCATTGGCGGCAAGTACGGTATCCCCTTGGCGCGCTCCCTGGGCGGTGAAGAAGGCCATGGCGAACAGCAGCCCGAGGGTTCGCACGAAAAGGTTGGTGTTGACATGGAACAACTCAGCATAGGCGCTCAATTTCTGCAGACGATGGCGCAGGAAACGCCCACCAAGCTGGGGTAGGCGGCGCAGCACCAGCCAGGCGCCAAACGCCAGAGCGGTGTAGTCGGCCAGTACGCTGGCCCAGGCCACGCCGTTGCTGGTCATGCCCAGCCCGACCACGAACACCACGTCCAGCACGATATTCACACAGTTGGTCAGTACCAGGATCATCAGCGTGACCCGCGAATTCTGCTGACCGAGAAACCAACCCAGAATCGCGTAATTGGCGAGCACCGCCGGGGCCGATAGCAAGCGAATCTCGGCATACTCGCGTGCCAGCCGGGTCGCCGCTTCGCTACCGTCGAGCAACCATAATCCCAGCTCGATCAACGGTGCAGAGAGCAGAATCAAACCGGCGCCGATCACTCCCGCCATGACCAATGACTGCCCCAGCAGATTGCGGACCTCATTGGCGCTTTCCCGGCCCTGGGCCTGGGCGACCAGCCCGGTCGTGCCCATGCGCAGAAAGCCGAAGCTCCAGTAGAGAAAGCCGAGTAGCGTTGCGCCGAGGGTTACTCCGGCAAGGTAGCGAGAATCGGGTAGATGTCCCATGACCGCCGTATCCACCAGGCCCAGCAGCGGTACGCTGATGTTCGAGACGATAATCGGCCAGGCGAGCGACCAGATACGCGGTGGTGGCGAAGGCGACGTGGAAGCCAAGATGACATCCTATCCATGGCCAGAAGGCCGGCTTGAAGGGCTTGTTCGCCATGGCCCGGAGCAGCAACAGGCTCGTCAGTGAAACGCCATAAAAAAACGCCCCTCGTGGCGAGAAGGGCGTTGGTCGGCATTCACTCAGGCGGCGGTGATGCGATGATACTTTTCCATCAACTCATCGCGGTTTT
Source organism: Halomonas sp. Bachu 37 (assembly GCF_039691755.1). Taxonomy (NCBI): domain Bacteria; kingdom Pseudomonadati; phylum Pseudomonadota; class Gammaproteobacteria; order Oceanospirillales; family Halomonadaceae; genus Halomonas; species Halomonas kashgarensis. The sequence continues at coordinate 2,729,624 of NZ_CP137552.1, read as the reverse complement.
CCGGGCGCTGCGGGTCCAGCGGGATACAGTCCACCGGGCACACCTGCTGACATTGTGGCTCATCGTAGTGGCCGACGCACTCGGTACACAGTCCGGGATCGATCACATAGATCTCTTCGCCCGCAGAAATTGCGTTATTGGGGCATTCCGGTTCGCAGACATCACAGTTGATGCACTCTTCGGTGATCATCAGGGCCATGGCATACCTCGCGTATGGCTTGCGTGACCCACTCGGCATTTAAGCCGAGTGTTTTGGTCGGGTATAAGTTCGATCACGTATTGTAGTGCTTACGCAACGCTTGCGCGACCCGGGGATGAACCAATGGGCTGATATCGCCGCCCAGCTTGGCAATCTCGCGCACGATGGTAGAGGAAATGTACGAGTTTTCGATCGCCGGTGTCAGGAAGACGCTTTCCAGATCAGGGTTTTGCGCCCGGTTCATGTTGGCCAGCTGCAGCTCGTACTCGAAGTCCGACACGGCGCGCAAGCCACGCAGGATGACATGGGCATCGTGCTCTCGCATCAAGGTGGTCAGCAGGCTGGAAAATCCTACCACTTCCACGTTATCGAGATCAGCACAGACACTACGGGCCAACTCGATACGGGTCTCAAGACTCAGGGTGGGGCTCTTGCCAGGGCTGGCGGCGATCGCCACCACGACCCTGTCGAACAGGCGCGCGGCACGCTCGATCAGGTCGAAATGGCCATTGGTGAGAGGATCGAAAGTGCCTGGGTAGACGGCGGTTGTCATCACTTTTCTCCCTCGCCGGGGGCGTCGTCGTCGGCGAGTCGCCCGAACGGGTTGGCGACCGTCAGCGAAACGGGGTGAGTGTAGCCGGGAATGTTGATGTGGTCGGCGTGGATATCCAGCTCCGGGCCTTCGAGTACGGCTTCGCCGAACTGGTAACGTGGCCGGTAGTGGCCCTTGTCCGCCTGGTCCAGGTAAGCCTGGGCCTGGGCTTGCACGGCTTGTCGCCGCTCTCGCCAGGCTTGCATGGCGTGTTTGCCGTGGCGCTGATACAGCAGTTTTTCGGTAACCGCGGGCGAGAGCACCACGCCGGTGGCATTGTTGCCGCCGAACCCCTTGGCATTGATGAAAGCGGCATCCGCCGCGAAGGATTGCGGCTGGTTGCTCAGGCGCAAGCGCTGGGCGTATACGTCGTCGGCCACCTTGTCCAGCGTGGGAATGCCGGGCAGCAAGCCGTGGGAAAAACTTCCCAGGGCGCTGGTGAGCTGGTCGCCTGCCGCGGTTCCTTGCGAGTGACCCACGAAGGCCTTGACGGCGACCACGGGCCACTCCTGCACGCCATTGGCGCGGGCGATTTCATCGAACACGTGGGACTCGGTAATGCGGTTCTTGGGGGTGCTGGTGCCGTGGGCGTGAAGGAAGCTGCGCTGATGCAACGAGCGCTCGCCCAGCATGTCGCGAACCAGCGACGCTGCCTTGCCCAGGGTGATGTAGTTGCCGATGCCTGGCGCCGAAATGGAGCGCTTGAAACCGTCGGCATTGACGAAGACATCCGGCACCGAGCCCAGGATATCCGCCCCTACTTCCAGCGCCAGGGAGTCGTCCATCAGCATGACGAACTGGCTGGCTTCGGCCATGGTGAAACCGCAGTTGCGCGCAAACGGGCGACAGGCGCGCTGGTAGTCAGCATCGCTCAGCACATCGAGGGCATCCAGCAGCTTGAGGCTGGCATCGTCCGCCAGCGCTCCCATGGCGCGAAAGCCTTCGATGATCTCGGGAGTGATGGGGGCATCACTGGTGCCCACCATGACCACGCGGCGGCGCCCGGCGCGGATGTCGTCGATGCCCAGGCGCAGGTTGTAGAGGAAGCTGGCGCAGGCGCCGAGGGTCGCACCCGTGCCGCCGACGCTACCCAGCACGTAAGCATTGAGAAAGTCCGCCGGCATCTGGCCGTAACCCAGGGGCATCTGCTTGGAAGTAGTGCGATTGCCGGTGACCAGGCTCTTGAGCAGCCCTCCCCAGCCTTGATCATCCAGCTGGCCGATGGAGTTACCGGCATAGACGGCGATATGGTCCGGGTCGAGCCGGTTACGCAAGCCCTCCCACGCCAGGCCGCTGGCCCCCAGGCAATCGCTGGCGGCGAAGATGGTCATCGAGAGTCCGCGGGGGTGGTGCACGCTGCGGTAGAGGCTTGCCGGGTCGAACCCGCTGGGGAGTTGGGCGGCCGCCGCAACCTTGGGTGTCTGCGCATCGGGCAGCAGAACATCCAATTCGCCCGCGGGGACGCTGACTTCCACTTCGCGATGGTCAATCGCCCGTACCTGCCAGCTGGCGGGTAGCTGCTCGGGCAGTTGGCGCTTGTGCAGGCGAAACGTCAGCGGTTGGGCAAGCGCCAGGTTCGCCTGGCGATTGGCGGGTAGCCCCGGTGGCTGAAAGCGCGGGTCTTCGTTGCGGCGTATCAGTGTGTGATTGATGACTCGCGCCCGAAAATGCTCGCCGGGCTCCGTTACTGCCTGACCCGACGCATCGCGCCAGCCTTGTTCGTCATGCTGGGCAAGGCGCATCAGGGCGGCCAGGCTTTCGATGGTGTGGCGCTGCTGGTCAGCGGGTAGGACATCAAGCACGGTGCGGCGAAAGGCCTGGTGGCCCGAGGTTCTGCCAGCGGGGTTGATGCCGCCCATGCCGACAATCACCGGTAAGTGTGACAAGCCGGGTTCCTCGTTGTGCGGTGGTTGGTAACTGCTTTATTTCGACACGGCCAAGACGATCCTGCCGCGCGATTTATAGGTATCAGGAGGATGATAGCACCGGGCGTGCAATGGCGTCATGCCGCGGCAGCCTGAGGCTGGTAGAATCCTGGCTCGTCTTCAGGCTGGGAAACCACCGAATCACCATGCAACGTAAATCGCGCCATGTAACATCGAATCAGACCGGTCCCCATCAGGACCTGGAACGCCGGGTCGAGCGTGCCTTGGCGCACCCGCTGCGCAAGCCGATCGCCGACCATACCCGTGCCGCTTTCACGGCGGCATGCGTCTGGTATGCCAAGCAGGGACCGGCGCCGCTGATCCTGGATTCGGGGTGTGGCGTGGGTCTCTCCACCCGCCTGCTCGCTCAGCAGTTTCCTGGGCATGCGGTAATCGGGGTCGATCGTAGCGAGACCCGGCTGGGACGCGACCACGGGGAGCTACCCGCCAATGCCCTGCTGGTCCGCGCCGATCTGGTGGACTTCTGGCGGCTGGCGCATCAGGCTGGGTGGGTATTGGCGCGTCATTACCTGCTCTATCCCAATCCTTATCCCAAGGCAGCGCATCTGAAGATGCGCTGGCATGGTCATCCCGTGCTGCCGACGTTGTTGGCTCTAAAAGGGCGACTGGAGCTGCGCACCAACTGGAAACTTTACGGCGAGGAGTTCGCCCGGGCGGTGGCACTGGTTACCGGGCGTGACGCGCAAGTTCAGCCCTGGGAGCCGCAACCGCCATACCTGACGCCGTTCGAAGCCAAGTATGCGCAAAGCGACCAGGCGCTATGGCGGCTGGTGGTAGCACTGAGTGAAGGTATCGAGCCGGGGCCGCATGACGGGAACGAGCAGGACGCATGAGATTTTCGACGTACGTGGGAGACATGTACCTGGGAGACGTGTACGTGGGAAATATGTACGTGGGAGATATGTACGTGAGGTTTCGCAGTAAACAGGAGAAAGCATGCAAGGCAAGAAAGTGACGACACGGCGCTACCGGCAGCTACCCAAACGCCTGTGCGGCTGGCTGGGTGTGGCAGCGCTGCTGTTCAGTGGCAGTGTCCAGGCGGACTTCGCCCGTCTGAGCCAGCTCGGCGACAAGGGCTTTCTGATCAGCGCCGAAGCCCGCCTGCTGGGCAGCGGCGGCCCGGAGCTTACGCTGGGCGCCATCGAGCCGAACCGGCAGCTTTCGCCGGCGTCGGTCACCAAGGCATACCTCTCGGCTGCGGCCCTGGAGCGTTTCGGCCCCCAGCACCGCTTTACCTCGCGCCTGCTGAGCACGGCACCGGTCGATGCCCAGGGAGTGGTGCAGGGCGATTTGATCTTCGAGGGCGGAGGCGATCCTGCTCTCACCAGCGAAGACTTGTGGCGCCTGGTGCAGCGTCTGCAGCAAGCCGGAGTGCGCGAAATCACCGGTGGCCTGGTGGTAAGCCAGTGGCGTTTCGGCCCGGTATCCTGCATCACCACGGACCGCTGCCAGGCACAAACCCGAGTGGCCAACTCCTATAGTGCGCTGCTCTCTTCCGCCGGGGTCAATTATGGTAACTGGTGCGTCAATGTGGCGCCGGGAGCCGCGCCCGGAGAGCCGGCGCGAGTGACCAACTGCGATAGCCCCATGGAACTGAGCCGCGTCGATAATCGCGTGGTGACCCGGCCGGCCAACAGCGGTACCGAAATCAGCGCGGAACGCGTCACCGACGAGAGTGGTGATGTCATGGTACTGAGTGGTCAGATCTCCACCAATGCTCAGGCGCGGGATATCTACCGTGCCGCCAGCGACCCGGCGCAGCAGACCGCGCAGACGCTCTCCGCGATGCTCGACCAGGCCGGGATCACCCAACGCGAACCGGCACGAACCACGACCACCCAGCCCCCGGCAGGAGCCGTCGTTCTGGCGGCGGTGGATGGCAAACCGCTGCAGGAACTGTTGCTGCGAACCATGAACTACTCGAATAATTTCATGGCGGATACGCTGGCGCTTTCGCTGGTGGAAACGCCGCGTGCGGAGTTGCGCCAGGCCGGAAGGGCCCTGGAAGGGTTCGCTGAAACGCTACCGGGTCACGGTCCGGTCGAGCTGCATAGTGGCAGTGGACTGACGACGGAAAATCGCACCTCGGCGCATGGGGTCAACGTCATGCTGGAGTCGATGTTTCACGAGGGGCCGCTGTTTCCCAGTTTTGTCGCCACCTTCCAGTCGCCCGCCAATGGCGTGATGCGCTTCATTCGCCGCGGCTCCGAGACCTTTCAGAACAACGTTATGCTCAAGACCGGTACCTTGAATCAACCGGTGGCGGTACGTGCAGTGGGAGGTTACTTTCGCACTGTCAGCGGGCGTTGGGGCGTGTTCAGTGTGCTGGTCAACGGCACCACGAGCACTCCCTATCTCAACTGGACGCAGGTGCTGGAGCCGCTGGCCCATGATCTGGAAAGCTTTATCGTGGCGCATTGACCCAGTGACTCCCGCGCTCCTTACCTGACTGCCGATAGGAACCGTAATGAAAGCAAGCGATACCGGCTGGCGACATCTGCTGAATTCCACGCGTTATTCGCTCAAGGGGTTGCGCTCGGCGTTTCGTCACGAGACGGCGTTTCGTCAGGAAGTGGGTGTCTCGCTGGTATTGCTGCCGCTGGCCTGGTGGGTGGGCGATGAGCCGCTGGAGTGGATCGTGCTGATCGGCAGCTGGCTGCTGGTAATGATTACCGAATTGCTCAATAGTGCCATCGAGTGCGTGGTGGACCGGATCGGGGCCGAGCATCATGAGCTTTCCGGGCGCGCCAAGGACATCAGCTCCGCTGCCGTCATGCTGTCGCTGGTGGTAGTGGCGGTGACATGGGGGCTGCTGCTGGGCCAGAAGTTTATCGGCTGATTGACGTTTCCTGGCGGCGTTGCGGTATCCGCCGATGTCGAGTCTTTTTGCGAGGTGACCATGGATTTTCCCGACGATTTTCTGCCGTTGGAAGATATTCCCGCTGCACTCGAGCACCCGCTTGCCCAGGCCTGGCAGCGGGTCCGCGAAGGCCTGGAGCAAGCGGATAACGTGGCCCAGATGACCCGGCAGGATGCCCCTTCGGAGAGCTGGCAGGCGCTGTCCGTGGATCGTCGCCGGGCGTTGGCGCGGGTGCTGGCAATCTCGACCTTCGCCGTGGACACACTGGCGCGCTACCCGACCTGGCTTGGCGAGCTGGATGCCGGCGGGGAGCTGGATGCAGCACCCGAGCGGGACACCTTGCAGCAGTGGCTCGATGAAGCCCTTGACGGCGTGGACGAGGAGGCGGCGATGCACGCCGCGATTCGCCGCTTTCGCCGCGCCCGCATGTTCGCCATCGTCTGGCGCGATCTCAATCGTCCTGGCGAGAGCGAGCCACACGAGCATCCACGCGAGGCCATGTGGAGCACCGCCGCTGCCGTATCGCACTTGGCGGAAGTGTGCCTGGAGGCGGCCCTGGGCTGGCTTGAAGCGCATCTGGCGCCACGCTGGGGTCATCCCGCCGAACGGGCGGATGGTTCACCGCAACGGCTGGTGGTGCTGGGCATGGGCAAGCTGGGCGCCGGCGAGCTGAATCTCTCCTCGGACATCGACCTGATCTTCGCCTTTGCCGAGAAGGGCGAAACCCAGGGCGGGCGCAAGGCGCTGGAGCACCAGGAATACTTCACCAAGATCGGCCAGCGCCTGATTGCCGCCCTCGATGCCGTCACCGCCGACGGTTTCGCCTTTCGCGTCGACATGCGCCTGCGCCCATTGGGCGATGGCGGCCCGCTGGTGGGCAGCTTCGCCATGCTGTCGAGCTACTACCAGGACCAGGGCCGCGAGTGGGAGCGTTACGCCATGCTCAAGGCGCGCCCGGTTGCCGGCGACATCGACGCCGGCTACGAGCTGCTGGCCGGCCTGAAGCCGTTCGTCTATCGCAAGTACCTGGATTTCGGCGCCATCGAATCCCTGCGTGAACTCAAGGCGATGATCAACCGCGAAGTGCGACGCAAGGGCATGCAGAGCAACATCAAGCTGGGGCCGGGCGGCATCCGTGAAGTGGAATTCGTGGTCCAGGCCTTCCAGCTGATTCGTGGCGGCCGCGATACCGAGCTGCAGGTCGCCTCGCTCAAGACTGCCCTGCAACGCTTGCCGGCGCTGGGCCTGCTGCCCGGTGAAGTGGTCGACGAACTGCTGCCGGATTACGCCTTTCTGCGCGATCTGGAGCACGCCATCCAGGCGCTGGAGGACCGCCAGACTCAGACGCTGCCGGCCGACTATACCGACCGCGAGCGGGTCGCCCTGGCGATGGGCCATGAGGATTGGCCTGCCCTGATGGCGGAGCTGGACGAAGTTCGCGAGCGGGTACGCCGCCACTTCGACGCGGTGATCGCAGACCCCGAGGAGGAGCTCGACGAACCCGAGACGGTGGGCGATGGCTTGAGCCTGGAGCAGTGGCGCCTGCTGTGGCGCACCGAGCTAGAAGAGGACGAAGCGCAGGCGCTGCTCGAGCAAGCGGGATTCGCCGACCCCGACAAGGCGCTCAAGCGCCTGCGCGGGCTCTACCACTCGCGCCAGGTACAGAGCATGCAACGGATCGGCTTCGAGCGGCTGGATGCGCTTATGCCGCTGCTGCTGGGAGCGCTTGCCGACCACGCCAGCCCGGACAGGGCGCTGGCCCGGGTCCAACCGCTGATCGAAGCGGTGCTGCGGCGTACGGCATATCTGGCGCTGCTGCGGGAAAATCCCCATACCCTCGAACACTTGCTTGAACTTTGCAGTGCCAGCCCCTGGATCGCCGAGCAGCTGGCGCGGTATCCGCTGCTGCTGGATGAATTGCTCACCCCCGAAACCCTGTATACCCCGGCGGACAAGGAGCGCCTGGCCGACGAGCTGCGCCAGGCGCTGGGGCGTATTCCCGAGGACGACGAGGAAGCCCAGCTTGAAGCCTTGCGTGTATTCAAGCACGCCCAGATGCTCCATGTGGCGGCCTCCGATATCGCCGGGACCCGCCATTTGATGAAGGTCAGCGACTACCTGACCTATATTGCCGAAGTGATACTGGACGCGGTGCTGGCGATGGCCTGGAAGCACGTCACGCGCAAGCACGGCGTGCCGGAAGGCATGGAGGCAGACGCTGCACCGGCTTTTCTTATCGTGGGTTACGGCAAGCTTGGCGGAATCGAGCTGGGTTACGGCTCGGACCTCGATCTGGTGTTCCTGCACGACAGCGCCGGCAAGGGCAGTACCAACGGGCCCCGGCCTATCGATACGCCGGTCTTCTTCACCCGGCTAGGCCAGCGAATCATCCACCTGCTGACCGCCGTCACTCCAGCCGGCAGCCTCTACGAAGTGGACATGCGCTTGCGCCCCTCGGGCAATTCGGGGTTGCTGGTCACATCCCTTGAGTCGTTTGCCGATTATCAGGAACACCATGCCTGGACCTGGGAGCACCAGGCGCTGGTGCGCGCCCGGGTGGTGGCGGGGGAGGCCGGGCTGGCCGAACGCTTCAATACCATTCGCGGCGATATCCTGGCCCGGCCCCGGGATGTCGCAGAGCTGCGCGAAGACGTGATCAAGATGCGCCGCAAGATGCGCGAGCACCTGGCGAGTAAACCCGGTGAAGAGATGTTCGACCTCAAGCAGGACCCTGGTGGCATGGTCGATATCGAGTTTCTGTGCCAATACGCGGTGCTGGCGCTGGCCCACGAAACCCCGGCCCTGATAACCTATAGCGACAATATTAGAATTCTCGAAAATCTGGCCGCCGGCGGCCATTTGCCTGCCGAGGAGGCCGAGCGCCTGCGTGACGCCTATCTCGCCTATCGCAGCACTACGCACCGTGCGGCACTCATCGGCGAGCCGGCCAAGGGCAGGAAAGAGGAGTTCGAGACGCATCGCCAAGCTGTCATCGCGCTATGGAAACGCTTCCTGGAAGCGGGAGAGAGCACTCAACAACAAGGATAGGAAATGACAGGGCAGATTCTTGCCACGCTGTTGCCGGTGTTTCTGATTGCCGGTAGCGGGGCGCTTTACGGCCATTGGCGCACCCCGGATATTCGTAGCCTCAACACACTCAACATGGAGCTTTTCGTTCCGCTTCTGGTGTTTGCCGTGTTGGCGGACCGTCAGGCGCCGTTGGCGGATTATATCTGGCTCGCCGTTGCGGCAGCCGCCGTGGTGCTGGGGTCTGGCCTGCTGCTGTGGCCAGTGGTGAAGTGGCTGAAGCTGGACGCCAAGGTATTCCTGCCACCGATGATGTTCAACAACGCCGGCAACATGGGCGTGCCGCTGCTGGTCCTGGCTTTCGGCCCGGAGGCGCTGCCCGCCGCCGTGGTGGTGTTCATCGTCGAGATGCTGCTGCACTTCTCCGTGGGGCTTTACATGCTCAACCCGCGCACGTCGCTGTGGCGTATGCTGCGCATGCCCATCGTGCTGGCGAGCGTGGTGGGGCTGGGGGTCAATTTCAGCGGCATGCCGCTGCCCGGCTGGCTGTTGGAGGCCATGCACATGCTCGGGGGAGTATGCATTCCGCTGATGCTGTTCGCCCTCGGGGTGAGGCTGCTGGAAATCGACTTCAGCGACTGGCGCACGGGCCTGCTGGGGGCGCTGTTGTGCCCGTTATCCGGTCTGGTCATCGCCTTGCCATTGCTACTGATTTTGCCCTTGAACCCGCTCCAGGTCGCGGTGCTGCTGGTGTTTGCCGCTCTGCCGCCGGCGGTGCTCAACTATCTGGTGGCCGAACAGTATCGTCTGCAGCCCCACAAGGTGGCGTCCGTGGTGCTGATCGGTAACTTGGGGAGTCTGGTGGTAATGCCGCTGACCCTGGTCGTGGTCTTCACCTGGGTCTATGCCCCGGTATGAAGGCCAGCGGGGAAGCCGTATGGCATGATCGTCAGCCAGGAAGGCGCAAGAGCGTTGGCGGTTATCGGCGGCGTTCTTCTCTCACTTCGTAACTGCCTTCCAGCACTTCCTGTCGAGAAGTAAAGTCCTGACGAGAAGTAAAGTGATCGCCTTGGCCGCCACCGATATCCTGGGCCTGCCGGGCGCGCATCTGCTCCATGCGCTTTTTCATCTTGTAACGAACAAAAGGCATCATCGCCCAGCCGACAAGCAGGAAAAACAGGCCCAGCACGACACCGACGATCATCAGGGCACCGAAGGCAAGCCAGGTAAACAGTAACTTGACGCTTCCCATCAGGCCGTCAGGGCGAGCCTGACCGGCACGTGACCGCCACTGGTGGGCTGCCTGCCAGGCGGCGTTGCGCGGGTCGCGATTGGAATGAGTCATGGTGATGCTCCATAAGAGATGTCTTCGCCTTGGAACGCGTCAGCCCGAGCAAGTTCATCGCCACTGTGCGATTGTCGAAAAACAGAGCAGACCATGCGCGCATGCGAGCCGGTGCTGCAGCTGATAGTATCTATCGTGCAGCACCGGTAGGTGTACCACTCGATTGCTGACAAGGATGAACTCATGGCAAATCATGGAGGCAGAACAGTTTTCTGGGCGTCTGCGGTGATTATCTTCGCCTTGGTAATAATTGGTTCGTTATTTCCCGAGGGGTTCGGTAGCGCGGCTCAGGCGGCGCTCAATACGGTAACGCATCTGTTTGGCTGGTTTTATCTTCTTTCCGTTTTCGGTTTCGTCATCTTCCTGGTAGCCCTGGCGCTGAGCAAGCATGGCAAGGTGCGCCTCGGACCCCAGGACAGCACACCCAGCTACACTTTCTTCTCGTGGATCAGCATGCTGCTGGCCGCCGGTTTCGGTGTCGGGCTGGTGTTCTACGGCATGGCGGAACCGATGATCCACTATATCGAGCCACCCTACGGCGATGTGGAGTCGGAAAGCGCGGATTCCGCCCGCTACGCTATCCAGTACGCCTATTTCAATTGGGGGATTCACCAGTGGGCCGCCTTTGCGCTGGTCGGGCTGATCATCGCTTACTTTCAGTTCCGCAAGGGACAGGCGGGACTGGTCTCTTCGGTTCTCTCCTCGGTGACCGCCAAATCTCCCCGCCTTCGTCCGTATGCCTCCTGGCTGGATGTGTTTGCGGTCGTGGCCACGGTCATGGGGGTGGCCACTTCGCTGGGGCTGGGCGTACTGCAGATGAACGGCGGCTTGAATGCGGTCTTCGGCATGCCCGAGAACGGCTGGTGGCAGTTCGTCATCCTGTTCGTGATGTTCTGTGCCTACATGGCCTCGACCTGGTCGGGGCTGGACAAGGGCATCAAGCGCCTGTCCAATCTCAACATGTTGTTATGCATCGGCCTGATGCTGTATGTATTGGTGACCGGGCCGACGATCGCGATACTGGAGACGATCACGCTGGGTATCGGCGACTACCTGCAGAATTTCGTCGGCATGAGTTTGCGTATCTCACCCTATGACGGCAACGACTGGGGCGGCGGCTGGACGATCTTCTACTGGGCGTGGGTGATTGCCTGGTCGCCCTTCGTCGGGACCTTCGTGGCGCGCGTGTCTCGTGGACGCACGATCAAGGAGTATGTGTTCGGGGTTCTGCTGGTGCCGCCGCTGTTGGCCTGTCTGTGGATCGGGGTATTCGGCGGTGCCGCCATCAACCTGGAGCTGGGCGTTGGCGATGTGGGCCTGGCTGCCGCCACGCAGGAAAATATTACCGTCGCCCTGTTCGAGATGTTCGAGCTCATGCCTTTCTCCGGCGTGCTCTCGGTGGTAGCGATGATGCTGATCTTTGTCTTTCTGGTCACATCGGCGGATTCGGCCTCCTATATCGTGGCGCAAATGACGGATAATGGCTCGATCAACCCGCCGCTCTACAAGCGCATCATCTGGGGCGTGCTGATCGCGGCAATCTGTTTCACTCTGATTGTGGCCGGGGGGCTGTCCGGTCTGCAGTCGGCTGCCGTGCTGTCGGCGTTGCCGTTCACCTTCATCCTGTACATGATGGTGATCGTGCTGGTGCGGGAGTTGCGCTCCGATCGCAAGGCGATGCTGACCCAGTTGTATCGTCGCCACGGGGAAACGCCGGTGGGTGCCGACGCCTTCGAAGCAGAACAACTGGGCGAGGAGGAGCGCCTGCGCCGGGCACCGAACGTGATCAATCGTCGAATCAATCGACGCGAGGGAGGCTGACATGCAGCGAAAAAACGCAACACGGGCGGCCGGGTTCCCGCGCTGTGACGGGGCCTGTTGAACCATGGCCCGACAAGGGCGCCACGGCGCCACGCGACGCCGCCCTCGCAATGCGGAGTTCGACCGCTGGCTGGACCGGATCGTCGATATTGCTGTGGTCACGTCGCTGCTGGTGGGGACTGCTGCGGTGATTGCCCATTGGCTTCTGTAGCGGTAACCATGACGAGAGTCGACCCGGAGCTATGCTAGGCTTCGGGTTTGTCCTTTTATGAGACTATCCCCAAGACCATCCCGAAGACCATCTCAGAGACTATCGCCCGTGCGCTTCCCGTTATCTTCCTCGCCGCGGCAGCACGCCTCGCGCCGCGAAATCTTCGGTTGGGCGATGTTCGATTTCGCCAACCAGGCCTATACCCTGCTGATCATCACCGTGGTCTTTGGTGAGTTGTTCACCACCGTGATCGTCGGCGAGCGCGGCGACAGCTATCGTTGGGCCAATTTCCTGTGGAGCCTGGCCCTGGCGCTCAGCTATCTGCTGGTAGTGGTGACGGCGCCGCTGTGTGGCGCGGTAATGGATTATCGCGCCGAGAAGAAGCGCTTTCTACTGATCAGTTACCTGGCGACCGTCGCCGCCACGGCCATGCTGTACTTCGTGACCCCGGGATATGTCGTGGTGGGGATGGTGCTGATCGTGGTGTCGAACTATGCCTACTCCATGGGCGAGTCGTTCATTGCTGCTTTCCTGCCGGAACTGGGACCGCCGGAGTCGCTGGGCAAGATTTCCGGCTTCGGTTGGGCGTTGGGCTATATTGGCGGGCTCTTTGCCGCTGGTTTCACGCTGATAGCACTGGGTGAAGCCACGGCGGACAATTTCGAACGTATACGCTGGGTCGGGCCTTTCGCGGCGGGATTCTTTCTGATCGCGGCCATTCCCACTTTTCTATGGCTCAAGGAGCGGGGCCTGGCACAACCGCCGGGCCGTTCCTATCGTGCCATCGCCCAGGCGCGTATCCGTACCACCCTGCACGAGCTGCGCTATTTCAAGGATCTCACCACGTTTCTGGTCTCGCTGCTTTTCTCCATGGCGGGGGTGTACATCATTATCGCCTTCGCCTTCATTTATGGAGCCCAGGTGATCAACTGGGACGAGAGCGTACGCAATATCATGTTCATCATCGTCCAGCTCACGGCGGCGGCGGGCGCGCTGGGGTTCGGGTGGATACAGGACCGCTGGGGAGCGAAGAAGACCTACCAGCTGACATTGGCGTTGTGGGTCGCCGCAATCCTGGCGATCTGGGCGACCCCAGAGCTGACGGCCTGGCTCAACCGTCTGCTGGCGACTCATCTGCAGGCCCAGCATGTTTTCCTGGTGGTGGGCTGTTTGGCGGGACTGAGCCTGGGGTCCAGCCAATCGGCGAGCCGTGCGCTGGTGGGGTTGTTCTCGCCGCTGGAAAAATCCGCCGAGTTCTTCGGCTTCTGGGGCTTGGCCAACAAGCTGGCTGGGGTTTTTGGTATCGTCCTGCTGGGAGTTTTACAGACGCTGGTGGGGCTACAAGCGTCTATTCTGTTATGTGCGGCCCTGTTCATCACGGCGATGGTGATTTGCATGCGGGTGAATCAAGCACGGGGCTGCCTGGCGGCAAAGCAATGGGAACCGCACTGAAGCACCCACTCACCGAGCAGGAGCAAGCGATCAATCGAGGTGACGCATGGCTAAGCACGGAACGCGACGCAGTGGTCTGGGCATGATGCTGCTTTTCTGGGTACTGTTGATGGCGATCGGCACCTGGTGGCTGCACGGTGGGTGGGAGGAGTTGTTTCGGCCCAACGCGCAGTTGATCAGTGCGGTACCCGACGGAGAGCCGGTGACGCTGAAGCGCAATCGGTCGGGGCATTTCGAGGCACCGGGCTACATCAATGGCGAGCCCGTTACCTTCCTGCTGGATACCGGAGCCACCTATGTCGCGGTGCCCGGCGAGTTGGCGGATCGCCTGGACCTTGAGCCCGGGCGCAACGCCTGGTTCAACACCGCCAATGGCCGTGTCGAAGGCACCCTGACCCAACTGGAGGAAGTGGCGCTGGGCGGCATGCGGGTGGAGCAGGTTCAAGGGTCCATCAGCCCGGCGATGGAGGGGGATACGGTGTTGCTGGGTATGAGCTTTCTGAATCATTTCGCCATCGAGATCGCGGAAGGAAAAATGCAGTTGCGTATTCCCGAAGCCACTGCTTTGCCTTGAGACGTGCGCCACGGTGTGCTTAGCTGAAACTACATGAATGCCAACACGCTAAGGAGTTGCCATGGGCATTGAAGTAGGTGGTTTATTAGGCTTGATCTGGCTGGTAATCGTCGTCTGGGCCATCATCAAGGTAGCCAAGAGCTCGGCTGGCGGTGTCGCCAAGTTACTGTGGATTCTGGCATTGCTGCTTTTCCCTCTTATCGGGTTGATCGTATGGTTCCTGCTGGGCCCCAAGGGCTAGCGCATCGACCAATCTAGCGCACCAACCAGTAGAAACGCGCAACAAGCAAGAAGGCAAGCCAATGGGCTTGCCTTCTTCATCAGCTATCATCCTCAGGAAGTGATATCCGCTTGCAACAGCCAGCCTGGACGATGCGTGCGCCCCGGCGAGTCATTTCTCGGGTGGCCGATAATGACCAGGAACGATGACTTTCTCCCCGTTGGATAGATCCCGCACGTGAGTGGGCACATAAACGCGCTTGATGACACTTTTGCCGTTGTGGTCGGACATGAGACTCTCCTCTTGTCAGAGACTGTGACCAAAGACCATGGCCAAAGATGGTGTCGACAGTACGTACCTTAAAGTAGTGCTGACACGTACAACAATCAAACCCAGCCAAGCGCCGCGCCCTATTGTCGGCAGAAGGCTCAATTCCCAGTGAGGCAGTGGAACATTGTAAGGCTTCAACTGTCGCAAATTTACGCCAGCATGGAAGTCGCAACTGAAAGTAACTTTCAGCAAATATCAGCAATGGTTAAACTATTTCCAGAATGCTAGCGAAAGAAATGAGATGCCACCTCGACAGAGGCAGGCGATACCGTCATTTTAAGGTATCCTTGTTACAGTAATGGGCATCAGTACCGGTTTACCAGGACATCGATTTTCATAAGCACTCACGACACCAGCCCCTGTTGTGTCGGGCTTATGGAAAAGGTTATTTGCCGAGTCGCGCAGGACAGGCGGCGAGTATCACGAATTGGCTCAGTGGAGTGAAGAGAACGGATGGGAGATCACTTGGAAGAACAATTTCAGGCGCTTGGACCCCAGGAGTCGGGAGTCCCGGAGCATGCCGATCAAGATCATATCTTGATCATTGAAGATGATCGGCGCCTGGCTGAGCTGACCCGTGATTACCTCGAGGCCAATGGCTTCCAGGTGACACTGGAGGCCGATGGCGCCAAGGGCGTGGAACGGGTGCTGACGTTGCAGCCGGATCTGGTCATTCTCGACTTGATGTTGCCGGGCGAGGATGGCTTGGCGATCTGCCGTCGGGTGCGGCCCAATTATGCCGGCCCCATCATGATGCTGACGGCGCGCACCGATGATCTCGACCAGGTGCTGGGGCTGGAAATGGGCGCGGATGACTACGTGCCCAAGCCGGTACAGCCGCGTGTTCTCCTGGCGCGCATGCGGGCCTTGCTGCGCCGGGCCGAAGGTCCCGGCCCCGGCGGCGAGATGCGCTTGAGCTTCGAGAATCTCGAGATCGACAATGCCACACGCGAAGCCTGGCTGTCGGGTGAACGGATCGACCTGACCAGCGCCGAGTTCGACCTGCTGTGGCTGTTGGCCAGCAATGCCGGACGTGTCCTCACTCGGGAAGAGATCTTCAGCGAACTGCGGGGGATCAAGTATGACGGCCAGGATCGTTCGATCGACGTTCGCGTCTCGCGTATCCGTCCCAAGGTGGGCGACGATCCCAACCAGCCCCATCGCATCAAGACGGTGCGCAGCAAAGGCTATCTGTTCGTCAAGGACAGCTGATAAAGTCGAAGAAAACAGTTGATGAATAAGGATAGTTGAACGATGTGGCGTGTGCTGTCCCATGGCACCTTTATGCGTTTTTACCTGCTGTTGGCACTGGCACTCTTGCTGGTGTTCAGCATGGCGGTGGCGGGACGCGCCCTTCTCGAACAAGTTCGCCAGGAGCATTATCGGGAGCAGCTGGTGGCCTTGCCCATGGGGTTTCTTACCCACGCCCTGGCGCCGCTTTCTCCGGCTCGTCGCGAAGCCGTTTTACCTCGTTATGCCCACATTCTCGATATGCAACTGACTCTGCGCTCCCTGGAGAACGCCTCGCTGGGCTATTTCGCGCGGGCGCGTCTCGAGCGAGGCAAGGCGCTGGTGGCGGGGTATGAAGGTGAACCGTGGCGCCTGCAGCAGCGCCTGCCCGGACAGAACTGGCTGCTCGAAGCCATACTACCGGAGTGGAGCGAGCGCCAGTGGCAAGGCAGTGTGCGCTTGGCGGGAGAGTGGCTTGGCGCCGTCGCGGGTGAACAGCGTGAAACCCGGCTGCAACAGCTATCCACCAATGGTTGGCCCTTGCGCCTGCTGGACGAGCCTCCGGAGAACTTGAGCGGCTCCCAGCGTGATCTGCTGGAACAGGGTGAAGTGGTGATCCGCCTGCAGGCGGATAGGCTTTCGGTCGCCATGGTGTATCGACTCCCGGGAGAGGAGCAGTGGTTGCATGCGGGCCCCGTGGTGCGCGGTGACGCTCTGCCGAGCAGCTTGCATCTACCCCTCTTGATCGGCCTGGTGGTCGTGCTGGCGCTGATCATCTATCTCATCATGCGCAGTATCGAGTCGCGCATGGCGCGTCTGGAACTGGCCGCCACGCGCATTGCCAGTGGCCGCCTGGAAACCCGGGTCAAGGTGGAGAGCGGCGATTTCCTCGGCCGCCTGGGCATGGCCTTCAACGGCATGGCCAATCAGGTCCAGTCATTGCTGCGCGGGCAGCAGGAGATGATTCGCGCCGTCTCCCACGAGCTGCGCACGCCGGTGGCGCGTATTCGCTTTGCGGTGCAGATGGTTGAGGATATGACCGAAGAGCCGGCGATACGCCGCCAGCTTCAAGGCATCGACAGCGATATCGCCGAGCTGGACGATCTGGTGGATGAAATCCTCACCTATGCTCGCCTGGGCAGCGAAACCATCAACGGCATGGAAATGGAAACCGCATTGGTGGACTGTCGTGCCATGGCCCAGCGTGTCATCGAAACCCTCTCGCCTCTGCACAAGCACCTAGAGCTCTCCCTGGAGCCGGGCGAAGATGTCGAGCTCAACGCGGAGCCCCGTTATCTCCAACGCGCTCTGCAGAACCTGGTCAGCAATGCCTGCCGCTATGCCGAAACCAAGGTGGTGATCCGGCTATGCGACGAGCCACATCTGGTGCGTATCGACGTCGAGGACGACGGGGCGGGTATCCCCCGCGAGGCGCGCGCCGAAGTCTTCAAACCCTTTACCCGCCTGGACGATAGTCGGGCGCGCAGTTCCGGTGGCTATGGTCTGGGGCTTTCCATCGTGCAAAAGATCATGGCCTGGCATCGAGGCAGCGTGACCGTCGATGAAAGCCCCAAACTACATGGCGCGCGCTTTACCCTGTTGATCCCCCGGCGCACCTAGGCGCCTCGGCAGACGGCGCGTTTTAAGCCGGCTTGATACCCGCCAGTACAGCAAACGACGTTTCCCGAGCGGTACGCAGAAAATCCTCCATCCATGGCGCTTCGCGGGTCTCCTCGCGCAAGGCGGCGTAAAGCGTTCCCCACACGCCCTCCGGACCCAGGCGCACGGCAGTGACGTAGTTGCGCTCCAGGTATTCGGTCAAGGCCCAGTTGGGTAGGGCGCAGACGCCACGACCACTGGCCACCAACTGCATCATCATGATAGTCAGCTCGGCGGTACGAATCTCCTTGGGCCGGATGCCCGCCGGATCCAGAAACTGGGTGAAGATATCCAGGCGCGACTGTTCCACCGGATAAGTGATCAGGGTTTCCTCGCGGATATCTTGTGCCGAAACGAAAGGCTTTCCCGTCAGGGGGTGCTGCCTGGCCACCGCAAGAAGCCCCTCGTAGCGAAACAGCGGCTCGTAGTGCACCCCGGACAGCGGCTGGGGATCGGCGGTGATCACCAGGTCGAGCTGCTCACGCGCCAGGGCGGGCAGGGGATCGAAGTGATGACCGCTGGGGATATCGATCTCCACTTCCGGCCAGTGGTCGCGGAAATGATCCACCGTCGGCATCAACCACTGAAAACAGCTATGGCACTCGATGGCCATGTGCAGCCTGCCCTGTTCGGTTCCCGCCAGGCGCGCCAGATCACGCTCGGCAACCCGTACTTGGGGCAGTATCTGCTCGCTCAAAGCCAGCAGGCGCAGCCCGGCGCGGGTGAACTCCACCGGGCGAGACTTGCGGATGAACAGGGCGCTACCC
Source organism: Halomonas sp. Bachu 37 (assembly GCF_039691755.1). Classification (NCBI taxonomy): domain Bacteria; kingdom Pseudomonadati; phylum Pseudomonadota; class Gammaproteobacteria; order Oceanospirillales; family Halomonadaceae; genus Halomonas; species Halomonas kashgarensis. Next base: position 2,711,391 of record NZ_CP137552.1, on the reverse strand, counting down.
AGCCGCGCCTCGAGATCCTTGAGCTGGTGGGAAAGGGCCGATTGGGTCAGGTGGACGCGCTCGGCGGCTTCCACCAGCGAACCGGTATCGCGCAAGGCGACCAAAGTGCGCAAATGACGTAGCTCTAGCATGGCTGAGTTTCATTCATGATGATCATTAAAATCTTTAGTTTGATTCAATTTTAGCCTGGCGCCAGACTGTGCCGAATCATTCACGTTGGCAGGTTTCATCATGACAGTTTCTCATATTCTGGGTTATCCCCGCATCGGCGCGCAGCGCGAATTGAAAAAAGCCACGGAAGCCTACTGGAAAGGCGAGATGGATCGCGAGTCGCTCGAAGCCAGCGCCCGAGAGCTGCGCAGTCGCCATTGGCAGGCGCAGCATAGCGCGGGCCTGGACTGGGTCACGGTGGGCGACTTCGCTTTCTACGATCAGGTGCTCAACGTTTCCACGCTGCTGGGCGCCGTGCCCCAGCGCTTCGCGGCGGACTCGGAAGTGGCCCAAGGCGATATCGACCTCGACACGACCTTCCGCATGGCCCGCGGGCGGGCCCCAAGCGGCACGCCGGCGGCGGCGTGCGAGATGACCAAGTATTTCGACACCAACTATCACTACCTGGTGCCGGAACTGCACCAGGGGCAGCGCTTTCAGCTGGCCACGCAGCGCCTGTTCGATGAAGTGGCAGAAGCACAACAGCTGGGTTACAACGTCAAGGTTACCTTGACCGGGCCGCTCACCTGGCTGTGGCTGGGCAAGGAGAAGGGTCAGGCCTTCGAGCGCCTGAGCCTGCTCGAAGGCGTGCTGGACGTCTACTGTGAAATACTTACGCGTCTGGCGGGCCAGGGAGTCGAGTGGGTGCAGCTGGACGAGCCTGCACTGGTACAGGATCTACCTTTGGCGTGGCAACAAGCCTATGAGCGTGCCTATCATCGTCTCCAGGCCGCGCCGCTGAAACTGATGGTGGCGACCTATTTCGGCGCCTTGGGAGACAATTTATCACTGGCGACGCGCCTGCCCGTGGCCGGTCTGCACGTGGATGCCGTACGCGCCCCCGAGCAGCTGGATCATGTCATCGACCGCCTCGGCCCGCATCAAGTGCTCTCGGTGGGCGCGGTGGATGGACGCAACATCTGGCGTGCCGACCTGGCCGCGTTGCGCGAACGCCTTCTGCCGGTGCGAGTGCGCCTGGGCAGTCGTCTGTGGCTGGCACCGAGTTGTTCGCTATTGCATGTGCCGGTGGATCTGGACGCTGAAACCGAGCTCGATAGCGAGCTGACTCAGTGGCTGGCTTTCGCTCGCCAGAAGCTGGATGAAGTGGTCAGTCTGTCGCGCTTGTTGGATAACCGGCCGACCGCCGAGGATGAAGCGCGTCTGGCCGCCGCGACTCGCGCCCTGGACGCCCGACGCGACTCGGCGCGCACCCATCGCCAGGCGGTGAAGGAGCGCCTGGCGGCGATCCAGCCCGGTGACAGCGAGCGCCGCAGCGTCTATGCCGAGCGGGCCGTGGCTCAACGGCGCAAGCTGGCCTTGCCGTTGTTTCCCACCACTACCATCGGGTCGTTTCCCCAGACCCAGGATATCCGCGCCGCCCGCCGCGCCTACAAGGCCGGCGAGTTGAGCCGCGAAGCTTACGAGGCGCGCATGCGCGAGGAGATCGCCTACACCATCGAGCGCCAGGACGCCCTGGGCCTGGATGTACCGGTACACGGTGAGGCGGAACGTAACGACATGGTCGAGTACTTTGGCGAGCAACTCGATGGCTTTGCCTTCACCAGGTTCGGCTGGGTGCAGAGTTACGGCTCGCGCTGCGTCAAGCCGCCGATCATCTACGGAGATGTTACCCGGCCCCAGCCGATGACGGTGCGCTGGAGCGAATACGCCCAGAGCCTGACTGACAAGCCGATGAAAGGCATGCTCACGGGGCCGGTGACCATTCTACAGTGGTCGTTCGTGCGCGATGACCAGTCCCGTGCCACCACCTGCCGCCAGATCGCCCTGACCCTGCGCGATGAAGTGAATAGCCTGGAAGCGGCGGGAATCGGCGTGATCCAGATCGACGAGCCGGCCCTGCGCGAGGGTTTGCCGCTGCGCCAGGGCCAATGGCAAGACTACCTGGATTGGGCCGTGGATTGCTTCAAGTTGAGTGCGGCGGGCGTGCGGGACGAAACTCAGATCCACACCCACATGTGCTACTCGGAATTCAACGACATCATCGCCGCCATTGCCGCCCTGGATGCCGATGTCATCACCATCGAGACGTCACGGTCGGACATGGAACTGCTGGACGCCTTTCAGGACTTCGCCTACCCCAACGAGATCGGGCCGGGTGTCTACGATATCCATACCCCCAACATTCCCGATGTCGAATGGATGGTGCAGTTGATGGAGAAGGCGTTGGAAAAGATTCCCGCCGAGCGCCTATGGGTCAACCCCGATTGTGGGCTCAAGACCCGCGGCTGGGCCGAGGTCGAGCCGGCGCTGGCCAATATGGTACAAGCCGCTGAAGTGCTGCGCCGCCGCCACGGCTAAGACAACCCTTGGCCTAACCTTTCGCCCCCGCTGCCGTTCCCGGCGCGGGGGCGTTCGGGTTGGTCACGGCAGCAGCGACACGGGTCAGTTCTTGGTGGCGTAGGCGTAGAGCAGGGTCTCCTGGGCACTGATGGGAGCGCTGCCGCCAGGACATTGCAGTTCATAGTTGCCATCGGCCTTGAGTAGCCAGCTCTGGCAGTTGTCCACCAGGTAGGTCTCCAGGTCCTTGCGCACCCGGGTAGCCAGTTTCCTGTCCAGCAGCGGGAAGCAGGTCTCCACGCGATGGAACATGTTGCGTGCCATCAGGTCGGCGCTAGAGCACCAGGTTTCTGCCGCGCCGTCATTGTGAAAATGAAAGACCCGGGTATGCTCGAGAAAGCGCCCGATGATCGAGCGCACACGGATATTGTCCGAGATGCCTTCAACGCCGGGGCGCAAACAGCACATGCCGCGGATGATCAGGTCGCATTCGACACCCGCCTGGGAGGCGCGGTAGAGCGCCTGGATCAGCTTGGGCTCGGTGAGCGAGTTGCACTTGAAGATAAGGCGGGCCCGGCGACCCTTGAGGGCATGCTGGGCCTCGCGATCGATCATTTCGACCAACCGTTCATGCAGGGTGAAAGGAGCGTGCAACAGCTTGTCGACACGTCTTGCCTTGCCCATGCCGGAAAGCTGCTGGAAGACCTTGTGTACATCGGCACACAGCTGGGGGTTGGCGGTCAGCAGGCTGTAGTCGGTGTAGAGCTTGGCGGTCTTGGAGTGGTAGTTGCCGGTGCCGAGATGGGCGTAATGGCGCAGCGCGCCTTTCTCCCGGCGCACGATATGCAGCATCTTGGCGTGGGTCTTGTAGGCCATGATGCCGTAGATCACGATCGCTCCGGCTTCCTGCAGGCGGGCCGCCAGGCCCAGGTTGTCGGCCTCGTCGAAGCGGGCGCGCAGCTCGATCACCACCGTGACTTCCTTGCCCTGGCTTGCGGCTTCCACCAGGGCGCCGACGATCGGCGACTCCGTACCGGTCCGGTAAAGCGTCTGCTTGATCGCCAGCACATCCGGGTCCCGCGCCGCCTCCCGCAGCAAATCTTCTATCGGGCAGAACGACTGGAAGGGGTGGTGGAGCAGCACATCGCCACGGGCGATGGCACTGAAGAGGCTGCCGCTCTTGAATGCCTTGGGCACACCGGGAGTAAAAGGACGGTAGAGCAGCTCGGGGCGATCGACGTCGCCCAGCACCGCCATCATGCGCGTCAGGTTGACCGGCCCCTTGACCCGGTAGAGGTCTTGCGGCTCCAGCTCGAACTGGGCGAGGAGAAAATCCGCCAGTCCGTCGGGGCAGGTATCGGCCACTTCCAGGCGCACGCCGCTGCCGTAGCGTCTCGCCAGCAGTTCGCCGCGCAGTGCCGATGCCAGGTCGGAGACCTCGTCGGGATCGACGCTCAGATCGGCGTTACGCGTCAGGCGGAACTGGTAACAGCCGCGCACGCGCATGCCGGGAAAGAGTTCGTCGGCGTGGGAGTGGATCATCGACGAGAGGAAGATGTATTCGGAAAAACCCTCCTCGCAAAGCGCCTTGGGCAAGGCGACCAGGCGTGGCAGTGAGCGTGGCGCCGGCAGGATCGCCATGCCGCCGGCGCGACCGAAGGCGTCCTTGCCTTCCAGCTCGACGATGAAGTTGAGGCTCTTGTTGACCAGGCGCGGGAACGGGTGCGAGGGGTCGAGGCCGATGGGGCTGATGACCGGCATGATCTCGTTGTCGAAGAACTCCCGTACCCAGCTTTTCTGTGCCGCCGTCCACTGTGTGCGGCGGCGAAAGCGCAACCCCTGGGTTTCCAGCTCGGGGAGCAGGGCGTCGTTGAGTATCTGATATTGCCGGGCGATCTGTTCATGGGCGACGTCGGCAATCTCGGCCAGCACCGCTTTGGGCAGCCGGCCGTCGGCACCGGTGGAGGCATCGCCCAGTAATACGTTGCGCTTGAGCCCGGCGACGCGAATCTCGAAGAACTCGTCCATGTTGGATGAGAAGATCAGCAGAAACATCAACCGGTTGAGCAGCGGGTGGGCCGTATCCAGCGCCTGTTCCAGTACCCGAGTATTGAACTTGAGATGGGAAAGCTCACGGTTGAAGTAGAGCTGGGGGTCGGAAAGATCCGTTTCTAGCGGCGCGGCGTTGCGGGCGTGGATGCCGGCCTGGGTGCGGTTGACCCGCAATGGCGGCTCGCTTGGAACATCACCGGTCCCGACCAGGGCCGCCGTCGACAGCTCCGTGGCAGACATTTCCGGTGAAGGCTGTTCAGTTGCAGAAGACCGTTCAGTTGCAGAGGGCGAGGACTCTTTAGTGGCCTTGATTTCCATGGAGCCTCCCTTGCGTGATGGTCAATTATGCTGAGAAATATGCGTGAAAGCGATCTGCCGGTCAGTATGGTGGAATAGTATGGGTAAAGAATATGACAGCGAGGTTTCACTCGCTGCCGTGGTAACTGTGCTCAGCGGCGTTGCAGCAGGCGGGCCGCTTCCAGGGCGAAGTAGGTCAGGATGCCGTCGGCTCCCGCTCGCTTGAAGCACATCAGCGACTCCAGAATGACCGGCTCGGGTTCCAGCCAGCCATTGTCGAAAGCGGCCCGGTGCATGGCGTACTCACCGCTGACCTGGTAAGCGAAGGTCGGTACCTGGAGCTCCTGCTTGACGCGTCGCACCACATCCAGGTAAGGCATGCCCGGCTTGACCATTACCATGTCGGCACCTTCGGCGATATCCATGGCCACCTCGTGAATCGCTTCATCGCTGTTGGCGGGGTCCATCTGGTAGGTGCGCTTGTCCGCCTTGCCCAGATTGCCGGCGGAGCCCACCGCGTCGCGGAACGGCCCGTAATACTTGGAGGCATACTTGGCACTGTAGGCCATGATGCGCACGTTATGCAGGTTCTCCTGTTCGAGCACCTGGCGAATGGCACCGATACGGCCGTCCATCATGTCGGAGGGCGCCACCACGTCGGCGCCGGCTTCGGCGTGGGACAGGGCCTGCTTGAGCAGGGTGTCGACGGTGCGGTCGTTCTGCACGTAGCCCTGCTCGTCGATGATGCCGTCCTGGCCGTGGCTGGTGTAGGGGTCGAGGGCCACATCGGTGATGATGCCGAGTTCGGGCAGCGCCTCCTTCAGCGCGCGGACGCTACGCTGGACCAGGCCGTTGGCGTTATACGCCTCCTCGGCCAGTTCGCTTTTCTGTTCGTCGCCCACCACCGGAAACAGCGCCAGGGCGGGAATGCCAAGCTGGTAGGCTTCGCGCGCCTGCTCCAGCAGCAGATCCAGGGACAAGCGTTCGACCCCGGGCATCGAAGCCACGGCTTCGCGCTGGTTGTCGCCCTCGGTGACGAAGACCGGCAGGATAAGATCGGCCGGGGAGAGCGTGGCCTCCTGCATCAGGCGGCGCGAGAAGTCGTCACGGCGCATACGACGCAGGCGGGTGGCGGGGAAATGTCGGGGCATGCTCAAGGCTCTTCTCCAAAATCCGAAACGGGACACCAGGCCGCATTGGGCGGCGGGCAGCTTTACCGAGTATATCAGCCGCGCCCCCCGGCGAAAGCCGCCTTGTGGCGGAACGGGAGACTCTCTAAAGTAAGCCTCTACCCTAGACGCTGTTTTTTACAACAGCTTGGTTCATGGCACGGCCATGGGGCGAAATCATTTTGGTAAGGAGACAGGCATGACCAAACAGGTGGCAGTGGTGCTGGCAGGCTGCGGCGTGTTCGATGGCTCGGAGATCTACGAAACCACGCTGACGTTGCTGCGGCTGGATCAGTTGGGCATCGGGTATCGCTGTTTTGCCCCGGATATCGAGCAGACTCAGGTGGTGAACCATCTCACCCAACAGGCGATGCCGGACGAGTCGCGCAACGTGCTGGTGGAGTCGGCCCGTCTGGCACGGGGGGAGATCAGCCCGCTCACCGACCTCGACGCCGACGACTTCGATGCGGTGATCGTTCCCGGTGGTTTCGGTGTCGCCAAGAATCTCTCCGACTTCGCCGAGGCCGGAGATGCCATGCAGGTGCTGGAGTCGCTCAAGACGGCACTGGAAGGCTTCAAGGAGGATGCCAAGCCCATCGGTCTGATGTGCATCTCACCGGTATTGGTACCGCGTCTGCTGGGGGACGGCGTGGCCGTGACCGTGGGCCACGACCCGGGTGTCTCCGGGGCCATCAGTGCCATGGGAGGGCTGCATCGCGGCTGCGGCGTGGAGGATATCGTCGTTGACCTCGAGCACCGCGTGGTCACCACCCCGGCCTACATGCTGGCGACCCGTCTCAGTGAAGCGGCTACCGGTATCTTCAAGCTTGTCGATCGTATCGATGAAATGATGGACTGAATCCCTCTATTACCTTCCCTCAAGACAGAAAACGGCCCCAAAGGGGCCGTTTTTAGCTGTTGATGAAGTATAGCCGTCCTCATCCAGGCTAGAACAATCCTAATGCGGGGGCGCTATAAAACCCATCCAAGCCGTTTTTTCATTCGTCCTCGACGACATCCTGCTCTTCCGACCGGCGCTTGCGCACCAGGCGACCGAACAGCAACCCCACTTCATAGAGCAGGTACATGGGCACCGCCAGCAGGCTCTGGGAAATTACATCCGGCGGGGTCAGCAGCATTCCCACCACGAAGCACCCCAGAATGATGTAGGGACGCTTTTTCGACAGACTTTCCACGCTGGACGCCCCTGAAAGGATCAGCAGGAAAGTGGCGATGGGAATCTCGAAGGCTACCCCGAAAGCGAAGAACAGCTTCAGTACGAAGTTGAGGTACTGGTTGATGTCGGTCATCACCGCCACATTTTCCGGCCCGGTCTGGGTGAAAAACTGGAACAGCAGGGGAAACACGACGTAATAGGCAAACGCGGCTCCGGCGTAGAAAAGCGCGATGCTGGAGACCAGAATCGGCACGGCCAGGGCCTTTTCGTTGTCATAGAGCCCGGGGGCGACAAACGCCCAGGCCTGATGCAGGACATAAGGAATGGCGATGAAAATCGCCACCACCAGGGTCAGCTTGAACGGCGCCAGGAAGGGCGAGGCCACTTCGGTGGCAATCATCTGCGACCCGGCTGGCAACAATGCCATCAGCGGCTGGGCGACAAAGGAGTAGATATCGTTGGCAAAGGAGTAGAGGCCGAGAAACACGACCACCACCACCACCACCGAGCGCATCAGACGCGAGCGTAACTCGATCAGGTGCTCGATCAGCGGTGTCTGTTCCTGTGCATCGTTGGTGGTGCTCATCGAGAATCAGCGTCCTTCTGCGGGTCGGCTTGCTCGGGGGCGGTGTCGCGTACCGTTGCCAGGGCATCGTCCAGGCGCGATGTCGCGCGGTCCACGCGGGTTTGCGTCGAATCCTCGGCGTCGCTTGCCGCCGTCTCCTGCGGTTCGCTTTCAGCGCTGGGTTTCGCTGCGGGCGAATCGCCCAGGCTCTCGACGTCGCGCTTGGCCTTCTGCAGGCTGTCATCGAGCTTCTTGTGCTGCTCGTTGAGCTTCTGGCGCAACTCCTCGGCTTCCAGCTGAGCGTTGATTTCGCGCTGCATGCCGGACACGGTCCGCTTGATCTTGCCGATCCACAGGCCCAGCGTCCGTGCCGCTTTAGGCAATCGCTCCGGGCCGAGCACCAGCAAGCCCACCACGGCGATAATCAGCAGTTCGAGAAAGCCCATATCAAACATGGGGCTTACTTGCGCTCGTCGGAGTTTTCGGTCTTCTTCTCTTCCGCCTGCACGTCGTAGGTGTTGCCACGCTCTTCATGGCTCACCTTGGCTTGCGGCGCATCCTTGTCGGTATCGTTCTTGTCGCCTTTCTCCTCCTCGTGCATGGCGCTCTTGAATCCCTTGACCGCGCCGCCCAGGTCGGTACCCACGTTACGTAGTTTCTTGGTGCCGAAAACCAGGATGATGATGCCCAGCACGATCAGCAGCTGCCAAATACTGATGCCACCTAACATATGCGTTCTCCTCGTTGAGAATGTCGTTGAGTCTGTCTTTGAAAGCGCCTTTGAAAGCGTCTGTGAGAATGTCTTGTCTTTGAGATTGCTGCAGGTTGAAGCTGAATTCTGTGTCGGTCCGGTTCGTGTCAGCGTTGCCGAGCAGCCTTTTCCTCATGCCCTGATATCCCGAAGCGTCGTGCCAGTTCGTCCAGAACTGGCTGATGATCCAGCCCCATATGCGAAAGCATGACCAGGCTATGAAACCACAGGTCGGCGGTTTCGGCGACTAGTGCTTGACGTTCGCTCTCGCCGTTGCCTTCGGCATCCTTGGCGGCAAGCAAAGTCTCCGTGGCTTCCTCGCCGACTTTCTCGAGTATCTTGTTCAATCCCTTGTGATGCAAGGAGGCGACATACGATGTTTCGGGGTCGGCATCGCGACGCTGTTTGAGCACTTCGGCCAGGGCGTCGAGCACCGGTTCGGGCGAATTGGGTGAGCCTGTTGGGTCTGCCATACGCGGTACTCCGTGATCAAGCTAATGAGAAAGCGCCAAGGCCGTGCTAGTGCCAGACCAGCAGGGCCAGACCGGCGACGGCGGCGGCCAGTACCGGCCAGTCCTGGGTCAGCGCCCATTGCGTCAGCGGTTGCCAGGCCAGGGCCAGCGCCACCAGGATCAACCCCAGGCGCAGGCGGTACTGGCGCTTGTGCTGACGCTGAAGATGGCAGCGGATGCCGTCGAGGGAATCGACTTGCTGGTGGCGTTGGCGATGTTCGTGTTCCATGCGGCTGAGGGCCTGATGAGCGAGCACCGGCAGCTCGGGCAGTTGTTGCGAGAGCTCCGGGGCCTGGCGTTTAAGCGATTCCCAAAGCCCGACGACGCCTGCTCGCTCCTTCATCCACCGCTCGAGATAAGGCTTGGCGGTGCTCCACAGGTCCAGATCCGGGTGCAACTGGCGACCCAGGCCCTCGATATTGAGCAGGGTCTTCTGGAGCAGCACCAGTTGCGGCTGCACTTCCATATTGAAACGCCGTGCGGTCTGGAACAGGCCCAGCAGCACCTGGCCGAAGGAGATGTCCTTGAGCGGTTTTTCCAGAATGGGCTCGCATACCGTGCGAATGGCGGCGGCGAACTCGTTGGCGCGGGTGTTTTCGCCGACCCAGCCGGACTCGATATGCAGCGCCGCGACTTCGTAATAGTCCTGGTGGAAGAATGCCAGCAGGTTGCGCGCCAGATAGTCTTGGTCTTCACGTGTCAGGCTGCCGACGATGCCGCAGTCGATGGCGATATACTGCGGATCCTCGGGATCGTCGCAGTTGACGAAGATATTGCCGGGGTGCATGTCGGCATGGAAGAAGTTGTCGCGGAACACCTGGGTGAAGAAAATCTCGACGCCCCGTTCGGCGAGCTTTTTCAGGTTGGTTCCCCGCGCTCGCAAGGCGGCGGTATCCGCTACGGGAATGCCGTGGATTCGCTCCTGCACCATGACGCGACGACGGGTCAACGGCCAGTGGATAGTGGGCACGAACAGCAGCGGCGAATCCTTGAAGTTGCGCTTGAGCTGCGATGTGTTGGCGGCCTCCTTGTACAGGTCCAGCTCGTCGAACAGTGTGGCCTCGTAGTCGCGAATGACCTCCACAGGGCGCAGCCGGCGCGCTTCGGGCACCTTGCTCAGCAGCTTGCCGACCTGGTACATCAGCGCCATGTCCTGGCGCATCACGCGGTCGATGTCCGGGCGAATGATCTTGACCACCACCTGCTCGCCGCTATGTAATACCGCCGCATGGACCTGAGCGATGGAGGCGGACGCCAGCGGGGCGCGATCGAACTCGGCGAACGCCTGGGCCAACGTCATCTCCAGCTCTTTCTCGACCCGCGCTACGGCCTTGTCGCCGGGGAAAGGGGGGACCTGGTCCTGTAGCCGCTTGAGTTCGTCGGCGATATCTTCCGGGAGCAGGTCGCGCCGGGTGGAGAGCATCTGGCCGAACTTGATGAAGATCGGCCCCAAGGCTTCCAGGGCCAGACGCAGCCGCTCGCCGCGGGAGCGCTTGCCTACCGGGATCAGGCGCAACGGCGAAAGCCATAACAGCGTGCGTAACCACCACGGCAGCCGCTCCAGGGGCAGCAGGGTGTCGAGCCGATGGCGGCTGATGACCCAGCCGATACGCAGTAGGCGCAGAATCATCGGGGCGGCTCCTGCTGGGTGAGTCGTCGATGCAGGCGTGCCAGACGCGCTTCCAGCCGGTCGGTGGCCACTTCGAGTTCGGTGAGATGGTCGCGCATTACCTCGTATTGGCGGCGTCCGGGCAGCCACTTGGCTTCCTCGAAGACGTATTCGGAGACGTCCTGCATCAGCTCGTCGCGGGCACGCAGGCCCCAACGTGCCGCACGCCGCAGCCCCTCGGCGAGCGAGTGTGCGGGCGTATCACCCAGCCAGCGCGCCAGTTCGCCCTCCCAGTCGAGATCCAGGTCGAAAAACAGTTCGCGGGTGGCGTCCAGCAAGTGAACGCGCCCACGCACGGCCAGCTTGCCTTCGAACATCAGGCGTTCGAGGGGCGAGCCGCCCAGCCATTCGCCCAGGGTGTCCGGCGTCAGTTCGACCACCGCATCCACTTCCGCCTCTTGTGCTTCGTCACCCCGCAGCAGATCCACACCGTGATGATGAAAGTGCAATATCAGGGCGAAAGAGGGCTGCTCGAAACGGATCAACAATCGGCTACCGGCCAGGGCGTCGAGTCGGGCGGGCGCCGCGGGGTCGCGGGCAAGCAGGGTGTTGAGGGTGCGTTCGAGACCGGCCAGTAGCAGAGTCGGGGTTACCAGCATGCCGACCTCATAGCTTGATGCCGCGATGCAGAGCGACGATACCGCCGGTCAGGTTGGTATATTCCACGCGCTCCAGACCGGCCGTCTCCATCATTGCCTTGAGAGTCTCCTGATTCGGGTGCATGCGAATCGACTCGGCCAGGTAGCGGTAGCTATCGCCGTCGCCGGCGACCAGTTCGCCCATCTTCGGCAGCAGGCGGAAGGAGTATTCATCGTAGGCCTTCGACAGCAGGGGGTTGCCCGGCTTGGAGAATTCCAGCACCAGCAGGCGGCCACCGGGCTTCAACACGCGGGTCATCGAGCGCAGCGCGGCATCCTTGTCGGTGACGTTGCGCAGGCCGAAGGCGATGGTGATGCAGTCGAAGCTGTTGTCGGGAAACGGCAGGCACTCGGCGTTGGCCTGAACGTACTCGACGTTGCCGCCCACGCCGTTGTCCAGCAGCTTGTCGCGGCCCACCTTGAGCATGGAGGCGTTGATATCGGCCAGCACCACCTTGCCGCGGGGGCCGACCAGGTGCGAGAACTTCAAGGTGAGATCGCCCGTGCCACCGGCGATATCGAGCACATGATGACCGGGACGAACGCCGGCGCGCTCCAGTGTCAGGCGCTTCCATATGCGGTGAATGCCCATCGACATCAGGTCGTTCATCACGTCGTAGCGGGCGGCGACCGAGTGAAATACATCGGCGACGCGGGCCGCCTTGTCTTCCACCGGAACTTCCTGGTAACCGAAATGGGTGGTGCGCTTTTCCATGGGGCTCATGTCGCTAGGCTCCCGAATCCTTGGCGGTGGCTATGAGGCATCTTGGCCTTGGCAGTATCGTTGCCGGCTATTGTAGCCTTCTCCGCCGACGATTGTCTTCGCTGTCGGCAGTGACGGCATGTCACAGCTGGCGAATTTCGATGCCCAGCGGCTCGCGGGATGCGCCGGCCTCGCGCAGCCGCTGGAGATAGTCGTTCCAGTAGGCGTCATGATGGGTGGCCAGTTCATGCAGATAATCCCAACTATACAGGCCGGTGTCGTGGCCATCATCGAAATGCAGCTTCAGTGCGTAGCGTCCGGCCTGGGTGATATCGCGTAGGCCCACGTCCTTCTTGCCGACCTGGAGCACGGCGGTATCACGACCGTGGCCGCGGACTTCGGCGGAAGGCGAGTAGACGCGCAGGTATTCCACCGGCAAGCGGAACTCGGTGCCGTCGGCATAGCCAAGCTCCAGTTCCCGAGCTTTCTTGTGGTAATGCACGCGGGTGGGGGTAGGGGCGGGTGAGTTCATCAGTGGGCTAACCTCTAAAAAAGGCGGGCATGGCAACGCTTGCGTTGCACGCAAGCACTATTGCTCTGCCTGCGCTTGAGCAAACGCCACGCATGGAAACAACATCCCTGTTGCCCATGCTAGCTCGGCATCCCTGCCGAGCTGTCGTTTGCTTTCTACGCTTGGCAATCGCGCACTTGCTAAGGCAGCGTTATGCGTTGCCATTGCCACGCGCAATGGTTGCTGATTTACAGAATATACCGCGACAGATCCTCGTCTACCGCCAGTTCGCCGAGCTGGGCATTGACGTAGGCGGCATCGATGGTCAAGGGGCCGTCCATGTCGCCGCCCTTGAACGAGGCCTCTTCCAGCAGGCGCTCCATCACCGTGTGCAGGCGCCGTGCCCCGATGTTCTCGGTGCCTTCGTTGACCTGCCAGGAAATCTCGGCGATACGCTCGATACCGTCGGGAGTGAACTCTATATCCAGTCCTTCGGTGGCCAGCAGCGCCTGGTACTGCTTGGTCAACGAAGCTGACGGCTCGGTCAGGATGCGCTTGAAGTCACCGGGTGTCAGGGCATCGAGCTCCACGCGGATCGGCAGACGCCCCTGCAGCTCTGGAATCAGATCCGACGGCCGCGACAGGTGGAAGGCGCCGGAGGCGATGAACAGGATATGATCGGTTTTGACCATGCCGTACTTGGTCGAGACGGTGGAACCTTCGATCAATGGCAGCAGGTCGCGCTGCACACCTTCGCGGGAGACTTCGCCGCCGCTGGACTGGCCGCTGCCCTTGGCCACCTTGTCGATCTCATCCAGGAAGACGATGCCGTGCTGCTCCACCGCTTCCACGGCGCGCGCCTTGATATCGTCCTCGTTGACCAGCTTGGCGGCCTCTTCATCGCGCAGCAGGGAGAAGGCGTCCTTCACCGTTACACGGCGGGTTTCACGCTTCTGCTGGCCCATGTTGGAAAACATGCTCTGCAGCTGGCTGGTCATCTCTTCCATGCCCGGCGGGGTCATGATGTCGATACCCGGCCCTTGGGAGGAGACTTCGATATCGATCTCCTTGTCGTCCAACTGGCCTTCGCGCAGCTTCTTGCGGAAGGTCTGGCGCGTGCCGCTGTCTTCCCGGGGCTTGTCTTCCTGCCCTCGCGGCGGCGGCAGCAAGGCGTCGAGGATACGATCCTCGGCGGCGTCCTCGGCGCGGTGGCCGACCTCCTCCTTGGCCTGCTCGCGCACCATCTTGATGGCGGCCTCGATCAGGTCGCGGATGATCGATTCCACATCGCGGCCGACATAACCCACTTCGGTGAACTTGGTCGCTTCCACCTTGATGAACGGCGCCCTGGCCAGTTTCGCCAGGCGGCGGGCGATCTCGGTCTTGCCCACGCCGGTGGGGCCGATCATGAGGATGTTCTTGGGGGTGACTTCCGGGCGCAGTTCGTCATCCAGCTGCATGCGGCGCCAGCGGTTGCGCAGGGCGATGGCCACGGCGCGCTTGGCGTCCTGCTGGCCGATGATGTATTGATCCAGCGCATGAACGATTTCACGGGGCGTCATCTGGGTCATGATCAAAGCTCTTCGAGGGTGACGTGATGGTTGGTGAACACGCAGATGTCACCAGCGATGGCCAACGACTTTTCGGTGATCTCGCGGGCCGAAAGGTCGGTATTTTCCAGTAGTGCTCGTGCCGACGCCTGGGCGAAGTTGCCGCCGGAGCCGATGGCGATGATGCCACGCTCGGGCTCGACCACATCGCCGTTACCGGTAATGATCAACGAGGCGCTGTGGTCGGCGACGGCCAGCAGAGCCTCGAGACGACGCAGGGCGCGATCGGTGCGCCAGTCCTTGGCCAGTTCCACGGCCGCCTTGGTGAGATGCCCCTGGTATTTTTCCAGCTGCGCTTCGAAGCGTTCGAACAAAGTGAAGGCATCGGCGGTACCACCGGCGAAACCGGCCAGCACCTTGCCACGATAGAGGCGGCGTACCTTGCTGGCGTTGCCTTTCATCACGGTATTGCCGAGTGATACCTGGCCGTCGCCGGCCAGGGCGACCTGGTCGCCGCGACGCACGGATACGATAGTGGTCATGGAGAAACTCCTTGTGGGAGGCAGGCTCCCGATGACTTGCCGTGCCGCTGCTGGCGGCACATGTGCTGACTTGCACAGGAAAATGCGGGCGTATCCTAAAAAATCAACCGTCCCGTGCCATTGGCGCCGTTCTGCGGGGCGGAAGGATAGTACTGAAAATAGTGCTAACCCCGGTGGGGTCAGACTGGGTGAACGTCGATTGGTTCTAGAGACTGGTTCTGCAGGCCAGTTCTGCAAATCGCTTCTGAACTCAGTTCTGCAATTGAATCAATAGCGGCTCGATCCCCTGGGTGCTCATCAGGTCCTGGGCCCGGTTGAGCTCCCGTGTATCGTCATAGGGGCCGACCTGCACGCGGTGCCAAGTATCGCCGCCGGCTTGCACTTCGCTGATCTGGGCCAGCAGGCTCAGGTTGCGTAGGCGCTGGCGCAGCTGTTCGGCATCGCTCAGCTCGCGAAAGGAAGCCGCCTGCAGCATGAAGCTGCCATCGGCGCTCGGGGGCTCGCTCGAACGGCTCGATGCTTCGCTGGAGCCTGCCGCGGCGTCGCGCTCCTCGGGCCGCTGGTTGGCGGCGATCACCTGGGCGATAGGGTCGTCTTGCGATACGCCGGTATCGCCACTGGTTGCGGATTCATCGGTGTCGCTCGGTGGCCTGGCAGCCGTGGAGGGAATCTTGCCTCCCGGCGCGATGACTTCGGTTTCGGGCAGCAGGGTATAGAACTCGAACGTCGGCATGGCCGGTTCCGCCGGCGACTCGGTCTCGCGGGCGGCCTCGCGCTCGGAGTCGCCGGGTGGCTTGGACAGCACGGTAGCCTGGGGCGGCGTGCCGGCACCTTCCTGCCACGGCGCCGTGCCGTGCTGGTGCTGGGCGAGGAAGAAGCCGGCGGCCATGCCGGCGAGTCCCCATATCCAACCGGGAACGCGAAACCCGCCCCCCGAACGCCGGGCGGGCTTGCGCTGGGTGGTGGCGCCACGCCGGGACGCGGATTTCTTGCGCGGGGTGGCCATGGCTTACATCTCCTCGGGTGCGCTCACACCCATCAGGTCCAGGCCGTTGCGTAGCACCTGGCGGGTGGCCAGGCCCAGCGCCAGACGGGTGTTGCGCAGGGTGTCGTCGTCGACCATCACCTTCACCGCGTTGTAGCAGGTATGGAAGTCACCGGCGAGGTCGAGAAGGTACTGCGCCACCTGCTGGGGCTCGCGGTTGGCGGCGGCGTACTCGACCACTTCGGGGAAGCGCGCCAGGCGGTTCATCACCGCCTTTTCCTGGTCGCTTTCGAGCAGTGCCAGGTTGGCCAGTGCCAGGTCGTGGTCGAATGGCTGGCCGGCATCCTGAGCCTTGCGCAGCATGCTGCAGACACGCGCGTGAGCGTACTGGATGTAGTACACCGGGTTGTCGTTGGACTGCGAGCGCGCCAGGTCGATATCGAAGGTCAGCTGTGAGTCGGCGCGGCGGGCAGCAAGGAAGAAGCGCGTGGCGTCGCGGCCCACTTCGTCGATCAGATCGCGCACGGTGACGTAACTACCGGCACGCTTGGAGAGCTTCACTTCGACGCCGGAGCGGGTCACCATCACCATCTGGTGCAGCACGTAGTCGGGCCAGCCCTGGGGAATGCCCGCCTCGAGCGCCTGAAGGCCGGCGCGTACCCGGGTCACCGTGGAGTGGTGGTCGGCGCCCTGCTCGTTGATGACGGTCTTGAAGCCGCGCTGCCACTTGTCGAGATGATAGGCGACATCGGGCAGGAAGTAGGTGTAGCCGCCGTCGCGCTTGCGCATCACGCGGTCCTTGTCATCGCCGAACGTGGTCGTGCGCAACCACATGGCGCCATCTTCCTCGTAGGTATGGCCATTGGCCACGAGGCGCTTGACCGTCTCCTCCACCTTGCCCTTCTCGTAGAGAGAGGATTCCAGGAAATAGACATCGAACTCGACACCGAACGCCTTGAGATCCAAATCCTGCTCGCGGCGCAGCCAGGCCACGGCGAAGGACTGAATCGCGTCGAGATCGTCGGCGTCGCCCTTGGCGCTCACCCGGCGGTCGTCGGCGATCACGGTTTCGCCAGCTAAGTAATCCCTGGCGACATCGCTGATGTATTCGCCGCGGTAGCCGTCTTCGGGCCAGCTGGGGTCGTCCGGCCCCAGGCCCTTGGCGCGGGCCTGGACCGAGCGCGCCAGGTTGCTGATCTGGGCGCCAGCATCGTTGTAGTAGAACTCGCGGGTGACATCGAAACCGGTCGCCTCGAGCAGGCGACAGAGGCAGTCGCCGATCGCCGCGCCGCGACCATGGCCCACGTGCAGAGGACCTGTCGGGTTGGCAGAGACGAACTCCACCTGGACCTTCTGCCCGGCGCCGAGCAGGCTGCGGCCGAAGGTATCGCCGCAATCCAGCACCTGGGCGACGACCTGGGCGGCGGCGTCGGTGGCGGCGAAGAAATTGATGAATCCGGGCCCGGCGATCTCGGTTTTGTCGACGACATCGTTCTGCGGTAGCGCGGCGACCAGCGCCTCGGCCAGCTCGCGCGGCTTGCGGCCCGCCGGCTTGGCCAGCATCAAGGCCAGGTTGCTGGCGTAATCGCCGTGGGCCTTGTCCTTGGTGGGGTCCACCTTGATGGTGGGAGCGAGGTCGTCCGGCAGCACGCCTTGGTGCTTGAGCGTCGCGATGGCGCTGTCGAGCAGGGAGATGATCGTGTCTTTCATGTGAGGATATCCGGGTAACGTCGTGTGCTGCGAAGCGCAGAGGCGGTGAGCGGTTGCGTCGTCAAAGGCGGCCATTATCGGTAATTGGGCGCCACTTTCAAAGCATGCGCGGTAAAGCGATCGCGCGAAGCGGTCAAACCGTCCCTTGAGTTTCGCCTGTTTCCGCTAGCTCAGGGTCTGTGGGTCGATATCCAGCGACCAGCGAACCTTGCGCGCCTCGCGGCTGGATTCGAGCCACTGGACCAGCCAGCTGCAGGCCCGGTGCAGCTGGCTGCGTTTGTCGGCACTGAGCATGACGTGCAGATGATAGCGGTTCTGGCGACGCTCCATGGGCGCCGGTACCGGCCCCAGGCAGCGTACCGAGTCGCCGCCAGCGAGCCAGCCGCGCAGGGCGCCGGCGGCCTGAGTGGCGAGAGCCTGGGCGGCTTCCTCCTGAGGGCTTTCGATACGCAGCAGGGCCATGAAACAGAACGGCGGCAGCCTGGCGGTGCGGCGCTCTTCGAGCAGTTGGCGAGAAAGCGCATGGTAGCCGTGTTCGGCCAGCAGACCCAGGTTCGGGTCGTCCGGGTGCAGGGTCTGCACCAGCACGCGGCCGGGGTGGGCGGCGCGCCCGGCCCGGCCGGCGACCTGTTCCAGCAACTGCGCGCTGTGCTCGAGGGCGCGGAAGTCCGCGGCATACAAGCCACCATCGGCATTGAGTACGACTACCAGGGTGACGTGCGGCAGGTGGTGGCCCTTGGCCAGCATCTGCGTGCCTACCAGCAGACACGGCTCCCCGCGCTGGACCTCCCTGAGGGTTTGCTCGAGGCTGTCGCGACGGCGCGTGCTGTCGCGGTCGATACGGTATACCGGCAGCTTGGGAAACAGACCCAGCAAGGACTCCTCGGTGCGCTCGGTGCCTGCCCCGAGCGCGCGCAGGTCGCCGCTGCCGCACTCGGGGCAGGCGTCGGGCAGGGCGCGGCGGCTGTCGCAATGGTGGCAGGCGAGCAGCGGTGGCTGGCGGTGCAGGGTCATCTTGGCGTCGCACTGGTGGCATTCGGCCATCCAGCCGCAGGCGTGACACGCCAGGGTAGGGGCGAAGCCGCGCCGGTTGATGAACACCAGCGCCTGGTGGCCGGCGTCCAGGGTGGCGCTCAGCGCCTTGATCACGCTGGGCGCGAGCCCGCCCTGGCGGTGACGATGACGTAGGTCGACCAGTTCCAGCTTGGCCGGGGGGAAGCGGCTGGCGCGCTGGGTCAGGCGCAGATGGCGATAATGGCCGTTCAGGGCTTGGTGGAGGCTCTCCAGCGACGGCGTGGCGCTGCCCAGCAGCAGCGGGATGCGATGGTGGTGAGCACGGGCGACGGCCAGGTCGCGGGCGTGGTAGCGCAGGCCGTCCTGCTGCTTGTAGGAGCCGTCGTGCTCCTCGTCGACGATGATCACGCCGGGGTTGGCTAGGGGCGTGAAGATCGCCGAGCGGGTACCGATGATGATCAGGGCGCGGCCGCTGGCGGCGGCTTCCCAGGCGTCCAGGCGTTCGGGGTCGGTCAGGCCCGAGTGCAGGGCGACGACGGGTATGCTGAAGCGCTGGCGAAAGCGCGCCAGGGTCTGTGGGGTAAGGCCGATTTCCGGCACCAGTACCAACGATTGACGCCCCTTGCTGGCCATGGCTTCGATCAACTGCAGATAGACCTCGGTCTTGCCGCTGCCGGTCACGCCTTCGAGCAGGCATGGGTGGTAGTCGTCGAGTTTCTCGTGGAGGGCGGCCAGGGCGGTGGCCTGCTCCTGGTGCAAGGGTAGCGCCGGGTTGGCCAGTAGCGAGCCGGCGGCGGGCGGTGGTGCCGCCAGGGTGATCGTGTGCGCGGTAATCAAGCCCTTGTGCTGCAGGGCACGCAGGGCGTCGCGCTGGAATCCCTGGGCGGAGATCGCCTGGGTCACCAGACCATGGGGATGCTGGCTCAGCATGGCTAGGAGCTCGGCCTGGCGAGGGGCGCGCTTGAGCGTCTCGGGAGCGACGTTGCGCCCTGCGGCGGTAAGCTGCCACTGTTCCTGGGTGCGTCCGGCCAGGGGGCGCCCCTGGCGCAACAGCGCCGGCATGGCGTGGTGCAGAGTATCGCCCAGGCTGTGCTGATAATAGCGGGCAGTGAAACGACATAGCCACCACCAGCTCGCGGGTAGAGGCTCTTCATCGAGCAGGGCGGTGACGGGGCGCAATTGCTCGGCGGAAAGCTCGCTGGCAACCGGCCCCTCGACCACCACTCCTACCACCTCCCGGCGGCCGAACGGCACCTTGACGCGCAGCCCCGGCTGCCAGCCATCCGCCGGGGCGTGGCTGCCCGGCAGATAATCGAACAGGCGGCGCAGTGGCGACGGCAAGGCGACCCTGATCACGGCAGGAGCGGGGGAATAAGTCAATTGGCCTCCAGCGACAGTGTTTGCTAGAATATGCGGCCGCCCTTGGACCGTTGGCTTCAATGGGCGCTAACCGGTTAGCAGTTGAACCAACCCGTATGCGGTGCCTGGCAGCAGATCAGGTGGCGGCATACAGCTTCATGAGGCTCAAGATGAAACAAGGTATCCACCCGAATTACAACAAGGTCACCGCAACCTGTTCCTGTGGCGCCACCCACGAGGTAGGCTCCACTCTGGATCATGACCTTTCTCTGGACGTTTGCTCTAACTGCCACCCGTTCTATACCGGCAAGCAGAAGCAGGCGACTACCGGTGGCCGTGTCGAGCGCTTCAACAAGCGTTTCGGTGCCGCAGTCAAGCGCGGCTAAGCAATGCGCTATCGGCGGAGTCGGTAATCTTCGCCGTAACGAACCCATCGCCTTCCGGCGGTGGGTTTTTTTGTGCTTGTAAGAATTCTGCCGATAATGTGGAAGTATTTTTCATAAAAAATACACGTCCAGCGATAAGTAAAGCGTTATAGGTGCACGCTACTTGCATAAGTTTCAGCAAATACCTGCTAACGTCGTTAAAAATTAAATAAAATGTTGCGATTAGTCGCTTACTTGCATGAGCAACGGGCAAGGTTGAGGGGACGTCGATTTTTCTATATTCTCGAATTCATAACACTCCTTATTGACGTTTGATTGGGCCCCACGATGACCGATGCAAAGAAGCAAGCTGCGCTGGACTATCACGCCAAACCGATTCCCGGCAAGTTGTCGGTCGAGCTGACCAAGCCGACGGCTACCGCCCGCGATCTGGCCCTAGCCTATAGCCCTGGGGTGGCCGAGCCGGTGCGCGAAATCGCCAGTGAGCCGGAAAACGCCTATCTCTATACCGGCAAGGGGAACCTGGTCGCCGTCATTTCCGATGGCAGCGCGATCCTGGGGCTGGGCAACCTGGGGCCGCTAGCCAGCAAGCCGGTCATGGAAGGAAAGGGCGTGCTGTTCAAGCGCTTTGCTGGCGTCAACGCGGTGGATATCGAAGTCAACGCCGAAAGCCCACAGGCGTTCATCGATACCGTGGCGCGTATCGCCGATACCTGGGGCGGCATCAATCTCGAAGACATCAAGGCGCCGGAATGTTTCGAGATAGAAAAGGCGCTAATCGAGCAGTGCAGTATTCCGGTGTTCCACGATGACCAGCACGGCACCGCGATCGTTACCGCCGCCGGTATGCTCAATGCGCTGGATATCACCGGTAAGTCGATAGATAACGTCAAGGTCGTCTGTATGGGGGCCGGTGCGGCGGCAATTGCCTGCATGCGCCTGCTGGTGGCGTGCGGCGTCAAGAAAGAGAATCTGGTCATGCTCGACCGACGTGGAGTGATCCACACCCAGCGCGAAGGCATCAACGAATACAAGGCTCAGTTTGCCCGGGATACCGAGATGCGTACCCTGGATGACGCCATAGACGGCGCCGATGTGTTTGTCGGCCTGTCAGGCCCCGGGCTGCTCTCCGCCGAGCAGATCAAGAAGATGGCGGCGGACCCGGTGATCTTCGCCTGTACCAACCCCGATCCCGAGATTCATCCTGATGTGGCGCGTGAAGCCCGGCCCGACGTGATCATGGCCACCGGCCGGTCGGACTATCCCAATCAGGTCAATAACGTGCTGGGATTCCCGTTCATCTTCCGCGGGGCGCTCGACGTACGTGCCACGCGGATCAACGAGGCGATGAAGCTGGCGGCAGTGCATGCGTTGAAGGACCTGGCCCGCGAGCCGGTGCCCCAGGAAGTGCTGGACGCTTACGAGTGCGAGGAGATGAGCTTCGGGCGCGAGTACATCATTCCCACGCCGGTCGATGTGCGCCTGCTGGCGCGGATCTCCTCCGCCGTGGCCCAGGCTGCCGTGGACTCCGGTGTGGCGCGCAAGCCGTACCCGGCGCATTATCCGCTGAAGACCATCAACGACGTCTACGGCGTTTAAAGAAACCAATCCCATGAAAGCAGAAGCCGGCACCCAGATGCCGGCTTTCGTCTATCGGAATTGGCGTGAAGTTTAGCTCGCGCTTCAGCGAATCGGTTTGTCGTGGACCCGGGTCAGCCCTTCCTGAGCGCTGGAAGCCACCAGACGGCCGTGTCGGTCGTAGAGGCTGCCACGGGCCAGGGCGCGGGAACCGCCGGCCCAGGGCGAATCGATGACATACAGCAACCAGTCGTCCAGGCGGGCGTCCTCGTGCAACCACAAGGCGTGGTCGAGGCTGGCGATCTGCAGGCGCGGATCGGTGTATTCCACCTCGTGAGGCGCAAGGCTGGTGGTGAGCAGGTTGAAATCCGAGGCGTAGGAGAGCAGGTGGCGGTGTAGCGCCGGGTCATCCGGCAGTGTTCCCGAAAAACGGAACCATAGGCACTGTCCCGTCGGTACTCCCTGGTCGGGATTGCCCGGAAGGTAGAGAAACTCGATGGGGTGGCCGGGGAAGCGGGAGTGCTGGGCACTGCCGTTCTCGAGCAGGGCTTCCGGCGTTGGCACATCGGGCATGGGGCGCTGATGGGACAGGTTGGTTTCGCTGGTCTGGAACGAGGCGCTGCAGAAGAATATCGGACGCCCCTTCTGGATGGCGGTGACCCGGCGGGTGGTAAAGTTGCCGCCGTCGCGTATGGTATCCACCTGATACACCACCGGCCGATGCGGATCGCCGGGGCGCAGGAAGTAGCCGTGTTGCGAGTGGGCGCTACGCTCTGCCGGCACGGTGCGTGACGCGGCCACCAACGCCTGCCCGAGCACTTGCCCGCCGTAGAGCTGGGGAAAGCCGAGATCCTGGCTCTGGCCGCGAAACAGCGTCTCTTCCAGGGTCTCCAGGTTCATTAGCTCAACCAGTGCGTTCAAGGGGTCGCTCATCTTGTTGTCCTGTTTCGTTGGCCGTGCCGATACGTGTCCGCTTCCCCAATCAAGGCGGGGCGGTTGGGTATCAATGTTGCGCTATCATACGATCGTTTTCCACCTTAGCGGAGTCGGCGCCGATGCGCAGCGATGAGTTCTACATGCACCGGGCGCTGGATCAGGCGCGTGAGGCCATGGCCGCCGGGGAAGTGCCGGTGGGGGCGGTGGTGGTCGATGCTCACGGGGAGATTCTGGCCGCCTCCGGTAATGCTCCGGTGGGGGAGTGCGACCCTACCGCCCATGCCGAGATTCGCGCGTTGCGCCAGGCCGCCGGGCAACTGGGCAACTACCGTCTCGACGGTTGCACCCTTTACGTCACCCTGGAGCCCTGCATGATGTGCGCCGGCGCCATGGTTCACGCACGTCTTGCCCGGCTGGTCTATGCCACGGCCGAGCCGCGCACCGGCATGGTCGAGTCGCGGGCCAACCTGCTGGGCCAGCCATGGTTCAATCATCAAGTGAAAGTGGAAGGCGGCCTGCTGGCCGGCCAGTCGCGGCGCCTGCTCAAGCAGTTTTTCTCCCTGAGGCGGGGCGGCGAGGTGGGGCCGGACCCGACTAATCGATAGGCGGCACGATATCGAAAAGCGGCAGGGAATCGGTGGGGACCAAGGCGGACTGCTCCAGCTGGAAAAATTGCTGGCGGCTGCGCTCGACGTAATTGAGCATCTCGTAATAGCGACGAATATTGCGCACGAAGATCACCGGCTCGCCGCCGCGGGCGTAGCCGTGACGTGTCTGGCTATGCCATTCACGGTGCTGCAATAGCGGCAAGGTTTCGCGCACATCCGCCCAGCTGTCGGGGTCGCCGCCTTGCTGTTCGACAAGCCTTCGGGCGTCGTAAAGGTGGCCCAGACCTACATTGTAGGCCGCCATGGCCATGAACAGGCGGTCCTCGCCGGTGATGCTCTCCGGTAGCCGCTCCTTGATGCTGCGCAGATAGCGTGCGCCGCCATCGATGCTCTGTGCCGGGTCGAGGCGATCGCTGACTCCCATCTCCTTGGCGGTGGGGTTGGTCAGCATCATCAAGCCGCGCACGCCGGTCGGCGAGGTGGCTTCGGGGTTCCAGTGCGACTCCTGATAACCCAGGGCAGCCAGCAGTTTCCAGTCGAAATCGGTATTCCGGGCGGCCTCGCGGAACATGGCGTCGAATTGTGGCAGACGCGAGTCTAAATGGGAGAGGAAAGTGCGGGTGCCGACATACTCCAGATAATCGTCATGGCCGAAGTAGCGCTCGACCAATTGGTCGAGCACTCCGCTTTCGCGTAGCTCCTGAATGAAGTCATTGACGGCATCGAGCAGCCCCAGCCCACGGCCGCTGGGAACCGCCCACGCCATGGACAAGGGTTCGCCCAACGTGAAGCCGCGCTCGACATTGGGGAAGAACAGGCGATTGAGGCGAAACTGATGATCGAAGATGACCGCCGCGTCGAGTACGCCGGCCTCCACCTGGGCCAGTAGCTCGGCGACTTCCAGCTCGCTGGACTCCTTCCAGCTCAGCGCGGGGTATTGGCCTTGCATTTGCTTGAGTACCCGGCTGGTGCCGGTGCCGCCCAGGGTGCCGATATCCAGCCCGGGCATGTCGTCGGGGGCATCGATGCCGTTCAGCCCGCGCCGGTATACCAGAAGCGGCTGCAGGGGAATGATAGCCTGGCTGAAGTGAATGCCTTCCTGGCTTGTTTCCAGGGGCAGGGCGGCGGCACCGAGATCGCCTTTCTGGCGCACGGCGGGCAGCACCGTATCGATATGATGGCTGGCATCCAGGTTCAAACTGACGCCCAAATACTGCGCGAAACGCCGCATCAGCTCGTACTCGAAGCCGGTAGGGCCGTGTCGCCCCTCGTAGTAGGTGGTCGGCGTGTTGCGGGTATGGATGGTGATGAAATCCCGCGCCTTGATCTGTTTGAGATGCTCTCCTTCCGGGGGCGGCGAAAACGTCGGGACCATGAGGAGCAGGCCAATGGCGATCAGCGCAAGATAGACCCCGGCGCGGTGGCGGAAATGTCGGTTCGCAGCGTTCAACATGCGTTATCGTCGGCATCGAAAGAGCTGTCACGATACCCAGCGCAGCGTTGACTGTCACCTTGCTGATTTCGTGTGGCCCCCGCTTTCCAGTATCATGGGGAGATTGCCGCTTGGCGGTCTACCGATTTCCCTGCTCGAATTCTCCCTGCTCTAGAGGCTCCAGGATATGCTCGAACTGCGAGGCGCCCCCGCCCTTTCCGACTTCCGTCATGCCAGGTTGTTAACGGTACTGCGTGAACGCCTTCCCCAGGTCGAGTCGCTGACTGCCGACTATGTCCATTTCATCGACCATCGGGATGATCTGACGAGCAGCGACCGGGAACGGCTGAGCCAACTGCTCGATTACGGCAGCCGGCAAACGGGTGACACACTAACGGGCGGAGCCCAGCGTTTTCTGGTAGTGCCGCGTATAGGCACCCAGTCGCCCTGGTCGTCCAAGGCCACCGATATCGCCCACAACTGCGGCCTGGACGGGATCGAACGCATCGAGCGGGGTATCGAATATCAGGTGACGTTCTCCTCGCCGCTGGATGAGGATGAGTTCGGCGTCCTGGTGGCGCTGCTGCACGACCGCATGACCGAAACCGTGCTGACCGACGCCTCCGATGCGGCCAAGCTGTTCTCCCATCACGCTCCGGCCCCGTTGGGCAGCGTCAATGTGCTGGAAGAGGGACGCCAGGCTCTGGTTACCGCCAACATGGAGCTGGGCCTGGCCCTGGCCGAAGACGAGATCGACTATCTGACGGCGGCGTTCGAGGAGCTCGAGCGCAACCCCACCGATGTCGAGTTGATGATGTTCGCCCAGGCCAACTCCGAGCATTGCCGGCACAAGATATTCAATGCCGACTGGGTGATCGACGGCGAGGCGCAATCGCATTCGCTGTTCAAGATGATCAAGAACACCTTCGCCAGCTCGCCCGAGAACATTCTTTCCGCCTACAGCGATAACGCCGCGGTCATCAAGGGCAGCCACGGCGGGCGTTTCTTTGCTGCTCCCTTGACCGGCGCGGAGGGCGAGACGGCACGCTACGGCTCGCATCAGGAATTGATCAACATCCTGATGAAGGTGGAAACCCATAACCACCCCACCGCCATCGCCCCGTATCCGGGGGCGGCGACCGGCTCCGGCGGCGAGATTCGCGACGAGGGCGCTACCGGCATCGGCGGCAAGCCCAAGGCGGGATTGTCCGGATACACCGTTTCCAACCTGCGCATTCCCGAATTCGTCCAGCCCTGGGAGGCGTTTGACTACGGCAAGCCCGAGCGTATCGTCTCGGCGCTCGAGATCATGCTCGAAGGTCCCATCGGTGGGGCGGCGTTCAACAACGAGTTCGGCCGGCCCAACCTGACCGGTTACTTCCGTACCTACGAACAGGATGCGCTGAGCGATGATGGCATCGAACGGCGCGGCTATCACAAGCCGATCATGCTCGCCGGTGGTTACGGCAACATCCGCGCGCACCATGTGCAGAAAGGCGAGATTCCGGTGGGCGGCAAGCTGATCGTGATGGGCGGACCGGCCATGCTGATCGGCCTCGGCGGCGGCGCCGCCTCGTCGATGGCGTCCGGCACCTCCAGCGCCGACCTCGATTTCGCCTCGGTGCAGCGCGAAAACCCCGAGATCGAGCGCCGAGCCCAGGAAGTGATCGACCGCTGCTGGGCGTTGGGCGAACGCAACCCCATTCGCTTCATCCACGATGTGGGAGCGGGCGGGCTCTCCAACGCCCTGCCCGAACTGGTCAAGGATGGCAATCGGGGCGGAATGTTCGATCTGCGCGCCGTACCCAATGCCGAACCGGGCATGAGCCCCCTGGAAATCTGGTGCAACGAAGCCCAGGAGCGTTACGTGCTGGCGGTAGCGCCGGAGGACCTGGCGACCTTCGAGGCGCTGTGTGCCCGTGAACGCTGCCCCTATGCCGTGGTCGGCGAGGCCACCGAGGCCCACCACCTGGAAGTGCGCGACGGTCATTTCGACAGCAAGCCCGTGGACCTGCCGATGAGCGTGTTGTTCGGCAAGCCACCCAGGATGCTGCGCGAATTCCAGCGCGAAACCCGGACCATGCCGGCGATCATGCTGGACAACCTCGACCTGCGCGAAGCGCTGGACCGTGTGCTGCGCTTGCCCACCGTGGCATCCAAGAGCTTTCTGATCACCATCGGCGACCGCTCGATCACAGGCCAGGTCGCCCGGGACCAGATGGTCGGCCCCTGGCAGGTGCCGGTGGCGGATGTGGCGGTGACCACTGCCAGCTACGACACCCACGCCGGCGAGGCGATGGCCATGGGCGAACGCCCGCCGGTGGCGTTGATCGACCCCGCGGCCAGCGCCCGGCTGGCGGTTGCCGAGGCGATCACCAACCTGGCGGCGGCACCGATCGCCAAGCTTTCCGATATCAAGCTCTCCGCCAACTGGATGAGCGCCGCCAGCCATCCCGGCGAGAACCAGGCGCTGTATGATGCCGTGCATGCCGTGGGCATGGAGTTGTGTCCGGCACTGGGCATCGCCATCCCGGTGGGCAAGGACTCGATGTCGATGCGCACCGCCTGGCAGCACGAGGACGACAAGGGCGAAGTCGAGGAGAAGAGCGTTACCTCGCCGCTGTCGCTGGTGATCACCGGCTTTGCCCCGGTCACCGATGCCATGGCGACCCTGACGCCGCAGATCAATCTCGACCAGGACGAGTCCGACTTGATCCTGATCGACCTGGGCAACGGCCAGAATCGCCTGGGCGGCTCGGCACTGGCGCAAGTTTACGGCCAGATAGGGGATGAGTGTCCCGATGTGGACGACCCCGAGGATATCAAGGCGTTCTTCGAGGTGATCCAGGGGCTCAACCGCGACGGCAAATTGCTGGCCTACCATGATCGCAGCGACGGTGGCTTGCTGGTGACCCTGCTGGAAATGGCCTTCGCCGCCCACGCCGGGCTCGAGATCAAGCTCGACTGGTTGATCGACGAGCCGGTGGAGGCGTTCAACGCGCTGTTCAGCGAAGAACTCGGTGCGGTGATC
The DNA here is from genome assembly GCF_039691755.1 of Halomonas sp. Bachu 37. NCBI lineage: Bacteria > Pseudomonadati > Pseudomonadota > Gammaproteobacteria > Oceanospirillales > Halomonadaceae > Halomonas > Halomonas kashgarensis. The sequence continues at coordinate 2,683,708 of NZ_CP137552.1, read as the reverse complement.
CAGGTCAATCGCGCCGACACCGAAGAAGTGCTGACCCAGTTCGCCATGGCCGGCATCGAGACCTGCGGCGTGATTGCGCGGCCGCGCTACGACGATCAGGTCCGGGTGACGCTGTTCGAGGAGCCGCTGCTGGAAACCACGCGCCAGCTCACCCAGCGCACCTGGGCGGAAACCAGTTATCGCATGCAGGCGCTGCGCGACAATCCCGACTGTGCCAAGAACGAGTTCGACAATCTGCTCGACGCACGCGACCCGGGCCTCTCCGCCACCGCGACCTTCGATGTCGATGAGGATATCACCGCTCCGTTCGTCAACACGGCGCGTCCGGCCATGGCGATCCTGCGCGAGCAGGGCGTCAACGGCCAGCTGGAAATGGCTTGGGCATTCGACAAGGCCGGATTCGACGCCGTGGACGTTCACATGAGCGACATTCTCGAAGGGCGGGTGAGGCTCGACGACTTCAAAGGGCTTGCGGCCTGCGGCGGGTTTTCCTACGGCGACGTGCTGGGTGCCGGGGGTGGCTGGGCCAAGTCGGTGCTGTTCAACGAGCGTGCGCGCGAACAGTTCGCCGCCTTCTTCCAGCGTGACGACAGCTTCGCGCTGGGGGTGTGTAACGGTTGCCAGATGCTCTCCCAGCTCAAGGAATTGATTCCCGGTGCCCAGGATTGGCCGAGCTTCGTGCGCAACGAGTCGGAGCAGTTCGAGGCGCGAGTGGCGATGCTTCGAGTGGAAAAGACTCCGTCGATTCTGCTGGCGGGCATGGAAGGCTCGCAACTGCCGATCGCCGTCGCCCACGGCGAAGGGCGTGCCGAATTCCGTGACAGCGCCCATCTGCGCAAGATGCAGTCGAGCAACCAGATCGCCCTGCGTTATATCGACAATTACGGCCAGGCCACCACGCGTTATCCGGCCAACCCCAACGGCTCGCCTTCTGGGATTACCGGGCTGACGACACCGGACGGCCGGGTCACGGTGATGATGCCGCACCCGGAGCGTGTCACCCGTGCGGTGACCAACTCCTGGCGCCCGGCGCAGTGGCGCGAGGACGGTGCCTGGTTGCGCATGTTCCGCAACGCCCGGGTGTGGCTGGGCTGAGCCGGCGAATGCAATCACGGAGTCAGGAAACGAGAATGCACGAAGTCCTGAACGAACGCGTAACACTGACCTTCGCCGATCATGTGGCCGAGGTCATGCTGTCGCGACCTGAACACCTCAACGGCCTGGATTGGGCGATGATCGACGGCCTGCTGGCTGCCCAGCGCTACTTGACCCGGCTCGATGGGCTGCGCGCCGTGGTGCTGTCCGGAGAGGGCGACAGCTTCTGTGCCGGACTCGACATGGCGTCGATCATGGGCGAGGCGGAGCGCCTGCCCACCCTGCTGGCGCCCAATTCTGCGGGTATCAACCCGGTCCAGCGCCTGGCCCTGGGCTGGCGTGAAGCCGGCGTTCCCGTGGTGGCTGCTCTGCACGGGCATGTCTACGGTGGCGGCCTGCAGATAGCCCTGGGGGCCGATATCCGCATTCTTCATCCCCAGGCGCGCCTGGCCCTGCTGGAGATCGACTGGGGCATCATTCCCGATATGGCCATCAGCGTGACTGGGGAGTGCCTGCGCCAGGATGTGCTGCAGGAGCTGGCGATCAGCGGGCGCAAGGTGGCGGGGGAGGAGGCTTTCCAACTGGGGCTCGGCACCCGCCTGAGCGATACGCCACGGGAGGCTGCCCGGGAAGCCGCCGCGCTTATCGCCACGCGCTCGCCCAAGGCCGTTGCCGCAGCACGCACGCTGTTCGCGCGCGCCCCGGACCTGGTCCATCGTGACCGGCTGGCTCTCGAGGCACATCTGCAGCGCGAGCTGCTGGCGGGGGACGAGCATCGCGAGGCGGTAAGCGCGCGCATGGCGCGTCGTACGCCCCGTTTCGACTGACAGCGCCCGACTGACGATGTCTCGATCCAGTTCTCCTGCCACCGATATTACCTCCGGCTCGCCGCCGAGTTTGCGCCCTTACCAGACTGAAGCTGTGACGCGTGTGGTCGAACATTTTCGTGCCACCAGCGACCCCGCGGTGGTGGTGTTGCCCACCGGCAGCGGTAAGTCCCTGGTGATCGCCGAGCTGGCGCGCCTGGCCCGCGGTCGGGTACTGGTGCTGGCTCACGTACGTGAGCTGGTCGAGCAGAACCACGCCAAGTATCAAGCCTACGGGCTTGAAGCGGATATCTTCAGCGCCGGGCTCAAGCGCAAGGAGAGCGGGCGCCAGGTGGTGTTCGGCTCAGTGCAGTCGGTAGTGCGCAATCTGGATAATTTCAGCGATGCCGGGTTCAGCCTGCTGGTCATCGACGAGTGCCACCGCGTCTCGCTCGCCAAGGACGCGAGCTATCGCCGGGTAATCGAGCATCTGCGCAAGCACAATCCGCAGCTCAAGATACTCGGCCTCACCGCCACTCCCTACCGCCTGGGGCAAGGGTTCATCTATCACCGCCATACCCACGGCATGGTGCGCGGAGATGAAGACTGCTTCTTTCGTGATTGCGTCTTCGAGCAACCGCTGCGGCTGATGGTCAAGCAGGGCTATCTGGCAAGGCCCGAGCGCATCGATGCCGCCGTGGAGCGTTACGACTTCTCGCGGTTGACGCCCGCCACGACGGGGCTGTTTCGCGAGGAGGAGCTCAATCGGGTGGTCGCGGGCAATCGCGCCACGCCGGGTATCATCGGCGAGATCATCCAACGTAGCGAAAACCGCCAGGGCGTGATGATCTTCGCCGCCTCGGTAGCCCATGCCGAGGAGATCATGGGGTATCTTCCTGCCGGCGTGGCGGCGCTGGTTACCGGCGCCACGCCGTCAGCGGAGCGCGAACGGTTGATCGCCGGCTTCAAGGCCCGCGAAATCAAGTATCTGGTCAATGTGGCGGTGCTGACCACCGGCTTCGACGCGCCCCATGTCGACTTGATCGCGATTTTGCGGCCCACCGAATCGGTCAGCCTCTATCAGCAGATCGTCGGGCGGGGTCTACGTCTTTCATCGGGCAAGACCGACTGCCTGATTCTGGATTACGCCGGCAACCCCTGGGATCTCTACGCCCCGGAGGTCGGCTCGCCCAAGCCGCCCGGCGACAATGAGCCGGTACAGGTGGAGTGTCCGGCATGCGGGCATGCCAATCTCTTCTGGGGCAAGCGCGACGGCGATATCGTCATCGAGCACTTCGGCCGCCGCTGCCAAGGGCTTGTGGCGGCCTCTGGCGACTGTAAAAAGTACCAGTGCGATTTTCGCTTTCGCTTCAAGGTCTGTGGCGATTGCGGGACGGAAAACGATATCGCGGCAAGGCGCTGCCATGGCTGCCAGGTGCTGCTGGTGGATGCCGACGACAAGCTCAAGGACGCCCTGAAACTCAAGGACGCCAAGGTATTGCGCGTCAGCGGCATGCAGCTTGAATCCACCACCAACGGGCGCGGTCTCCCGCGCTTGAAGATCACCTATCACGACGAGGACGGTGCGACGCTGGTGGAGTGGTTCGCCCTCGAAACCGCCGCCCAGCGACGTGCCTTTTACGGCGTCTTCCTGCGTGATCACCTTCGCGCTCCCGGCTTGTCCTGGCAGCCCGCCACGCCCGAGGCGGTGATCGCCGAGCGGCAGCGCCTGCGCCAACCCGATTTCGTCATCGGACGCAAGGTGGGGCGGCACTTCCAGCTGCGCGAGAAGCTGTTCGACTATAGCGGCCGCTATCGCAAGGCCCACGGGGCGGAGTGATCTAGGCGGAGTTTTCCCGTGGCGCATGCGTTTCAAACAGGGCTTCCACGATACGGCATTCGCGAATGCTGCCGCCTCGGCACTGGGAGATCACCGTGCGCAGTTCCTGGGCCAGCGCCTGCAGCGCCGTGATACGGGCTTCAATGCGTTGCAGGTGTTGTGACGCGATGGCATCCACCTGGCGGCATTCGGCGTCGGGGTGCGAGGTCAGGTTCAGCAGTTCATGGATGGTGTGCAGGTCGAGCCCGAGTTCGCGCCCATGGCGAATGAATCCCAGCTGTTCGACCGCATTCGGTGTGTAGTAGCGATAGCCGTTATCGCCCCGCTTGGGTGGCGTCAGCAGGCCGAGCTTTTCGTAGTGGCGTATGGTCTCCACCGAGCAACCGCTGGAACGTGCCACCTCGCCGATCTTGAGCAGTTCCGTCATGTCATTTGACTCTGTAACGATTACAGGGTTTACGCTACCGCCATGGTCGATAAATGACAATGATTGTTAGTGACAATGCTCGTTAGTGACAAAAGCCATTGGAAGCCAAATCGGCACCAGGCCGGGAGACGGTAATGACACTACTCAATGAAATACTTTACGTCGCCCTGACGGCAGCCCCGTGGCTGCTGCTGGGGTTGTGCGTGGCTGGGCTGATCAAGGGGTTCCTCCCCGAGTCGGTACTGACCCGCTGGGTCGGGGGCACCGGCGTGATGGGGATCGTGCGGGCGGCGGTGATCGGAGCGCCCTTGCCATTGTGTTCCTGCGGGGCGATTCCCACCGCCCTGGCCCTGCATCGCAAGGGGGCCGGGCGCGGGCCGACCACGGCGTTTCTGATCGGTACGCCGGGCGTGGGGGTGGATTCCATGGCCATCACCTACGCCCTGCTGGGACCTTTCATGCTGGTGGCTCGCGTGGCGGGAGCTGTGGCCACGGCGATTGCGACGGGCTTGCTGGTGGCAGTGACCGGACGGGACAAGGTCGTTTCGCGCCAGACCCGTGACGAGGGAGGCTGCTGCAGTTCGGGGTGTACGACGTCGAACACTCAACCGGTGGCGCTGACGCCGATGTCACGCCTGCGCGACGGCATGCACTACGCCTTCAACGACGTACTCGATGACATCAGCCTGTGGATTCTGGCGGGACTGCTGGTGGCGGGGGTATTGATGGCCTGGGTACCGCCCGAGACGATCGCCACCCATGGCAGCGGCGTGGGCATCATGCTGCTGATGGCGGTCATCGGAATCCCGCTTTATCTCTGTGCGACCGCGGCCACTCCCGTCGCCGCGGGGATGCTGCTCAGCGGGGTGGCCCCGGGTGCCGTGCTGGTGTTTCTGCTGGCGGGGCCGATCACCAGCATGGCCACGCTGGGAGTGTTGCGCCGTGAACTGGGCAGCCGCGCCCTGGCGGCCTATCTGGTGGGTATCATGGGCATGGCGCTGCTGGTCGGAGCGGTAGTCAACGTCGTGGTGGCCCAATGGGGGCTCGACCTGCCCGAGCAAGTCGGGGTGGTGCAGGAACTGCTGCCGCCGTGGCTGGAATGGACTGCCTTGGTCCTGCTGGTGCTGGTGGCCATCCGCCCGCTACGGCGGATGACGATGCAACGCCTGGCCTAGTCATCAGTCGCGACTGGGCTCCTCGAAGTGGAACTCCAGCTGGTCGTGTTCCAGGCGCGGGTCGAGTTCGGCGAAGTGCGGCGTTTCCATGCTGGGGACCGCCACGAAGGGTTCCTGTTCGACCTCGGGTTCATTGACCCGGCGTTTCAGCAGACGAGCTGTCACGAACAGGCTCAGAGCCAGGGCGGCGCCGCCCAGGAACAACCACAGGCCATCCGGTCCCGCCACCTGCATCACCAGCGAGGCACTGAATGGCCCGATGATCGAGCCGATGCCGTACCAGATCATGATCTTGGCGTTGGCGGCCACCACTTCCCCCGGCTCCAGCCAGTCGTTGGTGTGGGCCAGGCTGAGCGAATAGAGAGTATGCAGCATGGCGGTATGAAAGCACGCCACCACCAGCAGCACCATGAACTCCGTGCGAGCGGCGAAGCTGATCAGGCTGCCCGAGATGACCATGGTTACCGCCATCCACAGGATGACCTTGCGCCGGTCGATACGATCGGAAAGCCTGCCCAGGCCCCACTGGGCGAACAGTGCTACCAGCGTGGTGATGGCCATGAAGCGCGCCGTCTCCCCGGTGCTCAATCCGATCTCCTGGCCGTAGAAGGGGGTCATGGCAAAGAACGCCTGCGCCATCAAGCCGGCGGTGAAGGCCCCTACCAGCCCCACCGGGGCGCGCTGATAGAGCGCCTTGAGACGAATCTTCTGTGGCTGAACGTTGTGATGCTGGCTAGGTCCGTGCATGCGGTAGATCGAAAGCGGCACCAGGGACAGCGCGAACAGTATGCCGACCACCGAGAACAGCGCCGGGCCACTGGGATCGCCGAAGTTGAGCATCCATTGGCCGCCGGCCAGCGACAGGGTGGAAATGATCATGTACAAGCCCAGTACCCGGCCACGGTTTTCGTTGGTGGACTCTCCCGATACCCAGGACTCCATCACCATCAGCATGCCGGCGGTGGCGATACCGCCGAACAGGCGCCAGGCCAGCCAGGCCCAAGGATTGACCCACAGCCCGTGAAGCATTGCCGTCACGGCAAGAAGCCCTGCGCAAGCGGCAAATACGCGAATATGACCGACACTGCGTATGCGTTTTTCCAGCAGGTAGCTGCCGAGAACGAAGCCCAGTGAGAAGCTCGACATCAAGAGCCCGGCCATCTGCGAAGGGAAGCCTTCGAGTGACATGCGTACCCCGAGCAGGGTCATTATCAGACCGTGGCCGAGCAGGAAGCTGATCTCGCAAATGAACAGAATAGGTAGCGTTGCCGGTAGTCGATGCACCCGAACCCTCCATGTATCAGGTGGCCGCCAGGGAAGCCGTTCCCGCAGCCGAAAATTGGCGTGTCTTGTACGGTGTCGCAGGATAGTGGTTCAGCGCCACTTTTTCATCGTTAGGCCCTGTTTTCCCGTTGGCGCCGTGACGGAAACCTTGGAATGATTGAAAACATGGGATAGTGGCCCGAATTTGGTAGACTAGGCGTATTTGCACCGGCATCCGCCGGAAGCATCCAGCAGGAGAGCCGACCCGCGTGAGCGAGACGACAAGCGCCGACCTCACAGTCGACTCCGCCGCCCCGGCCGGGGAGGAGGCGCTGGGTCGCCTGTTCGACGAACCGATCACCCAGTGGCCGGAGGATCTGTACATCCCTCCCGAAGCCCTGCGCGTCTTTCTGGAAACCTTCGAAGGCCCCCTCGACCTGCTGCTGTATCTGATACGGCGTCACAACCTGGATATTCTCTCCATCAATGTGGCCACCATCACCCACCAGTACATCGAATACGTCGAGCTGATGAAGGCGATGGAAATCGAACTGGCTGGTGAGTACCTGTTGATGGCGGCCATGCTGGCGGAAATCAAGTCGCGTACCTTGCTGCCGCGCCCGCCCAAGCCGGGAAGCGAGGAGGAAGAGGAAGATCCACGTGCCGAGCTCATTCGGCGTCTGCAGGAGTACGAGCGACTCAAAGAGGCGGCGGAAGCGCTGGAAACCTTGCCGCGCGCCGGACGTGACTGGTTTGCTGCCCAGGCGGGCCTGCCGCCGCTGGAATCTCGGGTGATCCACCCCCAGGTGGAGCTCGACGAGCTACTGGGCGCGTTGACCGATATCCTCAAGCGCGCCGAGCTGGCCCAGGCGCACCAGATCAGCCGCGAAGTGCTCTCCACGCGTGAACGCATGCTCAAGATCATGGATCAGCTATCCCACGCCCACTACACGCCCTTTGAATCCCTGTTCGCCCTCGAAGAGGGGCGCGCCGGGGTAGTGGTGACGTTCATGGCCATTCTGGAACTGGCGAAGGAAAGCTTGATCGAGATCGTGCAGAATGCGCCCTTGTCGCCGATCCATGTACGCGCGCGCAGCGCAGGGGACGACGAGTCGGTGGCTGAAGAAGACGAAGCAATGGACGGCGGCGAGTCGGCGTTTGCCACCGGTGAGGAGGGAGAATGATGCCAGCGGAGGTCCAGCTCGAGGATATTCTCGAAGCGGCCCTGCTGGCTGCCGGCGAGCCTCTTTCCCTGGAGCGCCTGGAAGTGCTGTTCGAAGCCGCCGAGTGCCCACCGCGACGCGAGCTTCGTCAGGCCCTGGAGCAGCTGCAGACGCGCCATGACGCGGGCGCCCTGGAGTTGCTGGAAACTGCATCCGGCTACCAGCTTCGAATCCGCCCACGGCTCTCGCCGTGGGTGTCGCGGCTGTGGGATGAACGCCCGCAGCGCTACTCCCGCGCCTTGCTGGAAACCTTGGCGCTCATTGCCTATCGCCAACCGGTTACCCGCGGCGATATCGAGGAGGTCCGCGGCGTCAGCGTGAGCAGTTCGATCATGCGCACTTTGATGGAACGCGAATGGATTCGTGTGGTCGGTCATCGGGATGTCCCGGGGCGTCCGGCGGTCTACGCTACCACCCGTACGTTCCTTGATGAATTCGGACTCAAGACGCTGGATGCGCTGCCGCCGATTCATACCCTGCTGGGAGATGCCTTGCCCGAGCAGGAGCAGGGCGCCTTCCTGACGCCAGGAGCCGATGCCCAACCAGGAAGTGACTCACAGGCCGATACGCAATCAGGTAAGCAAGCAACAGAAACAACATCGAAAGAAATAACATCGACAGAAACGCAATCCATACCCCCGACGGCTGAGACAGCCGACACCCAGCACGCCGAGACGGCGTCAAACCCGCCGCTGAGTTTTGCCGAACTCGAGGCAAGGCTGGCGGCCCGCGCCGTGGCCCCTCACGTCGATGACGACGCAAGCGCCCACGCGGACAACCTTGAGACGAGGTCGAACGACCATGAGCAAGACACCTAACCGTGACAAGACACGTAGCAGCGACAAGACACCTAATCGTGACAAGACACGTAGCAGCGACAAGTCGCATGGCAGTCACAAGCCACACAGCAGCAAGTCCACCGCCAAGCCCACCGGCGGCAAGGCGAAGACGGCCAGGGTTGATGCGGCCAAGGCTGACCCTACTGGCGTCCCCAAGGATGATGCGGCGGTCAAGCCCAACAGCAGCGAAAAGCTGCAGAAGGTCCTGGCTCGCGCCGGGCTGGGGTCTCGACGCGAAATGGAGACCGCCATTGCCGATGGCCGCGTCAAGGTCAATAGTCAGGTGGCCAAGCTTGGCGACCGGGTGGAAATGCGCGACAGGGTGAGCTTCGATGAACGCCTGGTCTCGCTACGCGCCGAAAATGACGTGCCGCGCCGGGTGATCATGTACAACAAGCCCGAAGGCGAATTGTGTACGCGCAAGGACCCCGAAGGGCGGCGCACCGTGTTCGAGCGTCTGCCGCGTCTCAAGGGCGAGCGCTGGATCGCCATCGGTCGTCTGGATATCAATACCAGCGGACTGTTGTTGTTCACTACCGATGGCGAGCTGGCCAACCGCCTGATGCACCCCTCGACCCAGGTCGAGCGGGAATACGCCGTCCGCGTGATGGGAGAGGTCAAGAAGGAGCATCTCGTGGCCATGGTCGAGGGCGTCATGCTGGAAGACGGCCCGGCACGCTTTACCGATGTGCAGGAGTTCGGCGGCGAGGGGATCAACACCTGGTTCCACGTGGTCATCCTCGAAGGGCGCAATCGTGAAGTGCGTCGGCTATGGGAGTCCCAGGGACTCACCGTCAGCCGCTTGAAGCGCGTGCGGTATGGCAATATCTTCCTCGACAAGCGGGCCAAGGCGGGTGAATGGGTCGAGCTTTCCCAGGATGAGGTGGACGACCTGGCGGGCCTGTCGGGGCTTGAGTCGCGCAAGGTGCCCGAACTCACCCCCGACGAGAAGAATCGCTGGAGCCGGGACAAGCACAAGCGCCGTCCCGTGCAGGCAATGCGCAAGCCCAAGCGCCATTGAGTCAGCGCTGAAACAGGAAAACAATCAAACAATAAAATAGTAAAAACAGCAAAAAGTCCTTGCTATGACCGGGGCGGATACGTATTATCTGCCCCCGTTCGGAAGGGTCGTTAGCTCAGTTGGTAGAGCAGTTGGCTTTTAACCAATTGGTCGTAGGTTCGAATCCTACACGACCCACCATCCGACACGTTTCTGTAGAAACGTCTGTGTGCGTCACGTGTATACGTTACCAAGTAACGATCACGTCAGGGTCGTTAGCTCAGTTGGTAGAGCAGTTGGCTTTTAACCAATTGGTCGTAGGTTCGAATCCTACACGACCCACCAGATTCAACGCCCCTGGCAGCTTGCTGTCAGGGGCGTTTTGCGTTGCGGCTAAGGGCATAGTCCTGGTGGACGGTCCCGGCGCCACGTAGCGCTTGCACCGAGCAACGAATTCCCACCACAATGGTCCAATGCAAGTGAACGAGATTCAGCGGTGGGCCACGGCGAGAGACGCAACGGCCTGCCGTCTAGCTGCACGCAGCGTGCGGAGCGCATGCCGACGTGCCTGGTGCCATGCAGGGGGAGCCCCTGCCCGTCACAGTGGTAGACACGATGACTATTATGACGACTCAAGCCGAGTTACGTACTCAGCTACCCAGCCCTTATTGTCCCACGCGCATCCCCGCCGAAGACCACGCCCGCGTGGAAGAGATCAAGGGGTTGCTGAAAGCGCATAACGCTGTCCTGGTGGCGCATTACTATACCGATGACGCCATCCAGCAATTGGCTGAGGAGACCGGCGGCTGTGTCGCCGACTCCCTGGAAATGGCGCGTTTCGGCGCTCGCCATGATGCAACCACCCTGGTGGTGGCGGGAGTTCGCTTCATGGGCGAGACCGCCAAGATCCTGTCGCCGGAAAAGCGTGTGTTGATGCCGACCCTGGAAGCGACGTGCTCGCTGGATATCGGCTGTCCGGCAGATGAATTCAGCGCCTTCTGCGATCAGCACCCCGACCGCACCGTGGTGGTCTATGCCAACACCTCGGCAGCGGTCAAGGCGCGTGCCGACTGGGTAGTGACCTCCTCTATCGCAGTGGAAGTGATCGAACACCTGCAGGCAAGAGGCGAGAAGATTCTGTGGGCCCCCGACAAGCACCTGGGCGGCTACATCCAGAAAAAGACCGGCGCCGACATGCTGATGTGGGACGGCGCCTGTATCGTCCACGAGGAGTTCAAGGCCAAAGGTGTGGAAGATCTGAAGCGCCTGTATCCGGACGCAGCGGTACTCGTGCATCCGGAATCGCCCGAGCCTGTGGTCCAGCTTGCCGATGTCGCCGGTTCCACTTCGCAGCTGATCAAGGCGGCCAAGGAGCTTCCTAACGACAAGCTGATCGTGGCGACCGATCGCGGCATCTTCTTCAAGATGCAGCAGGCCGTGCCGGAAAAGACCCTGTTCGAAGCACCCACCGCCGGCAACGGCGCGACCTGCCGCAGTTGCGCGCACTGCCCGTGGATGGCCATGAACGCATTGGATAACCTGGCCGGCGCCCTGCGCGAGGGCAGCGGCGAGATCCATGTCGACGCCGAGCTGCGGCAAGAAGCGCTCAAGCCTCTCGAACGCATGCTGGCTTTCAACGCCTGAGCCCCACCGGCACCTTGCGGTGCCGGTCCTGTTTCATGGGGTGGCTCGCTATTCGAACTTTTTCTATTCGAACTTTACCTATTCGAACTTTTCCATCGTTTCCCGGTAGGTGATGAAGTCCTCGCGGCGCTGCTCGATGCGGCCGAGGGCTTGTTGATCGTTTTGCTGCTGGGCCACGTCCTTGGCGATGGCCAGCTGGTGAATACCACGATCGATGCGACCGGTAAGCTGAAGGTACTCCGCGCGCGCGATATGTCCCCAGGCTTCCTTTCCGCTGCGCCCGGCGGCTTCGGCCCGGAAACTGAACGCCTGGGGATTCTCCGGGTAACGCTGGGTGATATCGCGAAGAACCCGATAAGCCTCATTCGGGTCGTTCTGCAGCAGTGCTTCGGCAAGGAACATCTGGGCCGGAAGATAATCGGGAACCCACCTCAGCAGGCGTCGACTGCGCTCGATGGCTTCGTCATAACGGCGCGCCTTGAGCGCCACTTCGGCGGCGGAGGCGGGCAGCATGGTGAGATCGGGCAGCTCGCGCGCCAACCGGTCGAGTTGTTGCAGGGCGCTATCGGTGCGTCCAGCGCCGGCCTGGGTCAGGGCTTCCAGATAGCGCTTGGCGAACCCGTTGTCGTCGCCGTTTTCGGCAAGCCGGGAGGCGGCCTGCTGGGGGTTACTCTGATGGATGTGGTATAGCGCCCGTGCCCGCAGTAACGAATAATGCGGTTCGTTATCCTGTGTTGCCGAATGGCTGAGCTGAGAGGCACGCGCTTGGGCGTCGCTCAAGCGCGACTCGGAAACCGGGTGGGTGAGCAGGAATTCCGGTGGCGTGCCCCCTTGCAGGCTGGCCATGCGCTGCATGGCACGAAACATCTGTACCATGGATTCGGGGTCGAAGCCGGCGCTGGCCATTGCCTGCAAGCCGACTCGATCCGCCTCTTGCTCGAAGCGCCGCGAATAGGTCAATTGATCCTGGATCAGGGCGGCCTGGGAGCTCACCGCGGCGGCAAGGCCGGCCTGACCGCCACCACTGGCGGCGATCACCATGCCTGCCAGCATGGCGGCCATGGCCGGGAACTGGGTCTGTTCCGCCCGGGCGGTGCCGCGTGCGTAGTGGCGTTGGGAAAGATGGCCCAGCTCGTGAGCCAGGACCGAGACGAAGGCGCCTTCCTCGTCGGCGAAGGCGAACAGCCCGGCGTTGACGCCGATAATGCCGCCCGGCACCGCAAAAGCATTCAGCGAGGGGCTGTCCACCAGCACCACGCTGGTGCGTATATCACCTAACGAGCTGTGGGGTAGCAAGCGGGCTATCAGGGTTTCGATGTAGGCCTGGGTAATGGGATCCTGCCATTCGGGTGCCTGGGCACGAAACTGGCGCAGCCAGGCACGCCCCAGCCGGTGCTCTTCGTCGCCGGCGGCCTGGGTAGCGCTGGTACTCAGGCTGGGAAGGCCGCTTTCGTCGAAGGCGGCAAGGCCGGTGCTGAAAAGCCATAAAGCAAGAGCAATAAAACCGAGGCGGAATCGAGCGGCGTAAAGGCGCAACATGGCCATCCTCATGATGGTGAATACGAAGTCTAGCGTTATGACATTGATTCATCGGCTCAAGTGCCGTTAAATCGCAAAGGTTTCTTTAACCTGGCAAGCGTTGCCTTAGCTGGCATTCTCACGGGAGTATCTATGACTGTGCAACCGACTTCGGGGTCTGTGCAACCGCGTTCTGCAGATGACGGGACCCGGCAACCCGATGCGGTCCTGGATGCCCGTGGGCTGGCGTGTCCCTTGCCACTGCTCAAGGCCAAGCAGGCTCTGAGCCGCCTTGCCCCAGGGCAACTGCTTGAAGTGCAGGCCACTGATGCCGGCTCATGGCGGGATTTCGCCTCGTTTACCCAGCAAAGTCCTCATGAACTCGAAGCCCGCGAGAGGTCCGGCGAGATGTACCATTACTGGATTCGCAAGGGTGGAGATACAACACCATGACCGTGCGTGCGCTATTCAACGGATGGGTGGATCGCTATTTCTCCGATGAGGAGGCGATCATCCTGCTACTGGTTCTAGTGGGTGGTTTCGCCGGCGTGATCCTGTTCGGGCGCATGCTGGCCCCTTTCTTTACCTCGCTGGTGATTGCCTTTCTGCTTCAGGGTGGCGTCAATGCCCTGACCCGGCGCGGCTTGCCCCCTCTGGCGGCGGTGATTGTCGTCTTTCTCGGGTTCTTGAGCGTCCTGCTGGCGCTGGCGCTGATTCTCATGCCGCTGATCTGGAATCAGCTGGTCGGCCTGGTGCAGGAGATGCCTCGCATGTTCGCCAGTGGCCAGCAGTGGCTGGATGAGCTTCAGACGCGTTATCCCAATCTGGTGACACCCGACCAGATGCAGAGCTGGATCGGGGTGGCCAGCCGCGAAATCAGCCAGCTGGGCCAGCGGGCGTTGTCCCTGTCGCTGGCCTCGCTGGGCAATATCCTCGGGCTGATCATCTATCTGGTGCTGGTGCCGATCCTGGTGTTCTTCATGCTCAAGGATCGCCGTACCCTGGTGGGTTTTACGCTCTCGCTCCTGCCCAACAAGCGCGGCTTGATGGTGCGCGTGTGGGATGAAATGGACGCCCAGATCGCCAATTACGTCCGTGGCAAGTTCATCGAGATCATTATCGTCGGTACGGTGAGCTTCATTACCTTCGCCTTTTTCGGCGTTCCCTACTCGGCGTTACTGGCGGTGCTGGTAGGGTTTTCCGTTCTGGTGCCCTACATCGGGGCGGCCGTGGCGACTCTCCCGGTGGCGGCGGTGGCGGGCTTCCATTTCGGCCTCAGCGAGCAGTTCGCCTATGTGTTGGTCGCCTATGGCATCATCCAGGCGCTGGATGGCAACGTGTTGGTGCCGGTTCTGTTTTCGGAAGCGGTCAATCTCCATCCGGTATCGATCATTGTCGCCGTGCTGTTCTTCGGTGGCATCTGGGGCTTCTGGGGAATTTTCTTCGCCATTCCCTTGGCGACGCTGCTCAAGGCGCTGGTCTATGCCTGGCCTCGGGGATTGCAAGGGCGCCAGGAGGCGCTGCATACCGACTCATCCAGCCAAGGCTTTTGACCCCAGGCTAGCCCCGGTGCCTCTACGGCTCAGTGGTCATTCAACGCCTGGGCCGCCTGCAGCACCTCCTGCGCATGGCCCGGGACCTTGACGCCGCGCCACTCCTGCGCCAAACGCCCCTCACTATCGATTAGGAAGGTGCTGCGGACGACGCCCAGGTGCTCCTTGCCGTAGAGTTTCTTGAGCTTGATGACATCGAACATCTTGCAGACCGCCTCATCCTTGTCGGACAGCAGCAGGAAGTTGAAGTCGTGCTTGGCCTTGAAGTTTTCCTGGGCGCGAATACCGTCGCGCGACACACCGACGACCACGGTATTGGCAGCATCGAAGTCCACCTTGCGATCTCGGAAGTCGCCGCCTTCGGTGGTGCAACCCGGCGTATTGGACTTGGGGTAGAAGTAGATCACCACCTGCTTGCCCATGTAATCGGACAGGTTGAAGGTAGTGTCGCCGGTGGCGGGAGCGGAGAAGTCGGGTACGGATTGGCCGATGGTGATGGTCATGAAGATTCCTGATGGCTGTTAAGTCAGGTGTCGATTACACGCAACCGACGCCCGACTGTCAAAGTTGCCGCCGGCAGGCCCGGCGTTGCCCATTGTGGCGGTAATGTCCGGTTGATGCTGTACAGGCTTGAACGGCCTGAGTACCATTTGCGTTCTACATGACGGCAGGGCGTCGTTCGTACGCTGCGCCAGCTTTTTGTCAGCGAGTCTCTGCATAGAGGAATGATTGAATGATCACAGGCAGCATCGTCGCCCTGGCGACGCCGATGAAGGTCAATGGCGACATCGACTGGGAGGCGCTTCGTCGTCTGGTGAACTTTCATCTCGACAACGGTACCGATGCCATCGTCGCTGCCGGTACCACCGGCGAGCCCACGACCATGTCGTTCGCCGAACACTTCGACGTGATTCGCAGCGTGGTGGAGGAGGTCGACGGCCGCATCCCGGTGATCGCCGGCACTGGCGCCAACGCCACTTCCGAGGCGGTGGAGCTTGCCCGCTATGCCGAGGAAGTGGGTGCCGACTACTGCCTTTCGGTCTGCCCCTACTACAACAAGCCGACCCAGGAAGGCCTGTACCAGCATTTCAAGGCGGTGGCCGAGGGCAGCAAGTTACCTGTCATTCTCTACAACGTTCCCGGCCGTACCTGCTCCGATTTGTACAATGAAACCGTGCTACGCTTGGCCGAGGTCGACAACATCATCGGCCTGAAGGATGCCACGGGCAATCTGGAGCGCGCCGAGGATCTGATCTCGCGCCTGAAGGGTAGCGGCTTCATGCTCTACTCCGGCGATGACGCCACGGCATGTGATTTCATGCTGATGGGAGGCCATGGTGACATCTCGGTGACCGCCAATGTCGCGCCCAAGGCCATGCACGACCTGTGTACCGCTGCCATAGCCGGCGATTCCGACAAGGCTCACCAGATCAACACGCGGCTGATGCCTTTGCATACCAACCTAGGCATCGAGGCCAACCCGATCCCGGTGAAGTGGGCCCTGAATCGCATGGGATATGCCGAGGCCGGTATTCGTCTGCCGTTGACCTGGTTGTCGGAAAAATATCACGCCACGGTCAGTGAAGCGCTGCAGCTGGCTGGTGTGGTCGAAGACTAGACCTGCCCGCGGGTAGGCGTTCATGCCGGGATACGTAGCCGGTGACGATCTGTTTAACGAAGGTGGCTTGATGAACTCTGCGCTGAAATGGATGCCGTTGACCCTGGTCGCGGCCATGTCGTTGGCGGGCTGTGCGCGGGATGGTTTTTACCATGACCGTAACCTGGATTACGTGGAGGCGGCACCCGGAGAACCCCTGGTACTGCCGCCGAGCCGAAACGAGAGCCGTTACACCGATGCCATGCCGGTGCCACGGGCGACGCGAACGGCTCCTCGCCGCGATGAACCGTTCGAAGTGCGCGCTCCGCAAACCCTGGCCACCGGCAGCGCCATGCAGCCCGACTACGTCGAGCGTCGGTCGGCGGGCGATCGGCAATGGCTGGTGGTGGCCGAGGAGCCTGGCCGCATCTGGCCCCAACTCGAGCACTTCGCCCGGACTCGACAGCTCGGCGTGCAGTCCAGCAATGCCACCCAAGGCGTCATCGAGACCAACCAGGGCCGCCTGAGCCTGACCAGCGGCCTGCGCGAAGGGAGCAGTGAAATTCGCTGCGAACGCGGCGGCAATACGCTGGCGAACTGTCTTGAGGCTCTCGAAAGTCATCTGAGTGCCCGCAGCGCCGTGGCATCCACCAGCTCGTCATCGCTTTCCGCGCAGCGCCTCAATCGCGAGCAGGCTGTGGAACTGACCCGGGAGGGTGACCGTTGGCAGGTCGACGTGCCGCTGGATATCGATCGCGTCTGGGCGGAGCTGAGCCACTACCTTGCGCTGGACTTCACCCAGGAGGAAGAGCGTGAGCTGCTTGCCGAGTATCCCGAGGAGTACGCGTTCCTGGTCGAGTACAAGACCCTCACCGAGCGCAATCGCAACCCGATCGAGATCGTCTTCAGTCCCGATGTGCGCCAGATGTCGCAACAGATTCGCCTGGAGCTGGAACCGGCGGGGCAGAATCGGACGATCCTGCGGGCGGTCAACGACAGCGAGCGTGCCTTCAGTGCCGATGATCAGCGTGAATTGCTGGAACGGGTGTCCGGTTACCTGCGCTAGATGCGCGTCTCCCTTGGCATTTTGATTTTTTCCCTTTCGGAGCCCCCATGGAAAAGCGTCAAGAACTTTACGCCGGCAAGGCAAAATCCGTCTACACCACCGACGACCCCGATCGGCTGGTGCTTCAGTTTCGCGACGACACCAGCGCCTTCGACGGCAAGAAGAAGGAAGCCCTGGCGCGCAAGGGAATGGTCAATAATATCTTCAATGCCTTCATCATGGAGCGCCTGGAAGACGCCGGCGTTCCCACCCACTTCGAGCAGCGCCTGTCCGATACGGAAAGCCTGGTCAAGAAGATGGACATGATTCCAGTGGAGTGCGTGGTGCGCAATATTGCCGCCGGCGGCCTGGTCAAGCGCCTGGGCGTGGAGGAGGGCAGCGAACTCACGCCGCCGACCTTCGAGTTGTTCCTGAAGAACGACGACAAGGGCGACCCCATGATCAACGAGTCGCTGGCGGAAACGTTCGGCTGGGCAACGTCCGAGCAGTTGGCACAGATGAAGACCCTGACCTACAAGGTCAACGAGATTCTCAAGGCCCTGTTTGCCCATGGCGGTTTGCTGCTGGTCGACTACAAGCTTGAGTTCGGCCTGTTCAAGGGAGAGGTGATCCTGGGCGATGAGTTCTCGCCGGACGGTTGCCGTCTGTGGGATGCCGATACTAGGGAAAAGCTGGACAAGGATCGCTTCCGTCAGGGTCTGGGTGGCGTCATCGAGGCCTACGAGGAAGTGGGGCGGCGCATCGGTATCGAATTTCCCGCCTGAGCTTTACGGGCTGCTACGCCTGGCTCGAAGACGTATTGGTCTCTTGAGCCTAAACGATCGCCACGACCTCGAAGGTCGTGGCGTTTTCGTGATGGTGCGCGCAAAAGCGAACGTCCACGTCGCGCAGCCGTACACCATAGACTCGTGCGTCACCCGTCTTGCGCTTCCTGTCATGATAGGCGGGGCGCGGGTCCTGTCTCAGTACTTGGATAATCAATGCCCGCAGGGATTCGTTGTCCGAGCGTACCGCCAGGGTAGCTTCCGCTTCGGCCGAAAAACACACCGGCAGCTGTGTCGGCGCTTCGGGGGCGAAGCCCGCCCGCGCCTCGGGTCGTGATTCGGCCCAGGGCAGGTAGGGTTTGATATCCACTACCGGCGTGCCGCTGACCAGGTCACATCCGCGCAACACCAGACGTACCCCCTGGCGGGTATCGATATCGACCAGCTCAACAAGGGAGAGGCCGAGGCGATTGGGGCGGTGGGTGCTGCGGCTGGCGAAGACGCCTACCTTGGCGTTGCCACCCAGGCGTGGCGGGCGCACCAGCGGCGTCCAGCGCTCGGGGCTCTGATGGAAAATGAAACTCAGCCACAAGTGACTGAAGGCCTCGAGCCCGCGAACACTCAAGGGGTCGTTGTAAGGCGGGGCCAGTACCAGCGTGGCACGGGCGTCGAGAGCCAGACCGGGTTGCCGGGGAATACCGAACTTGTCCGGGTAATCGCTTTCGATCACGCCGATGGCATCAAGCGCAAATGAGTGGCTGGACGCCATGGAAAGTGCCTCGTGATGAATGCGCAATACGCCGTTGCTTCCCGTCTGGCAAACGGGTGTTCAGTTGGCGCGGGTTTCGATAATTCGCAGGGACAGATCGATGGCCTTGACGTCCTTGGTCAGTGCACCGCTGGAAATGCAGTCGACGCCGGTGGCGGCGATGGCCTCCAACGTGGAAGCATCGACGTTGCCCGACGCCTCCAGAGTGGCGCGCCCTTGAGTTCGCTTGACCGCGTCGCGCAGCTGCTCCAGCGAAAAATTATCCAGCATGATGATATCGGCACCGGCGGCCAGAGCCTGGTCCAGCTCGTCAAGGCTTTCCACTTCAACCTCGACCGGAGCCTCCGGTTTGATCTCGCGTGCCTGCTTGACCGCGGCGTCTATCCCGCCACAGGCGGCGATATGGTTCTCCTTGATCAGAAAGGCGTCCCACAAGCCGAACCGATGGTTGTGGCCGCCGCCGCAGCTGACGGCATATTTCTGAGCCAGGCGCATTCCCGGCAGAGTCTTGCGGGTGTCCAGCAGGCGCACGCCGCTGGCCTCGATCAGTTCCACGTAGGCGCGTGTCGACGTGGCCGTGGCAGAGAGGGTCTGCAGCAGGTTGAGCGCCGCGCGCTCTCCGGTCAACAGGCTACGTGCCGGACCTTCCAGTTCGAGAAAGGTCTGTCCGGCTTGCAGCTGTTCACCGTCGAACGCCAGCCAGTGAAGGCCGACACGACTATCCAATTGGCGAAACAGTTCGTCCACCCAGGCGCTGCCGCACAGTACCGCGGCCTCGCGAGTGACCACGCGGGCCTTGGCCCATTGATCGACGGGAATCAGTTCGGCGGTGATGTCGCCGGTACCGATGTCCTCTGCTAACAAGCGGGCAGCGCTGGAGCGTATCTCTTCGGCCAACGCATCTTGGTAGTTCCTGGGGCCGTGTGTGAGACTGTGCTTGAGATCGTGCATGAGGTGCCTTTGCGCAAGGGAAGTGGCGTATGGTGGGGCATTATAGAAAAACTCACGGCATGACGTCAGGGGGCAGGGTGGGTAATCCGCAACAAACATTCGAGCAGGGGTGGTGGCGCCAGGCGCGACGGGTGGTGTCGCCCAATTGTGATTCGCGACCCGAGGATGAAGTATCGCTATTGCTGCTGCACGCCATCAGCCTGCCTCCGGGGCGGTTCTGCGGCGATGCCATCGAAGCCTTGTTCACCAATAACCTGGAGCCGCACGGGCACCCGTACTTTGCCGCTATCGCCCATCTGCGGGTGTCGGCGCATCTGCTGATTCGTCGCGACGGCGAGTGCGTGCAGTTCGTGCCGTTCGGTCAGCGTGCCTGGCATGCGGGTCGCTCGCGCTGGTTCGACTCGCAGCGCAGGCAATGGCGGCGTGCGCTTAACGATTTCGCTATCGGAATCGAACTTGAGGGCGATGACGAAACGCCGTTCTCTCAGGCTCAGTATGCGTCTTTGAGTCGCATCACCCGACTGCTGCTGAACGTCTATCCGTCTCTCGATGAGACGCGTATCACCAGCCACGCGCGTGTGGCTCCGCTGCGCAAGACAGACCCCGGGCCGGCCTTCGACTGGGCTTATTATCGACAACAGCTGACGCTCACTGAATAAAAACCGCAAGTTACGTTCAATAACCGATAAAACGGTAGTTTGACTACAAGATCGGCCCGCTGCGCTGATCGATTGCCATCAATAGGGGAAGCTCATTCCAAGGTCTAATGTTGCGGTGCAATATGCTGTTTTGGATAGGCTTTTCAGTGAGCTATGATTGGCAGAAAGTCGCCTTTTGGGGTATCTTCTCGCTATATGGTGCCGTCATTTTCAAACATTTATGTAGCTTTACTACATTCGAGGAGAACTATCTCCTTGAATCCAGGGTTAAAACCCAATCGATCACAGCGAAGCGCTGGTGATCAAGAGGGACCCTGACGGATCTTCGGTCTGTGGCGAGCTTATTGCCGCAGACGCCATGGGCCCCTGAATTGGCGGGGTCATTGTCATTTATCGTCATTCGGAGAGACCTCTATGAGTCTGGAGCCAAGAGAAGATCTCGATCCGGTCGAAACCACGGAGTGGCTGGAATCCCTGGAATCGGTACTGGATCGTGAGGGTGAAGACCGCGCCCGCTACCTGATGACCCGCCTGGCGGATCGCCTGCGTCGGGACGGGATGAGAGTGCCCTTCTCGGTGACGACCCCGCACCGTAACACCATCCCTGTACATCGGGAGTCGCCGATGCCGGGGGATCTGTTCATGGAGCGGCGTATTCGCTCCTTGATTCGCTACAACGCCATCGCCCAGGTGATCCGCAACAACCGGGCCAATCCGGGGCTGGGCGGCCATATCGCCAGCTTCATGTCGGCGGCGACGCTGTACGACGTGGGCTTCAACCATTTCTTCCGCGCTCCCAACGGTGATTTCGAAGGCGATCTGGTCTATATCCAGGGCCATGTGGCGCCGGGTATCTACGCTCGTGCCTACCTGGAAGGCCGCCTGTCCGAAGCGCAGATGGACAAGTTCCGCCAGGAAGTCGACGGCGACGGCCTGTCTTCCTATCCGCACCCTTGGTTGATGCCCGATTTCTGGCAGTTCCCCACCGTCTCCATGGGCCTTGGGCCGATCCAGGCGATCTACCAGGCTCACGTGATGAAGTATCTGCATTCGCGTGAAATGAAGGACATGAAGGATCGCAAGATCTGGTGCTTCATGGGCGACGGCGAGTGCGACGAGCCGGAATCTTTGGGTGCCATTTCCCTGGCCGGCCGTGAGAACCTCGACAACCTGATCTTCGTCATCAACTGCAACCTTCAGCGTCTCGACGGCCCGGTACGCGGTAACTCGCGGGTCATGGACGAGTTCGAAGGAGTCTTCCGCGGCGCCGGCTGGAATGTGGTCAAGGTGGTCTGGGGACGCCACTGGGATCCGCTGTTCGAGAAGGACAGCAAGGGGATTCTGCAAAAGCGCATGGACGAAGCGGTCGATGGCGAATACCAGAACTACAAGGCCAACGGCGGCGCCTATACTCGCGAGCACTTCTTCGGCAAGTACCCGGAAACCGAGGAGATGGTCAAGGACCTCTCCGACGAGGATATCTGGAAGCTCAACCGTGGCGGTCACGATCCGTTCAAGGTCTATGCGGCCTACGACGAGGCGGTCAACAACGCCAATGGCAAGCCGACGGTAATCCTGGCGCATACCATCAAGGGTTACGGCATGGGCAGCGGCGATGGCGAAGCGGCCAACGAAGCTCACCAGGTCAAGAGCATGGAATACGAGGCGCTGAAGAAATTCCGCGATCGCTTCGGTATTCCCCTCTCCGACGAACAGCTCAAGGAAGTGCCGTACTACAAGCCGGAGGACGACTCCCCCGAGCTCAAGTACATGCACCTGCAGCGCGAGCGCCTGGGCGGCTACCTACCGAGCCGTCGCAGCGACTTCGAGGCCCTGGAAATCCCCGGCCTCGACGACAAGATATTCGCCTCCCAGACCGGTGGCTCCAAGGGCCGTGAAGTCTCCACCACCATGGCCTTCGTACGTATCCTCAACGGTCTGGTGAAGGACAAGAAGCTGGGCAAGCAGGTGGTGCCGATCATTCCCGATGAGGCGCGCACCTTCGGCATGGAGGGCATGTTCCGCCAGTTGGGTATCTATACCTCCGAAGGGCAGAAGTACGAGCCGGTCGACAAGGGTCAGATCATGTTCTATCGCGAGGATCAGAAAGGCCAGATCCTCGAGGAAGGTATCACCGAGGCCGGCGCCATGTCGGCGTGGATGGCCGCGGCGACCTCCTATAGCAACAACAATCTGACCCTGTTGCCGTTCTACGTCTACTACTCGATGTTCGGCTTCCAGCGTATCGGCGATCTGGCCTGGGCGGCTGGCGACCTGCAGGCTCGCGGCTTCATGGTCGGGGGTACCGCCGGGCGCACCACGCTCAACGGCGAAGGGCTGCAGCACCAGGATGGCCACAGCCTGATCCAGGCTTCCACCATTCCCAACTGCAGAAGCTATGACCCCACCTACGGCCACGAAGTGGCGGTCATCGTTCAGGATGGCTTGAAGCGCATGTTCCAGGACAAGGAAAACTGCTTCTACTATCTGACGGTGATGAACGAGAACTACGAACATCCCGCCATGGACGAAGTGCCCGCGGCGGATATCGTCAAGGGCATGTACCTGCTGCGCGAAACCCAGGGCGACAAGGGTCGCGTACAGCTGATGGGCTCCGGCACCATCCTGCGCGAAGTCGAGATCGCCGCCGAACTGCTGCGTGACGAGTGGGGCATTGGAGCCGATATCTGGAGCGTTCCCAGCTTCAACGAGCTGCGCCGCGAAGCGCTGCTGCTCGAGCGCGAGGCATTCCTCAATCCGGATGACGAGCCGGCAAAGCCGCACGTTACCCGGTGCCTGGAAGGACGCGAGGGCCCCGTGGTGGCCTCGACCGACTACATGAAACTCTACGCCGACCAAGTGCGCGCCTGGGTGCCGAGCGACTACTATGTATTAGGCACTGACGGGTTTGGTCGTTCCGATACCCGCGAAAAGCTGCGTTACTTCTTCGAAGTGGACCGGTACTTCGTGGTGGTGGCCGCGCTCAAGGCCTTGGCGGATCGCGGCGAGATCAAACGTACGCTGGTAGGGGAGGCGCTGAAGAAATACGGCATCGACCCCAACAAGCCTAACCCGCTGACCAGCTGATCCGATGACCCGGTGGGGTTCCCACCGGTTCCAGGTACGATTTGGAAGGAGCGCGACCTTGAGTAGCGAAATCATCAAAGTTCCCGACATCGGCGGTAGCGAAGGTGTCGAAATCATCGAGATCGCGGTGTCCGAAGGCGACGTCATCGAAGCGGAAGACACCCTGATCACACTCGAATCCGACAAGGCCAGCATGGACGTGCCCGCTCCCAAGGGCGGCAAGGTGGTCAAGGTGCTGGTGAAAGAGGGCGATAGCGTCTCGGAAGGCGACGATATCCTCGAGCTTGAAGCGGAAGGTAGCAGCGAAAGCGACGACGAGGCGGAGCAGGAGCAGGAAAAATCGGCCCCGGACGAGCAAGAGCAGCCAGCGCAAGAGCAGGAGCCGAAGAAGCCCGCCGCGAAAAAGAGTGGCGGCAAGCAGACCGTCGATATCAAGGTGCCCGACCTGGGCGGCTCGGAGAACGTCGAGGTAATCGAAGTAGCCGTGGGCGAAGGCGATGACGTCGATGCCGAGGATACTTTGATCACGCTGGAGTCCGACAAGGCCTCCATGGACGTGCCCAGCCCCCATGGCGGCAAGATCGTCAGCTTCAGCGTGAAAGAGGGCGACACGGTATCCGAAGGCGATGTGATCGGCCAGATGGAGATTGCCGGCGAAGGCGATGACAGCGAAAGCGCTGACGAATCGCAAGGCACTGCCGACCCCAAGGTATCCGACGACCTCGAGGCGGCCGAAGATACCGCCGAAGAAGAGAGCGAAGGCGAGGGTAAGGACGAAGGCGAAAGCGAGGACGGCGAGCCCGAGCGAAAGGAGATTCGCGTACCCGATCTTTCCGGTTCCTCCGACGTACCGATCATCGAGATCGCTGCTGCTGCCGGTGACGAGATCAACGAAGAAGATCCGCTGATCACGCTGGAGTCCGACAAGGCTTCCATGGATGTGCCGAGCCCCTACAAGGGCAAGCTGCTCGAGCTCACCGTGAAAGAGGGCGACACGGTATCCGAAGGCGATGTCATCGGTTATATCGAGGTCGCCTCGGCAGGTGGTGCTAAAGCGAAGAAGTCGGCGCCGAAAAAGGCAGCGCCGGAGAAGGCATCTCAGCAGAAGGCGCAGCAGAGTAGTTCAAGTCAGCCAGGAGCCAAATCATCAGCGTCACCGGCGGGTACGCCCAGCCCCGAAGCGCAGATGGCTGCGCACAAGCCGCGCGATGGCAAGCTGGTGCATGCCGGACCGGCGGTACGCATGCTGGCGCGAGAGTTGGGCGTCGACCTGGGGCTGGTCAAGCCCAGCGGGCCGAAGGATCGCGTTCTCAAGGAAGACGTCCATGTCTACGTCAAGCAGGCGATTGCCAATCAGGGCAAGAGCCAGGCGGAGGCGCCGGCTGCCGGTGGTTCGGGCATACCCCCGATCCCGCAGGTCGATTTCAGCCAGTTCGGTGAAGTCGAAGAAAAGCCGATGGGACGCCTGCTCAAGATGGGCGCGACCAACCTGCACCGCAGCTGGGTCAACGTGCCTCATGTTACCCAGTTCGACGAGGCGGATATTACCGAGCTCGAGGCGTTCCGCAAGTCGATGAAGGCCGAAGCCGAAGCCCAGGGCGCCAAGCTCACGCCGCTGCCGTTTCTGGTCAAGGCGTGCGCCTTCGCCCTGCGCATGTTCCCGCAGTTCAACGTCAGCCTGAAGGGCGATGGCGAAACTTTGGTGTGGAAGAAATACGTCCATATCGGCATTGCCGTCGATACCCCGGATGGCTTGATGGTGCCGGTGGTACGCGACGCCGACAAGAAATCGCTCATCGAGCTGGCTCGGGACATGGCGGAACTGGGCAAGAAGGCTCAGACCAAGAAGCTCAAGCGTGACGAGATGACCGGTGGATGTTTCACCATCTCGAGTCTGGGATCGATCGGTGGCACAGCGTTCACGCCTATCGTCAATGCTCCCGAAGTGGCGATCCTCGGCGTCTCCAAGGCGCAGATGAAGCCGGTATGGGACGGTGGCGAGTTCCAGCCGCGGCTGATGATGCCGCTGTCGCTGTCCTACGATCACCGCGCCATCAACGGTGCCGACGCGGCGCGCTTTACCGCGTTCCTGGCCGATGTGTTGAGCGATATCCGCCGCTTGCTGCTGTAACGTCAGGCGGTAACGGCAAGTCCTTCAGCGGCGCCTTCGGGCGCCGCTTTGCTTCGCTGCGGGGGCGGTTGCCGCAGGCAGGCGACCAAAGTGCAATTTTTTTATCAACAACCTGTTTTGCAATACAAAAAATTGGAAAAAAGCACCTGTCTCAGGCTTTTGGGGAGTTGTGCCGGTGCAACGGCCCCGTTATTGTCAACGGTCTTCCATTTTGGTGCGATCGTTCATTCTTCCGACTACACAATAATGTCGTCTTCACCACTTTCGTCTTCATTCAAGGAGCAGTGCGATGCGTTTGATCCTGTTGGGCGCCCCCGGCGCAGGTAAAGGAACCCAGGCTCAGTTCATTTGCGAGCAGTACAAGATTCCTCAGATTTCCACCGGCGACATGCTGCGCACCGCGGTGAAGGAGGGCAGCGAGCTGGGGCTAAAGGTCAAGGAAATCATGACGAGTGGCGGCCTGGTCTCCGATGATGTGATCATCGCCTTGGTCAAGGAGCGTATCGCCCAGCCGGACTGCAAGAATGGCTTCCTGTTCGATGGTTTTCCGCGCACCATTCCTCAGGCCGATGCCATGAAGGAAGCCGGGGTCAAGCTCGATCACGTGCTCGAGATCGCCGTGCCCGACGAGGAGATTGTCAACCGCCTGGGCGGTCGCCGCGTTCATCCAGCTTCAGGCCGGGTATATCACGTCGATTACAATCCGCCCAAGGAGCCGGGCAAGGATGACGTCACCGGCGAGCCACTGATCCAGCGCGACGATGACCAGGAATCCACCGTGCGCAACCGTCTGGCGGTCTACCATGATCAGACGGCACCCCTGGTCGATTACTATCAGCAATGGGCGAAGGAAGACCCGCAAGCCGCCCCCGCCTATCACCGGGTGGAAGGCATCGGCAGTGTGGACGACATCACCCGTCAGGTGATGGAGGCGTTGAAGTCGTAGTTCGATCGAGGCAGTACCTCCTGCAGTAAGGCGGTAGTCTCCTCCAGACGATGGCTCGCTTCATTCAAGCGGGCCATCGTCGTGTCGGCCCAGGCCACGTATACTAGCGGTTCATTTTGTTCGGTGACTCTACGTCATGTCCACATTACTGCTTGCGCTCGATGCCTCATCCAGCGCCTGTTCGGTTGCGTTGCTGCGGCGCGAACCCGGTCGCGAGGATGAGTGCTTCAGCCGCTTTGAACTCACCCCGCGCGCCCATACTCGTCGTCTGATGCCGATGGTTGAAGAAGTGCTGGCCGAAGCGGGCGTGGCCTCGGGGGAACTCGATGCCGTGGCCTATGGCCGGGGGCCGGGGTCGTTCACCGGCTTGCGCATTGCCGCTGGCGCCGCCCAGGGGCTGGCTTTCGGGCTGGACCGCCCATTGCTGGGAATCTCGACGCTCGAGGCGTTGGCCTTGGGAGCGCACCGCCGCCATCACTTTCGCTATCTGATCACGGCCCTCGATGCGCGCATGAATGAGATCTATGCCGCGGCTTGGCACTGCAACGCAGGGGGAGTGACCTGCCTGCAAGCAGAGGCGGTTATCGCGCCGCAGCACTTTGTCTTGCCTGATCAAGAGACCGAATGGGTCGGGGTCGGCTCGGGCTGGGCGCTATGGGAGCAGATGCCGGTGACGGTACAGGCTGGAGTCGGGCAACTTGTCACTTCCCTGGAAGCCAGCGCCGACGACATGCTGTTGCTGGCGGCTCGCGACCTGGACGCCGGGTTGGGGCGTGAGGCCCATGAGGTCCAGCCCGTCTACCTGCGCAACGATGTGGCATGGAAAAAATCCTAATGACGCCGGCTCCCGGCCTGGCGCTGGTACGCCAACCGGGCGGTCTGGTGCTGGCGGGGGACGAGGCGCGCTACGGCAAGCCGCTCAGGGTGGATTTCACCAGCGGCAAGGTGGCGCATCGTCGCCAGTTCGGGGGAGGGCGTGGCCAGTTGGTGGCCAAGGCCTGCGGTCTGGCCAGAGGAGTCACACCGCATGTGGTGGATGCCACAGCAGGATTGGGTCGCGATGCCTTCGTGCTGGCAAGCCTGGGCGCCGAGGTACTGCTGATCGAGCGTGTGCCGGCCATTGCGGCCTTGTTGCGGGATGGCCTGGAACGCGGTGCTCAGGATATCGAGGCGGCGGCTATCATCGCCCGCATGCGCTTGCTCGAGGGCGATGCCGCACAGCAACTCGAGGATCTCGTGAAACAGGCGGATTTCCCGCCGCAGGTGGTGCATCTCGATCCCATGTTTCCCCACCGGGAGAAGTCGGCACTGGTCAAGAAAGAGATGCGAATCTTCCGTGAACTGGCGGGCGAGGACAATGATGCCCCTCTGCTGCTGGACGCCGCGCTGCAGGTCGCAACCCATCGTGTGGTGGTAAAGCGCCCGCGCAAGGCGCCTCCTATCGAGGGGCCGGCTCCTCATCATTGTGTGGAAGGCAAGACCAGCCGTTACGATTTGTATGTACACCGCTCACTGGCTCGTTCCGACTGAGGCGGTTGATGAGAAGAACCGCAGGAGAAGGCATGCGAGCCACTTGGCGAGACGACAACACTTTCACGATGCTGCCCCAGGCATCGCGCTTTCTGCCCGCTATCTTCAAGGCGGTGGACGAAGCACAGACGTACGTGCTGGTCGAGCTCTACCTGATGGAGTCCGGCGTTCTGGCAACCCAGCTGTGCGATGCCTTGATAGCGGCCGCCCAGCGCGATGTCACGGTATTGCTGTTGCTGGATGGCTACGGTGCCATGGGACTTTCCAGTGCCGATCGCCAGCGGCTCGAGCAGAGTCGGGTGGCGGTGCGTTTTTTCAACCCTATCGGTTTCCACTCATTGGCGCGTAACCTGAGCCGGGATCATCGCAAGATCGTGGTGGTCGATGGCAAGGTCGCCTTCACCGGCGGATTCGGCGCGGTGGATGAGTTCCTCAACGACTGGTACGAAATTGCCGTACGTATTGAAGGGCCGGTGGTGCAGGATTGGATACGCCTGTTCAGCGAACTGTGGGACTCACGTATGACCCGAGGCCAGGCGGCTGCGCAACTGGTCCATTCGCTGCCAGCCGCTGTCTGGCCCGAACATGGCGAAAGCGGCATGCGCGGACGAGTCATCTCGGGGCAAGGCTACCGCTACCAGGCAATCCGTCATTCGCTTTACCAGCGGGTGGGTGCCGCACGCGAGCGCCTATGGTTGTGTACGCCTTATTTCGTGCCGACGTTCCAGTTGCGCCGTCGTCTGGTCAAGGCGGCGCGTCGGGGAGTGGATGTGCGGCTATTGCTGCCCGGCGACAAAAGCGATCACCCTAGCGTGCGCCATGCCGGCCAGCGGTATTATCAGCGCATGCTCAAGGCCGGCGTAAGAATCTTCGAATTTCAACCCAGTTTCATCCATGCCAAGTTCGTGCTGGTGGACGATTGGGTGAGCTTGGGATCATGCAATTTCGATCATTGGAACCTGCATTGGAATCTGGAAGCCAACCAGGAGGTGGATGATCCGCGCTTTGCACGTGAAGTAAGCGAGCTGTTCGAGGCCAATTTCGCTACCAGCCGTGAAGTGGACGCTGCTGTCTGGGCCCGGCGTCCACTATGGCAACGAGCCAAGGAGTGGGTTTTCGGCACCCTGGATAGTGCGCTGTCGCGCTTGCGCTAGCTCCTCCGGCCCTTGGCCGGCGTCTTCCTGCGCGGTTTGGGCTTGGGCGTTTCGGGGGGAACGCGATAGTGCAGATAGAGATCCAGTACCAGCTCGGGTAGCTGGGCGACGAAGGTCTCCACGCGCTGTGTGTCGCCGGCAAGCTCGGTCATGTCCGGTTCATCGTCGAATAGGCCCGATAGCAGCATGAAGGGCAGCAACAGGGTGGCGGTGGCTTCCTCATCCTCTGCGAACCAGGCGGCTTCATCGAGAAATACCGCTTCCATGAACCCGGCGCACCAGTCACCGATCGGCGTCTCCTCCGGCGTCAGTCCCTCGAGACTCAGGTCAAACGGCAGTTCCGGCAGTCCGCCTTGTTCCAGTACGGCAATGGCATTGTCGCGCAGCAAGACGAGCAATCCCAAAATATCGTCGCGTTGAGTCGGGTCGCTGAAGCGGGGCTCACCTTGAAAAAGCTCCGCGAGCCAAGTGGTGGGGTCGAGTTCGCCAGGGGCGACGGCCAAAGCCACTAGAAACCCGTGGGCCGAGATCATGTCCAGAGCATCGTCGTCGACCTGGTCGGAGTCGAGAAACTCATCCAGGCGTTCCAACTGAGCGTCGTCCAGTAGCGGTTGGGGTAGGTTGGTTTCCGCTTCGGCGGCGGGACGGTCTGCCATGCTAGCCTCACAATCACGTGGATCAAAAGCGTAGTTTAGCATCATGACGAAACCTGTATTGCCTTCTCCCGACTCCACGGCATTAGCCGCACTGGATAGAGCGCAGCTGTTCCAGGCGGTGGAAGCCCGTGTGGAAGCGGCATGGGCGCTGTGCCGGGAGGTTCATCCGCAGCTGCCGCGTCCCGGTGTCTGGTTCGACTTGCGTGGTGGCTCGGCCGGCCAGGCCCATCTCGGCCGCGGCGGGCTGCGCTTCAACCCGAGCCTGCTGGAGGAAAATCGCGATGCCTTCATGGTGGAAGTGGTTCCTCATGAAATGGCGCACTGGCTGGTGTTCCATCTGCAGGATGGTACCCGCTTGAAACCCCATGGCCGGGAATGGCAGACGGTGATGCGCGAGCTGTTCGGGCTGGCGGCCCAAGTCACTCATCGCTTCGATACACGACGTGCGCGCCCCACTCCCTATCGCTATCGTTGTGGCTGCCAGGAACACGGCTTTACCTCCAGACGTCATGGCCTAGTATTGAAAGGGAGGCGCTACCGCTGCCGTGATTGCGCTCAGACCTTGGTCTATCATGTCTATAGGGAAGCTGATATTTAGCTGCAGGGCTTTGTTTTTTAAACAAAAAAACTTGCTACCAATGTCTAAAGGGAAGCTCGGCACGGGAGGTTTATGCTGGGCGTGATAAATGGCGTCGGTACAGCTAACAACAACCTGGCCGGCAATATCCCCCCTAAAGAGTGTATTCCACGGATTCATTCCCACGGACTAGAGGCAATTTCATGAGCGAACAGCAGAACGTTTATCCAGTGCGCGAGGATTTCGCTGCCAACGCCTGGGCCGATAAAGAAAAATACCAGGCCATGTACCAACAGTCGGTGGATGACCCGGAAGGCTTCTGGGCGGAACAGGCCAAACGTCTGGATTGGTTCAAGACACCGACGAAAATCAAGAACACCAAGTTCGACGCCCACAATGTGGATATTCGCTGGTTCGAGGACGGCACCCTGAACGCCAGCGCCAACTGTCTCGATCGCCACCTAGAGACCCGCGGCGACCAGCCGGCGATCATCTGGGAAGGCGACGACCCCAACGAATCGAAGACGATCACGTACCGTGAGCTGCACGCCAGAACTTGCCAGCTGGCCAATGCACTCAAGGAGCTGGGCATCGGCAAGGGCGATGTCGTTACCCTGTACATGCCGATGATTCCCGAAGCGGCCGTCGCCATGCTGGCATGCGCCCGCATCGGTGCCGTGCATTCGGTGGTGTTCGGCGGCTTCTCGCCGGACGCCGTGGCTCAGCGGGTGATCGGTGCCGCTTCCAAGCTGGTGATTACCGCTGATGAATCGGTCCGCGGCGGCAAGCACGTGCCGCTCAAGGATAACGTCGATGCGGCACTGACCCGCGATGGCACCGATGTATGCGAGAAGGTGCTGGTGGTCAAGCGTACCGGCGGCGATATCGAGTGGAACGACGGGCGCGACGTCTGGTACTCGGATGTAGTGGAGAAGCAGTCCACCGAGTGCCCCGCTGAAGAGATGAACGCCGAAGACCCGCTGTTCATTCTCTATACCTCCGGTTCCACCGGGGCGCCGAAAGGCCTCAAACACACTACCGGCGGTTATCTCACCTATGCCGCCCTGACTCACCAGTACGTATTCGACTACCAGGATGGCGAGGTCTACTGGTGTACTGCGGATGTCGGCTGGGTGACCGGACACAGTTACATCATCTACGGGCCGTTGGCCAATGGCGCCACCACGCTGATGTTCGAAGGCGTGCCGAGCTATCCGACTCATGGCCGCATGGGCGAGATCGTCGACAAGCACAATGTCTCGATCCTCTATACCGCGCCGACTGCCGTACGTGCCCTGATGGCCCACGGCGACGATGTCATGCAGAGCAGCTCACGGGCCAGCCTGCGCCTGCTGGGCTCGGTCGGCGAGCCGATCAACCCGGAAGCCTGGGAATGGTTCTATCGCGTGATCGGCAACGAGAAATGTCCTATCGTCGATACCTGGTGGCAAACCGAGACCGGCGGCATCATGATTGCACCGCTTCCCGGCGCCACGGATCTCAAGCCGGGTTCAGCAACCCAGCCGTTCTTCGGCGTGGTGCCGGCACTGGTCGACAGCGAAGGTAACGAGCTGCAAGGCGCCACCGAAGGCAACCTGGTGATTCTGGACTCCTGGCCGGGTCAGGCGCGCTCGATCTGGGGCGATCACGACCGCTTCGTGCAGACCTACTTCTCGACCTACCAGGGCATGTACTTTACCGGTGACGGCTGTCGTCGTGACGAGGACGGCTACTACTGGATCACCGGTCGCGTCGACGACGTGCTCAATGTTTCCGGGCACCGCATGGGTACCGCCGAGATCGAATCATCGCTGGTGGCCCACGAGGCCGTGGCCGAAGCTGCCGTGGTGGGTTTCCCCCACGACATCAAGGGCCAGGGGATCTACATCTATGTCACTCTCAACGATACTGCCGAGCCAACCGATGAGCTGAAGAAGGAGTTGACTCAATGGGTGCGCAAGGATATCGGGCCGATCGCCTCGCCGGATATCATCCAGTGGGCGCCGGGGCTGCCCAAGACGCGTTCCGGCAAGATCATGCGCCGTATCCTGCGCAAGATCGCCGCCAACGAATGCGACGGCCTGGGCGACACCAGCACATTGGCGGACCCCAGCGTGGTCGATGATCTCATCGAGCACCGCGCCAACCAATAAGGCTTTTTGCCGCCTGCAATGCTACGACTGCCTCGATGCCGACCTTCTGGGTCGGCATCGTTGTTTTAATGGTCAATTTTAATGGTCAGTTTTAAAGTCGTAACATTCTGTGCATGACGGTTGGGCATCGTTAAGCCCATGGGGTAACATGCATCAACCGTATGAGCCTAGCGTTGCGGCGGCAGGCCAAGCTCCCGCTGCTTAAGGAACCGGAGGAAAATCCATGGCCTTTGCCCATAAATTCATCGTCGCTGACGATCATCCGCTGTTCCGCGCGGCGCTTACACAAGCGCTGCGCCAGTTGGCCCCACAGGCGGAGATAGTGGAAGCCGACACGATGGAAGCAACCAACGAAGTGGTCAATCGCCATCCCGACGCCGACCTGATCCTGCTGGACCTGCACATGCCCGGCGCGCACGGATTTTCCGGATTGATCCAGCTGCGTGGACAGATGCCCGATATCCCCGTGGCGGTGGTATCCGGAAGCGACGAGCCCTATGTGGTACGGCGTGCCATCGACTATGGCGCATCGGGTTTCATTCCCAAGTCCTCGTCGCTGCAATTGATCGCCGAAGCCGTGGGCGAGATATTGCAGGGTGAGGTTTGGCTGCCCGAAGCGCTGGCCAATGTGCTGCAAGACAGCAGCGAAGAGGAGACACGTTTCGCTGAAGCGATCGCCTCTCTCACCCCGCAGCAATTCCGGGTCTTGAACATGCTGACCGAAGGCCTGCTCAACAAGCAGATCGCCTATGAACTGAGCGTCTCGGAAGCCACCATCAAGGCGCACGTGACCGCTATCCTGCGCAAGCTGGGAGTTCATTCGCGCACCCAAGCCGTGATTGCGGCCCAGAAGCTTGAGGTCGACCCGCCCAAGGTTGAATCCTGACCGCCACAAGGTGGATGTTGCATGGCATCCACCACCTTGGCTCTTATCGCTCTTGTTCGGTTTTTACTCCTGCTCCTGCTGTCCCGCTCGGCTGGCTTGCAGCGTACGGGTGAGCAGCGCTCTCAGCGCCGCGGGACGAACCGGCTTGAGCAGTAACTGATAGCCACTGCGCTTGACCTCCTCCGCCACGGCCTCGGTGCGGTCGGCGGTAATCACGATACCCGGCACCGCGCCTGCAACCCTTTCGCTTAACGCCTCGAGCGCCATCAATCCAGTGACTTCGTTATCCAGGTGGTAATCGGCGAGTATGGCATCGGGGTCGCCATCCAGATTGCGCAGGATCGACTTGGCGCCGCCGATGCTGGTAGCGGTGAAGACCTCGCATCCCCATCCCGACAGCATGGCGCTCATCCCTTCGAGAATCAGGGTTTCGTTATCGATACATACGATGCGCGTGCCCGCCAACTTGTTGCCGCTGCGTCGCGACGAGGCGTCGAAGGATTCGGCCTTGGCTTCCCCCGCGGCAACGATGGGTACCGTAACGGAGAACATGGTTCCCACGTCCACCCACGAGCGGACCTTGATGGGATGATCCAGCACACGGCTCATGCGATCGGCAATGGAAAGACCGAGCCCCAGACCTTTTTCGCTCTCCTTGTGGCGTGAAGCCTGGTCCAGGCGACGGAACTCCTGAAATATCTCGGAAAGTTTGGACTCTGGTATGCCGGGCCCGCTATCCCAGACCTCGATCGAGAGACGATCCCCATGGCGGCGGCATCCTAGCAGCACCTGCCCCTCCTGGGTGTAGCGAATGGCGTTGGCCAGGAAATTCTGCACGA
Source organism: Halomonas sp. Bachu 37 (assembly GCF_039691755.1). Lineage (NCBI taxonomy): Bacteria > Pseudomonadati > Pseudomonadota > Gammaproteobacteria > Oceanospirillales > Halomonadaceae > Halomonas > Halomonas kashgarensis. The sequence continues at coordinate 2,649,560 of NZ_CP137552.1, read as the reverse complement.
TGCGGCGCAGCATTTGCGGATCGCTGTCCACCCAGAGCCGGGTAGGAACCACCGACAGGTCCAGGCCGCGGTTTTCGGCCATGACGTCGAATTCCGCCCGCAGCGGCAGCAAGATATCGGCCAGGGCGAAGTGGCTGCGCCGGGGGGTGAGGGCGCCGGCATCGAGCTTGGAAATGTCCAGCAGCGTGCTCAATAGCTCTTCCGCGGCTTGCAAGGAGTTGTCGATATGACCGATGGTCCGCTGGGTATCCTCTGCCATGTCGTTCTGCAGCAGGGCTGAAGTGAAAAGTCGGGCGGCATTCAACGGCTGCAGCAGGTCGTGGCTCGCCGCCGCCAGGAAGCGGGTCTTGGAGGCGTTGGCATCTTCGGCCAGTTGCTTGGCCTGACGCAGGGCTTGTTCGGCTTCGGCGCGCACCCGATTTTCCTGGCGCAGGGCGGCATTGGCTTCGGAAAGCGCCTGGGTTCGCTCGCGAACCCGTTCCTCCAGGGTCTCGTTAGTTTCCTTGAGGGCGATCTCTGCCTGGCGTCGCTCGGTAATGTCCTGATACAGGGCGAAAAAGCCGAGAATGGCCTCGCTATCGCCGAAATGGGGCGTATAGGTCACCAGCATGTAGCGCATCACGTCATCGAGCTGGAGCGAGACTTCAAAGCTGACGCGTTCGCCTCTCAAGGCGCGCGCTACCCAGGGCGCACGCTCCTGTGCTCTATGGGCGGGAAGCACTTGCTCGAAGCGCTTGCCGATCACGGCGTTGCGGTCGATGCCGAATGCCTGCTCATAGGCCCGGTTGGTAAACAGGTAGCGACACTCCTTGTCGAAGTAGGCGATCAGCGCCGGCACATTGTCGGTATAGATGCGGATGTTGTTTTCCGAGCGGATCAAGGCTTCCTCGATGCGCTTCTGCTGGGTGATGTCCTGATAGGTATAGACAAACCCGCCGCCGGGCATGGGGTTTCCCTGTACCTCGAGCACGCTGCCATCCTGGCGGTAACGCACATAACGGTGGGGTTGGCCGTCGCGAATGTTGTCCAGCAGCAACTGCACGTGCTCTTCGGGGTCGCCGGGGCCGTATTCGCCGTTGTGGGCGTTATAGCGGAAGATGCGGTCGATGGGGGCGCCGACCCGGATCAGGTGATCGGGAAAGCGGAACAGTTCCAGATAGCGCTGATTCCAGACCACCAGGCGCAGGTTCTGATCGACCACGCTGATGCCCTGGTTGATGTTCTCGATGGTGGCCTGGAGTAGAGCACGGTTGAACTCGAGAACTTGGGAGGCTTCGTCGACGATCGAGATCACATCCGAAATGCCGATACCGCGACCCTGCAGGGCCGAGTTGACCACGATCCGCGCCGACGATGCGCCGAGTACCGACGCCAGAAAGCGTTCGGTGAACTGGATGATGTCGATCGAGGCTCGAGTGCTGTTTTCCAGGGTCTTGGCGCTGCGCCTGGCGTAGTCGGCGAAGGCGCGCTCGACCTGGTCGGCTCCCAGAAAGCGTTCGCAAAGGACTTTCAGGTCTCCCACGGTGGTGGCGCCAGTCCAGGGCCGGTTGACCGAGGTCTGGCGCGTTTCGACACTATCGACGAACAGCGAGGCCTGGATGCGCTCCACCACCCGCTGAGACGTCACCTGCGATACGAAGATGTAACAGAACAGATTGACCCCGAGCGACAGCATCACGCCGTGAGTAAAACTGTCGCCCAGATTGAGGCCGAACAGGGCGGTGGGCGATAGCCATGTGACCCCTAGCGGTCCTCCATCCAGCCAGGCGACGGGCAATACACCGGCGCCGATCATGGCGGGCAGCAGCAGGCTATAGGCCCAGATGGCAAAGCCTGCGTTCATGCCCACGATGACCCCCAGCCGGTTGCCACGTTTCCAGTAGAGGCCGCCGATCAGGGCCGGCGCGAACTGGGCCGCTGCAGCGAACGACAACATGCCGATCGAGGCCAGGGAGGTAAATTCGCCAATCAGGTGATAGAAGCCGTACGCCATGGCGAGTACGGCAATGATAGTAAGCCGACGGGCACGCAATACCATGCGCCCGTAGTCGCGCGCCTTGGTGTCGAACCAGCGCAAGCGAAACAGGGCGGGGATGACGATTTCATTGGAGATCATGATCGATACCGCGACCGCCGCCACGATGACCATGCCGGTAGCGGCGGAAAAGCCGCCGATGAAGGTCAGCAGCGTCAGCCACTCATGTCCGGATGCCATCGACAGGGCCAGGACATAGGTGTCCGCCTCGACCCCGCTTTCGGAGAACAGGATCAGCCCGGCGGCGGCCAGCGGAACGACGAAAAAAGCCACGGCGATGAGATACAGCGGAAACAGCCAGCGCGCTTTCGAAGCGTCATCCTGATGAGTGTTCTCCACGACCGCGACATGGAACTGTCGCGGCAGGCACAGAATCGCCAGCATGGCGAGTAGTGTCTGGGCCCAGAAGCTCTGGCCGAAATCCTGGGTAGCGAGCTGACGTTGCAGCTCCAGCTGCTGTTCGGCATGGCCCATCAGCTCGCCGAGGCCGTCGAACATGCCCCAGGTGACATAGGCGCCCAGGAGCAGAAAGGCGAGTAGCTTGACCAGCGACTCGAACGCCACGGCGTGAATCAACCCTTCGTGATGTTCGGTGGCGTCGGTATGGCGGGTGCCGAACAGAATAGCGAACGCGGCCATGACGATAGCGACATAGAAGGCGGTATCGCCGAACAGGGGCGTGTGGGTGATGTCTCTCGCATCGGTCAGCACGCTGAAGGAGGTAGAAACCGCTTTCAGCTGCAGGGCGATATAGGGCAGGGTGCCGATCAGGGCGACCATACTGGCAAAGGCGGCCAATGATTGCGTCTTGCCATAGCGCGAAGCAATGAAATCGGCGATCGAAGTGACGTTCTGATGCTTGGCCACGCGGATCATCTTGGCCAGTACCGGCCAGAATAGCAGGAACGTCAGAATAGGTCCGACGAAGATACTGGCAAACGACCAGCCCGCCGTCGCTGCCTGCCCCACGGCACCATAGAATGTCCATGACGTGCAGTAGATGGCGAGTGCCAGGCTGTAGATGAGCGGCCGTCGCCGACTGGCCCCTTGCATGCGAGCGCGGCGATCACCATGCCAGGCAATGGTGAACAGCACGGCAATGTAGAGCAGCGAAATGGCCACCAGCAACCAGCCGTGGAACATGCCTCTCTCCTGTCACAGTGGGAAAGCCACGATTCTACGGCAATCGTATCGCCAGGGCAGCCTTGAGCATCGGCGCCAGGTTGCCGGCCGCTTGTTGATTCGTCAGGCGGCGCAGACTGCCTGGTAGAGGGGGGAATTCGTGTCGAGCTGACGCAGGCGTGACATGCGTGGCTGGCGAGATTCCTCGTCCAGGGGAATCATCTCCTGAGTCTGGCAGTTCATGAGGTAGGTCTGGTGCGTCACTCGGTCCATGTACTGTTTCTCGAAATGGTAGAGAATGAACTCGATCACCTCTTCGCTATCCGAACGGGTGACCTTCATGTTTTCCTGGTCGACCACTTCAAAGGCGATGGTCATGGGGAAGGCATAGGTCCAGGGGCGCCACAGGGCACTGCCTTGTTCAGTGGAAACGATTTCGGTGGTTTCGGGAAGTTGCTGCTGCTTGTAGGTGAACCAGGAGTACTCGAAGTGAATCTGGTAACCCAGCATGCCGAGTGCGGCAAAAACGGGAATTACCCAGCGAGGCAGGCGCTTGCCGCTTAGGGTTCGCAGTAGTAGCGCGATACCGGCGGCCGCCAGGCCCGAGAATATGGCTGCAATCAGGTGCCAGATCATAGTTCAACCTTTGTTAAAGCAATCGGGCTTCCCTGGGGAAGCCCGATTTCGTTGGGATTCATCACGCAGCACTGCCGCGTCAGGAAACCATTATCGCTTAGTGGGCAACCGCACCACCAGCACCTTTTGGATAGCGAACGCTTTCCACCAGGTCCTGGATTTCCTGCGGCGGTGCCTGGGTGACGCTGGAGACCGTGAAGGCAACCGCGAAGTTGATGATCGCACCCACCGCACCGAAGGACAGCGGCGAAATTCCGAAGATCCAGTTATCCGGCGTGTTGGCCAGCATGTTGGTTTCGGGGATGAAGAACCAGCCCAGGTAGGTGAAGATGTACAACAAGGTGGCGATGAGACCGGACAGCATACCGGCCACCGCGCCGACATTGTTCATCCGCTTGGAGAAGATACCCATCATCAAGGCCGGGAACAGCGAGGCACCGGCGATACCGAAGGCAAGGGCTACCGTCTGTGCGGCAAACCCTGGTGGGTTCAAGCCCAGGTAGGTTGCCAGCAGAATCGCGCCCGCCATGGAGATCCTGGCTGCCAGCATTTCGCCTTTTTCCGAGATCTTCGGATTGATCATGGTCTTGATCAAGTCGTGACTGATGGCCGAGGAAATGGCCAGCAACAGCCCGGCGGCGGTAGACAGTGCCGCGGCGATACCCCCGGCGGCGATCAAGCCGATGACCCAGCCCGGCAGGTTGGCAATCTCGGGGTTGGCGAGTACCAGGATGTCATTGTTGACGTCCAGTTCGTTACCTTCCCAGCCATTCTCCGCGGCGATGGGGGCGAAGTCTTCGCTACCGGCGTTGTACAACTGGATGCGGCCATCGTCGTTCAGGTCGTTGAAGGTGATCAGGCCGGTCTCTTCCCAGGTTCTGATCCAGTCCGGACGGTCTGCGTAAAGAATTGGCTCTTGTGCCGCTTCTGAGTAATCCTCTACGTCTCCAGCCATTTCCGGGTAGATGGTGGTCATCAGGTTCAGACGTGCCATGGAGCCGACCGCCGGTGCGGTGAGGTAGAGCAGGGCGATGAACACCAATGCCCAACCTGCCGACCAGCGCGCGTCAGCAACCTTGGGAACGGTGAAGAAACGGATGATGACGTGAGGCAGGCCGGCGGTACCGACCATCAAGGACAGGGTGAACAGCACCATGTTGAGCTTGTTGTCGACATCGGCGGTGTAATCCCGGAAGCCCAGGGCATTGACCACGGAATCCAGTTTCTCCAGCAGCGGTACGCCGGACTCGGTGTGAGTGCTGAACATGCCGAACATGGGGATCGGGTTGCCGGTCAGCTGCATGGCGATGAAGATGGCCGGGATGGTGTAGGCGATGATCAGCACGACGTACTGGGCCACCTGGGTGTAGGTAATGCCTTTCATGCCACCGAATACGGCGTAGAGGAAGACGATCAACGCCGCGAGCCAGATACCCCAGGTATTGCTGACTTCCAGAAAGCGCGAGAAGGCAACGCCGGCACCGGTCATCTGGCCGATGACGTAAGTCACCGAGGCCACGATCAAGCAGATGATGGCTACAAGGCGAGCGGTATTGCTGTAGAAGCGGTCACCGATGAAGTCGGGCACCGTGAACTTGCCGAACTTGCGCAGGTAGGGGGCCAGCAACATGGCGAGGATGACGTAGCCGCCCGTCCAACCCATGAGGAATGTCGAGTTGGCATAACCGCCGGAAGCCAGCAGGCCCGCCATGGATATGAAGGAAGCGGCTGACATCCAGTCGGCGGCGGTCGCCATGCCGTTGGTGATTGGGTGAACGCCGCCACCGGCGACATAGAAGTCCTTCGTCGACCCGGCACGGGCCCAGATCGCGATACCTATGTACAAGGCAAAGGATGCCCCGACGAAAAGAATGTTGATTGCAAATTGGCTCATGCTGACTTACTCCTCGAGGCCGAACTTTTTATCCAGCTGATTCATTTTCCAGGCGTAGAAGAAAATGATGCCGATAAACGTCAAGATTGAGCCCTGTTGAGCAAACCAGAAGCCAAGGTCCGTACCGCCGACGGGTATGCCGGCAAGCAACGGGCGAAACAGGATGGCACAGCCATAAGAGACGAATGCCCAGACAACTAGGCAACCCGCAATTGTTTTAACGTTTGCCGACCAGTAAGCAGCAGCATTTGATTTATCATCTGCCATAGTGTCGCTCTCCACTTGTTATTTAAGTTTGGAAATTGCACTGAGAATTATCATGACCCCAAATAATACTGGGCAATAAACGCCAAAATTAAATCCCAGACTTTGGTATCATGGTTACGATTCCAACGGAATGTTTTTTAAAAATACCATGAAATCAGCTTGTTGGTATGCTCTTTTGGTCTTGATGCCGGGCTTTTCCGCGATACAGACGATAGTCTAGGTATTTTAAGAAAACGGGACTTTGCTATCCTGCCAAGATGTGCTCTGTATCGTTTCGCAGTAAGTAAAGACGGAATGTTAGTGGGCGTTACTAAGGTCTTAATCCTTTAGTCACATGCTCCCGGCTTTAGCCTGGGCATGCCTGAACGATGCATTGCGTTTCTTTTTCGCTAAAAGTTGCAGTAGTGCTTAATGCCACCCTCGCGGTTATCGGCCGTCGTGGCTTGGCTCAACCAGTGTGACCCAGGAGCAACGGCCATGGTGGATATCGATCTCTCTCATCCTCCCTTCACATTGCTCGACGATGAAGGACGGGAAAGGATACGCAGCGGTATCGACCTGGCTTATTTCGACCGCGACGAGATCATTCTCGAAACAGGCCAGCCCGGCGAGTTCGTATTTCTGATTCACAAGGGAGAGGTCGCCGAACTCGACCCCACGCTACCCACCGCCAACTCGCGCATAGGTCATTACACAGCCGGCGATCTGTTCGGCGCCATCAGCATCATCAACGGCACCAGTCGCTATCGATTCCAGGCGGAACAGGAGTGCCTGTGCTATCTGCTGCCCAAGGCACTATTTCAACAGCTCTGCCGCAAATATCCTGAATTCAATGATTTCTTCCGCCAGACCTTGGCGCATAAAGCCCGCTTGCTGACTCACAAGCGCGCTGAAGGCGGCGTGACAATGGCCGGCTTCATGCTGGCAACCGTCAGTGAATGCATGCGTGCTCCGTTGATGGTGGACGCCTCGCTCTCCATTGCCGACGCGGTTCCCAGGCTCAATGAAGGGCATGCCGACAGTCTACTGGTGAAAAGTGACCAAGGGGTCGGCATGGTCACCAAGACGGACTTGCTCAATGCCCTGGTGATCAAGGGTATGGCCCAGCAAGACCCGATCGAACGGATCGCCCATTTCACCTTGATTACCTCCTCGGCCGATCAATACCTGTTCGAGGCACTGGTGGCCATGACGCGGCACAAGGTATCGCGTGTCGTGGTGATGGAGGGCGACGAAGCCGCCGGTGTGGTGGAGCTTACCGACGTGCTGAGCTTTTTCTCCAGCCGCAGTTATGTGGTCAGCCTGCAGGTTGAACAAGCCGCGACTCTCGAAGAGCTGGCGGCGGCAAGTCGGCGCACACCGGAACTGGTCAAGGCGCTGATGGCCCAAGGAGTCAAGCTACGCTTTGCCATGGACCTGCTGGCCGCGCTCAATGGGCGAATCATCAACAAGGCGTGGGAATTCGTGGTCGAGGCACCCTACCGCAGTGAAAGCTGTCTCATGGTGATGGGTAGTGAAGGGCGGGGCGAGCAGATACTCAAAACCGATCAGGATAATGGCTTGATCCTCCCCGACAGCCTGGAGTGGCCGGATATGGCCCCCGCCATGGAAGAAGTGACCCGTACACTGGTGGCACTGGGATACCCACCATGTCCCGGCAACATCATGGTTTCCAATCCCGAGTGGGTAGCCACGGAAAGCCAATGGAAGGGCAACATTGCCCGCTGGGCCAGTGCCCGCGATGGCGATAGTCTGATGAAACTAGCAATCATGCTGGATTCCCATGCCGTTGCAGGTAATCCCAAGTTGCTCGAGCGAGTGCGGGAGGAGTTGTTCGAGCGCTGTTCGCGGGATGAAATTCTGCTTTCCTACTTCGCCCGTACCGCGCTGCGCTTCTCCACACCGCTGACTCTGTTCGGTTCTTTGAAAAAGCCGCAACACGGTATCGATATCAAGAAAGGCGGGATCTTTCCCATCGTCCACGGGGTGCGCACCATGGCTCTGGAGCGACGCATCACGGCGACTTCCACACTGGAGCGTCTGGAGGCGCTGGTGATCGATGGACGGCTGGAAAAGCGTTTTGCCGAGGATTTGGGTGAAGCCCTGGCACTTTTTACCGAGCTGCGTCTAAAGCAGCAATTGGCCCAGTTGGAAGGCGACGGTGACGAAAGCCGGTCCGAGCGCGTCGTGGTGCAGGAACTGTCGTCGCTGGAGCGGGACCTGCTGCGTGAAGCACTACATATCGTCAAGGATTTCAAGCAACGGCTATCCCACCGGTACCACCTAGAATACTCATGAGCCGTGCCTGGGACAGGGCGGAGCCACACTTACAGGGAGTCCGAACATGTTGAAAGCACTGCGTCGCGAGAGTAATCGCCGACGTTACGCCAAGTCGCCTTATGCCTGGCTTTTCCAGCCTTATACCGGCGATGAGCTGGTGGCCATCGACTGTCGGACCACACGTGACGCAGGGGGGGCGGGGGAGCTATTTACCATCGCCATGGTCAAGGTTCGTCAAGATCGTGTCCTGACCAGCGGCGCCCAGATATTGCATATCCTCCCTCGGCAGGCGTTGAGTCGCAAGACTGTCTTCCACCTTCAACTGGAGGGAGTGGATTTCGATGCGATGCTGCCTTGCGATGAGGCATTGGAAAAGCTGCTTGCTTTTATCGGCACACGCCCCTTGGTCGGGTGGCGTCTGGAAAGCGGCCTGGCGGTATTGAATCAATATCTGGAGCGGCAGCTGGGGTTTGAATTGCCCAATGCTCAGATCGATGTTGCCCAGTTGCACATGCGTCAGCTACGCCGGTTGCACCCGCAAGTCGAGCTCCTGCCACGTTTGTCCCAAGTGGCTCGGCAGTGGAATATTCCCCGGTTGGCTTCTCCGGAAGCATTGGCGGACGCCACCACGACAGCCTTGATCTACATGCGTCAGCAGCGAGCTCTCACCGCGAGCGGGTGAACCGAGACGATAGGCGGTGGGCCCGATAAAGGCTGGCATGATATTGGTAGCCAAGGGGGGAGTGTTGCTAGAATGCGCCTTCGACAATCCAGTGACCGGCAGCCCCCATGCACCAAGCTAAACAGTTTGATCCTCGGACGTCTCATCTCTCCACGCCATCACCGAAGGCGATACCGGAAGAAGCCAAGGCCCGACAAAAGCGCGAATTCAACAAGTTGCAAAAGCGTCTGCGCCGGCAAGCGGGCAACGCCATCATCGATTATTCGATGATCCAGGAAGGCGACAGGGTGATGGTGTGTCTTTCAGGCGGAAAGGACAGCTACACCCTGCTTGAGATTCTGCGCAACCTGCAGCGCAATGCGCCGGTTGATTTCTCCCTGGTGGCGGTCAACCTGGATCAGAAACAGCCGGGGTTCCCCGAGCATGTGCTGCCTGCCTATCTGGAAGGCTTAGGGGTGGAGTATCACATTCTCGAGCGGGATACGTATTCGGTAGTCAAGGAGAAAACTCCGGAAGGCAAGACCACCTGTGCCCTGTGCTCGCGCTTGCGGCGTGGTTCGCTTTACGGCTTCGCCGAGGAGATAGGTGCGACCAAGATTGCACTGGGTCATCATCGGGAAGATATCCTGGAGACGCTTTTCCTGAATCTTTTCTTTGGCGGCAGCCTGAAGGCGATGCCACCCAAGCTGCTCTCGGATGATGGTCGCAATATCCTGATTCGCCCCCTGGCTTACTGCAAGGAGAGCGATATTGCCGAATTTTCCCGTCTCATGCAGTTCCCCATCATCCCCTGCAACCTGTGCGGCTCCCAGCCCAATCTCCAACGGCAACTGGCCAAGGAGATGCTGATGGAGTGGGACAGGAAATATCCGGGTCGACTTGAGAGCATGTTCAAGGCGGTGACCAATGTTGCGCCGTCGCAGCTGGCGGATCGCGACTTGTTCGATTTTGCTGGTCTGGAGGCCAGGCAGGCTGACTTGAAAGCCAGCCGTATCGATGCCTTTAACCTGGGCTGATTTCCTGCTGTTCTTCCTCAGCTAGTGAAATCAAAGCCGGCATATCCAGAATATTGACTTCGCGCCCCGAGACCGCCACCACATGCTGGGTCTGAAATCGGCTAAGGATGCGGCTGACAGTTTCCACTGCCAGGCCCAGGTAATTGCCGATGTCTGCACGCGACATGGATAGCCTGAAGCTGTACGGGGAGTAGCCGCGCCGGCGGAAACGGTCGGACAGAGTAGTGAGAAAACTTGCCAAGCGTTGATCGGCGGTCTTGCGTGAGAGCAGGCGCATCATGCGCCGGTCATCGCGCAATTCCTTGCTCATGCTGCGGTATAGCTGGCCGCGAAGCTCGGGAAGTTCCTCCGACAGCAGGTCCAGCCTGTCGAAAGGAATCTCGCAGACCGTGGTGGTCTCCAGGGCGATGACACTACCCGGATAATGTTGTTCGTCGATGCCGTCCAGGCCTACCAGCTCGCTGGGCAAGAAAAAGTTGGTGAGCTGGTCGTTGCCGTTACCTTCGGTGGTGACTTGCTTGAGGCTACCGGAACGCACGGCAAACACGCTGGTGAAAGCGTCTCCCTGGCGTAGCAAAGGCTCACCTTTCTTGAGCGGTGCTCGGCGGCGGATGATGGCATCGAACTGGCCCATGTCTTCCACTGCGAGGGCCAGCGGTAGGCACAGCGAGCTGAGACTGCAGGTTTGGCAACGAGTCTCATGTAACATGGCTCGCCGTCGACTCATGGTATCCGGCATGGGTTCCTCCATAATGGATGGTTACGACCATTATGGAGAATTAAGCGCTGGCGGCAAGCACTGATGTGTCGATATGTAGCGCAAATGAAGTAAAATTTTGATCAAGCTTAATTAATTGAGTTTATGAAAAAAGTCGTAGTCTCTTGGTGCGGGCCAATTACATGATACGCGAATAGCACTGGCCATGTTGCAAATGGGTATCGAACGCCATGGCCAGATGACGAATCATTAGCCGTCCTATGGCAGTTGCCGTAAAGCGGTTCCCGTCGCGTCTGACAAGACCATCCCGCTCCGCCTCCTCCAGTTTGCTCACCGCATCCGCCAGGTAAGCGACCCCATCGACACTCCACGTCTGCCCCAACTGGTCCAGATCCAGCGCCATATCGCACATCAGCCGCTCGATGGCGTGGCGACGAATCAGATCGTCACGGCTCAAGCGCAGCCCGCGTGCCGTTGCCAGGTGCCCGTTATCCAACGCCTCTTCGTAGCCCGCTAGGTGAGTCGGGTTCTGAGCATAGACATCATCCACCCGACTGATAGCCGAGACGCCCAGGCCGACCAGGTCACACTGGGCATGGCTTGAATAGCCCTGAAAGTTGCGCTGGAGCGTCCCTTGCCGCTGGGCAGTGACGAGACTGTCATCGGGTCGCGCGAAATGATCCATGCCGATATGCACGTAGCCTGCCTGAGTGAGCATCTCGATGGTAGTCTGCAGGATGGCCAGTTTCTCTTCGGGACCGGGAAGATCTTCCTTGTTGATGCGTCGTTGAGGGAAGAAGCGCTCGGGCATATGCGCGTAATTGAACACAGAGAGCCGAGCCGGATTCAACGCAATTACCTGCTCCAGGGTATTGGCAAAGCTGTCACGGGTCTGAAACGGCAAGCCGTAGATCAGGTCCAGGTTCAGCGAGCGAAAGCCGAGACGGTAGGCCTCTTCCATCAACGTTTCGGTCAGCACGCGGGGCTGGAGCCGGTTCATGGCTTGCTGAACCCGAGTATCGAGATCCTGTACACCGAGACTGATGCGATTGAAGCCCAAGGCTTGAATGTGGCGCAGGGTAAACACGTCGGCTTCGCGCGGGTCGATCTCGATTGCGTAGTCGCGGTCCGGAGAGCTGGACAGACCGAAGCGAGCATCCAGGCGATCTACCAGATCGCTCATCTGGCTCAATGTCAGGAACGTGGGGGTGCCGCCGCCCCAATGGAGTTGTTCCACCGCACGCGATGAATCCAGATGGCGCGAGGTAAGCACCATCTCCCGATCGAGGCGTGACACATAGGGCTCCACCGGATCGGTAGCCTGAGTGGTGATCTTGTTGCGCGCGCAATAGAAGCAGATATTGCGACAGAATGGGATATGCAGATAAAGCGACAGGGAGCGGCCGCTGTCATTGCTCCGTTCGAGTGCAGCAGTGAAGCCATGCTCACCGAACCCCTCGTGAAACGACAGGGCGGTGGGATAGGACGTGTAACGAGGGCTATTTTGGTCATAGCGGCGTAGTAGCGTCTCATCCCAGCCGGGAGTGGCCAGGACTCCGCTTGGTGCCGAGCATGCGGTGTTGGCTTGAGCGGCCATGAAGAGCTCCGGTATCCAGTAAGATACCGGTGATGCTAGTCCCTCCGTTGAATGAAGGGGTTGAGCTGGGTCAAGGAAGCGTAGTGTTCACTAATGCGCGCCAGAAGAGATGGTGGAGATTGACCATAACTGCCACAAGGCAAATGCAATGATGCTCAGGGCGGCGATGGTGCGGGTGGCTCGGTGCCGTATCAGACCACTTAACTGTCGAGCGGCCATGCCGGTGACCAGCAGCGCCGGCAATGTGCCTAAGCCGAAAGCCCCCATCAGAGCAGCGCCTTGCCAGGGGTCGGCAATCGCCAGGCTCCAGGCGAGCATGGAATAGACCAGCCCACACGGCAGCCAGCCCCACACCGCGCCCAGCATGACGGCCTGGGGAATGCGGACCACCGGAATCAAACGCCTCCCCAGCGGCTCCAGGTAACGCCACAGGCGCTTGCCCACGGCTTCCACCTTGAGCAAGCCTTTCCACCAGTCGGCGATATATAGCGCCATCAAAATCAGCATCACGGCGGCGAAGCCTTGAAGCATCCGGCCCGCGAGCGGAGACAATGCCAGGAGCGTGCCCAGCCCCGCCACCAGCGCGCCTGCCAGCATATAGCTCGAGATGCGCCCGATATTGTAGCCCAGCAGTAATCCCGAAAGCCTTGCCGGATGACGCATGCTGGGCGGTACGGCAAAAGTCAGGGCGCTCATGATCCCGCCGCACATGCCGATGCAGTGGGCCCCGCCCAGCAGGCCGAAAACAAAGGCGGCAAGAAGCGGTGGGAGATCAGTTCCGGTCGGATTCATCGTTCGACGTATCCTTTGTCGCAGGCGGTGGGGAGCGGCGCCGTGCACGCTCCTCCGGGGTCAGGTCATTTTCATCCTCGTCGAACAGGATACGGTGTGCCGGGCCTTCCAGGTCATCGAACTGGTCGTTTTTAACTGCCCAGAAAAATGCCCAGACCGCTAGACCAAGCAGGATCAGCGACAGCGGGATCAATAGATAGAGGATGCTCATGACGTCACCGGAGTGGGTAATGGGTTAGCCGCCGGTGTCGCCTTTCTGCGCCAACGCGACAGGCGCAGGGCATTGCCCACCACGATCAATGAACTCAACGACATGCCGATAGCCGCGGCCCAGGGGGGTATCAAGCCCAAGGCCGCCAGTGGCAGGGCGGAGAAGTTGTAGCATACCGACCAGGCCATGTTCTGGCGCATGACGCGTCGGGTGGCGCGGGAAATTTCCACGGCATCGGCAACACGCATCAAGCGGGGGCTCAGCAGCACGGCGTCGGCCTTGGTGCGCGCCAGGTCCGTCGCGCCGTTCATGGCAATGGCCACATCGGCACCGGCCAGGACCGGAATATCGTTGATGCCATCGCCTATCATGGCCACGGTTTCCCCCGCGGCCTGCAGAGCCTGGATGCGCTCGAGCTTGCCTTCCGGACTGGTACCTGACTGCCATGTAGCGATGCCCAGTTGCCGGGCGAGGCTTGCCACTGCCTGGGAGGTATCGCCCGAGAGCAGTTCCACTTCCAGACCCGCCGCCTGCAGTGCCGCCACTGTCTCGCCGGCATCCTCGCGGATGGCGTCGTGCAGGCCGAACCAGGCGCATGGTTCTCCCTCTTTCGCGAGCAGCAGCCAGTAACCTTCGTCGGGCGGCTCAAGCGAGTGAGACGGAGCGGCAAATTGCGGTTTGCCCAAGCGCCAACGAGCACCGTTCATGTCGCCCTCAATACCGTGGCCGGTATGGCTCATTACATCGCGAGCTTGTAGCGTGGCATCACGGAAGGGGCGGAAGGCGCGGGCAATGGGGTGCTCCGAATGAGCTTCCAGCGCTGCCGCGATGGTGCAGGCACGTGAAGAATCAATATCTCCCAAAGGTTGAGTATGGACCAGCTGCATCTCGCCGCGGGTCAAGGTGCCGGTCTTGTCGAAGATGACGCGGTCAAGCTGGGAGAGAGTTTCCATGGCGTCGGCCCGCGTGATCAGCACACCGCGGCGGCGCAGTTGCCCATGACCGGCGGTCAGCGCGGTGGGTGTGGCCAGGGCGAGGGCACAAGGACAGGTCACGACCAGTACCGAAAGGGTGATCCACAACACGCGTGATGGATCGATGAACCACCAGATCGCGGCCACCCCGAGAGTGACAACGAGCAGTCGAAGCACGAAAAGATGTGCCATTCGAGCCGCCAGTTGCGCCAGGCGTGGCCGGCTGGCGAAGGCGCGATCGGTAAGATCGACGATCCCGGCGACCCGGGCATCCCGGCCAGCATGGGTAACCCGCACGGTAAGGGGGCTCTCCATGTTCTGGCTTCCCCCGATCACACCTTCACCGACCCGCCGGGTTACTGGCAGGTACTCACCTGTCAGCATGGACTCGTCGAGGCTGGACTCCCCTTGCTCGATGATGCCATCGGCGGGGACGTTGTGCCCCGGTTTTATCAGAATGAGATCACCCGCCTGAAGCTCGGATGCCGGCAGGATGCGCTCATTGCCATGCTCGTCCAGCGAGATGGCGGAAAGCGGCAGGGCACCGGCGAGGGCGTTGCCGCTATGTCCGCTGCGCCGCCTCGCTCGAGCCTCCACGTAACGCCCGAAAAGCAGGAAGAAGGTGAACATGGCGACCGAGTCGAAATAGACGTCCCCCTGGCCGCTTATCACGGCGTAGCCACTGGCGACATAGGCACCCCCGATGGCCAGGGAAACCGGTACGTCCATACCCAGCACGCGTGTTTTCAGATCGCGCAGGGCATTGCGGAAAAAGGGCATGGCGGAGAAAAACACCACCGGTGTCGCCAGCGCAAATGAGAGCCAGTGAAAAAGCGCATAAAAGTCGGCACTGATCTCGCCCGGTGCGGCAACGTAGATGGGTATCGAGAACATCATGACCTGCATCATGCCCACGGCGGCGATGATCAGGCGGCGGACATTCATCCGCTCCTCGTATTGCAGCCTTGCTTGCGCCTGATCCGGTTCGTAAGGCTGTGAGTGGTAGCCGATCCCCGCCATTTCCGCGAGCAGCTGCGATAATTTGATTTCTCGAGGGTCCCAGCTGATCCGGACCCGGTGATGCGTCAGGTTGACCGCACTCGAAGCCACCCCCGGCAAAGCGTTCAGGCGGTGCTCGATCAGCCAGGCACAGGCCGCGCAGGTAATGCCTTCCACGGCCAGGGTAATCGCGACGGTATCGCGATCCGCTTCGGGGTGGACGAACTCCTGTTGAAGGCCGGGATCGTCGAAGACACTCCATGTTTCCGCCCGGGCCGCCTGACGGTCATCGGGCCGTTCGGGAAGCTCCGTACGAAATCGGTAATAGCTCTCCAGGCCGCCATCGACGATGGCGTGGGCCACCGCTTCACAACCCGGGCAGCAAAGTGGATGAGTCTGCTCGTCCAGGGTAATGGTCCAGGTTGGCGCCGCAGGCACCGGATTACCGCAGTGATAACATGCCGTAATGTCTTGTGCAGAAGGAGCCTGAGCGTTCATGGATACCTGTCGAGTGGATGGAAGCTGTTGACGTTCGACGAAGCGCGGCCGTGAAGAAAATATCAACAGCCCCTAGAGTCCCGGCGTCAAGTCGATGGTCTCCTCGCTGGGGAAGGTGGCTTCACCGGTAAGGCGCCATTCAGCATCGCGCCCTGCTGACGGTTGCAGCTGCAGATACCAGCGATGACGCAGGGGCTCGTCAATGACCGTGACGTAACGACCGCCATGGAGATGATCGAGCACCAATGACCGATCACGGCCGCCAGCCGTGGGAAAGATAAGCGATAGATGGAGCTGGTCGGGGCGACGCTCGCCTTCCAGGTCGACGACGATATCCCCGGTACGTGAATCTACCAGCAGGGAGGCTGCCAGACTCAGGGTCTGGGCATGCTCCTGCTTGGCCAACTGCTCGTTGATAGCCAGGCCATCCTTGTAGTAGTCCTGTTGCACCGAGCCATCGTAAAATTTAATCGACATCACCAGATACAGCGTACTGAATGCGATCGACGAGAACAGCAGTCCGATTAGAAACCAGGGCCAGAACTGCTTGTACCAGGGAGGTACGTCGGAAGTAGTCGGGGCCATGCTTATCTCCTGAGATTACCAAGAAAGCGTATGTCACGCTCCAGGCGTATATTATCGTCTTGTTGCGACATGACATGCAGCGTCAGCGAATGGCTGGGCTGTTCGATGACTTCCTGGTCGGCGCTGATATCGATGATCAGCAAGCGCGATTCACCGGCGGCCACCGTAAGTGACTGACGATCCATGGCAAGCCCCGGGAGGCCCGTGACATCCAGTTCATAGGTATGGTCGCGGTCGTCCAGGTTACGTACGTTCAATGTGTAGACATTGCTGATGCGTCCGTCGCGGGTCATTTGATACAACTGGGTGCGCTCGCGTTCCACATCGACATCCAGTGGCAGCCGGTCGCTAACCGCCCAGGCAAACAATCCGACCATGGCGATCAAGGCGGCAAGATAGCCAAGTAGCCGTGGCCGCAGGATATGGGTCTTCTTGCCCTCCAAGGCATTTTCGGTGGTATAGCGTATAAGGCCGCGAGGATAGCCCATCTTGTCCATGACGCTATCGCAGGCATCGATACAGGCAGCGCAGGTAATGCACTCATACTGCAGCCCATCGCGGATATCGATGCCGGTGGGACAGACCTGTACGCAAAGTTCGCAGTCGATGCAATCCCCCAACCCTTTTTCCTTGGGATCGATGCCGCGCTTACGTGCGCCCCGTTGTTCCCCCCGCGCTGCGTCATAGGAAACGATCAGCGTGTCACGGTCGAACATTACCGACTGGAAACGGGCGTACGGGCACATATAGATGCACACTTGCTCGCGTAGCCACCCGGCATTCAAGTAGGTGAAGACCAGGAAGAACCCGACCCAGAAATACGACCATCCGTGAGCTTCCAGCGTAGGCAACTCCACGACCAGTTGTCGTATGGGAGTGAAGTAACCGACAAAGGTAAGACCTGTAGCCAGCGCGATCAGCAGCCAGATGGAATGCTTGGCAGTCTTGCGCCAGGCCTTCTCACGGCTCATTGGCTGTTTATCGAGCCTGATGCGCTTGTTGCGCGGGCCTTCGATGCGATGTTCCACCCAGATGAACAGATAGGTCCATACGCTCTGCGGACAGGTATAGCCGCACCAGACACGCCCGGCAAAAACGGTAATGAAAAACAGGCCGAAGGCGCAAATGATCAGTAACCAGGAAAGCAGGATGAACTCCTGCGGATAGAAAGTGCTGGCAAAGAGATGGAATTCCCGGCTTGGCAAGTCGAACCAGATGAGCGGCCGCCCCCCCCACTGAATCCAGGGGAGAAGGAAAAAAGCCATCATCAAGACCCAGTTGGCACTGCGGCGAATTTTCTGGAAGAAACCTTTGATCTCGCGCACGTAGATATGCTGCCGTTTGGCATACATTTCCTGCGTGACGCTCTGACCCTGGGGCATATGATGGCCCACCGGATCCGGTGTTACATCTTGGCTGGGTATTTTTTCCATGGCAGTGTCGTAACTCTGAAGGGCAGATGAACTGCAGGGGATAGGCCGCTATTGTATCCACCCATGGTCGCCTACAAGAAAGGGTGCGACTCGAAGCCGCACCCTTTCATGGTAAAACGCTTAGGAAATCAATCGCGTAGGCGAAGGCTGTAAACGTAGGCCGCAACCAGGTGTACACGCTCTTCACCGATGTAAGAGGCTTGTGCCGGCATATGACCGTTACGGCCGTTACGCAGCGTCTGGCGTACCGAGTCCGCTACTTCCTGACCCGGCGCCAGATACAGCCAGGTATCGTTGGTCAGGTTGGGTGCGCCGAGAGCCTGGTTGCCGGTGCCGCTTGGGCCATGGCATGCGGCACACACCGAGCCAAAGGTCGACTCTCCCTGGCTGGCGAGTTCGGCGTCGTGCTCCAGGTCGGATAGAGAGAGAACGAATTGCGTCAGGTTCTCGATATTTCTCTCCCCCAGTTGTTGCCATGAAGGCATCAAGCCGTTACGCCCATTGTGAAGCGTGGTCAGAATGTTGTCCGGCTCTCCGCCGTACAGCCAGTCATCATCGGTCAGGTCAGGAAATCCGTAGCCACCCTGAGCATTGGAGCCATGACAGACGGCGCAGTTATTTTGATAAATGCGTTCGGCCACCTGCATTGCTTCGGGATCCTGCGCCAGCTCGGGGATGGGAACTTCTTCGTACTGAGCGAAAATCGGCGTGAAGCGTTCCTCGGCTCTTGCCACTTCTTCTTCCCACTGGCCTTCCTGGGTCCAGCCCAGCACTCCAGCGAAGTTGCCCAGCCCCGGGTACAGCACCAGGTAACCTAGCGAGAAAACGATAGTGGCAACAAACAGCTGGAACCACCACTTGGGCAATGCGTTGTCGTACTCTTCGATTCCATCTGCTGCGTGCCCTGTGGTTTCCACATTGCCTTCGGCATCCGGTGTCTTGTCAGTGCGGCGGTTGGCGAACAGGATCCATGCGCTGAAGGCGATCGTGCCCAGCGTGATGATGATGATCCAGGCACTCCAGAAGCCGGGTAGGGAGTCATCCCAGAGATTGTTCATGCGTTTTTGTCTCCCCTGTCTTTGCGGGACTCCGCCTCATCGTCTTGTGAGGCGGTATTGTCACGGTGCGGTAGCTCATCATCATCGGCAAAAGGCAGCTCGGCCGCTTCATCGAAGTCCGGCTTGCGTCGCTTGGAATAGGCCCACCAGGTGATGCCCAGAAAAGCGATGATCAAGACCAGCGTAATGAGACCGCGAAAGGTTCCCGTATCCATAAATTAACGTGTGCCTTCGAGCACGGTTCCGAGTTGCTGCAAGTAAGCGATCAGTGCAGTGATCTCCTGCGTGCCGCGTACTTCATTCGTGGCATTCGCAATCTGTTCGTCGGTGTAGGGGACTCCCAGGGTACGCAGGGTGCGCATCATGGCGGGCAGATCTTCACCATCGACGGTACGTTCGAATAGCCAGGGGTAGGACGGCATGACGGATTCGGGAACTACATCGCGCGGGTTGTACAGGTGAGCCCGGTGCCAGTCATCGCTGTAGCGGGTGCCCACGCGCGCCAGATCCGGGCCGGTACGCTTGGACCCCCATAGGAAGTTGTGCTCGTAGACCGACTCGCCAGCTACACTGTAGTGACCATAACGCTCGGTTTCCGCACGAAACGGGCGAATCATCTGGGAGTGGCAGCTGACGCAGCCTTCGCGACGATAGATGTTGCGGCCTTCCAGTTCCAGGGCCGATAGCGGCTCGAGTCCTTCGACCGGCTCCGTCGTCTGCTTCTGGAAGAATAGCGGTACCACCTCCGCCAGACCGCCGAAGCTGATCACCACCAGGATTAGAACGGCAAGCAGACCGACGTTCTTTTCAACAATCTCGTGTTTCATTGGTCTTGTATTCCCCGTTTAAGCCGCTTGCGGTGCAGGCTGCTGGCGAATGGCTTCGCTGCGCTTGACCGTCATGTACACGTTGTAGGCCATGATCAGCATGCCGGTAACCCAGAACAGGCCGCCAATCAAACGGACGAAGTATCCTGGCGCGCTAGCTTCCACAGATTCCACGAAGGTGTACATCAGGGTGCCGTCCGGATTGATGGCACGCCACATCAGGCCTTGCAGGATGCCGTTGACCCACATCGAGGCGATGTACAGCACAGTGCCGATGGTGGCTAGCCAGAAGTGCACGGCGATCAAATTGACCGAATGCATTTCGATGCGGCCGAACAGTCGCGGTATCAGGTGATACATCGAACCGATAGTGATCATTGCCACCCAGCCCAGGGCGCCGGCATGTACATGGCCGATCGTCCAGTCTGTGTAGTGCGACAAGGCATTGACCGTCTTGATGGCCATCATCGGGCCTTCGAAAGTGGACATGCCGTAGAACGACAGAGCGACTACCAGAAAGCGCAGTGTCGGATCGGTACGCAGCTTATGCCAGGCACCAGACAGGGTCATCATGCCGTTGATCATGCCACCCCAGGAGGGCGCCAGCAGGATGATCGACATGACCATGCCCAGTGACTGGGCCCAGTTGGGCAGAGCGGTATAGTGCAGGTGGTGCGGGCCGGCCCACATGTAGACCATGATCAGCGCCCAGAAGTGGACGATGGAAAGACGGTAGGAGTAGATGGGGCGTTCGGCCTGCTTGGGCACGAAGTAATACATCATGCCCAGGAAACCCGCCGTCAGGAAGAAGCCTACCGCATTATGGCCGTACCACCATTGCACCATGGCGTCGATAGCGCCGGCATAGATTGAGGTAGAGTACATCGGCGTGACCGGAATTGCCGCGTTATTGACGATGTGCAGCACTGCCACGGTCAATATGAAGGCTGCAAAGAACCAGTTGGCCACGTAGATATGTGACGTCGTGCGTTTTTTTATCGTCATCAGAAAGACGATGGCGTAGCTGATCCAGACCACCGCGATCAAGATGTTGATCGGCCATTCGAGCTCAGCGTACTCCTTGGTGGTGGTGTAACCGAGAGGCAAGGAGATGACCGCCGACAGAATGACCGCTTGCCAGCCCCAGAACGTAAAGGCAGCAAGCTTGTCGGAGAAGAGCCGAGCCTGGCAGGTACGCTGCACCACGTAGTACGAGGTGGCGAAAAGTGCCGAACCACCGAAGGCGAAAATGACGGCATTGGTATGCAGCGGACGTAGACGTCCAAACGTGATCCAAGGCAGGTCGAGGTTCAGTTGCGGCCAGACAAGTTGTGCGGCGAGGATGACACCGATAGTCATGCCCACGATGCCCCACACCACTGTCATGATCGCGAACTGCCGCACTACCTTGTAATTGTAGGTCGGGTGTTCTAGTGCTGTGTTCATTTAATGTTCCCATCGAACGCGGTTAGGTGTAACCCGTGGCATTTTGCCCGGATGCGGCCACCCGCTTGCTGATGCAGGTCAAGAATCCGCTGCAGATTCTAGCGCAGCTAAGCTTCAAGCTGAACACATCAAAAGGGGAAGAGGCGTCGCATGACGTATGATTGATGTTTAGCTGTTCGCCAGGTGCTTATGATTTGGGTCACGCTTTCGTGCTAGCGTTAAGTTAGCCAGCGAAGGAAATAAACAGGAGAAAAACAAGCTATTAGTCCACGCTGAGCATTTTTCCGCCGAAAACGGTGAGGCTGGAGATAGCGCATATTGAGCGAGACTATCGCAGCATGGGATCGGCCCGGCAAACGGATCATGCGACAAATTGACACGCGATGGTAGCGGCGGTCTCGGGCGTGGAGGAGAGGCCCGAGTAACAGGATGACATGCAAGCGCCTATGATGTCGGATATTGTCGCCAGTTTGCATATAAGGATTGACTAACGGGAACGCATGACGCATCCTGCACCCCGCTCACGCAGTGTTGCCGGGAAGTTGGTAAAAAGCTTGTTGAAAGCGTTGACAACCCCGGGTAGTTCTGTAGAATGCAGCGCCACGTGACCAGCGGGTGGTTAGCTCAGTTGGGAGAGCACCAGCCTTACAAGCTGGGGGTCACTGGTTCGAACCCAGTACCACCCACCATCACGCAAGTGATCTGATCATGTTGAATGGTAGTCGTAACAGCAGTAAAGAAGAACGCAGTCTAGAGTTTAGATGCATATAGCGGACCGGTAGTTCAGTTGGTTAGAATGCCGGCCTGTCACGCCGGAGGTCGCGAGTTCGAGTCTCGTCCGGTCCGCCAGCATCCCCTCAGTGTCTCGCTTTTCTTCAGTATTGTCATAATGCGGACCGGTAGTTCAGTTGGTTAGAATGCCGGCCTGTCACGCCGGAGGTCGCGAGTTCGAGTCTCGTCCGGTCCGCCATGACGACAATACCCTTCCGATTTATCCAATGCTTTTTGCGTGGGGTGATTAGCTCAGTTGGTTAGAGCACCAGCCTCACATGCTGGGGGTCACTGGTTCGAATCCGGTATCACCCACCACGCGGACCGGTAGTTCAGTTGGTTAGAATGCCGGCCTGTCACGCCGGAGGTCGCGAGTTCGAGTCTCGTCCGGTCCGCCATCTAGCATTACGAATTCCAAGCCCCGGGTCAGCTATCTGATCCGGGGCTTTCGTTTGCTTCAGGCGTTGAGTGCTGCTATCCCCGCCTTGGCCACCTGGGCATCCTGATCCGGCTTGACCCCGGAAATGCCCACGGCGCCCACCACCTGGCCTTCCACCAGCACCGGGACGCCACCCTCAAGCAATCCTTCCAGCGGAGCGGAAAGAAAGGCATTGCGGCCGTTGTTGATCATGTCCTCGAATATCTTGGTTTCCTTGCGTCCGAGTGCGGCGCTGCGCGCTTTCTCTGTCGCTACATAGGCCGACATGGGGGCAGCGTTATCGAGTCGGCGCAGGCCGAGCAAATGGCCGCCGTCATCGCTGACGGCCACCGTAACCGCCCAGCCGTTGGCTTGTGCTTCCTTTTGGGCGGCATCGAGGATGGCCGACACGTCGTCCTGGGATAAAACGGATTTGGTTTGCATTGCAGTCTCCTGGGTTAAGTGGTTGCACTTGACGCTCGCAAGGCCGGTTGTGGAGTTTTGCGACAATCGGCCTGCGTATTGAAAAGGGCGTGATTATCACGCGATGGCGGCATCGACGATTTCGATCCAGTGCCGTACCGGTGTTCGATTGGCACTGGCGAGATGAGTCTGGCAGCCGATATTGGCGGTAACGATTACCTCGGGGTCACCGGCTTCCAGGGCGTTGAGCTTGTTGTCACGAAGCTGGGTGGCAAGTTCGGGTTGAGTGACCGAATAGGTACCCGCCGAGCCGCAGCACAGGTGGGCATCGGCAACCGGGGTCAAGGAAAAGCCTAGCCGGGTCAGGACGCCCTCGACGGCGCCGCCGAGCTTCTGCGCGTGTTGCAATGTGCAGGGGCAGTGAAAGGCCAGGCGTTGCGTCTCCTTGGCCGTTAACGTCTCGAGTTTTTCATCGCGAAGAATTTCTACCAGATCCTTGGCCAGCTCGCTGATACGTGCCGCCTTGCTTGCATAGGCGGGATCGTCCTTGAGCATGTCGCCATACTCCTTGACGAAGGCGCCGCACCCGCTGGCGGTCTGCACGATCGCTTCCGCGCCCTGTTCCACCTGCGGCCACCAGGCATCTATATTGGCACGCATGCGGGCACGGCCAGCGTCCTGGGCATTGAGGTGGAAATCGATGGCGCCGCAGCAACCGGCCTCGGCGACCGGCGTGACGCTGACATTCAGCTTATCCAGCACGCGCGCCGTGGCGGCATTGGTATTGGGCGACAAGCCCGGCTGCACGCAGCCCTCCAGTATCAGCATGCGCCGGCTGTGCGCCGGGGCCGGGCGTTGTCCGGCATCGATGGGCTTGGGCGGCATCTTGCTTTTCAGCGCGCCGGGAACCAGCGGCTTGAACGTCTGGCCGAGACTGAGCAATGCCTGGAAGCGTTTCGGTTCCACCAGTGCCTTGCGCAAGCCGTAGCGCAGGGCGCGATCCGGCAGCGAGCGGGGTACGCGACGCTCGATCTCCGCGCGTCCGATATCCAGCAGCTTGTGATACTCGACACCCGACGGACAGGTGGTTTCACAGTTGCGGCAGGTCAGGCAGCGATCCAGGTGCAGGCGGGTCTCTTCCGTGACTTGGGTGTCGTCTTCGGGGCTCTCGAGCAACTCCTTCATCAAGTAGATGCGCCCGCGTGGGCCGTCGCGTTCATCGCCCAGCAGCTGGTAGGTCGGGCAGGTAGCGTTGCAAAAACCGCAATGCACACAGGTTCGCAGGATGCGCTCGGCTTCCTGGATGTGCGGCTTCTGGCGATCGGCGTCGGTAAAGTGCGTCTGCATCGTCAGGGCTCCTTATCAAAACGCCGCATAGAGACGGCCGGGATTGAATATGCCATGTTCATCGAGCTCGGTTTTCAAGTTGCGATGATACTTGGCCACGATGGGGTCGAGTGGGGTGAAAGGTTCGAATTCGGCTGTCTCGTGCTGAGGGGTAAAGCAGGTGGCATGCCCCCCGGCCAGGCGACAGGCCCGGCGCAGGGTGTCGGCGTCAAGCGAGGTCTTTACCCAGCGTTGGCTGCCGGCCCAGTCATGGAAGATATTGTCTTGTGCCACGTCAAGGTCCAGTGGCGGGGTATGCGGCGGCAGCGACAGACGCCACAGCGACTGGCCCGGCTGGCACTGGAAGAATGCCAGGCGCTGATCGCGCAGCTCTTGCCAGAAAGTGCTTTCCAGCGGCTCGCCACCGAGTCGTTCCCGGGTCGCTTCCACCGAGCTGTTGCCGCCTTCCAGGCGCAGGTGCAGAAGTCCTGCATGCCAGGCGGCGGCAGTGATAGGGAGTGGTTGACGGCCCAGTTCGGCGAGTTTCTGCATCGCCTCGTCCAAGGGCAGCTCGAGGACCAGGCTATGGGTGGCCGTGGGTACCGGCAGTACCTTGAACGATATTTCGCTGAGAACCCCCAGTGTTCCCTGGGCCCCTGTCATCAGGCGCGACAGGTCGTAGCCGGCGACGTTCTTCATGACTTCGCCACCGAAGCGCAGCAGCTTGCCCTCCTGGGTGATCACTCGGGTGCCCAGCACGAAATCGCGTACCGCTCCCGCCCAGGGGCGGCGTGGGCCCGATAGCCCCGTCGCCACGACACCGCCGATGGTGCTGTCGGAACCAAAGCGCGGCGGCTCGAAGGGCAGCAGCTGATTCTGGCGGGCCAGAGCCGCTTCAAGTTCTTCTACAGGGGTGCCGGCGCGCACGGTAACCACCAGCTCGACGGGATCGTAGTGAACTATACCGCGATGCCGGGCCAGTGAAAGCGTTTCGCCCTCTACCTTGCGGCCATAGAAGGCGCGGGTGTCGCCGCCGACGATGCGCAGAGGCTGGCGGGCCTGGTAAGCCTGGCGAACCTGGGCGCTGAGCGTTTCGTTTTCGTCCTGATCGAGCGTGTCATCAGGCGCGGGATAAGCATTGTTAGTCACGGTCATGATCAATCCTGGCCAATCAGAAGCGGGGCAGTTCCGGGTGGGGAAGCTCGTTATTATGGACATGCATGGCGCCGAATTCCGCGCAGCGTGCCAGCGTGGGAATGTTCTTGCCCGGGTTGAGCAGCCGCTGGGGATCGAAGGCGGCCTTGAGAGCATGGAACACGGTAAGCTCATCGGCCTGGAACTGGCTGCACATCTGGTTGATCTTCTCGCGGCCCACGCCGTGCTCGCCGGTAATCGTGCCGCCGGCTTCCACGCATAATTCCAGTATCTTGCCGCCTACGTCCTCGGCAAGCTCCAGCTGACCTTCCTGGTTGGCATCGAACAGGATCAAGGGGTGCATGTTGCCGTCACCGGCATGAAAGACATTGGCCACACGCAGGCCGCTCTGTTCGGAGAGGGCGGCGATGCCCTTGAGAACACGGGGCAGCTCGCGCCGTGGAATCGTGCCGTCCATGCAGTAATAGTCCGGCGACATGCGTCCCACGGCGGGGAAGGCATTCTTGCGTCCGGCCCAGAACTTGGCGCGTTCGGCCTCATTGCGGGCCTGCTGGATATCGGTGGCACCCGCGGCTTCTAGGACACGGCGTACGGTGGCGCAATCGTCGTCGACATCGGCTTCCACACCATCCAGCTCGCACAGCAGAATGGCTTCGGCTTCCACCGGGTAGCCCGCGCGGATGAAATCCTCGGCGGCACGAATGGCCAGGTTGTCCATCATCTCCAGTCCGCCGGGGATGATGCCGGCGGCAATGATATCGCCGACGGCGCGGCCGGCCTTCTCCACGTCATCGAAGCTTGCCATCAGCACCTTGGCAGTTTCCGGCTTGGGCAACAGCTTGACGGTGATCTCGGTGACCACGCCGAGCATGCCTTCGGAGCCGTTCATCAATGCCAGCAGGTCGAAGCCCGGTGCATCCCACGCCTCCGAGCCAAGCGTCATGCGCTCGCCTTCGATGGTCAGTATGTCCACCCGCATCACGTTGTGTACGGTCAGGCCGTACTTCAGGCAGTGAACGCCGCCAGCGTTTTCAGCAACGTTGCCGCCGATCGAACAGGCGATCTGCGAAGAAGGATCGGGAGCGTAGTACAAGCCATAGGGGGCAGCTGCTTCGGAAATCGCCAGGTTGCGCACGCCGGGCTGTACCCGCGCCAGACGGGCTTCGGGGTCTACGCTGAGTATCTGGTTAAAGCGTGACATGACCAGTAGCACGCCTTTTTCCAGGGGCAGGGCGCCGCCGGAAAGCCCAGTGCCGGCACCGCGCGTTACCACGGGTACCCCCAGCGCACTACAGCGCTTGAGCAGGGTTTCGATCTGCTCCAGGGTCTCTGGTAGTGCAACCAGCATCGGCAGCACACGATAGGCGGCCAAGCCGTCGCACTCGAAGGGGCGCAGGTCCTCCTCGCGGTGCAATAGGGTGAGCTCGGGAGCCGCCTGTTGCAGATCGCTCAGCACGTCAGCCTTGGTGTTGGTTTTGATTTCACCATCAAGGCGCTCGTCAAAATGAAAATTCATGGCAGCTCCTGAAGAGAAGGAGAGGACGCAGGCGATAATGCCTGATGAGGGCTATTTTATGGAAAAGCTTTCCATAAATCTATTGCGGCGTAGCAGGCGGAAAGCTTTTGCATAAACTTGATGCATGACGCCGGAGCCCAAGGGCTCCGGCGAAAGCGTTATCTACGTGGCGTTACCGGCGTGACGATTCAGTTGCCGGGTAACTGTAGTATCGGATCGCTAACCCCGATCACATAGAAGGCAACAAGGGCGATGAGACCGGTCGCTACCAGATAGTATAGGGTGGGTAACAGAGTCTTGCGGATAGTAGTACCTTCCCGGCCCAGCAGTCCCACGGTGGCGGATGCCGCCACGACGTTATGGATGGCGATCATGTTGCCTGCCGCGGCACCGACCGCTTGTAGCGCAACCATCAGAGCGGTGGAGACCCCCAGTTGCTGGGCCACGTTGAACTGGAACTCGGCCAGCATCAGGTTGGAGACCGTGTTGGAACCGGCAATGAAAGCTCCCAATGCGCCCACCGCGGGTGCGAAGAACGGGTAGACGCCGCCGACACTATCCGCCACGAGCTGGGCCATGGCCACCGGCATGGAAACCAGGTCGGAACCGTTGACGCCGGAGTTGATCAGGATGCGCACCATGGGGATGGTGAAGATCAGCACGAAACCGGCACCCAGAATGGTCTTGGATGAATCGCTGAAGGCGGCCTTCAGCTCGGCGCCTTTCATGCGGTGCAAGAGCGCCGTGACCAGTACCACCATCAACAGAATGCCACCCGGCAGGTAGAGCGGCTGAATGCTGCCCGAGACTCCGGCTTCGCCGAGAATATTGCTCCAGCCGAAGGCGAACGACGTGAGCGCTTCACGCAAGGGGTCGATGACGCGAGAAGCCACCAGGAAGATCGCCAGCAGGACATAGGGAACCCATCCCATGAAGGTGGAGATCGGCGCCTTGCCGGCGATATCGTCCATCTTGATTTCGAGCTTGCCGATCCACTCGTCCGGCCAGGAAGTGGATTCGGGGAAGTCCCAGCTATCCTTGGGGATGAGAAAGCCACGGCGGGCGGCGGGGACCACGATGGCCAGACCGACCATGGCGCCGATCATCGACGGGAATTCCGGCCCCAGCAGCACACCTGCCAGCATGTAAGGCACGACGAACGCAACGCCGGCGAAAAGGGCGAACGGGGTAATCGACAGGCCTTCCTTCCACGAGCGGTTGGCGCCGAAGAAGCGAACCATGACCACGACCATGATCAACGGCATGAGAATGCCGACGATGCCATGGATGATCGCCACTTCGCTGACGATGAGGCGGAAGTACTCAAGCCACGTGTAGCCACCATTGGCAAGCTGCTCGGTGATGCCTTCACGGTTGATGCCACCGCTGACCCCGACCACGATGGGGGTGCCCACGGCGCCGAAGGAGACCGGTGTCGACTGGATCATCATGCCGACCACCACGGCCGCGAGAGCCGGGAAGCCCAGCGCCACCATCAAGGGAGCCGCTACCGCCGCCGGCGTACCGAAGCCTGATGCCCCCTCGATAAAACAGCCGAACAACCAGGCGACGATGATGGCCTGGACACGGCGGTCCGGGCTGATACCGGAAAAACCTTTGCGAATCGCGGTGATGCCTCCCGAGTGCTTGAGCGTGTTGAGCAGCAGGATGGCACCAAAGATGATCCATAATATTGAAACGGTAAGAATCAATCCTTGTAAGGTCGAGGCCAGGACGCGGGTAAACGTCATGTCCCAGGCGAGCAGGCCGATCAGTGCCGTGACCACAAATACAATCGGCATGGCGGTCTTGGCTGCCATGCGTAAGCCGATCAGCAGCACACCCGCCAGTACCAATGGTACAAAAGCCAGAAGTGCAAGAGTTGTTTCATTCATGGGAGGAACTGCCCTTGTTATTTATCGGTATGCTCCGGAATGACCGTCAGGAGCGTGAGCCTCTGTCGGCGTCAGCGTGAAAGATACGGATCACACTTTACGTTGACTACTATTGGAGAATTGGTATTACCAATATGATGTGCTGAAAGACACTAAGATTTACTCGAAAGAAGTGATCAAGTATCTGTTTTTAAATTATATTTCGGCATCCTGTGAAAGCAGGCGTCCGGTGAGGCATTAGACTAATAGACAGCACGGTAAGAGCCTGACAGCACCGAATTGCCTCACATTCATCAGGGTTTTTTGGGTTTGCCTAACCTGGCTGCTTCTGGCAGTTTTAGTGAACCGATAGTGGCTTCCTCTCCCAATGACAACAAGGCTTTCCCCAATGGCACGATACTTGTACGACCTCTGCGGTCGTGATGAACGATTACGGTTTTCTCCATATTGCTGGCGTGTGCGGATGGCCCTGGCGCATAAGGGGCTGTCGGTTGAAACCGTGCCGTGGCGCTTTACCGACAAGCAAGCACTTGCTTTCGCCGATTACGACAAGGTGCCGGTGCTCTGCGATGGCGAGCAGGTCGTCACCGATAGCTATGACATCTTGTGCTATCTGGACACGACGTATCCTGAAGCTCCTCTGTTGGGAGAAGGGCTGGCCAAGCAGCGGGTCCTGTTTTTCAAGCACTTCGTCGAGCGCAGCGTCACACCATCGCTGTTTCGTATCGTGGCGCTGGATCTCTTTCAGGCGGTGCATCCTGACGATCGCGACTATTTCCGTACCACTCGGGAAGCTCGCTTTGGCTGTACCCTGGAGGAATTTCATGATCCAGAGAGGGGGCGTGCCGAGTTGCAAAAGGTGCTGGCTCCGGTTCGCGAGCAGTTGAGAAGCGCACCCTTCATCGATGGCGATTCTCCGGCGGGGGCCGATTACCTGCTGTTCGGCAGCGCGATGTGGGTCCACTGCGTCTCTCGGGAGCCGTGGACGACACCTGGTGATCCCGTTGATGCGTGGTTTGAACGCATGCTGGATCTGCATGACGGGCTGGCGCGCAACGCTTTCACTATTCGGGATCTGGATTAGGCTTGGCGCTAAGCGGCGGAACATGCCGTCTTGTAACAGAACTCGAGGTCATGCTGCTTGAACCAGACGCGTTCATGGTCCCTGAGGGAAGCTTGCGATGAACGAAAGGGCAGGATGGGAAATATCATGTTGCGCTGCACAAAAGGTCCTGCTAGTTTCATAACATGGATTATGCAACAGACGGCGTATAGGCAGGTAAGCCTCGTTCCCATCTCAAGATGCGAGAAACGCTCGCATCTACTTTCGGAGAGTCAGCATGAACAAGAGTTCTGACAAAGTGACCCAGCAAATGGAATCCGTATTGGTCGCGCCGATGCGCACCTATACTGTGGCGGCGCTGGACTACTATGAAAAATTACTTAGCGCCCAGTTGGACGCCGCTCGCTCCTATACCGACCTGAACATGGCGCAAGCGCGGGTATGGCTGGAGGTAAAGGATGCCGATACGTTCAAGAAGGCCGTGGAAAGCCAGCAGAAGACGGTTTCCGACCTGAGCGAGCGGATGAAAGGCGATGCGGAAAAGATTCTGTCGTTGAGCCAGGATTTCGCCCAGCAGAGCCAGAAAATGACGGAAACTAGCGCCAACAAGAGTGTGGCTTCGGTAAAGGCCGTTAGCTGACCTCATGGGTTGGTAAGAGGCTGGCGATGCATCGCCTATGACGTTGTCACGACATCACCACGATATCGCCACCCCTATGGGTGGCGATGTTATGTTAGGGATTATTGACCTTTCATTCACGACCGCGAGGAAACGCCAACAGGCCCTAGATAACACACCTGAAAGTTTCCGGCATGATTAACGTATACAATTTAATGTCCGACTCGGCTGCGCAAACGTAAACGCGCTATCTTGATGATCTGCTCCACGGCAGTGCGTCGCTCGGTTGACAAGTCATTGCCGAGCCGCCGTTCGAATTCCGCCAGGATGACATGGCGATCCAGCCCCTTGACCGCAATCACGAAGGGAAAGCCGAATTTCTCCTTGTACGCCTGGTTGAGTCTCTCGAAAGTCTTGAACTCTTGAGGCGTACACTGATCGAGCCCCGCGCCGGCTTGCTCGCTGGCCGAATCACGCGTCAAATCACCACTTATCGCTGCTTTTCCGGCCAGGTCGGGGTGCGCACGAATAACGGCTATCTGTTGCTCGGTATCGGCCTGCTGCAAGCATTTTCCCATCGTTTCGGCGAGGCTATCTGGATAGTCGTGTTCAGACGTCAGGCCTTGTTCCCACGCTTGTTCCGCCACCCAGGGCGAGTGTTCGAAAATATCGCCGTAATGCGCCAGGAACTGTTCCCGGTCGAGGGTGCTGGGGCGCGGCGATAGATAGATAGCGGACATGAGGACTCCCTTCGCGAGTGTGTATTCGCTTATACTGTATACAATAAATGGGAGTGACGGTACTCTAGCCGTCACTAAAGACGATAATGACAAGTGTGCTGACAAGGAGCCGATATGGGATATTTGACGACGCATGTACTTGACACGGCCAGAGGGTGCCCGGGCCGGGGGATTCGTATCGAGGTGTTTCGCCTGAGCCAGGATCGCCGGGAATGCCTGAAGGAAGTCGTCACCAACGCCGATGGCCGTTGCGATGCACCACTCCTGGATGGAGAGGCCTTTCAAGTGGGCGAGTATGAGCTGGTATTTCATGCTGGTGAATATCTTGATAGCCATGCCGCGCCCACCGAGTCGCCGCGTTTTCTCGACGTGATCCCCTTGCGCTTCGGCGTCGCCGATGCTGGTCAGCACTACCATGTTCCGCTGCTGCTGTCCCCTTATGGATACACGACCTACCGCGGCAGCTGAAAGGACACTTCATGCAAGCTTATCTAATTGATTTTGCCAACCTGCTGTTGCGCTGGCTGCATGTCATTGCCGCCATCGCCTGGATCGGGGAATCCATCTACTTCGTGATGCTGGACAACAGCTTGCGCACCCCCAAAGCGCAGGAGGGTCGCGACAGAGGTGTTTTCGGGGAAATGTGGGCGGTCCATGGCGGGGGGTTCTACCACAACCAGAAGTACGCCACGGCGCCCGCCAAGCTCCCCGCCGACCTGCACTGGTCATTCTGGAAGGCTTATACCACCTGGCTTTCGGGCTTTGCGCTATTCGTCATCCTGTACATGGTCAACCCTGGTTTCTACCTGGTGGATCCCGCGAGCGACTGGCAGTGGGCCGCCGGCATGAGTGGTTGGCAGGCTAACTTGCTGGCGCTGGCGTTCCTGATCGGCGGCTGGGTCGTTTACAACGAGCTATGCAAGCGCATCAGTCCCAATATGGAGCGCGACGGCCTGCTGAGCCTGGCGGTGGCGGTGATGATGATCGTCGTGGCCTATCTCAGCACCCAGATGTTTACCGGCCGTGCTGCATTTCTGCTCACCGGCGCGGTAATGGCGACGGCCATGTCGGCCAACGTATTCTTCTGGATCATTCCCGGCCAGCGACGCATGGTCAAGGCGATGCGGGCAGGGGAGTCGCCCAATCCGCTGGATGGCAAGCGCGGCAAGCAACGCTCGGTTCACAACACTTATTTCACTCTTCCAGTGGTGTTGCTGATGATCAGCAACCACTACTCCTTCGCCTACTCGCATGATCTTGCCTGGGTGATCATGACGTTGTTCATCTTCGCTGGTGCCTTGATTCGACAGTATTTCGTGCTGATGCACGGCGGTAGCCACAAGCCGGCTTATCCTGTAGCGGGAGTCGCCTTGATCGTGATAGCCGTTTGGGTGGGAGCACCGGGCTCGACCGGAGCCGCCGTGGGTCAAGCTACTGCGCCGGATAGTCAGGAAGTGCATACCATCGTCACCCAGCGCTGTGTGCAGTGCCATTCACAGACCCCCACGCATCCTGGATTTTCCGCTCCCCCCGCCGGTCATGTATACGACCAGCTCGATCAGGTGGTGAGCGAGAAGGAGCTGATCCAGAAAGTGGTGGCAAGTGGTTACATGCCCTTGGGAAATATCACCCAGATGAGCGAGGAAGAACGCAACACCATCGCCGCCTGGGAGTAACGAGAGAGAGCAAGCCATGAGTGATTCGCAGGCGGTGGTAAAACGTCGCTCTTCCGTCAAGGAGGGTGATGAGCGCCACGAAGCGATTTATCGTGCTGTCAGCGATGCCATTGTGGAACAGCGGCTCAAGCCCGGCGCAAGATTACGCGAAGATGCGCTAGCGGAAGTATTCGGCATCAGCCGTACCGGTATTCGCAAGATTCTGCAGCGGTTGGCGCTGGAGCAGTTGGTCACGCTGACACCGCGACGCGGCGCCAGCGTGACGCGGCCAACCGCCGAGGAGGCGAAAGATGTATTCGACGCCCGCCAGCTCATCGAATGCGGCCTGATGCCGGATGTGGCAAGAAGCGTCACGCAAAAGCAAGCCGGCGAGCTACGCGAGATGGCCCGTCAGGAGCGTCAGGCGCTGCGTAGCGGCCAGCAAAGTGTGGCGATTCGCCTGTCGGCGGATTTCCACGTGCGCTTGGCGCAGTTATCGGGTAACGCCACCCTGGCGGAGTTTGTCGAACGGCTCTGCTCGCGCTCGTCATTGATACTTGCCGTCTATGGCCATCGCGGCCATCTGGGTTGTGAATCCCATGACCACGACGATCTGATTGGTTACCTGGAGGAGGGCAACGGCGAGCGTGCCAAGGCATTCATGAGCCGTCACCTGAAAGCGATCGAAGCGTCGCTTTCCATCGTGGAAGAGGAAGACAGTGTCCCTGACTTGAAACAGATATTTGATACCTAGCAGCCGGATTTAAATGGCTTGACTGCTCTGTGCCTCTTGGGCCGAAGGCAGCCACTGACGTCAACAAGGAGCCGTCATGACGTATTCGTCGTCAACCACCCATGCACACTATCCCCGCGACCTGGTCGGCTACGGCCGCAATCCTCCCCATGCCAATTGGCCGGACAAGGCGAAGATTGCCGTTCAGTTTGTGCTGAACTACGAGGAGGGGGGTGAAAACAGTGTGCTGCATGGCGATGCAGGCTCCGAGCAATTCCTATCGGAAATTATCGGCGCACCGGCCTACCCGGACCGCCACCTGAGCATGGAATCAATTTACGAGTACGGCTCCCGGGCAGGCGTCTGGCGAATACTGCGCGAGTTCGAGAAGCGCGATTTACCGTTGACGGTATTCGGTGTGGCCATGGCCCTTGAGCGCCATCCCGACATCGCCCAGGCATTCAGGGACCTAGGTCACGAAGTCGCCTGCCACGGCTACCGCTGGATTCACTACCAGGAAGTGCCCGAGCACGTCGAGCGCGAGCACATGCAAAAAGCCATGGACATATTCCAGCGGCTCTACGGGGAAAAACCACAGGGCTGGTACACCGGTCGCGATAGCCCCAACACTCGGCGGTTGGTACTGGATGAGGGTGGCTTCCTTTACGATAGCGACTATTACGGTGATGACCTGCCGTTCTGGACCACCGTGACCGACAGCCAGGGGAGTGATCACGACCATCTCGTTGTGCCCTACACCCTGGACAGCAACGATATGCGCTTTGCCGCACCGCAGGGGTTCAATACCGCGGATCACTTCTTTACCTATCTGCGCGATGCCTTCGATGTGCTCTACGCCGAAGGTGAGGACACTCCGAAAATGCTGTCGGTCGGCTTGCACTGTCGTTTGATCGGTCGTCCCGGGCGTTTTCGTGCCCTGCAGCGCTTCCTGGACCACATTCAAAGCCACGACCGCGTCTGGGTGGCGCGCCGGGTCGATATCGCCCGGCACTGGGCCGAGCACCACCCCGCGCCGACGCGGTGATCCATTCTGGAAATTACATGACTAAACATAGCTACTACGCCCCAACCGGCGGACACCCGCCCCAGACACAACTACTGTCGGATCGAGCGGTGTTCAAGGAGGCCTACGCCTTCATTCCCAAGGGCGTGATGCGCGATATCGTCACCAGCAACCTGCCGTTCTGGGAGGGCACCCGCCTGTGGGTATTGGCCCGCCCGCTTTCCGGGTTCGCCGAAACGTTCTCCCAGTACATCATGGAGGTCGCTCCCGAAGGCGGCAGCGATAAACCAGAGCTTGATCCCCAGGCCGAAGGCGTGTTGTTCATCGTCGAGGGCGAGTTAACGCTCACCATCGCCGGTGAGCGACATACGATGCAACCAGGCGGTTATGCGTTCATACCGCTGGGCAGCCACTGGCAGGTGCGCAACGAATCCGATGAGCCGGTTCGCTTTCACTGGGTGCGCAAGGCGTACGAATTCGTGGAGGGGCTGGAGGCGCCGAAGGCCTTCGTCACCAACGAGCAGGACGTTGCGCCAATCGAGATGCCGGGTACCGAAGGCCGCTGGGCCACCACGCGATTCGTCGACCCCGCAGACGTACGTCATGACATGCACGTCAATATCGTGACCTTCCAGCCTGGCGCGGTGATTCCGTTTGACGAGACCCATGTCATGGAGCACGGTTTGTATGCACTGCAGGGGAAGGCCGTCTACCATCTCAACCAGGATTGGGTCGAGGTGGAGGCGGGTGACTTCATGTGGTTGCGTGCCTTTTGCCCCCAGGCCTGCTATGCCGGTGGTCCTGGCCCGTTTCGCTATCTGCTCTACAAGGATGTCAATCGCCACATGAAGCTGGGTTCGACTCGCTGAATACATGAAAGGACAATCAAGGAGACTCACGTGCTGGAACTGAATGCCCGTCCACTGACGCCGCAATCCTTTGCCCCGTTCGGGGATGTGATCGACGCGCGTACCGCAGATTCCTTTCCCATCAACGAGGGGCGTACCCAGCGTCATCACGACATCGCCAAGGTTGAGACATTGGGTGACGACGCACGGACGTTGATCAGTATCTTTGTCAGCCAGCCGGTGGAATTGCCTTTGGAAATTTCCTATCTGGAACGCCATCCGCTGGGCAGCCAGGCCTTCATGCCCCTGCACGAAGAGCACTTTCTGATCGTGGTGGCGCCCCCGGGTGACGATGTCGATCCGGCGAAAGTGTGTGCCTTCTTTACCGATGGGCGCCAGGGGGTGAACTATCGTCCCGGCACCTGGCATGCAGTACAGTCCGTGCTTTATCGAGAAGGAGAGTTCCTGGTGGTGGATCGTGGCGGTGCCGGGAACAACTGCGAGGAATATCCCCTGGAAGTGCGAGTGACACTGGGATGAAAGGCTGACCGTGCCGCTGTAATAAATGGTGCGTATACTGGGGAGCAAGCCGCCTTGGTACCAGATGCTCAAGGCGGTGGTGATCGACGGCGCACCATGCGCCTTGCCGTGTCGGCCTACCGAGGAGAGTTATGAAACCGCTACCCCATATTCCGCTTCGCCGTACCAAGATTGTCGCCACGCTGGGTCCCGCCAGCGATCGTGAAGGTGTATTGGAAGCCATGCTGGCGGCGGGAGTGGATGTCGTAAGGTTGAATTTTTCTCACGGTAATGCCGAGGATCATCGCCGCCGGCTGGAAGCGGTGCGTACCATCGCGGCACGCCTGGGCCGAAGCGTCGCCGCATTGGGCGATCTCCAGGGGCCGAAGATACGTATTGCGCGGTTCAAGGAGGGCGCCGTCACCCTTGTAGAAGGTCATTCCTTTATTCTGGACATGGCCCTGGACCGGGACGCGGGGGATATCGAACGTGTCGGTTGTGATTACCGCTCGCTGGTTGAGGACGTGGTGGCGGGCGATCGCCTGTTGCTGGATGACGGCCGAGTGGTACTCGACGTCACGGCAGTGGAAGGGCAGCAGGTGCATACACGTGTGGTGGTCGGCGGCAAGCTTTCCAACCACAAGGGCATCAACAAGCAAGGCGGCGGTCTCTCCGCGCCGGCGCTGACCGAGAAGGACAAGGAAGACCTCACCACCGCCGTCCAGATCGGCGTCGACTATCTGGCGATCTCCTTCCCCCGGAGAGCCGAGGACATGCTCGAAGCTCGTGCCCTGCTGGGTGAGGCGGGAGCGGATATCGGCCTGGTGGCCAAGATCGAGCGCGCCGAGGCAGTGGCCGACGACGCCACCCTGGACGGCATCATCGCCGCGTCGGAAGCGGTGATGGTGGCCCGCGGCGACCTGGGAGTCGAGATTGGCGATGCCAAGCTGGTCGGGGTGCAGAAACGCCTGATCAAGCGTGCCCGTTCGCTCAATCGCGCGGTGATTACCGCCACTCAGATGATGGAGTCGATGATTTCCGCGCCGTTGCCGACACGCGCCGAGGTGTTCGATGTCGCCAATGCCGTACTCGACAGCAGCGACGCGGTCATGCTTTCCGCCGAGACCGCCACCGGCGACTATCCGCTGGAAACCGTGGAGGCCATGGCGCGTATCTGCCTGGGAGCCGAGCGGGAAAGAATCGCCCAGGAGTCGGGTCACCGCATTCATGAAGGTTTTACCCGGCCCGACGAAACCATCGCGCTTTCGGCCATGTACGCCGCCAACCACATGGACGGTGTGGCGGCTATCGCCTGCATGACGGCATCGGGGTATACGCC
The DNA here is from genome assembly GCF_039691755.1 of Halomonas sp. Bachu 37. Classification (NCBI taxonomy): domain Bacteria; kingdom Pseudomonadati; phylum Pseudomonadota; class Gammaproteobacteria; order Oceanospirillales; family Halomonadaceae; genus Halomonas; species Halomonas kashgarensis. Next base: position 2,612,446 of record NZ_CP137552.1, on the reverse strand, counting down.
CTTGATCGCCTCGCGTATTCGCTCGGGATTGCCTATCGTCGGGCTGGCCCACAACCCCATCGCCCAGCGGCGCATGGCGCTGTATCGCGGCGTGGTGTCGCTACCGTTCGATACCTCGTCCATGAGCGCCGCCGAACTCAACGACCAGGCTCTGGCCTTGCTGGTCGCTCAGGGCATCGTCGAGGTGGGCGATCACGTGATTCTGACCCGTGGCGATCACATGAATGCCCACGGAGGCACCAATACCATGAAGGTACTGGAAGTGCTGCCCCGCCATGCTGAAAGGAAAGCGTCCTAAACCCATGCTGCGTTAGCCCATCCACTCAGGTGACTCCCCGATGAATCCAACCCGCCGTGCCTTGCTCAAGTTTTCATTTGCTCTTCCCGTGCTGGGCATGGTGCCGTTGGTGCCGAGCCTGGTGATGGCACAGAACGATGAGCGCTTGCCACTGGTGATTCATACCAGCCAAGGGCCGCACCGTCTGAGTGTGGAAGTGGCCGAAACCCCTGCCCAGCGCCAGCGTGGCCTGATGGAGCGGGATCACCTCGATGTCGATAGCGGAATGCTGTTTCTGTACGATCGGCAGCAGAGTGGGCGGCAGGGGTTCTGGATGTATCGCACCCGAATCCCGCTGGATATTGCCTTTATCGACAGCGATGGCCGGATTGTCGCGATCGAACAGATGCCCCCTTGCGAGTCATTGCGTCCTGCGCAGTGTCCCTCATACGAGCCCGGCGAAGCCTACCATTCTGCACTGGAAGTCAATGCGGGCTACTTTGCCGAACGCGGCATCAACGTGGGGGATTGCGTGTCGCTGCCGGGGCACGCGGGCTTCTGCCGAACTTGATCACGATCAGGGCGATACCTGCTACCACCAGGCCACCGCCAGCCAGTTTATGAATGCCCAGGCTGTCTCCCATCAACAGCACACCCAATACCACGGCCAGAACCGGCACCAGTAGCGTCATGGGAACCACGCGATTGACCGGGTGCCGGCGCAGCAGGCCGTACCAGATGCTGTAAGCCACGATGGAGGACATCACGGCGGTATAGAATACCGCTCCCCATCCCGCCCAGCCCGCCTGGCGTAAAGCCGACCACTGATCGCTTTCGAATAGCCACGACCCGAGTGCGACCTGGGGAACGGCAAACAGCGCCACCCAGCCCGCCAGAGCCAGCGGCGCAATATTGGGGCCTTGCTTGATCAATAGTTGGGACACCGCCCAGCCCAGGGCGCTGCACAGCAGAATCGCCAGGGGCAGCGGGGCGGGGAGCGTCGGTCCTCCGGCAAGTACGATCACCCCGGCGAACGCCAGCAGCAAGCCGGACAGGCGCTTGGCGCCCAATTTCTCCTTGAGAAACACAACGGCTAAAAGCGTCGCGAAGGGCGTGCCCATCTGCACCAGCAAGGCACCGGTACCGGCCTCGGCCTGTTCCAGCCCGATAAAGAGAAAGGCGAAGTGCAACGTGCCGAAGGTAAGCGATAGCAGCGCCAGGAACAGCAACTGGTGCCTGGCGACGGGATGAAACGGGACGATGAGAGCGGCGACCAGCATGAAGCGCAGCGTGGTCATGAACAACGGTGGAAGCTCGGCCACGCCGACCTTTATCACGATGATATTGAGCGCCCAGATGGCGACGACGAAAAGACCCAGTAATAGATCGCGAATAGGCACAGCATTCTCGCAAGCAAGGACAACGGGGAAACAGCGGAACAGCCGTGAGCATAGCAGGTTGTCGCGATTCACGGGATCAAGCTGGTCTTCGTCGCCACAAGCTTTACAATGAGCTTGGGCAATCCCCGCTACGTGCTTCATATCGGAAATGTACGTACCTCAGGCACGCCACAAGCGTCCGCCGCGGCTTTCCATCCGAAAGCGAAAGCTCTACTGCCTAATCCTTGGCAGCTGGCATCCACTCGTTATGGCTCGCTGTCTTTGCCGGTAACCGGTACTGCCTTATCAGTCACTGGTACCAGGACGGCCAATAATATAAAAGGAATACCATGAAGCTGACACGCCATTTGACCCGCCTGGCCGCCGGCCTGGCTGGCGCCGCTGTTCTCACCGCCTCGTTCTCGGCCCAGGCACGTGAACTCTCCGTTTCCACTGTGCTTTCCGATGCCTTCCCCTGGGGCCAGGCCGCCGAAAAGTGGGCGGAACTGGTCGAAGAACGTAGTGGAGGCGAGATGACCCTGCGCGTCTATCCCAACTCGCAGCTGGTCTCCGGCGATCAGACCCGCGAATTCTCCGCCATGCGCTCGGGGCTGATCGATGCGGCGGTGGGATCGACCATCAACTGGTCGCCCCAGGTGCCCGAACTCAATCTCTTTTCACTGCCATTCTTCATTCCCGACGAGGCCGCGGTCGATGCGGTGACCGCCGGTGAAGCGGGTGAGATGGTGTTCGAAGCGATCGAATCACGCGGGGTTGTCCCGCTGGCGTGGGGCGAGAATGGCTTTCGCCAGGTCTCGAATTCACGTGGGCCGATTAGCCAGCCTGACGACTTGGATGGACTGAAAATCCGCGTGGTGGGCTCCCCGCTATTCCAGGATACCTTCTCTGCCTTGGGCGCCGATCCCACGCAAATGAGCTGGACCGATGCCCAGCCGGCGCTGACCACCGGAGCGGTGGACGGTCAGGAAAATCCGCTATCCGTCTTTGACGTGGCGCGTATCGACCAGGTCGGTCAGGAGCATCTGACGCTGTGGAACTACATGAATGATCCGCTGATTTTTGCGGTGAATCAGCAGGTCTGGCAGTCACTGACCGAAGAACAGCAAGAAATGTTGCGTGACACCGCGAAGGAAGCCGGCGAGTGGGAAATTGCCATGACCCGTGAACAGGAGAGCGAACGTCTGGCCGCGATTCAAGAGCGGGGGGTGACGGTGACCGAGCTTTCCGATGAACAGTACCAAGCCTTTGTCGATGCGACGCGGTCCGTTTATGAAAAATGGGCGCCACGTATTGGTGAAGACCTGGTAGAGGCGGCCCAAACGGCTATCGACGCGCGTTAATCACTTCAGACGTTCCAGCTACCGGCGTTGAGGCCGGTAGCTTTCTATCGTGAGGCTGTCATGAAAGGCTTTCCCGATGCTCGCCCTGAGCGCTGGCTGGGGGCGATGGCATTAATTATCATCGCATTGATCAGCTTGGCTAACGTGGTGACGCGCTACGTAACCGGCGGCTCGTTTTCGTTCACTGAGGAATTCTCGATATTTCTGCTGGTCGTGCTGACCTTTGCCGGCGCCTCGGTAGCGCTGCGGCGTAATCGCCATATCCGTATCGGACTCGTCGAGCGTGCTCTGCCACCGGGGCTACGCAAGGTGTTGATACTGTTCCAGGCTCTGTGCGGCGTGATTGTTCTGGGCTTGATTACCTGGTATGGCGGCAAGCTGGCCTGGCAGGAATACCAATGGGAGTCGTTGTCGCCGGGGCTCGGGCTGCCGCAGTGGTGGTATCTGGTATGGCTGCCGGTACTTTCCGCTGCGATGTTGTGGCGCTTGCTGCAGCAGACCGCCGATCGCCTGACGGGGAGGCTCGTCGATGAGCCCTGATGTGTGGATGATCCTGGCCTTTGCTGGGCTGCTGATCGCCGGGGTGCCGGTAGCGTTTTCCCTGGCCCTTTCCGGGGCGGTGGGCATTGTCGTGGGGTTGTCGCCGGATATGCTCGCCACGTTGGGTACCAATACCTACAATAGCGTTGCCAAGTATCCATTGATCGCGATTCCGCTATTTATCTTGACCGGGCTGATTTTCGAACGCTCGGGCGTGGCGTTGCGCCTGGTGCGCTTCGCCCAGGCATTGATCGGCCCGCGCCACGGCGGCCTGGCTCTTGTCGCGGTGCTGGTCTGCATGATCATGGGCGGCATGAGTGGCTCGGGGCCGGCGGATGCGGCAGCTGTGGCGATGGTCATGCTGCCCAGCATGACGAAAGCGGGCTATCCCAAGCCGTTTTCCGCCACCTTGATTGCCGCATCGGCATCCACCGCAATTCTGATCCCGCCTTCGGTGGCGCTGATTCTTTACTCCATAGTGGTGCCGGGTGTTGATCTCCGAGCACTGTTTGCAGCGGGGTTGTTTCCCGGTGTGCTGGCGGGGCTGGCGCTATTGGTACCGGCATTAATGGTTTCCAGACGCTACGGTTGGGAAGGTGGCACGCCGGTGGAGGGTGCCGAGCAACTGAGTGTGCGCACGACATTCAAACAGGCGATACCCGCCCTGTTCGCTCCCGTGCTGATACTGGGCGGTTTGCGCTCCGGGCTGTTCACGCCGACCGAAGCGGCTGTAGTGGCAGTTGCCTACGGGGCGATCGTGGGCCTCTTTCTCACCCGGGAGCTATCGCTGCGCGACATATGGGAATTATTGGGTGAGGCGGCGGTCATCTCCGGTGTGGTCATGCTGATCATCGCTCTGGCGGGTATCTTTGCCTGGGCGGGCACCATGCTGGGTACTTTCCGCCATCTGGCGGAATGGATCATCGGCTTGACCGACAACGGGGTATTGCTGCTTATTCTGGTCATGTTGGCGGTGCTGCTAGCCGGCATGCTGCTGGACGCGATATCGATTTATTTGATCATGATGCCGATCCTGATTCCGGTGATGCAGCATTTCGAATGGAATCCGGTCTGGTTCGGTATCCTGCTGGCGATGAACATCGCCATCGGCCAGTTCACACCGCCGGTGGCGGTGAACTTGATGGTGACCACCGAGGTGGCTCGAATCCGCCTGGAGCACACGCTTGGTTGGGCACTGCTATTCGTCGTCGCGATGGGTTGTGCCTTGGCCTTGGTGGCGATTTTTCCGTCCATCGCGCTCTGGCTACCCACGGTGCTGGGCTACAACGTTTAATGATTGAATGTACTGCGTTTGATTTCTGGAGCATCCAATGATCTTCCCCCCACGCTTTGCCCCGCTGGTATTTTCGGTGTTGATGTCGATCTATATGGTCACGTTGATGACCTTCGTCATTACGTGGGCCAACACCGGCATGAGTGAGGGTTTTCTGGGTCGTTGGTGGCAAGCATTCTATATTGCTTGGCCCATTGCGTTTATCCTGATAATGCTAGGAGCCCCGCGGCTGCAGCGGCTTACCGCAAAGTTGTTACACAAGCCACAAAGGACAGAAAAATGAGGCGGGCCTGTCTTGGTTATCAATGCTCATGACCCATACCCAAGAAGCATGGAATTAACGCCTACTAAACGTTCAAGGCGTCTAGAATGGCGACACGGCTAGCTCGGCTGAGGCAGTATGAAATCGATGGGTCGAGGCCGCTGACGGCAAGCATCCTGGAAACATGCTAAGGCCTTTTCATGTCAGGCTTTTTCGCTAATTTGCGTTTTTTTCGCTAAAGTAGTCTGAGGTGGTTATCCCGCCGAATCAGACTATCTTGAAACGTTTGCGAACCGATGATTGCACTTGTGTGGGCTATCGGATTGGGAACGACTGTAATACCTATAACATCAAGAGGTGTGTCCATGAAACGCCATGTATTTTCCACTGCCGCCTTCTCTGGCGCGTTGATTGCCGCCGCTACCTTCGCGTCTCCGGCGGTTGCTCAGGAAGAACGCTATATCACCATCGGTACCGGTGGTCAGACCGGTGTCTATTACGTCGTCGGTCAGTCGGTCTGTCGTATGGTCAACCGCGGCAGTGATGACCACAACATTCGTTGTAACGCTCCCTCCACCGGTGGTTCGGTGGCTAACGTCAACGGCATCAAGAGTGGTGAGCTGGATATGGGCGTTGTACAGTCCGACGTCCAGTATCGTGCGTACGAGGGCGAAGGAAACTTCGAGGAAGAGGGCGCCTGGGAAGACATGCGTTCCGTGTTCACCATGCATGGTGAGCCGCTGACCGTTGTGGCCCGTGCAGACTCCGGCATCGAGAACATCAGTGACTTTCCCGGTAAACGTGTCAATATCGGTAACCCGGGTTCCGGCCAGCGCAATACCATGGATGTGGTGATGGACGCGTTCGGTTGGGACGAGGATACCTTCGCGCTGGCGTCCCAGCTGGATGCCGCCGAGCAGTCTGCCGCTCTGTCGGATAACAATATCGACGCCATGGTGTATGTCGTAGGGCACCCGAACGGCTCCATCCAGGAAGCCACCACTACCATCGACGCTCGCCTGGTACCGGTGACTGGCGACGAGATCGACTCCCTGATCGAAGAGTATCCTTACTATACTCGCTCGGTGATTCCGGGTGGTCTGTATCGGGGTAACGACGAAGACGTCGAAACCTTCGGTGTAGCAGCCACTTTCGTTTCCTCCACCGATGTCGATGAAGATATCGTCTACGAAACAGTCAAGGCGGTATTTGAAAACTTCGACCGTTTCAAGCGCTTGCATCCGGCGTTTGAAAACCTCAACGAAGAAGATATGATTTCGGACGGTCTCACCGCTCCGCTTCACGATGGTGCAGAGCGTTACTATCGTGAGCGTGGCTGGATCGAGTAACAGCGCAGCGGTAGCGTAATAAGCAACGGGTGAACACCGTTCACCACCAGTAGTTAAGCGCGGACGCCCAGGGTGTCCGCGTTTCTTGTTGAAAGCGCTGATTGTCAGCGCTGACCATTAGGCAGGGCAAGCGTATGCGTGATGACAGACAACCCTCGGCGGCGGCTGAAAATGACCTGGAGGATATGGTCGCTTCCAGCGATTCGGGGGCACGAAAGCCTGCGGGAATGCCGGGTAGACTATTGGTAAGTATCGCAGCGACGTGGTCGCTGTTTCAGCTATGGATTGCGTCACCCCTGCCTTACATGGTGGGGTTCGGGGTGTTCAGTGCCACCGAGTCACGCTCGATCCACCTGGCGTTTGCGCTGTTTCTCGCTTTCATGGCTTATCCCGCCCTGAAGCGCTCGCCCCGCGACCGTATTCCGTTACTGGACTGGGTGTTTGCCGCGGTGGCTGCTTTCTGTGGCGCCTATCTTTTCATCTTTTATTCCGATCTGGCGCAACGGCCTGGTCGTCCTATCACCCAGGATATCGTGATCGGGGTGATAGGCATCATCATGTTGCTGGAAGCCACCCGGCGCGCACTGGGTCCTCCGTTGATGATCGTGGCGGGCCTGTTTATCGTCTATTCGCTGTTCGGTCCTTATATGCCGGGTATCCTGGCCCACCGGGGTGTAAGCCTGGGCGGTTTGATCAATCACCAGTGGCTGGGCACTCAAGGCGTGTTCGGTATTGCATTGGGGGTTTCCACCAGCTTTGTCTTCCTGTTCGTTCTGTTTGGCGCATTGCTGGAAAAGGCGGGCGCTGGCAATTATTTCATCAAAGTCGCTTTTTCCATGCTTGGTCACTTCAAGGGCGGCCCGGCGAAAGCCGCCGTGGTGGCGTCCGGCATGACCGGTTTGATTTCGGGGTCGTCGATTGCCAATACGGTAACCACGGGGACGTTCACGATTCCGATGATGAAGCGTGTTGGCTTTAGCTCGGAAAAAGCGGGCGCCGTGGAAGTGGCTTCATCCGTCAACGGCCAGATCATGCCGCCCGTGATGGGTGCCGCCGCCTTCCTGATGGTGGAATACGTCGGCATATCTTATGTTGAAGTGATCAAGCACGCCTTCCTGCCTGCGGTGATTTCCTATATTGCGCTTATCTATATTGTTCACCTCGAAGCGCTTAAGGCGAACATGAAGGGGTTGCCTTCGGGTAATCCGCCACGACCCTTGCTCAATAAAATTCTTGGCTTCATGACCGGATTGATCCTGCTGATGGTGCTGTCGTTCGCCGTTTATTACGGTCTGGGTTGGCTTAAACCAGTATTGGGCGAGGCTACGCCCTGGGTCGTATCGCTTGGCCTGGTCTTGGTCTATATCGGCTTGTTGAAAGTGAGCTCTAATTATCCAGAACTTGAAATGGATGACCCCAACTCGGCGGTGGTATCACTGCCGCAGACACGCCCCACGGTAATGGTCGGCCTGCACTACATCCTGCCGGTTATCGTGCTGGTGTGGTGCTTGATGGTGGAGCGCATGTCACCGGGACTGTCGGCCTTCTGGGCGACGATGTTCATGATCTTCATCATGGTCACGCAGCGTCCCGTCATCGCTTTCTTTCGTGGTCACAGCCAGTTTGCCGCCGACGTCAAGGAAGGCTTAAAGGATCTCTGGGACGGTCTCGTCGCGGGGGCACGCAACATGATCGGTATCGGTATCGCGACCGCTACCGCCGGTATCGTGGTGGGTGCCGTCTCGCAAACCGGTGTGGGCCTGGTGCTGGCGGATGTGGTCGAGATCCTTTCCGGCGGCAACTTGATGATGATTCTGCTGCTTACCGCGTTGCTCAGCTTGATTCTGGGCATGGGCCTGCCGACCACCGCCAACTATATCGTGGTATCCGCGTTGATGGCGCCGGTGATCGTGCTGTTGGGCCAGCAGAACGGTCTGATCGTGCCTTTGATCGCGGTACATCTATTCGTGTTCTACTTCGGCATCATGGCCGATGTCACGCCGCCTGTCGGCTTGGCCTCGTTCGCCGCGGCGGCGGTCTCCGGTGGCGACCCGTTACGTACCGGCTTTCAGGCCTTCTACTACAGCCTGCGCACGGCGGCACTGCCGTTTCTGTTCATCTTCAATACCGATCTCCTGTTGATCGACGTCAGCGTGCTACAGGGTGTCGTGGTGTTTATCGTCGCCACGACCGCCATGCTGATTTTCGCGGCGGGTACTCAGGGCTACATGATTACCCGCAACCGCTGGTACGAATCGCTGCTGCTGCTGCTGGTCGCCTTTACCCTGTTTCGTCCGGGCTTCTGGATGGACCGTATCCACGACCCTTACGAGTCCGTTCCTCCTGCTCAGTTTGTAGAAGCGCTGGAAAGCGTCGATGACGGCAGTAACCTGCGGGTGCAAATCGCCGGTGAAGATGATTACGGCGATCCGATGACGACGTACATCCTGGTGCCGGTACCGCGTGGCGACAGCGGGGAAGAGCGCATGGAAGCGCTGGGAATGGAGCTTTGGGTCGATGATGGCCAGGCGCTGGTCGACTTTGTGGCGTTCGGCAGTCAGGCCGCCGAGCTGGGTTTCGATTTCGATCAAGAGATCATCGAAGTGCTGGCTCCGGTGGATCGCTGGACCAAAGAGTGGCTGTGGATTCCTGCTCTGGCCATCTTTGGTCTGGTGGTGATGCTGCAGCGTCGGCGTCGTGAACCGCCCAGTGCAACGACCGCCGCCGACGCCTGATATCCATCGTTAGAAGAGGAGTATCATCATGTATCGGAAAATCCTGTTGCCGGTGGATCTCAACGAGGAAGCCTCATGGCACAAGGCACTACCCACCGCGCTGGCACTGTGCAAGAGCTTTGATGCCAGCCTGCACGTGGTAACGGTGCTGCCCGAATTTCACATGCCCATGGTGGGTGCCTATTTTCCCAAGAATTTTTCGGCCAAGGCCCATGAGGCGATATCGGCGGCTCAGCATACGTTTATCAAGGAGAACGTGCCCGAGGAGATAAAAGTACAAAGCGTGATTGTCGATGGCTCTCCCTGGGAGGCCATCATCAAGGCGGGCAAGAAACTGGATGTCGACCTGATCGTCATGGCCTCGCATACCAAGCGCAAGTTTGTCGATTACGTTCTGGGGCCGAATGCCGAGCATGTCGTCCACCATGCCAAGGTCTCGGTGATGATCGTGCGTTGAGCACCGTCTGTGGTGAAGAGCCTCCGTCCTGTGACGGAGGCTTTTTTTGTGGGCGTGACCTTTGTAGGCGGGATAAGGGAGGCTTTGAAGGCTAAGCATCGAAAAAATTGCAGCCTGATAGGTGATCGAGGGATTTTTTGTACCGTGTTGCGCTGGATTGCCTGATTTGACCGCCGCTCGTCTACATTAAGAGAGTATTAGCTCATTATCTCAGGATTAATGAGGGGTGAGTTTGGTTTTCAGTTCCCTGATGAAGTGAGTTCCTAGGTGAACCACAGGAGTCATGCAATGAATGCAACTACAACAAAAACACATGCTCATGCGGATACGCCCAGAGTCAAGATTTCAGCCAAGAAAGTGGGGGTGGACAGGCCTCGTGCCTGGCTGGCGGCGGGGATCGAGGATTTTCGCCGAGCCCCGGTCGTCAGTCTGGCTTACGGCATGTTCTGGGTCGGGCTGAGTGTTGCAGTTACCCTCGGCATTTTCACCATGGGATACTGGTACTGGCTATTGCCCGTGGTGGCGGGCTTCATGTTTCTCGGCCCCTTGGTGGCGGTAGGCTCCTACGGTATCAGTCGCGCATTGCAGCATGGCCGGGCGCCTCATCTGGGAGATGCCTTCAATACCTGGCAACCCCACGCTGGTCAGCTGGCCATGATGGGCGTGATGATGATGCTGTTCTTTCTGGCGTGGATACGTCTGGCGACTCTGCTCTTTGCCCTGTTCTTCGGTTTTGAAGTACCCAATCCTGTAACGCTCTACACCGTGCTGCTTACCACCCAGGAAGGTCTGAGCATGCTGGCGGTGGGAACCGTCGCGGGGGGAATACTCGCCTTCGGTGCCTTTGCCATCAGTGTCGTGGCAATTCCCACCTTGATGGATCAGGACCTCACCTTCATGGAAGGTATAGAAGCCAGCGTACGCTGCGTGACGCATAATTTTCGCCCCATGCTGCTGTGGGCAGCGATACTTACCGGCTGCGTATTGATCGGTGTGGTGACCTTCTATATCGGACTGGCCCTGATCCTGCCGGTTCTGGGACACGCCAGCTGGCACGCCTATGAGGAACTGGTTCAAGTCGATAGCGTGGACAAGATCTCTCATTGATCGACCTTTTTAGCCTGACCTGTCAAAAGAGATGGCATAATCTTGGCCATCTCTTTTTATTGTGGTCGCCTCCCCGAGGCGCTATTGATTGGGTAGGCTAGAGGAAAGACAAACGATGAGAGACTTCAGGAAAGGTATGGGCTTTACCAAGCGACAATGGCTGTCGGCATTGAGCTTACTGGTACTAGTGGTGTATTCCACGACGACCTTGGCCGATGCCGAGTCCTCTCTGCCGTATCCTGTCGGGCCGGTGGTGCTGAAGGTGACAGGCAACATCACGCACACCAACACCGAAGATGAAGCGCATTTCGATCGTGCGATGCTCCGCGATCTGCCGTTACACGAATTCGCAACGACGACTCCATGGACCGAAGGGACAAGCGTGTATTCTGGTCCGTTGCTGCGCGACTTTCTGGACCGGTTGGGTGCCGAAGGGGAGCAGATCCATGTTCAGGCGTTGAATGGTTACGAAGCTCATATACCGTTATCCGACCTCGATAAGTATGACGTGCTGCTGGCAATGGATCGGGACGGAGAGGCAATGCCGATCCGCGACTATGGGCCGCTTTGGGTGTTGTATCCATTCGATCATCATGAGGAGCTGCTCAGCGAAAAGATTCGCTTTCGGGCCGTATGGCAAGTGATGCATATCCATGTCCTCTAGCGGGATATTGCCTCTTACTCCACACCTGTTGCGCTATCCACGTCGAGTCAAGTGGGTGGCGATTATCGCCGTCTTGCTGTTCGCTGCCGCCCTGGTGGTTGCTTCTCTGGTTGCCTGGCGGCAGGACACTCTGACTCAAGGCACCCGCGAAGATACGGCCTGGGTGGTGTATAAGCTTGATCGTGATACCGTACAGCTACTCAATCATGTATTGACGATTCCGCGTCCCGCATTGGAGCAGGCCGAGCTGGACGATCTGAATTTACGCTTTGAACTGCTTTACAGCCGCATCAATCTGCTTACCAGCGGTGAGGTCAACGAACTGCTGCGGACCTTGCCGTCGGGACGCCAACTGCTTCCCGTGATTCAGCAACGCCTGGACGCCCTGGATACCTTGTTGCACGGCGCTCCGGCCCTGTCGCAAGAACAGCGCCTCGCCCTGGTGGAAAGCCACCTGGAAACCTTGAGCCGTACGACCGAACGGCTAGTGATTGCCATCAACGGCTATCTTGCCGAAACCGCAACGGAAGAGCGTGAACACCTCGCCATCCTGTACAACCTATTGCTTGCCCTGATCGTGGCGATGAGTTTGGCGGCGTTGCTGGTGGTGATCTTTCTGGTCCGAGAAATGCGTGAAAACGCCTCCGCCCGGCGGGAACAGGAACTGCTCAGCCGCCAACTGGAAGTCACCGCCGAACAGGCGCAATCCGCCAATCGCGCCAAGTCCGAGTTCTTGGCCATGGTCAGCCATGAAATCCGTACACCGCTCAACGGAGTGGTGGGAATGAGCGAACTTCTGCTGATGCCGAATGCCGGCGCGCAAGTCGAGGATTACGCTCATACCATCCATGAAAGCGCCAGCCAGTTGCTCGACATGATCAACGAGATACTCGACTTCTCCAAGATCGAGGCGGGTCACTTGCGTCTCGAGATAATACCGACTGAACTGGGACCACTGGTGGAGAGCGTCGCTGCCCTGTTGACGCCCAAGGCGGAAGCGAAACAGTTACCGCTTGAAGTGAGAATCGACCCCACGCTTCCGCAATGGGTAAGCGTTGACCCGGGTAGGCTTCGCCAGGTGCTGTTGAACTTGATAGCCAATGCCATCAAATTCACCGAGCGTGGCAGTATCGGGATCAACGTGAGTGCCGAGGCCGATGAGCTTTGCATCGCCGTAACCGATACCGGATGTGGATTGACCCATGAACAGCAAGCGCGACTTTTCGAGCCGTTCCAACAGGCCGACGAAAGCATTGCCCGCCATTACGGCGGTACCGGTTTGGGGCTGGCGATCTGCAAGCGGTTAGCAGAGGCCATGCAAGGAAGGATCGGGCTGCAAAGCGTGCCGGGGGAAGGTAGCTGCTTTTGGCTTAGCTTGCCGCTGGAGAGGGCCGAACCGGTCTTGGTTAGGCCCTCTCGACCAGCCGAGGCGGTCCGAGATTTCGCGAGGCTTTCACTGCTGCTGGTTGAGGATAACGAAGTCAACCGCCGGGTGGCGGTCGGTATGCTGGAGCAACTTAACTGTGCCGTTCGCTGTGCGTCGAACGGGCGAGAGGCGCTTGCCATGGTCGACCAGCGTCCTGTCGATTTTATTTTCATGGATATCCAGCTTCCCGATATGGACGGTCTGGAGGTGACTCGCCAGTTGCGCCGTCGGCATGACTGGCTGAAGAATATCCCTATCGTGGCCATGACCGCCGGCGGCTACGAGGGTGACCGTGCGCGCTGCCTGGCCGCTGGCATGAGCGGTTACATGACTAAACCGTTATCGCTCGCCGTTCTAAGCGATGTACTGTGGCGCCAGGTAGAGGAACCCTTTTCACCACCTGACGCCTGGCCATGGGCATCGCCGGGAGAGGCACTACCTCTGGTGGATACCGCCACGCTGGGTAATCTCGACGATACTCTGGGCGAGCAGGGTATGACGCAATTGCTCGCCCTACATCAGCAACAAGTCAACCGCTACCTGGCGGATTTACTGGCATTGACTGAGGTAACGCCGGGGGCACTGAATGGCCCCCGAATCAAGCATCTGGCGCATCAGCTACGCGGAGAGTCTTCAAGCCTGGGCGGCTTACGCCTGGCACAACAAGCCAAGGTAGTGGAAGTGCTTGCCGAAGAGGCCGATCAGCGCCAGATGACGAAAGCGCTGACATTACTATGCGAGACGGCCGATCACACGCTTGCGGCGATGGAAGCTTGGCGCCGGGAACGTTCCTCCGTCTAGGACGATCACCAACTGTGGGTGAGATTCGCCCGCCTACAGAATAAATCGGGTATCCCCTACCAAGGAATGAGGCTGCTCCTGGCTTTGGGGCTTGCCTGTTTCATGGCATCTGGCCAACACTGAAGCGGCAGCTAATCAACAACGATAATAGTCAGGAGTGTTGCCATGATCTACGCCAATCCCGGCCAAGGCGGTTCGGTCGTTTCCTTCGATAAGCGCTACGGTAATTACATCGGTGGCGAATTCGTCGCGCCGGTCAAGGGCCAGTATTTCGACAATGTCAGCCCGGTCAACGGTGAAGTATTCTGTGAAATCCCCCGCTCCAGTGCCGAAGACATCGACAGGGCGCTGGACGCCGCCCACCAGGCATTTCCCGCCTGGGGCAAGACTTCTGCTGCTGAACGCAGCAATATTCTTCTCAAGCTCGCCGATCGCATCGAGCAGAACCTGGAGATGCTGGCCGTGGCGGAAACCTGGGACAACGGCAAGGCGGTTCGCGAAACCCTTAATGCCGATTTGCCTCTGGCTGTCGACCACTTCCGTTACTTCGCCGGTTGTCTACGCGCCCAGGAGGGAACGGCGGCGGATATCGATGCCAATACCGTGGCCTACCATTTTCACGAGCCGCTGGGCGTAGTGGGCCAGATCATCCCATGGAACTTCCCGCTGCTGATGGCGGTGTGGAAACTCGCACCGGCGCTAGCCGCAGGAAACTGCGTGGTGTTGAAGCCCGCCGAACAGACACCGGCCTCGATCCTCAAGCTGATGGAGCTGATCGGTGATCTGCTGCCTGCCGGGGTCGTCAACATCGTCAACGGCTATGGGGCCGAAGCCGGCCAGGCCCTGGCGACCAGCAAGCGTATCGCCAAGATCGCCTTCACCGGTTCGACCCCGGTCGGTTCGCACATCCTCAAATGCGCCGCCGAGAACATCATTCCGTCCACCGTGGAACTGGGAGGCAAATCGCCCAACATCTACTTCGCCGACATCATGAACGCCGAGCCGGAATTCATCGATAAGGCAGTGGAAGGGCTGGTGCTGGCGTTTTTCAACCAGGGGGAAGTGTGTACCTGCCCGTCGCGGGCGCTGATTCAGGAGTCGATGTACGATGACTTCATGGCCAAGGTCATCGAACGTACGCAAACCATCAAGCGCGGCAACCCCCTGGATACCGACGTCCAGGTGGGCGCCCAGGCTTCCCAGGAACAGTTCGACAAGATCATGTCGTACATGGATATCGCCCGTGAAGAGGGCGCCGAGTTCCTCGCCGGCGGTGACAAGGAGAGCCTGGACGCCTCGATCAACAACGGTTACTACATCCAGCCAACGTTGCTCAAGGGCAATAACAAGATGCGGGTCTTTCAGGAAGAAATCTTCGGCCCGGTGGTGGCGGTGACCACGTTCAAGGATGAAGAAGAAGCTCTGGCGATTGCCAACGATACCGAGTTCGGCTTGGGCGCCGGGGTGTGGAGCCGCGACATCAACGTGGCCTTCCGCATGGGGCGCGGCATTCAGGCAGGACGTGTCTGGACCAATTGCTATCATCAATACCCGGCTCATGCGGCGTTCGGAGGGTACAAGAAATCCGGGGTCGGTCGCGAAACCCACAAGGTGGCGCTTGAGCACTACCAGCAGACCAAGAACCTGCTGGTCAGCTACGACATCAACCCGCTCGGCTTTTTCTAAACATCACCTTTCCCGCTCAGGCCAGTGCCTGAGCGGGATTCTCCTTGTGCGCTAGACAGGCGCTGCGCGCCATGCCTGGCGCACCATGAAAAACCCCAGCCTGAAAGGCCGGGGTAAAAGGGACCGCTTAAGAATCAGCGTGGGTGAAAACAAGGGTTGAGGTTCAGACTTGGGTAGCCTCTTTCGGCGGTTCGCCGATGGTGCCGGGCATCGCCTGGACACTGCCTTGCCGACCCACCAGCGCCAGGAAATGCAGGTGGCGCTCGTATTCGGCCACCAGATCGCCGATTACCTGGCCGCGGGTGTAGCCGTTCAAGTCTTTATCCTGACCCCCTTCGGCAAGGTAGACGTCCAGGCGCACATAGTAGTCATCATCCGCCGGTATGAAACTAGGAGTACGCAGGCGGTGCGGGCAAATCTGATAGACGAAGCTGGTGGCATCCTCCAGATCCACCTGCAGGGTGAGGCGTGGAAGCGACTCACCTTCCACGGGTTCCTCGGTGACAGCGGTGCTCTGGCCACGGTTTTCAAGCTCTTGGGCGAACTGGGTCATGGCCGGGCGTATTGCATGTTCGATAGTAGCTGCGGCTCCGGCCCGGTTGGAGGTGTCCAATGCGCGATCCAGGCG
The DNA here is from genome assembly GCF_039691755.1 of Halomonas sp. Bachu 37. Classification (NCBI taxonomy): domain Bacteria; kingdom Pseudomonadati; phylum Pseudomonadota; class Gammaproteobacteria; order Oceanospirillales; family Halomonadaceae; genus Halomonas; species Halomonas kashgarensis. The sequence continues at coordinate 2,596,480 of NZ_CP137552.1, read as the reverse complement.
CTCCCGCCAGTCTCCGCCCGGTGCGCTACCGGCGATCATGCGGCGGGCATCCGCCTTGCTGCCTTCCAGCTTCAACGCCTTGACCATGCCAACCATGATCGCAAAGATCACAAGCGAAAAGGGCAGCGCGGTGATCACTACCGCACTCTGCAATGCAGCAAGGCCACCCGCCATCAACAAGGCAACGGTGATAAGCCCGATGATGGCCGACCAGAAGATACGCAATCGCACCGGCGCGTCATGGTTCACATCACGCAGGATCGACGTGAAATTGGCCAGGACCAAGGCGCCGGAATCGGCGGAAGTAATGAAAAAGACGATCCCCAGTACGGTGACCACAGCAGCGGTAATGCTCACGTAAGGGTAATATTCCAGCAGGGTGTACATCGTGGTTTGTGGCGTATTCAGCGCCTGGGCGCCCAGCTCGGCAACACCTTGGTTGGCGACGAGCTCTATTCCGCTATTACCGAAGATCGACATCCAGACCATCATGAACGCCAGAGGAATGAACAAGGCGCCGGCGACGAATTCGCGGATGGTGCGCCCGCGAGAAATACGCGCCAGGAACAGGCCGACGAACGGCGTCCAGGCAATCCACCAGCCCCAGAAGAAGATCGTCCACCACATCTTCCACTCCTGGGCCCCTTCACCGGCAAAGGCATAGGTATCGAAACTCTTGGCCACGAAACCGGAAAGGTAATCGCCCGCGTTGTTGACCATCTTGTCGAGCAATACCAGAGTGTCGCCCTGGAATAGAACGAACAGCATCAATGCCAAGGCCAGCAGCATGTTGAATTCGGACAGCCGCCGAATGCCTTTCTCTACTCCGCTGACGACGGAAATCGTGGCGAGAACCACCACCAGGGCAATCAGGATGATCTGCACGCTCAAACTTTCCGGTACATCGAACATGTACGCCAGACCGTAGTTGAGCTGCATGACACCGATGCCCAGGCTGGTGGCGATACCGAACACGGTGGAAACCACAGCGGTAATATCCACGGCATGGCCTATCGGACCGTAGATACGCTTTCCCAGTAGCGGATAGAGTGCGCTGCGGATCGCCAGTGGTAACCGGTGGCGATAGCTGAAATAGGCCAGCGCCATCCCCATCAGAACGTAGAGCCCCCAACCGGAAAGTCCCCAGTGCAGATAGGTCTGGACGACCGCATTGCGCATCGCTTCCTGACTTTCGGGTGTCAAATCCGGCGGTGCCAGGTAGTGGGCGACGGGCTCCGCCACACTGAAGAACAGCAGGTCGATACCGATGCCGGCAGCGAACAGCATTGCCGACCAGGAAAGTAGTGAAAATTCGGGTCGCGAATGATCTGGCCCCAGACGAATGCTGCCATATCGAGAAACGCCGATCATTACCACGAACACCAGATAAGCCACGATAGCTAGCATGTAGTACCAGCCGAACGTTCTGCTGACCCATGCCAGGCCGGCATCGAAGAATGCCCCCGCCTGTTCGGTGAACAACATGGTAATGATCAGAAAAACCACAATACCGGCCACACTACCGTGGAACACCACGGAGTTCAGTCGATCGCGAGGGGGTGAGACGGAATTGTCATGCGCCATGCAGGGCGAACTCCTGTCGTTAAGATGCTTTATTTTGAATGAACGTTCAAAATAAAATACGCGGTTTCGCCCTCGCCTTCAAGCAGTGTTTTCTGGATGAGCATGCTGCAATCAGGACAAATAGCCACAAAAACGCCCAGCATTGCTGGGCGTCAGATAGAACTTATACTGTTGTATCAGTGGCTTGGTGGGTTACTCTTCGGTATCGTCGCTCCCCCGGCGATCGCCATGATGGCGTCCAGGCTTGCCATGACCGTCGCGGAACTCCTCGCGCATTTCCTGCATGGCATCCTCCAGCGCTGCCTGCTGCTCGTCATCCAGGATCTCGTCGACCTGGGCGCGGTGTTGTTCGTGTAGCTCCCGCATGGCGGCCCAGTGCTCCTCATGGGCGCCATTCAGCTCTTCACGGGTAGCGTCGTCGAGTCCGGCGCGTTCGTGCAGGGTCTGGCGGAACTCTGCGTGGCGCTGCTGCATTTCTTCGCGATCGAAACCGTTGCCGGTCTTGTCGCCGTAGGGGCCTGCCTGGACAGTCAGTGCAAAAGGTGCGACAGCCAGGGCCAACAGGGCGGGGGCGAGTAACTTGCTAATACGCTGAGTCTTCATGTGAGCTCTCCTTGTGATTTGACCCTTGCAGTATCGTCGATCGTTGTGCAAGGGCATTGCACACAGTGTGCAAGAATCGAGGAGCTGAAAATTGCAGCGGGGCGTTCCTTGGCTCATCCCTCCGGCTGATACTTGTAGCCGACCCCATATACCGAGCGGATGATGTCGCGTTCGGGCAGGGCTTCGTGGATCTTCTTGCGCAGCTTCTTGATATGGCTGTCGACGGTGCGCTCGGAGACGATGCGATGGTCGCGGTACATGTGATCCATCAGCTGCTCGCGGCTGAAGATACGCCCGGGCGCTTGCATCAGCACCTTCAGTAGTTGGAACTCTACCGCCGTCAGGGCCAGGTCGTGGCCTTCGGCCAGGGCTCGCCAGCCTTCATGATCCAGGCTCAGCAAGGGAGTGGTGGCGTGGCTGTCGGGTTCCTGAGTGGCCCGGCTACGGCGCAGCACCGCCTTGACCCGGGCCACCACCTCGCGGGGGCTGAAAGGCTTGCAGATATAGTCGTCGGCGCCCAGTTCCAGGCCCACCAGGCGGTCGACTTCCTCCACCTTGGCGGTGAGCATGACGATGGCGATTTCCGGCCAGTGCCGGCGAATTTCTCGGCACAGAGTCAAGCCGTCGCTGCCTGGCAGCATCAGGTCGAGCAGGACCAGCGCCGGGGCGGGGTCGGCGGCCTCCAGCCAGGGCAGTACCGTATCGCCCCGGTCCAGATGGTGGCTGCTGAAACCGCTGCCTTCGAGATAGTCCGCCACCAGGCGCGCGATCTTGGGTTCGTCTTCCACGATCAGGATGAGATTGTCCGGGTTCGACATCAATGAGCCTCGTGTATCAGCAGAGGGAAAGTCAGGCGCCAGCGTAGCCCTCCCAGCGCAGAAGAGAAGGCGACAAACGTACCGCCGTGAGACTTGACCAGGGCGCTGGCAATCGAGAGCCCCAGGCCGCTGCCACCGCTGGCACGGTTGCGGGAACCTTCCACGCGATAGAGCCGCTCGGTCAAGCGGCTGAGCTCCTCGGAGGGCACTCCGGGAGCGCTGTCCTCCCACTCGATCACGGCTTGCCCGGCTTCCCGGCGCAGCGTTACCCGCAGGGTTCCGGGGGCGTTGGTGTAGGCGCAGCTATTGTCGAGCAGGTTGTTCCACAGCTGGCGTAGCCGGTGCGCATCCCCGCGAATCATTACCGCCTCGTCCAGAGATTGCTCAAGGGACAAGCCGCTATCGCGCAGCCAGCCCTGGGCGTCCTCCAGCCGGGCTGCGAGGTTTTCACTCAGGTTCAGCGGCGCCAATTGCACTTCCAGCGCGCCGGCGTCGCTCTGCGAGAGTAGGCTTAGATCCGCCACCAGGCGCTCCAACTGGCTCACTTCCTGGGAGAGCGAAATCAGGTTGTCCTGATTGAGCGGGCGAATGCCATCCTGCATGGCCTCGATCTCGCCACGCAAAACCGCCAGCGGAGTGCGCAGTTCGTGGGCGGTATCCGAGACCCAGCGGGCCCGGGCCTCGCGGCTGGCTTCAAGCGTGGCGGCCAGCATGTTGAAGTCCCGGGCGAGGCGCGACAGCTCATCGCGGCCCTTTCCGCTCAGGCGGGTGGTGTAGTCCCCTTCGGTCAGGCGCCGGGTCGCCCGCGCCAGGACGCGGGTGCGTCGCCCCAGCCACCAGGCGAGCCCACCGGCCAGCAATAGCGAGGCCACGCCCAACGAGGCGAGAATGATCGTCAGGTTGCGTTGCTGGCGCTCGAGGAAGCCGCGCTCCATACGCTCCATCATGTGCTGGGGCGGGCGATAGCCCAGCTCGCCGATAGGCGTGTCCTGGTAGCGCAGGGTCAGCCACTGCCAGTCGCCGGGGTCCGCATGGCCGCCGCGAGGCGGGATCACGAACGCTCCCTGGGACGAGCGCAGGATGAAATCGTCGGCGTCTCCCAGCGGTGAGTGGCGGTGACGGCGGTCTTCGCTCAGTTCCTGGTGAACCAGCATCGGCCAGCGCCGGGGAGCGCGGGCAAGCCACTCCCAGTCGCCGCGTTGCGCCCACGCGCGGGTCAGCCCCGCGGCCAATGTTTCGGCCCGCGACTGCTGGGCCTGGGCGAGATAATCGAGAAAACCGCGATCGATGCTGTGCGATACCGCCAGGAAAACCCCGGCGGAAATCGCCACATTGACACTCAGAATGATGGCGAATAGCTTGAGCCCCAGCGTCGACACCCCACGTGGAAGGAGGGAAAAGTAGGCCATCAGTTTGCTCCTTCGGTTGCTGGAGTGGCGGTCAGACGCCCACGCAGGTTTTCCAGGCTGAGATAGAGACACGGGACCAGTACCAGCAGGATAAGCGTGGCGAAGAGCATGCCGAAGCCCAGCGAGATGGCCATGGGAATCATGAAGCGCGCTTGGCGCGAGGTCTCCAGGATCATCGGCGCCAGCCCGAGGAAGGTGGTCAGCGTGGTCATCATGATGGGTCGCAAGCGCCGAGTGGCGGCGGCGACGATGGCATCACGGGCGGACATGCCTTCGCGCCGCCTGCGGTTGGCGTAGTCGATCAGCACCAGGGCGTCGTTGATCACCACGCCGGACAACGCCAGCATGCCCAACAGGCTGATGATCGAAAGCCCGAAGCCCATCAGCATGTGCCCGCCGACCGCCCCGACGATACCGAACGGAATCGCCGCCATGACCAGCAGCGGCTGGAGGTAACTGCGAAACGGAATGGCCAGCAAGGCATAGAGCGCGGCGATCATCAGCCACATGGCCTTGGTCAGAGCGGCCAGGTTGTCGGCGGTGTCCTGCTGGCGCCCACCCATGCCGACCTCGAGGCCGTGCCAGGTCGCTTCGAGACTGGGAAACACTTCCTCCTGCAGTGTCGCCAGCACCTGATTGATCGGCGTATCGCCCGCCAGGTCGGCACTGACATCGATGATGCGGCGGCCGTCGATTCGCTGCAGGCTGCTCGATGCCTGCCCGCGACTGATCTCGGCTACCCGGGCCAGCGGTACGCTCAACCCATCCGGGGTGCGCACGGGCAGTCGGTACAGCTCATTGAGGCTGTCGCGGGCTTCCGGCGGCAGCCGTACCTCGACACTGACCTCGCTGCGGCCCACGAACTGCTCCACCGCCGTGACGCCTTGGAGTGGGCCGCGCAACGCCTGGGCCAGGTCGCTACCGACAAGCCCCAGCGCGCGACCCTCGGGGGAAAGACGGATATCGAGCTGCGGCTTGCCGTCGCTCAAGCCGCTGTCGATATCGGTCAAGCCGTACTCCGACAGCTGTTCGGCAAGGCGGGCGGCGGCGGCTTCCAGCACTTGTGTGTCGGGATGCGAAAGCCGCAGGCTGAGCGCCGCGCCGCTGCCCGGTCCGCCGAAATCGGCTTCAAAGCGCACCGACTGAGCACCGACCAGGTCGCCGCTTAGTTCACGCCATTGGCGGGCGATGCGCGAGGGCGGCCACTCGTCGAGACTGTCGGCGGCGATATCCAGGCGCACTTCCAGGCTGGAGCCGTCGAGACGGGTGCGGGTGCTGGTGAAGGTCAAGTCGTCTTCACGCTCGTCAAGCCGTTCGGCGGCGTCCAGCAACTGCTCGCTGAGGCCGCGGCTGAGGCTGATGGGGCTGCCGATGGGTAGCGTCACGCTGGCCTGAACCTGGTCCGACTCGACCCGTGGCATCAAGGAGAAGCCGAGACGGCCGCTCATGGCCCAGGCCAGCGCCAGCACCAGTATCGTCACGCCCACCGCCACGCTGAGCAGCCGTTGGTTGAGGGCGCGCTGCAGGAAGGGTTCGAAACGTTGATAGGTAAAGTGATGCAAGCCGTGCTGACAGCGCTGGCGAACGGCTTCCAGCGGGCGCTGCCAGACCGGCGTGACGCGCGGCTTGTGACTGTGTGCCAGATGCGAGGGCAGGATGAACAGCGCTTCCAGCCACGAGATCAGAAACACCGTGACCACCACCACCGGCACGGTGGCGAAGATCAACCCCAGAAAGCCGGGCAGGAACAGCAGCGGCATGAACGCCACGATATTGGAGAGAATGGCAAAGGTGAGCGGCGTGGCGATTTCCCGCGCTCCCCGTACTGCGGCGTCGCGCAGCGAGTAGCCCTGCTCGCGATAGCTGTAGATGTTCTCGCCCACCATGATGGCGTCATCCACCACGATACCGAGGGCGATGATGAAGGCGAACATCGACATCAGGTTGAGCGAGACACCCATCCACGGCAAAAACAGCATGGCCCCCAGGAACGCCGTGGGAATCCCCAGGGTAACCCAGAACGCCAGGCGCGCTTCGAGAAACAGCGCCATGAGCACCAGCACCAGGGCCAGGCCCATCCAGGCGTTCTTCATCAGCAGCCCCAGGCGGGCCTGGTAGACCTCGGAGCTATCCCGGGAAATATCCAGCGATAGCCCCTCGGGTAGCCCCAGGCGCAAGCGCTCGAGTTCTGCATTGACCGCTTCTGAAATGCCGATAGGGGTCTGGTTGCCGATCTGGTAAACGTCGACGCTCAATCCCGGCAAGCCGTTGTAGAACACTTCACGGTCGGTTTCGGCGAACCCGTCGACTACCTCGGCAATATCGCCTAGGCGCACCAGCGTGCCGCTGGCGCTGGTCAGCAGCGGAAGATCGGCAAACGCCTGGGCGTTCTCGCGCCGCCCCTGGTAGCGAATCAGCCATTCACCTTCCGCGGTGGTCAGCTGACCGCTGGCGAGATCGAGCGCCTCCTGCCCGATGCGGGTCGCGAGCTGGGCATGGTCGAGACCGAAGCGTTCGATCGCCTGGTCATCCAGGTGAATCTGGATCTCGCGTTCACGATTGCCGGATAACTCGGTGCGGGAAATGCCACTGGCGGCTTGCAGTTCGGCGCGCACGTTTTCGGCGGCGTCATGCAAGGTGGCGAGGTCGGTCTGGCCATAGACCTGCAGACTGACCACGCTGCGCGACCGTCCGGCGAGGGTGAAACGCGGTGGGTCGGCGGCTTCGGGAAAGGTGGTGACAGCGTTGATGGCCTGTTGGATATCCTGGTAGAGGCGCATGATCTCGACGCCGTCGATCAGCGTGGCGTTGAGCTGGGCGCTACCCTCGCTGGCTACGCTGACCAGTTCATCGATGCCTTCGACATTGGCCACGGCGGCTTCCATCGGCAACAGCAGACTCTGCTCGATCTCTTCCGGGGTGGCACCGGGATAGCTCATGCTGATCTGGACGATTTCGGTCTCGAATTCGGGAAACACTTCCTTCTTGATGGTCAGCGACGCCAGCAGACCGCCGGCGATCAACAGGATCATCAACAGGTTGGGGGCGACACCGTGGTTCACCATCCACGCCAGAGGGCCACGGCGGATCATGGGCCCGCCTCCTGAGTAGACCGCGTATCTATCTGCCGCGGGCGAACCTGCTGGCCGATGCTGGGCTGGGCCAGGCCGCCAATGACGACGCGTACGCCGGCGTCCAGTCCCTGGCGTACCAGCACTTCCTCTTCGCCGCGATAGGCGAGGGTGACGCTGTCGCGGCGCAGGCGGTCGTCTTCGTCGAGCCACCAGACCTGCTCGCCGGGGCGCAGGGCAGAGGCGGGCAGAGCCACCAGATTCTCCTGGGGCGTGGTGGTGAACTCGGCACGCAGTACATCGCCCAGGCGCAGTGCCGGACCTGCGCGATCCAGTGCCAGGGGATCGTCGACCTCCACCAGCAGTTGCGCCTGCAGACCATTCTCTTCCAGGCTGGGCAATATCGACAGGACCCGGCCCTCGCGGGTGTCACCTGGGGCCCAGCCGCCGCTGGAGAGCGTTACCGGATTGCCCACTTCCAGCCACTCCAGCCACTCGCCGGGCAGCGAGGCGCGCACCCAGAAGTGCTCCACCCCGACCAGGCCGATGACCTCGGTTCCGCCGCTCAACAGGCTACCGGCGCCCACCAGGCGCTCCTGCACCATGGCGCGCCACGGGGCATCGAGGGTGGCACGCTCCAGGTTCAAGCGGGCCTGGTCGCGCTGGGCTCGGGCCTGGGCCACCGTTGCCTCGGCCTCGCGCTGTTGGGGTTCACGCAGCACCAGTGAGCGCCGCTCGGGAGTCAACTCGCGGCCGAAGGATTGGTATTCGCTGCGCGCGCGCTGCTGTTCGCCTTGTTCCAGCTCCAGTTGAGCCTCGGCCTGATTCACCTGGGCCTCGGCGTCGGCCAGGGCCAGCGCCAGATCGGCGCTATCGATATAGGCCAAGGGCTGGCCGGCATCGACCACCTTGCCGGGCACCGCACCCTCGGCGAAGCGCTCGAGTTGCCCGGCCACGCGGCTGGCGAGGTTGGTCTGCTGCTCGGCTTCCACCCGGCCGTAGCCGTAGAGCGTGGGGGCGTGGGCCGCCGGTGCGGTGGTAATAACGTCGACGAGCGGCGGAGTGGGCTCGGGGGGCGGACGTCGTTCGACCCGCGGCGGCTGGGACACAATCCACCAGCCCCCGGCGAGGCCGGCCGCCAGTACCAGAAGCGCCACCAACCCGCCCAGGCGGAAGCGGCCGCGTTGGCGTGGCGGAAGGGGAAAATGGGTGGGTAATCGATCGAGAGCCGGGGTGCGTCGGACCGGCGAAACATCAATGGACATTCAATGACTATCCGGCTGGGAAAAAGGTCATGCTAGCATCGCTTGCCAGCACGCAGGGATTGGGCATGAAACGAGTAAACAATGTGCAAACGGAGGGAGGCTCCTCGGCTTCCCATCACACTGATTTGATTCTCTAGACTGACTGGTCTACTTTTGATGATATGAAAACGACAGCCACACGCGACAGACTGCTGGATACCGGAGCCGAACTGATCGGCAACCACGGTTATAACGCCACCGGCATCAATGCGGTGCTCAAGGCCTCCGGGGTGCCCAAGGGGTCTTTTTACCATTACTTCGCCAGCAAGGAGGATTTCGGTCTCGCCGTCATCGACCGTGTCGCGTTGAGCTACGACGAAAAATTGACCCATCTGCTGGAGGATACCCGGGTAGCGCCCCTGGACAGGCTGCGTGGCTATTTTGCCGCCGGGCGGGAAGACATGCTCACCTGCGACCACACTCATGGCTGTCTGATCGGCAACCTGGGGCAGGAAATGGCGGGCCAGAGTGATGTATTTCGCGATCGTCTGGACAAGGTCTTCCAGCAGTGGGAGCAGCATTTCGTCCGCTGCCTGACAGATGCGCAGCGCCAGAGCCATGTCGATTCAACTCTCGATATCGAGGCGTTGGCGAGTTTTATCCTGGCCGGTTGGGAAGGCGCCATTCTACGCGCCAAGACCCTCAAGTCGGTGGAGCCCATGCAGCGTTTCGAGAATATCCTGTTTTCTCGCCTGCTGGTGCCCTGAGAGCCAATTCTCTTTCCGGCGTAATTCGAACCACTGGATCACGAGTAGAGACAGGCTTTTTTGCTAGTAGACTGGTCTAGATCATGGAAGGTAAACGCAAGGAGAACGCAATGACACAAGCTTCCGATACCCTGTTTCGCCCCATTACCCTGGGCGATCTTCCCCTGCCCAACCGGGTCGTGATGTCGCCGTTGACCCGCTCGCGGGCGGCGCAGCCGGGCGATGTGCCTACCGCGATGAATGCGGAATATTACCGCCAGCGTGCCGGCGCGGGTCTGATCATCGCCGAAGCCACGCAAATTTCGCCCCAGGGCAAGGGCTATGCGTTCACGCCGGGCATCCATTCCGATGCCCAGGTGGAGGGCTGGCAGAAAGTCACCTCGGCGGTGCATGACGAGGGCGGGCGTATCTACCTGCAGTTGTGGCACGTGGGCCGCATTTCCCACCCCGACCTGCAGCCGGACAACGCGCTGCCGGTCGCGCCTTCAGCCATCAAGCCGGAAGGCGCCAAGACCTTCGTCAGTGCGGATTCGGGAATGGTCGACATCCCTACGCCCCGTGCACTGGAGCTTGGAGAGTTGCCGCAGATCGTCGCCCAGTATCGCCAGGCGGCGGAAAACGCCAAGCGTGCCGGTTTCGATGGGGTTGAGGTTCACGCGGCCAATGGCTACCTGCTTGACCAGTTCCTGCGCACCGGCAGCAACCAGCGCGACGACGCCTATGGCGGCTCCCTGGAAAACCGCCTGCGCTTGCCGTTGGAAGTCGTCCAGGCGGTGGTGGATGTGTGGGGCACCGAGCGTGTCGGTGTGCGGGTAACGCCGACGGGCAGCTTCAACGCCATGGAGGATGCCGACCCGGTGGAAACCTTCGGCACCTTCGCCAGGAAGCTGGATGAACTGGGTATCGCCTTTATCGAAGTGGTCGAGGATTCATTCCAGGGCAATCATGAGAATGGCCGCCCCGAATCGGTGATCGATGCCATTCGTGACAACTTCAGCCGGCACTATATCGGCAACGGCAAGTACAGCGCCGACGAAGCGCGTCAGCGTATCGAATCCGGTAAGACCGACCTGGTCTCGTTCGGGCGACCATTCATCGCCAACCCTGACCTGCCCGAGCGCTTTCGTCGCAACGCGCCGCTAAACGAGTGGGATGAGAGCACCTTCTATGGCGGTGACGAGCGCGGCTATATCGACTACCCCTTTCTTGGCGAGGCCTGAAACGGCTCGACGAAGCTCGTATTCAAGAACGAGAAATTCATACGTATTGAAACTGTATACACTTGATTCTGCGAGGTAAATCAATGTCAGAGATCAACGCAAAAGTCGTCATTATCACCGGCGCCAGCAGCGGCTTGGGCGAAGCTACCGCCCATCGGCTGGCCAAGAGTGGCGCCAAGCTGGTACTGGGCGCCCGCCGTGAAGAGCGCCTGAAAGAATTGACCGATGCCATCGTCAAGCAGGGTGGTGACGCTATCTACCAGGTCACCGACGTTACCCAGCGCGACCAGGTGGAAGCGCTGGCCCAGGCGGCACGCGACAAGTACGGTCGTATCGACGTGCTGATCAACAACGCCGGCTTGATGCCGCTGTCGCCGCTCGATCAAGTGAAGGTCGATGAGTGGGACAAGATGGTCGACGTCAACATCAAGGGCGTGATGTACGGTATCGCCGCGGTGCTGCCGACCATGCGCGAGCAGAAATCCGGGCACGTGATCAATCTCTCCTCCGTCGCCGGGCATGTGGTATTTCCCAGCGCCGCGGTCTATTGCGCCACGAAGTACGCCGTCAAGGCTCTTTCCGAAGGCCTGCGCCAGGAGTCCAACGGCGAGATTCGCTCGACCAATATCTCGCCGGGCGCGGTGGACACCGAGCTGACCACCACCATCAGCGACAAGGATACCGCCGAGGGCGTCAACGAGTTGTACAAGATGGCGATCGATGCGGATGCCATCGCCCGCGCCATCGCCTTTGCCATCGAACAACCGGCCGATGTCGACGTCAACGAACTGATCATTCGCCCGACCCAGCAGCAGCTGTAAGCGGCTAGTGTAGAGCGCTAGAGCTGAGCGTCTCTGCAGCCCCTTGAACCCGATGCCTCCAGGCATCGGGTTTTTTGTGCACTACCCTCAGGTTATCCGGCAAGCTTGAGTCCCACCAGACCGGCAAATATCAGGACAAGGCTCGCCAGGCGCAAGGGGTTGGCACTGTCCCCATAGAGCAGAATGCCGAACAGCGCCGTGCCTATCGCGCCGATGCCTACCCAGATAGCGTAGGCGGTTCCCACCGGCAGGCTTTTCATCGCCTGGGCGAGCAGAAAGAAGCTGGCCATCATGGCGATCACGGTAAGTAAACTGGGTAGCGGTCGAGTGAAGCCGGCGGAGGCCTTGAGTCCGAGCGCCCAGCCCACCTCCAGCAGGCCGGCAATGACGAGTATGATCCAGGCTGTATTCATGACATGGACTCATTACCAGGCAGGGTCGTCCCTGAAATATTCGGTACATACCGGGCCGTCCCGGCAGCATTCATGAAAGCCAGGCAACCTAACCGAAGGTGATGGCGATGTCGAATCCAGGCGATCTGAGTTCGTAGCTCTTGATATCCCTCACTCCAGCAGAGCCACCGATTTGATCAGGGCATAGACGCGTTGCCCGGCCTCGAGTCCGAGCTGGCTTACCGCGCGCGGTGTCACCTCGGCCAGCAGCAGTTGCCGGTCGGCGGTGCGACACGCCACCACGATGCGGTGGTTGTGCGACGGGTCGATGCGCTCGATGGTCACCGGCAGGTGATTCTGGATGCTGATGCGGTGCGGATCGTCCAGCGACAGGCTGACGTCGCGGGCGAGTACGCGCAGTCTCGTGGCACCGGCGCTTGGCGCCTGCGTAGCGGCGACCCACAGCTGCGCCCCTGGCGGGCCGAACGGGCGCAAGCCGTCTTCTACCGTTTCGCCAACGCGTCCTTCCAATACCGAAGCCGCTCCCGTGTCGGCAAACAGCGGCGAGTTGGGGCGGGCCAATGCTTCGCGTAACGTCTCGATCCGCTGGATGCGCCCCTCGTGCATGAACACCACCCTGTCCGCCAGCCGCTCGACTTCGTCGGGTGCGTGGCTGACCATGATGATAGGCACCCCGGACTGCGCCGCCATGCGCGAAAGAAAGGGCATGATGTCGCGTTTGGTCTGGGTGTCGAGAGCCGCCATCGGTTCATCGAGCAGCAGCAGCTGAGGGCTGATGAGCAGTGCCCGCCCCAGGGAAATACGCTGGCGCTGGCCGCCGGACAGCTGGTCGATACGCCGCTCGAGCAGATCGTCGATTCCGAGCATGGCGGTCACGTCAGGAGGGTGCAGGCGGCGCACTGCCTCGGGCGTGCGTCGATAGCCGTAGAGCAGGTTGTCTCTCACCGACAAGTGCGGCAGCAGACTGTGTTCCTGAAACACCATGCCGATGCGCCGCTTGTGCAGGGGCACGAACCGTCGGCCTTGCTGCCAGGCGTGTTCGCCGAAGTGGACCGTGGCACCACGCACATGTTCCAGGCCGGCAATGATGCGTAGCAACGTGGTCTTGCCGCAGCCGGAGCGGCCAAACAGCGCCGTCACGCCGTCCAGAGAAAGTTCACTGGCGACCGAGAGTTCAAAGCCATCGCCATGGCGCAAACAAGCCTGAATCTGCAGGATCATAACCGGGTCACTTCGAAACGCCGATTGATGCTGTAGACCACGAACAGGGTAGCCAGGGCGAAGACCAGCAGCATCAAGGAGAGCGCATGCGCGGCCTGGTAGTTCATCGCCTCGGCATGGTCGTAGATCAGTACCGACAGTACCTTGGTTTCCCCGGGAATGCTGCCACCAAGCATGAGAATGACGCCGAACTCGCCCAGGGTATGGGCGAAGGTCAAGGTGGCTGCCACCACGAAACCGCCGCGAGTCAGCGGCAGGATCACGCTGCAGAACCGATCCAGTGGCCCGGCCCCCAGGCTGCCCGCGACCTCCAGCGGGCGCCTGCCCAGGTTACTGAAGGCCTCGGTAAGCGGCTGCACGGCGAACGGCATGGAGTAGAGGACGGACGCGACCAGAATGCCCTCGAAAGAGAAAGCCAGGTGATGCAGGCCCAGGCTTTCCAGCGTCTCTCCGACCACCCCGCGCGGCCCAAGCACGATAAGCAGGTAGAAGCCCAGCACGGTTGGCGGCAACACCAATGGCAGCGCCACGATAGCCTGTACCAGGACCCGGGCGGTAGAGCGCCTCTGGGCCAGCCACCAGGCCAGGGGCGTGGCCAGAATCAGCAGGATCAGGGTGGTATAAAGGCAGAGTCGGAAAGTGACGTTGATCGCCTGCCATTCCGCCGGGCCGAGTGCAAACATTGGGTTTCTCTTGGTGGGTGAAGTATCCGCCCCGGCGCTTATTCTCTATGACAAGTCACTGTGGCAAGTCATTGCGACAAGACGAAGCCGTAGCGGGACATGATGCCATGCGCCGCATCGCTTTCCATGTAATCGGCGAACGCTCGGGCTTGCGGTTTATCCTTGCCATGACGGGTGACGATGTAACCCTGGGTCAGCGGTTTGTGCAAACGTTCATCGATCAAGTGGTGACCGTGCTCTGCAAGCTCAGGGAACCTGGCCAGCGACAGGGCGATGATACCCACCTGTGCGGCTCCTGTTCGGGCCATCTGCGCGGTTTGGGCAATATTCTCGCCGAACACCAGCTTGTCCTGTACCGCCTCCCAGACTCCCGCTGACTGCAGCGCTTCCTGGGCGCGCAGGCCGTAAGGGGCGTGATTTGGCTGGGCGATGGCAATCCGCCGGATGGCGTCCGACCCCAGGTCCTCAAGGGTAAGGCTTGCGGCATCGAGGGTACTGCTCCATATCACGATGCGGCCAATGGCATAGATCGACGGTTCCGTCGCCGTCATTCCTAGCTCCTGGAGCTTCTCGGGATAGGCAATGTCGGCGGAAAAGAACATATCATAGGGCGCGCCGTGAATGATCTGTGTCGTCATCTTGCCGGAGGAGCCGTAGATGACCTCGATATCGGCATCGGGGTGCGCCTGATGGTAGTTCTCGATGATGTCGTCGAGGGCATAGCGTAGATCCGAGGCCGCGGCGATACGTATCGGTTCACTGGCATGCAGGGACGAGGACAGCAGGAGCAGGGCGAGTGAGACAAGCATGCGACCTGACATTGCGGAAAAACGAGCTAACCAATGCGCCAAAATGAGGGCGGGAAACGCCATGCTGAATCTCCTGGTAAACGTTACTGGCATGCTTGGCAACTGAATCCTACCGGGCCGTTGGTCTCAAGAAAACCGGATGACGCCTTTCCAAGACGCACGAGGGTAAAAACTGGATAATGGGCGCCAATCAGCCTATGCCTGTTGAAAATTCATCTATCCGGACGTCCGTTCATGGAAATCAAAGTCAACTATCTCGACAACCTCCGCCTGGAGGCCAAGTTCGACGACTTCACCGTCATCTCCGACCAGCCCATCCGCTACAAGGGCGATGGCTCGGCGCCCGGGCCGTTCGACTATTTTCTGGCGTCCTCGGCCATGTGCGCCGCGTACTTCGTGAAGGTGTACTGCAACGCCCGGGACATTCCCACCGACAACATCCGCCTGTCGCAGAACAACATCGTCGACCCGGAAAATCGCTACAAGCAGATCTTCAAGATCCAGGTCGAGCTGCCGGAAGGGCTCTCCGATAAAGACCGCCAGGGCATCCTGCGCTCGATCGACCGCTGCACAGTCAAGAAGGTGGTCCAGACCGGCCCCGAGTTCCAGATCGAGACGGTGGAAAATATCGACGAGGATGCTCAGGCGCTGCTGATGGGCGCTCCGGAAGGCAGCAACACCTATATCGAGGGCAAGGATCTACCGCTGGAACAGACCATTGCCAACATGTCGGGCATCCTGGCCGATCTGGGCATGAAAATCGAGATCGCTTCGTGGCGCAATATCGTGCCCCACGTTTGGTCGCTGCATATTCGCGATGCGGCGTCCCCTATGTGCTTTACCAACGGCAAGGGCGCCACCAAGGAGAGCGCGCTGTGCTCGGCACTGGGCGAGTTCATCGAGCGCTTGAATTGCAACTTCTTCTACAACGACCAGTTCTTCGGCGAAGCGATTGCGGACAGCGAGTTCGTCCACTACCCCAACGAAAAGTGGTTCAAGCCGGGCCCTGGCGACGAGCTGCCCGAAGGCATCCTGGACGACTACTGCCTGGCCATTTATAACCCCGATGGCGAACTGGGTGGCTCCAACCTGATCGACACCAACTCCGGCCGCGAGGATCGTGGCATCGTCTCGCTGCCTTTTGTGCGCCGCTCGGATGGCGAAACGGTCTATTTCCCTTCGAACCTGATCGAGAACCTGTTTCTCAGTAACGGCATGAGCGCGGGCAACACCCTGCCGGAAGCTCAGGTTCAGTGCCTGTCGGAAATCTTCGAGCGGGCGGTGAAGCGGCAGATCATCGAAGAGGAGATTGCCCTGCCGGATGTGCCCCAGCACGTGCTGGAAAAATATTCTCACATTGTGGAGGGCATCGCCGCACTGGAAGCCCAGGGCTTTCCGGTACTGGTCAAGGACGCTTCTATGGGCGGCCAGTTTCCGGTGATGTGCGTGACGCTGATGAACCCGCGTACCGGCGGGGTGTTCGCCTCCTTCGGCGCGCACCCGAGCTTCGAGGTGGCGCTTGAGCGCAGCCTGACCGAGTTGTTGCAGGGTCGCAGCTTCGAGGGCTTGAACGACCTGCCGCCGCCCACGTTCAACTCGCATACCGTTGCCGAGCCCAACAACTTCGTCGAGCACTTCATCGATTCGGTGGGGGTGGTCTCCTGGCGTTTCTTCAGCGCCAAGGCGGATGTCGAGTTCTGCGAATGGGACTTTTCCGGCAGCGGAACCAGCAGCAACGAGCAGGAGGCGGCGACGCTGTTCGGCATCCTCGAAGAGATGGGCAAGGAAGTCTACATGGCCGTCTACGACGAGCTGGGAGCCCAGGCGTGCCGTATCCTGGTGCCGGGTTACTCCGAGGTGTACCCGGTGGAGGATCTGATCTGGGATAACACCAACAAGGCGCTGGACTACCGCGAGGATATTCTCAACCTGCACCGCCTGGATGACGATCAACTGGCTGACCTGGTGGAGCGCCTGGAAGAGAGCCAACTGGACGATCACACCGATATCATCACGCTGATCGGCGTGGAATTCGATGAGAATACCGTATGGGGTCAGCTCACCATTTTGGAACTCAAACTGCTGATCAACCTGGCGCTTGGGCAGCATGACGAGGCGCTGGAACGGGTCGAGATGTTCCTGCAGTTCAACGACAACACGGTGGAGCGGGAACTGTTCTATCGTGCGATGAATGCGGTGCTGGAAATTGCGCTGGATGATGAGCTGGAACTCGACGACTACCTGCCCAACCTGACGCGGATGTTCGGCGAAGAGACCATGGGCGCCGTGGTGGGCTCGGTCACCGGCGAGGTGCGCTTCCACGGCCTGACGCCCACCAACATGCAGCTGGAAGGTCTCGAGCGTCACCTGCGTCTGATCGAAAGCTACCAGAAACTCCACGCCGCCCGCGCCGCCAGGGCGGAGATGGCAGTGTGAGCCTGCGCGGTTTTGTGGCTGTTTATTTCTGAGGATCGAGCCTCCATAAACGGTTGGTTGCGGCAAGCCAGACATTCGAATCGAAACGAGACGAGCATGACTCTTGATTACCGCTGGATTTACGACACAGTACGCAAGCGTTTTGCCACTGACGAAGCCATGGAGGCTTTCCTGCCCACGCCACAGACGACTGAAGCGTTGAAGCAGAAGGGGGATGATCGCTACCTTTCCGCCATGAGCCAGCGGGTATTCCGGGCCGGTATGCAACACTCGGTGGTCGATGCCAGGTGGCCCGCCTTCGAAGACGCCTTCTGGGGCTTTGTACCCGAGACGATGGTGCTGCTCAGCCCAGAGCAGATCGAAGGCTATATGCAGAATGATCGCATCATTCGCCATCGCACCAAACTGCAGACCATCCCCAAGAATGCCCAATTCATTCTGGACATTCGCCAGGAACAGGGCCGCAATTTTGGCGAATTCATTGCCGAGTGGCCGAGCGCTGACATTGTCGGCTTATGGCGGTTACTGGCTAAACGTGGCGCGCGCCTGGGCGGGCGCTCGGCGGCCGCGTTTTTACGTCTGGCCGGCAAGGATACTTTCTTGTTGACCAGCGATGTGGTGGCACGCCTGATGGCCGCCGATATCATTGACCATGCCCCTACCAGCCAGCGAGATATGAAAATCGTCCAGAGCGCATTCAATGCGTTGCAGCAGGATTCGGGAAGGCCGTTGTGTCAGCTATCGGCCATGTTGGCGTTGAGCATCAACCCAAGGTTCTAGCCGGTCGCTAGCCAAAGAACCAGTAACAGACGCCGATAGCCGTCATTACCCCGGCGGCATCGGCGAACAGCGCGCAACCCAGGCCGTGCCGAATGCGGCTGATGCCTACCGCGCCGAAATAGACCGCCAGGACATAAAACGTCGTTTCGGTGCTGCCCTGCATCGTGGCGGCCAGCAGCCCGGCAAAACTGTCCACGCCGAAGGTCTCCATGGTCTCGATCATCATGGCCCGCGCGCCGCTGCCGGAAAGCGGCTTCACGAACGCCGTCGGTAGCGCATCGACAAAGCGGCTGTCCCATCCGAAGCCTTCGACCAGCCAGCGGATACCGCTTAGCCCGGCATCCAATACGCCGCTTGCGCGCAGCACGCCCACCGCCACCAGCATGGCGATCAGGTAGGGCAGCAGCGTGACGGTAAAGCTCACGCCCTCCTTGGCGCCTTCGATAAAGGCGTCATAGACCTTCACACCGCGCAGCGCCCCCACTACCAGGAACATGATTACGATACTGAATAGCGTGAGATTGCCCACAAGCGTGGAGGCCGCGGCCAGCGCCTGGGCGCTCATGCCCGCCAGTGTGGTCAGCAGTATCCCCAATGCCAGCGCGGCAGCCACCAAGTAGCCCAGCACCACAGGCTGCCATAGCTTCAAGCGCTGCATGAGCGCCACCGCAAGCAGTCCCGCCAGGCTCGATGCAGTCGTCGCCAGCAGGATCGGCAGGAACACCAGGGTCGGGTCGGCGGCACCCTGCTGAGCGCGGTACATGAAGATCGTCACCGGCAGCAGGGTCAGCGACGAGGTATTCAGCACCAGAAACAGAATCTGTGCGTTGCTGGCGGTCTCGTGGCTGGGGTTGAGCGCCTGCAGCGAGTGCATCGCCTTGATGCCGATCGGGGTGGCGGCGTTGTCCAGCCCGAGAATATTGGCGGCGAAGTTCATGCTGATCAGCCCCATGGCGGGGTGGCCACGGGGCACCTCGGGCATCAAGCGACAGAATAGCGGGTCCAGCACACGACCCAGCAGGCGAATCAACCCCGCCTTTTCGGCAATCGAGAGAAACCCCAGCCATAGTGTCATGGTGCCCAGCAACACCAGAATGATATCGACGCTCACCCGCGCCATATCGAATAGTGCCTCTACCAGGCGGGCGAACACTTCGCTGTCGCCACCCACCAGCCACTGCCACAGAGACGCGGCGAAAGCGGCGATAAAGAAGCTTAACCAGATTCCGTTGAGCATGGCGGCACTAACCCGAAAGCGACAGAAAGAACAGGATCAGCGGCGGGGAGAGCAGCGATAGAATGAACCCGCTGACGACGGCGATGGGCACGCAGGCCACGCCGCCGTGCTGCTGAATCACCGGTAGAGTGAAGTCCATCGAGGTGGCGCCGCCGTAGCCGATCGCCAGTGCCGTGTGTCGGTGGATGACCAGCGGAATCAGGATGAATGCCAGCAGTTCCCGGGCAAGATCGTTGAAAAACGCCACACCGCCCAGCAGGGGGCCGAGCTGGTCGCCTATCAAAATCGCCGAAAGCGAATACCAGCCGAATCCGGCGGCCATGGCCAAGCCTTCGTTCCAGGGAAGCGACAGCAGCGGGGCGGCGACCAGGCCCGCCAGCAGCGAACTCAACGCCAGCGTGACGGCAATCGCCAGCCCCATGCGGTTGAGCAATATCTGCTTGAGCGGCATGCCGGAATTGCGCAATTGGCAACCGATCAGCACCAGCAAAGCATAAAGCACCCACTCCGCCAGCAGATCCGCTGTAGTGAACAGCATCTCATCCAGCACAGGGCCTGTGAGCAAGCCGAACAGGACGCCGCCCGCCACCACGGCCACCAGCAGCAGCGACCCCTGCATTGCCGCCCACTTGCTGGTGGGGGCGTTTTTCACTACCGGCGAATCGCCCACCCTGAGCGGCAGATGGCGCGATAGCCACCAAAGCGCCGCCAGGTTGAACACCGAGATAATGCTGAACAGCACAAGCGCACTGCCGCCCAGGCGGGAAAACTGACTGGCGAGGTCTTCCAGCCCGGCGAGGCTGATGCCCATCAGCAACAGAATGATGTAAACCGAGGCATTGACGCCGCGATTGACCAGCGCGAGAACTTGCGTCGAGCGAACAGGAACCAGGTAACCGAGAAACAGCGGGAGCAGAACAATGAGCAGGCCAGTAAGCATCTAAGGCGTCACGCCTCCTTGCAGGCTCACATCGAGCAATGAGAGCTGGGTATGCCGACGGCCGTCGCGTCGGTATTCGACGCTCAGCAACAAGCCGGGTAGTTGCGGGTGGAAGCTGATATGCAGCGTCCGGTCGGGTTTTTCGGGGTCGACGAGAGCCACCGTCACGGCCTCGAACTCCCCCGCGGGAAGACTGAGTGCGTCGCGGCTGACAGGATAATAATGGAAATGCTCGGGGTCGCCACTGTGATCCAGGTAATGAAGCTCACACGGTGAGTCCTGACGGCAGCCATCCTGATTGGCCGGAAGTGATAGCTTGAACAGAGCGGTTTGACGATCCGGTTGGGTCAGCTGCTCGTTAGTCAACTGATACTCCTTGCCGATACCCAGCAGCGAGTAACTACTGCTGTATTGCAATGCCTGAATATCGTCGTCCTGTACGGTGAAGCGGCTGCGCTCGTTGGCGCGAGCGATCGCCACCGCAAAGCTCATGCTACTTAGCCAGTGGCCGTTTTCCTCGCTCAAGCGATGGGTCACCGTGGCCTTGGGCCAGCCCTGGGTCTGCAATCGGTACCGTGCTTCAAAGGGCTGTGCAGCAGTATCAATTGTCTCGCTGGGGTTGATGGATTGCGCGTAGACCGAGAGCGGCTGACACATCGCTGCCATGAGCATCATTCGGCTCAGCCTCCGGGACGATGCGTGGGCTGCTACCTGGGCGGTATGCTGCCATGCTCGCTTGCCGGTACTGGCCGATTTTCCGATCCAGGCCGATAAAGACATGAAAGGCTCCCTCCTTGTGTCGTTCCCGCCCGACCGCG
Source organism: Halomonas sp. Bachu 37 (assembly GCF_039691755.1). Lineage (NCBI taxonomy): Bacteria > Pseudomonadati > Pseudomonadota > Gammaproteobacteria > Oceanospirillales > Halomonadaceae > Halomonas > Halomonas kashgarensis. Next base: position 2,575,606 of record NZ_CP137552.1, on the reverse strand, counting down.
AAAGGGCGACTATACCAGACTGGCTTCTTCTCAGTAGCCTGCCGCCGGGTCCACCGTTTCGAGCGCCTCGCCCTTTTCAAAGGCACGAATGAGTTCTTCCACCTGATTGATGGCTTCCTTGAGTGGCGTCGGGGCGGCCATATGCGGCGTGATCCACACGCGAGGATGGCTCCACAGTGGGCTATCCTGGGGCAGCGGCTCCTGCTGAAAGACATCCAGCAGTGCGCCACGCAAGTGGCCAGGCTCGTCGCCGCTGCCCAGCGCCTCCAGCAGGGCGCTTTCATCGACCAACGCGCCTCGTCCGGGGTTGATCAGGCTGGCGCCCGCCGGTAGTCGGGCCAGGCGCTCGGCATCGATCAAGCCGCGCGTCTGGTCGGTATCGGGAAGCAGTGTCACCAGCGTGTCGACCCGGCCGAGCAGATCGTCCAGTCCGGAGTCGCCATGGTGGCACTCGACGCCGTCGATCTGCTTCGGGCTACGGCTCCAGCCATGGACCTCGAAGCCCGTCTGGCTCAGCCGGATCGCCACATCGCGCCCGATGGCGCCGAGGCCCAGCACGCCTACCGCCCAGTCTTTCTTGTCCCGCACGGCGATATCGTGCCACTGGGCGTTGCGCTGCTGGGCGGCGTAGCGGTCGAAGTGACGCTGAAAGTGCAGCACCCCATACAGCACGAAATCCGCCATCAGCTCGGACATCCCCGCATCACGCAGCTTGACGATCGGCACGTCGGTGGGCAGCCCCGGGGTCTTGAGCAGGGCGTCCACACCGGCGCCCAGGTTGATGATGCCCTTGAGTCGGCTCTGTTCCCGCAGCAAGTGGCCTGGGGGTTTCCACACCGCCAGGTAGTCGGCACCTTGCCTGCGTTCTTCGGGAGCGTCACTGGTGACGACCTCGGCATCTGGAAAACGGGACGCCAAGGCCTGCTGCCAGGTGGTGGCATCGTCGATATGGACAAGGATCTTCATGCTTACCTCGCGTCTGGAAAGTGATTCAGCACCGGTGAATGAAAACCGGCGGGATGACTCATCATGGTTTAGCGCCGGGGCGCAGTGCAAGAACCCGCCGCAGAAGCAGTCGCAAGGTAGATTGACCGGCATAATCGGTTGGCTTGGGAATAATCGTTTGGCTCGCGGATGCGGCGTGCAAGGACTTAATACGTTTTTGCGATAAAGGCTTTGACCGGCGACCAAGGGTCGGTGCTAGTATCGCCCCTAAGGCGACATTGGCGGGACCGGCGTGACATGCGGCGGTATTTGCCCCGATACCTGATCGGTGGCGGCCAGGTCGATCCTATGGCCCGGAGGCGGTTACGCTTCCGGTTCTTGGTGATCTTTGATGGCGAGTTGCCTCATGATTCAGGTTTCCCTGCCCTTCACTCGTGAAGAGTATGCCAGCCGCCTGTGGAAAGTGCGTGCTGAAATGGCCGGGCGCGGCATCGACGTACTGATCGTCAGCGACCCCTCCAACATGGCCTGGCTGACCGGCTACGACGGCTGGTCGTTTTATGTTCACCAGTGCGTTCTGGTGGGCCTGGAAGGCGAGCCGGTATGGTACGGCAGGCGGATGGATGTCAACGGGGCATTACGCACCTGCTGGATGGATGCCGACAACCTGACCTACTATCCCGATTACTATGTCCAGAATCCGGACATGCATCCCATGGACTACCTGGCGCAATCGATCCTGCCCGACCGAGGCTGGCACGAAGGTGTGGTGGGCATGGAAATGGACAACTACTACTTTTCGGCCAAGGCCTACCAGAGCCTTCTGCGCGAGCTTCCCCACGCCCGTTTCATGGATGCCAATTCGCTGGTCAACTGGTGCCGGGCGATCAAGTCGCCCCAGGAAGTCGCCTACATGCGGGTGGCGGCGAAGATCGTCGAATGCATGCATACGCGCATTCTGGAAGTGATCGAGCCGGGCCTGCCGAAGAGCAAGCTGGTCTCGGAGATCTACCGGGTGGGCATCGAAGGCTGGAAGGATGAGTATGGCAAGGTTCACGGGGGCGACTATCCCGCCATCGTGCCGATGCTGCCTACCGGCAAGGATGCCGCCGCCCCCCACCTGACCTGGGATGATACGCCGTTTCGCCAGGGCGAGGGCACCTTCTTCGAGATTGCCGGTTGCTACAAGCGCTATCACGCACCGATGTCGCGCACCGTGTATCTGGGCAAGCCGCCCCGCGACTTCATTCGTGCCGAATCGGCACTGCTGGAAGGCATCGAGAACGGTCTGGCGGTGGCCAAGCCCGGCAATCGCACGGCGGATATCGCCATGGCATTGGGTGCGGCGATGGACAAGTACGGCTTCGACCGTGGCGGTGCGCGTTGCGGCTATCCTATCGGTATCTCCTATCCGCCGGACTGGGGCGAGCGCACCATGAGTCTGCGCCCTTCGGACGAGACCATCCTCCAGCCGGGCATGACGTTTCACTTCATGCCCGGCCTGTGGGAGGAAGACTGGGGCCTGGAAATCACCGAGAGCATCCTGATCACCGAGACCGGTTGCGAAACCCTGGCCGATTTTCCGCGCCAGCTATTCGTCAAGTAACGCCAAGAACAGCGAAAGGATTTGTCCATGAGCGAGCAATCCAGCCAAAATCAGCCCAGCCAGATGCGGCCCAGCCCTATCGCCGCGACCGTCGATTTCGATGCCGACGGTGTCCAGCACGGCTTCCTCAAGTTGCCCATCTCCACCGATGAATCCGCCTGGGGAGCGGTGATGATTCCCGTCACCGTGGTCAAGAACGGCGACGGGCCGACGGCGCTGCTGACCGGCGGCAACCACGGCGATGAGTACGAAGGCATCACTGCGCTGCTCAAGCTGACCACTACGCTGAAGGCGGAGGACGTGTCCGGTCGAGTGATCATCGTGCCGTGCATGAACACCCCCGCGGTAATGGCGGGCAAGCGCACTTCGCCGATGGACAAGGGCAACCTCAACCGCAGCTTTCCCGGTGACCCCAACGGCACGGTAACGGCGCAGATCGCCGATTACTTCACCCGCATGCTGGTGCCCATGACCGATGCGGTGCTCGACCTGCACTCCGGTGGGCGCACCCTGGATATCCTGCCGTTCGGCGCCTCTCACGTGCTGGACGACAAGGCCCAGCAACAAGCGGCGCTGGATGGCGCCAAGGCCTTCGGTGCGCCTTATGCCATGGTGATGTTCGAGCTGGACGCGGAAAAGCTGTTCGATACCGCCTGCGAGCGCCAGGGCAAGGTGTTCGTGGCCACGGAGCTGGGCGGCGGCGGCACCTCGACTCCTCAAAGCATCGCCATCACCGAGCGTGGTGTGCGCAACTTTCTGGTTCACTATGGCTTGATCCGGGGCGAGGTGGAAATGCCCGAGGGCGGCCAGGTGTACCTGGATATGCCCGATGCCAGCTGCTACGTACAAAGCCAGCATTCGGGCGTACTGGAGCTGCTGGTGGCGCTGGGCGACGAAGTGAAAAACGGCCAGACCATTGCCTACGTATACGACATGACCCGCAGCGGCACTGAGCCGGTGGCTTATAAAGCGGAGCGCGACGGTATACTCATGGCCCGCCGCGCGCCTTCATTGATCAACATGGGCGATACGCTGGCGGTCATCGCCGACGTCGTGGATAGCCTGGATGCCCAGTAACTTGAAGACACCATGAAACTCGACCGTTACGACATCAAGATCCTGGAGATATTGTCCCGGGATGGGCGCATCACTAAGTCCAAGCTGGCCGAGGCAATCAACCTCTCGGTCAGTCCCTGCTGGGAGCGGGTGCGGCGCCTGGAAAAGGCCGGCATCATCCAGGGCTACAGCGCCCGTATCAATAGCGATGTGCTGGTGCCGCGCAACGTCGTTTGGGTGCAGATCGAGCTCAAGCAGCACAATGCGGAAAGCTTCCTGCGCTTCGAGGCGCTGGTCCAGGAGACTCCCGACGTCACCGAATGCGTGGCCGTGGGCGGCGGAGTGGATTACCTGGTCAAGTTCGAGGCGCGCTCGATCGACGCCTACCAGCGCTGTATCGATAGCTGGTTGATGTCGGATGTCGGGATCGAGCGCTATTTCACCTATATCGTGACCAAGGCGGTCAAACGAGCACCCCACGGCATCGAAAGCGACGCTCTGTAAGGGCGCTCTGTAAGGGCGTTGGACCGCGCCTTGCCCGGCGCGCCGAAAAAACCGCATGCCTGATGCCTTGAGACAAAAAAAGTTCTGCTAATGGCTGGAACTTTCAAAAACTCTTCGCCCACCAACTGCCTTACCCTGAACTCCTCCAACGACCTTCGGGTCGTTTATCGTTTTTTGCTGTACCTATCGTCTCGATGCGCAGCAGTGCCAGGGGAGGTTCCCATGACCACACTATCGACCACGCTTGCCAAGCGCCTGGAAGACCCGCGGCTGTTCCGGCAATACGCCTATGTGGACGGCAAGTGGACCCACGGGAACGACGGCCGCGAGGAAGCGGTTCATGACCCCGCGACCAACGAGGCCCTGGGCCATATCCCGCTGTTGGAAGATGCACAGATCACCGCCGCGGTGGACGCCGCGGAAGTGGCATTCGTTCACTGGCGAGCACTGCGCGCCGACGAGCGCTGCGAACGCCTGCTGGCCTGGTACGACCTGATCCAGGCCAACCGCGAGGATCTTGCCACCATCATGACCCTTGAGCAGGGCAAGCCGTTGCCCGATGCCCGGGGAGAAGTGGAATACGGCGCCAGCTTCGTGCGCTGGTTCGCCGAAGAGGGCAAACGTACTTACGGCGAGACTATCCCCAGCCATATACCCAATGCCTCGCTTGGCACCATCAAGGAGCCGGTGGGCATCGCGGCGATGATTACCCCATGGAACTTCCCGTTGGCGATGATTACCCGCAAGGCGGCCGCCGCGCTGGCGGCGGGCTGTCCGGTTATCGTCAAGCCCGCCAACGAGACACCATTCTCGGCATTGGCGCTGGCGGAGCTTGCCGAGCGGGCGGGTATTCCCGCAGGCGTCTTCAACGTGGTACTGGGTGAGCCGGCGGCGGTGTCGAAAATTCTCTGTGCCGAACCGCGTATACGGGCACTCTCTTTCACCGGCTCCACCCGTGTGGGCCGCCTGCTGATCGAGCAGAGTGCCCACACCGTCAAGCGGCTTTCGCTCGAGCTGGGCGGCAACGCGCCGTTCATCGTCGGGCCGGACATGGACCCGAAAGAGGCCGCCTACGCGGCGGTGGCGGCCAAGTTCCAGACCGCAGGACAGGACTGCCTGGCCGCCAACCGCATCCTCGTGCACGAATCGATTCACGATGAGTTCGTCGAGCAATTCAGCGAGCGCATGGCGGCGCTCACCGTGGGAAACGGCCTGCAGGGCGAAATCGACCTCGGCCCGCTGATTCACCGCCAGGCGGTGGAAAAAGCCGCCGCGATTGTCGATGACGCGGTATCGAAAGGCGCCACCATGATCGGTGGTGACCAGAGCCAGGCCCCGGGCGACAACTACTTCATGCCGGTGCTGCTGACCGGGGTGACGCCGCAGATGAAGGTGTGGCGGGAAGAGAACTTCGCCCCGGTGGCGGGCGTTACCGCTTACCGGACCGACGACGAGGCGATCGAGATGGCCAATGACACCGAGTACGGTCTGGCCGCGTATATCTACACCCACGATATTCGCCGTATCTGGAAACTGCTGCGGGCGCTTGAGTACGGCATGGTCAGCGTCAACTCGGTGAAGATGACCGGACCGCCGGTACCCTTCGGCGGCGTGAAGCAGTCCGGCCTCGGCCGGGAAGGCGGCGCGACGGGCATCGATGAGTATCTCGAGACCAAGTATTACTGTCTGGGCGCACTGGGTTCCGTGTCTGGCAGCTAGGTTCGGGAGCCACAGCATCGCGCGCTGAAGCGCCCTCCCACAACACCCGCTCAGGGGCTTGAGTGGGTACGGCGGGAGGCCGGCTATGCCGGGCGAAGGCACCGCGAGGTGCCCAACATTAAGTCAGTCACCAAAGATAAAATACCCTCCCCAACAGTGGGGAGCATTACCGTACAGAGAGAATGCCATGAGCTTGCATCAGGATTTGATCGAACGCGACCGCCAGGTCACCTTCCACGCCTCGACCCATCTGCGCGATTTCGCCCATGGCGATGCGCCGGGTCGGGTGATTACCGGCGGCAAGGGAATCAATATCGTCGACAAGGATGGCCGCGAGTTCATCGACGGTTTCGCCGGGCTTTACTGCGTCAACATCGGCTACGGGCGCACCGAAGTGGCCGAGGCAATCTACAAGCAGGCCCTTGAGCTCTCCTACTATCACACCTACGTGGGTCACTCGAACGAGCCGCAGATTGAGCTTTCCGAGCGCATTCTGAAAATCGCCGGGATGAACATGTCCAAGGTCTACTACGGCATGTCCGGTTCGGACGCCAACGAAACCCAGCTCAAGATCGTGCGCTACTACAACAACGTACTGGGCCGGCCGCAGAAGAAAAAGGTCATCTCGCGCATGCGCGGCTACCACGGCTCGGGTATCGCGTCGGGCTCGTTGACTGGCCTGAAGGCGTTTCACGACCATTTCGACCTGCCGATCGACACCATTCGCCATACCGAAGCGCCGCACTACTACCTGCGCGCCGCCGAACAGCACGGCATGACCGAGCGGGAATTTTCCGCGTTCTGCGCCGACAAGCTGGAGTCGATGATTCTTGATGAAGGCCCCGACACCGTCGCCGCCTTCATCGGCGAGCCGGTGCTGGGCACCGGCGGTATCGTGCCGCCGCCGGAGGGCTATTGGGACGCCATCCAGGCCGTGCTGGCCAAGTACGACGTGTTGCTGATCGCCGATGAAGTGGTGTGCGGCTTTGGCCGCACCGGCTCCGATTTCGGCAGCCACCACTACAACATGGCGCCTGACCTGGTCACCATCGCCAAGGGGTTGACCAGCGCCTACCAGCCGCTTTCCGGCGTCATCGTCGGCGAGAAGGTGTGGAAGGTGCTGGAGCAGGGAACCGGCGAATTCGGTCCCATCGGCCACGGCTGGACCTACTCCGGCCATGCGCTGGGTTGCGCGGCGGGGCTTGCCAACCTGGACATCATCGAGCGCGAAAATCTGGTGGGCAACGCCGCCGAGACCGGCGCCTACTTCCAGCAGCAACTCAAGGCCACCTTCGAAGGCCATCCGCTGCTGGGCGATGTGCGCGGTGTCGGCCTGATGGCGGCGCTGGAATTTTCACCCGATGCCCGCGAGCGTCTACACTTCGACCCGGCGCTGAAAGTCGGCCCGCGGGTTGCCGCCGCCGCCCTTGAAGAAAACCTGATCGCTCGGGCCATGCCGCAAGGGGATATTCTCGGCTTCGCGCCGCCACTGACCATCAATCGCGGCGAAGTGGACGAGATGATCGGCCGGGCCAAGCGCGCCATCGACAAGGTAACCGACGAGCTGGTCAAGTCAGGAGAGTTGCAGGGCCATGCCGCATGAGCTGAGTTCGCCAAGCGAAGCGCCTATCCATGGCGTCACCCTTGCCGAAATCTACCACGCCCGGCGGCGTCTCGCCGGGCAGGTAACCCGCACGCCGCTGATCCGTTCAGCGGCGTTATCGCATCGCTTCGATGCCGAGATATTCCTCAAGCTGGAAACCCATCAACCGACCGGCGCCTTCAAGCTGAGAGGCGCCGCCAATATGCTGGCCGCCTTGCTCGAGCGTGACGGACGTGGCGCGCTCGAGCATGGCGTCACCACTGCCTCCACCGGCAACCATGGTCGGGCTGTCGCTTACGCCGCGTCTCGTCTGGGGCTAACGACGATCATCTGCGTTTCCGAACTGGTGCCGGACAACAAGGTGCGCGCCATCGAGGCGCTGGGCGCCGAGGTCAGGCGCTGCGGCAACAGTCAGGATGAAGCCTTCGAGGAAGTGGAGCGCCTGGTCGCGCAAGGCATGACCGCCATTCCGCCATTCGATCATCCTCTGGTGGCGGCGGGGCAGGGAACCATCGGCCTGGAGCTGCTCGAGGATCGGCCCGATCTCGACCAGGTCATCGTGGGGCTGTCCGGCGGCGGTTTGCTGGGCGGTATCGGCGCCGCGCTCAAGTCTATCCGTCCGAACATTCAGGTGACCGGCGTGAGCCTATCCCAAGGCGCGGCGATGTGGGCGAGCCTGCAGGCGGGTCGCCCGGTCGAGGTCGAGGAAGTCGAAAGCCTGGCCGACTCCCTGGGCGGTGGCATCGGCCGCGATAACCGCTACACCCTGGCCCTGGTGCGCGAGGTGATGGACGACCATTACCAGGTTTCGGAAGCGGCGATCGCCCAGGCCATGGTGAGCTTGCTGGAGGAGGAGAAAATACTGGTGGAGGGCGCGGCGGCGGTCGGCCTGGCCGCGATGGTCGAGCATTCGCTGGAGGTTAGGAGCCGCAAGGTGGCGCTGATCATTTCCGGCAATGGCGCATCGCTCGATACCTTCGACCGTGCCCGCCGACTTGTTGAAAGCGACTGACAGGGAGCAAGCAATTTGGCAACGAGACACGTGCAGATATACCAACGCGATGCCATCGAAGCCGTCGTGACCTTGAACCTCGATGCCCTGGCGGCGGTGGAGGCCGGCTTCGTCGCGCTAGGGCGCGGTGACGCCGTGCAACCGTCGATTCTCTCCATGGCGATACCGGAGGCCAATGGCGAGGTCGACGTCAAGACGGCCCATATCCGGGGGGGCGAGCGTTTCGCCATCAAGATAAGCCCGGGGTTCTTCGATAATCCCAAGATCGGTCTGCCCAGCCTCAACGGCCTGATGCTGGTGCTGTCGGCAAAAACCGGGCTGGTGGAAGCGGTCCTGTTCGATGAAGGCTACCTGACCGCCATGCGTACTGCACTCGCCGGTGCCATTGCCGCCAAGCACCTGGCCCGCCGTGACAGCCGCCGCGTGGCGGTACTGGGCGCAGGGGAACAAGCTCGGTTACAAATCCAGGCCCTGCGCCTGGTGCGTGATATCGACACCGTGGATGTGTGGGCGCGGCGTGGCGAGGCGGCAAACGACTATGCCGATCATCTGCGCGAGGCGGGGCTTGCCGTGCAAGTCCACGATAGCGTGGCGGCTGCCTGTGCCGAGGCGGATATCATCGTCACCGCCACGCCTTCCCGTGAGCCGTTGCTGCACGCCCGTGACCTGCCCGAAGGCGTGCATGTCACCGCCATGGGCTCGGATAGCCCCGAAAAACGCGAACTTGATGATAGCGTGTTGACCCGCGCCGATGCGTTCGTCTGCGATACGCGGGCGCAAAGCGAAACCAACGGCGAGCTCAAGGGATTTGCCGGAGGCCAACCGCCATTCAAGGTGCATGAGCTGGGCCGTGTGATCGCGGCGGAAGAGCGGCTGCGCTTGTCGCAAGCTACCATTACCGTGTGCGATCTCACCGGAACCGGGGTGCAGGATACCGCGATTGCCGACTATGCTTTACAACAGCTGGCGTAATGTTCCCAGCGGCTTGTCACTGCTTCGCATTTATCTCAGGAGCCTGATATGCAACCGGTCCTAGCCTTGGATGTATACGGTACGTTGATCGATACGCAAGGGGTCACGACGGAACTCGAGCGACGCCTGGCACAACCGGAAAAAGCGCCCGAGTTCGCTCGTCGCTGGCGCGACAAGCAGCTCGAATACAGTTTTCGTCGCGGCTTGATGGGCGCCTACAGCGCCTTTTCCGAGTGTACCCGTGAGGCGCTGCTGTTCACCGACAGGGCCCTTCAGGCCGGCCTCAGCGAAAACGACCACGATCACCTGATGGCGGTTTACGCCGAATTGCCGGCCTTCGACGATGTAGCCCCCGCCCTGGATACGTTGCGGCGGCAAAAAATATGCTGTGTGGCATTCTCCAACGGTACTGCGCAAGCGGTAAGCCAGCTGCTGGAGCGGGCCGGGCTCCGGGAGCACATGGACGACATTGTCAGCGTGGATGAGATCAAGCGCTTCAAGCCCGACCCGGCGGTCTATGCGCACTTACGCAGTCGGTTGGATACGCGGCCGGAACAGACCTGGCTGGTATCGAGCAATCCCTTTGACGTCATCGGGGCCAAGCACGCAGGAGTCCGTAGTGCCTGGGTGCGTAGAACGCCCGAGGCGCCTTTCGACCCCTGGGGAATCGAGCCGGACATGACCGTTACCGACCTGGAAGCCCTGGCGGAACGGCTATTGGGTTGAGAAGTATGAAAACAAAAGCGCCCGGCTTGTCAGGCCGGGCCAATCTTTGCTATCAGAAACGTAACGATAGTCGCTCTAGGCCGACCCGGTCGGCCGCAACAGCAGCACCGCCAGTGGCGGTAGGGTCAGCTCCAGGCTGGCGATCTGCCCGTGCAGCGGCGAGTCCTCCGCCGTCAGGCTGCCCAGATTGCCCAGGTTGGAGCCGCCGTAGCACTCGGCATCGCTGTTGAGACACTCTTCCCACTCACCGGCATGAGGCACGCCCAGGCGATACCCCATGCGTGGCACCGGGGTCATGTTGGCGACCACCAGCAGCGGCTCGCCGCCGGTACTCCAGCGCAGCCAGGCAAAGACGCTATTGGTATCGTCGTTGCCCACCACCCAGGTGAAGCCGTGCGGGTCGCTGTCGTATTCGTGGAGTGCGGGAAGTTCCGCGTAGAGCCGGTTGAGATCGCCAAGCAAGCGACGAGCGCCGGCATGGCGGGGCTCGGCGAGCAGCGACCAGTCGAGCTCCCGGTCATGGCTCCATTCACGCCACTGGCCGAACTCGCAGCCCATGAACAGCAGCTTCTTGCCGGGCTGCGACCACATGACGGCAAGATAGGCGCGCAGGTTGGCGAACTGCTGCCATTCGTCGCCGGGCATCTTGCCGATCAGCGAGCCCTTGCCGTGGACCACCTCGTCGTGGGAAATCGGCAGCACGTAATGCTCGGAGAAGGCATAGACCATGGGGAAGGTCATGTCGTGGTGTGCGTAGGAGCGGTAGACCGGGTCCTTGGCGATGTACTCCAGCGTGTCGTGCATCCAGCCCATGTTCCACTTGTAGGCGAAGCCAAGCCCGCCTTCGGCAGTCGGTTGGGTGACGCCGGGCCAGGCCGTGGACTCCTCGGCGATGACCACCGCACCGGGCACTTCTTCGCCGATAACATCATTGAGATGACGCAGGAAATCGATCGTTTCGAGATTCTCGTGGCCGCCATACTTGTTGGGAATCCACTCGCCTTCGTTGCGTGAGTAGTTGCGGTAGAGCATCGAGGCGACGGCGTCGACCCGCAGGGCGTCGACATGAAAATGCCGCAGCCAATGCAGGGCCGAGGCGAGCATGAAACCGTGTACTTCGCGCCTGCCGAGATTGTAGATGTAGGTGTCCCAGTCCTGATGGAACCCTTCGAACGGGTGTTCGTACTCGTACAGCGCGGTGCCGTCGAAGCGCGCCAGGCCGTGGGGGTCGGTGGGGAAGTGTGCCGGTACCCAGTCGAGAATCACGCCGAGCCCGGCGCGATGGCATTCGTCGACGAAGTAGGCGAAGTCGGCGGGTTTGCCGAAGCGCGCGCTGGGGGCGAACTGGCTCAGCGGCTGGTACCCCCAGGAGCCACCGAAGGGGTGCTCCATGATCGGCAGCAGCTCGACATGAGTGAAACCCATTTCCATCACGTAGGGAATCAGGTGCTCGGCGAGGTCGCGCCAGCTGTAGATCTCGCCGTTGTCGCCGCCGTGCTTGCGCCACGACGCCGCATGCACTTCGTAGATGCTGATCGGCCGGTCGGGCTCATGCGCCTTTCCGCGCTGGGCGATCCACTCCTCGTCGTGCCAGATGAATGGCGTGGTATCGGCCACCACCGAGGCGGTGTGCGGCGGCATCTCGGTGGCGAGCGCCACGGGGTCGGCACGCAGGCCGAGAGTACCGTGAGCGTCGAGAATCTCGTACTTGTACGATTCCCCCGGCCCGAGTCGCGGCAGGAACAGCTCCCACACTCCGGCGGGGTGGCGAAGGCGCATCACGTGGCGGCGCCCGTCCCAGCTATTGAAGTTGCCCACCACCGAGACGCGTCGGGCGTTGGGTGCCCAGACGGCGAAGCGCACGCCCGCCACGCCGTCCACCGTCATGGGCTGGGCACCCAGGCAGTGCCCCAGGTTGCGATGATTGCCTTCGCCCAAGAGATAAAGGTCCATTTCACCCAACAGCAGGCCGAAGCTGTAGGGGTCTTCGGTGGTCTGCTCCCCCTGGGGCCAGCGAATGCGCAGCAGGTAAGGCGCGCCGTGGGGCAGCCGGGCGGCGAACAGGCCGGGAATCTGGATAGCCGTCAGGCAGCAGCGCAAGGTGCCGCCGTCACGGTCGAGCACATCGACCCCCACGGCGCCGGGCAGGAATACCCGCAGAACCTGATCGTCCCCGACATCATGAATGCCCAGCACCGAGAAGGGATTGCGGTGGGTTCCCTGGACCAGCGCCTCGGCGTCGTCCTCCGTCAGCCACAAGGTGCGATCCAGCATGGGTCGGGTATGAGTGACATCATTCATGTGGCTCTCCTGGGCTCATTTGTTCGACGATGGCGGCCAGACCGCGCAACGGCACACCCAGCCAGGCGGGGCGGTTGGCGGCTTCGTAGGCGATCTCGTAGGCCGTCTTTTCGAGCACGAAAAGATCGACCGCAGCCGCGGCGGCACTTGCCTGCTTCCATTCGTGGGGCATATCCAGCGTGGCCAGCCAATAGGCGTTGAGAAATGCCTGGCGGCCCTTGAGCAGGAACTGCTCCACCACGTCGTGGCCGGTGTCGGGGTGCGCCTCGCTACCCTCGTTGGCGATCTGTGCCTCTTCCACCTTGGCGTAGGCGTAGTCGAAGGAGCGTAGCATTCCGGCGACGTCGCGTAGCGGGCTGTCCTTGGCGCGGCGCTCTTCCAAGGGGCGTGCCGGCTCGCCCTCGAAATCGATGATGTAGGCATCGTCGTGGGCCACCAGTACCTGGCCGAGATGTAAATCGCCGTGGATACGGGTGATCAGGCTGCCTTCGGCAAGTTCCGCCATCTTCTTGATGGCGCCAGGAAGTGTGTCGCGCCGGGCCAGGATGGAATCCGCCAGCTGCTGCTCGGCGGCGTCGGCGGCACCCTTGTGGCGTTCGAGCAGCTCCAGCGCCTCCTCGACGCGCTGCGTCACGCGCTGGGTCCAGTGCTCGACATGCCCGGGGCCGGCGACATCGGGCGCGAACGCCGGGTCGTCGCTGGGCATCGCCAGGACCATATGCAACTCGCCCAGACGCTTGCCCAAGGTGGCGGCAAATTCCTGAAGCTCCTCGAAGGCGCCGTAGCGTGTCTCCTCGCGGGGCGGTTCGCGTCCCTGTGCGTCGTCAGCCACCGCTTCACGGATCGCCCGCCCCAGCGTGGTGCGGGTCCACGACCAGGCATCGCCCTGGTTGTCGATGTAGCCCTGCAGAATCATCAGGGTGTGCGGATTGCCTTGCTCATCGAATCGGGTCACCTCGCCGTGCAGTGGCGCAATGTGGCTAAAGCCCCGCTCGGTGAGATAGCGGCCGACTTCCGCCTCGGGATGAATGCCCGGCTCCAGGCGGCGGAACAGCTTGAGCACCAGTTGATGGTTGATGATCATCGAACTGTTGGACTGCTCGGCTCCCTGTTGCGCCACGTCGGGATGCTCGGGAAGCGTGAGTTCGGCAAGGGCGTCGGTGGGCAGAAAGCGGATCTCGCCGGCGTCGCAAGGCAACACGGTTCCCATGCGCATGGCCTCCAGCACCGCCAGGGCGAAGGCGTCCAGGGTCACGGCATCGGTCAGCAGCCCCACTTCATGAAAACGGCGAACCCGGGCCATGGCGAGTTGCTGCGGCAACGGCGTGCCCGGCTCCTCCTCGCCGAGAAAGGCCAGCGGCAATTGGTAGCGCTCGCTGCCCTGGGCGTGCTTGACCTCCAGTTCGCTGAACAGCAGTGTATGCTCGCTGTGTTCGAGACGCGCCACGTAGTGCAGGTTGATCTCATCGATACGCGCCTGCTTGGCGGCGAACCAGCGCCGCTTGGGCAGGTAGTTGGGCAGCGTCTCGCGTTCGAGCATCTGCCTCGGCGTCGTCTCGAAAATCTCCTCGAGGCGTCGTTTGATGATCAGGGTGACGTAATCCGGCATCGGCTCGGGCACCGGGACGTGCCACTCGGGCATGACGGTTTCCGGCGCCAGCAGGAACCAGAAGAAGCCGTAGGGCGGAAGCGTCAGCAGGTAGGGCAGTTTTCCCACCGGGGGGAAGGCACTGCCGCCGACCATCTCCACCGGCACCTGGCCGGCGAAAGCCGAAAGGTCGAGCTCCACCGCCTGGGCGGTACTGGCCACGTTGGCCACGCACAGCAGCGTTTCCGTCTCGCCGTTGTCGAGGGTCATCTCGCGCAGGTAGGCGAGAATATGGCGGTTGGCCGGGTGCAGTGGGCGCATGGTGCCGCGACTGAAGGCGCGATGCTGACTGCGTACGGAAAGCAGCCGGCGCATGTTGTTGAGCAGCGAATGCGAGTCGCGCACCTGGGCCTCGACATTGACGGTCTGATAGCCGTAGAGCGGGTCCATGATCGGCGGCAGCACCAGGCTCGCCGGATCGGCGCGGGAGAAGCCGCCGTTACGGTCCACCGACCACTGCATCGGCGTGCGCACGCCATCGCGGTCGCCAAGGTAGATATTGTCGCCCATGCCGATCTCGTCGCCGTAGTACAACACCGGCGTGCCGGGCATCGACAGCAGCAGGCTGTTGAGCAGCTCGATACGCCGGCGGTCGCGCTCCAGCAGCGGCGCCAGGCGGCGGCGAATGCCCAGGTTGATGCGCGCCCGGCGATCGGCGGCGTAGTGGTTCCAGAGATAGTCGCGCTCCTTGTCGGTGACCATCTCCAGGGTCAGCTCGTCGTGGTTGCGCAGGAAAATCGCCCACTGACAGGTGGGGGGGATTTCCGGGGTCTGGCGCAGGATATCGGTGATGGGGAAACGGTCTTCCTGAGCCAGTGCCATGTACATGCGCGGCATCAAGGGGAAGTGAAATGCCATGTGGCATTCGTCGCCGTCGCCGAAGTAGGGCCGGGTATCCTCGGGCCACTGGTTGGCTTCTGCCAGCAGCATGCGATCCGGGTAGCGCTCGTCGATCACCGCGCGGATCTTCTTGAGCACCACGTGAGTCTCGGGCAGGTTCTCGTTGTTGGTGCCCTCGCGTTCGACCAGATAGGGGATCGCATCCAGGCGCAGGCCGTCGACCCCCATGTCGAGCCAGTACTCCATCACCTTGAGTACCTCGTCGAGCACCACGGGATTGTCGAAGTTGAGATCCGGCTGGTGCGAATAGAAACGGTGCCAATAGTAGGCGCCGGCCACTGGGTCCCAACTCCAGTTGGAGGATTCGGTGTCGAGGAAGATGATCCGTGTGCCGGGGTATTTGAGATCGGTATCCGACCACACATAAAAATCGCGTTCCGGCGAGCCCGGCGGCGCGTGCCGGGCGCGCTGGAACCACTCGTGCTGGTCGGAGGTATGATTGATGACAAGTTCGGTCAGTACCCGCAGGCCGCGCCGGTGCGCCTCCTCGATGAAGCGCCGGGCGTCTTCCAGGGTGCCGTAATCGGGGCTGACGCCGGTATATTCGGCGATATCGTAACCATCGTCGCGGCGCGGCGAAGGGTAGAACGGCAGTATCCAGATCGTGTTCACGCCCAGGCTGACGATATAGTCGAGTTTCTGGATTAGCCCTTCGAAGTCGCCGATGCCATCGTCGTTGGAATCGAAGAAGGACTTGACGTGTACCTGGTAGATCACGGCGTCCTTGTACCAGAGTGGGTCGTCGAGAAAGTCCATGGTCTCGACGGCGTGTGTTTCGCTGCTGGCATCCATCATTGGCTTGCCCTCCCTGCGCTCATCGGTGTTGATAAATCGATACGGATAATGGAGTGCGAACGGATCGATTTAGAATCAAGTAAAAAAGTCTCTGTATGCTATTGGACCGGGCGGATACGCCAGATGGCGAACGGCATCGTCGGGTCGAGTCGCATCGATTGCCATTTGCCCTGCCAGCTCCAGCGCCTGCCGCTTATCAGGTCTTCCACGTGCAGCGCCCCCTCGTCGGGCAATTCGAACAGGCTCAGTGGCAGCTCGAACGCGCCTTCCTGGGGCTCGAAGGGGTCGAGGTTGACAGCGACGAGGATGACGTTGTCGCGGGACTCGGTGCTCTTGCTGAATAGCAGCAAACGGTCGTTGTGAACCGGGTGGAAGGCAACGCCCAGATGGGTGTGCAGGGCGGGGTTCTCGCGCCGGAGTCGGTTGAGCTGTGCAATCTCGTAGACGATATTGCCGGGCGCACTGTAGTCGCGCACACGGATCTCGTATTTCTCCGAATCGAGATACTCCTCCTTGCCGGGCACCGGCTCGCCTTCACATAGCTCGAAGCCGGAATACATGCCCCACAGCCCCGAGCCCATGGTGGCAAGTGCCGCGCGAATCAGAAAGCCCGCCCGCCCCGAGGATTGCAGAAAGTACGGGTTGATATCCGGCGTGTTGACGAAGAAGTTGGGTCGGTACCCATCGCGCATCGGCGCTTCGTTCAACTGGGTGAAATATTCGGTCAACTCGGCCTTGGAATGGCGCCAGGTAAAATAGGTATAGCTCTGGGTAAAGCCCAGCTTGCCCAGGCGCAGCATCATGGCCGGCCGGGTGAAGGCCTCGGCCAGGAAAATCACGTCGGGGTCACGGCCGCGAATATCGTCGATCAGCCACTCCCAGAAGGGCAGCGGCTTGGTGTGCGGGTTATCGACGCGGAAGATCTTCACGCCTTCGTCGACCCAGCCCTGGACCACGTCGCGTAGCGTTAGCCACAGCGACGGGATCGCGTCCTCGGTATAGAAATCGACATTGACGATGTCCTGATATTTCTTGGGCGGATTCTCCGCGTAGCGGATCGAGCCATCGGGGCGCCATGAGAACCAGCCTGGATGCTCCTTGAGCCACGGGTGATCCGGCGAGCACTGAATGGCGAAATCCAGCGCGATCTCCATGCCATGCTCGGCGGCAGCGCGCACCAGAGCGCGAAAATCCTCTCGCGTGCCCAGTTGGGAATGAATTGCTTCATGACCTCCCTCCTCGCTGCCGATGGCGTAGGGGCTGCCGGGATCGTCCGGTCCTGCCTCGAGTGTGTTGTTGGGTCCCTTGCGGTGAGCTCTGCCCACCGGGTGAATGGGCGGGAAGTAGAGCACATCGAAGCCCATGTCGCGGATCATCGGCAGCCGTTTGTGAACATCATTGAAGGTGCCGTGGCGGTTGGGGTCGTCGGTTTCCGAGCGCGGGAACAGCTCGTACCAGCTGGCAAAGCGCGCCGTGAGCCGCTCCACATCCAGCGGATAGAGGGCGTCGCTTCTGGACAGGTGCGGGCGGGTATCCGCTTCGTGCATCAACCGCGCCGTGTCACCGTCCAGCAGCAGGGCGACCCGTTCGGCGTCGAGCTCGAGCCGCTTAAAGCGCTCGTGAACGTCGGCGAGCGCTTCACCGAGCGCTCCCTCGCTACGTTCGGCGGCTTGGGCGATCAGTCGTCTGCCTTCCTCGAGTTCGAGCTCGATCGGCACTCCCGCCTGGTGTTTCTTGGAAAGCTCGTAGCGGTAGGTGGCGTAGACGTCCCACCAGGCTTCGATAATGAAGCCGTGGCGCCCCACCTGTTGGGGCGTGAAACGACCTTCCCACACGTCCAGGCCCATGGGTTCCACCTGACGCATGGGTACGCGCTGTTGCCGCCCCTGTTCGTCGTACCAGCAGATGGCCGCCGCCAGTACGTCGTGGCCGTCGGCGAAGATCGTCGCCTTGACGACGACCGGCTCGTCGACGGTGGCCTTGGCCGCGAACCGTCCGTGGTCGAGCGCGGGCATGACGGATTCGATGGCAATACGGGGAGCCTGGACGGCCGCCATGACATGGCTCGGGTCCTGCTCGCGCGCCGGGACGGCGCCGGACGCTGAATTGAGGGTTGAACTCATCGCATGCTTCTCCTTGCAGCGCGAAGACGGCACCGGCCATGTCCGCGCCGCCTCATGTCTAGGTAACGGCGACATCGGCCCGCTGCACCAACTCCAGCAGGGCCAGCGAACGGCCTTCCATCACATGTTCCTCACCGAAGGCGCGCTGGAAGGGTTCTTCCTCCAGGGTCCGGCTGGTATCGAGGCGGCATAACCAACCGCCGCCGCTCGGTGCCTCGGGTAAGTGAAAAGCCACTTCCTCGTGGTGAGCGTTGAATATCAACAGCAAGGTGTCATCGGCACCGGCACGGCGAATGCCCGAGGGTTGGGCGCGCCCGTCAAGCAACAGGCCGAGGGTGCGCGCTTCGGAGTCCTCCCAGCGTTCGACATCCATTTCGGCGCCATCCGGGGCCAGCCAGGTGACTTCCTTGAGCCCCATCTCCTCGTTGTACTCGCCGGAGAGAAAGCGACCGCGTCGCAAAATGGGATAGCGCATCCGCAGCGCACTCACGCGGCGGACATACTCGATCATGGCGTGGGCGTCACCGTCGAGATTCCAGTTCAACCAGCTGATTTCGTTGTCCTGGCAGTAGGCGTTGTTGTTGCCCTGCTGGGTACGCAACAACTCGTCGCCGGCCAACAGCATGGGGGTGCCCTGGGAGAACAGGATGGTGGCGATGAAGTTGCGAATCTGGCGCAACCGCAGAGCCTGGATTTCGCCGTCTTCGCTGGGGCCCTCTTCGCCGTGGTTCCATGACAGGTTGTTATCGTGGCCGTCGTTGTTGTCCTCGCCGTTGGCCTCGTTGTGCTTGTCGTTGTAGGCCACCAGGTCGTGCAGGGTGTAGCCATCGTGTGCGGTGACGAAATTGACCGAGGCGAACGGCCGCCGGCCGCGCCGGTTGAAGAAGTCTGCAGACCCCATGAGACGGGTGGCCAGCTCCGGCAGTTGGCCCTCGTCTCCCCGCCAGAAGGCACGGATGGTATCGCGATAACGGTCGTTCCACTCCGCCCAGCCCGGCGGGAAACCGCCCACCTGATAGCCGCCGGGGCCGCAATCCCAGGGTTCGGCGATCAGCTTCACCTGGCTGAGGATCGGGTCCTGCCGGCAGGAGTCGAGGAAACCGCCGCCTTCATCGAAGCCGTGGGGCTCGCGTCCGAGAATGGTCGCCAGGTCGAAACGAAAACCGTCGACCCGCATTTCCGTGGCCCAGTAGCGCAACGAGTCGGTGACCATCTGCAGCACCCGCTGATGGCTCAGGTTCAGGGTGTTGCCGGTGCCGGTATCGTCGATGTAGTAGCGCGGCTCGTCGGGCATCAGTCGGTAGTAGGAGGCGTTGTCGATCCCCTTGAGCGAGAGCGTGGGGCCGAGCTCGTTGCCTTCGGCAGTGTGGTTGTAGACCACATCGAGAATGACTTCCAGATCGGCGGCGTGGTAGCGCGCCACCAGTTCCTTGAACTCATGGATGCTTTCGCCGGCAAGATAGCGGGAATGGGGAGCGAAGAACCCCAGGGTGTTGTAGCCCCAGTAGTTGTGCAGTCCCTGCTCCAGCAGATGCTGGTCGTCGACGAAGGCGTGGATCGGCAATAGTTCCACCGAGGACACGCCGAGCGAATGGATGTAATCGACCACGTCGTTGACCATCAGCCCGGCGAAGGTACCGCGCAGCGCTTCGGGAACCGACGGATGGCGCATAGTGTAGCCGCGCACGTGGGTCTCGTAGAGGATGGTATGGTCCCAGGGGAGCTGGACACCCCGCGAGCGTCCCCAGGTGAAGGCGGGGTCGACCACTCTACAGCGCGGCATGAACGGCGCACTGTCACGCTCATCGAAGCTGAGATCGCCGTCATCGTGGCCGATGGTGTAGCCGAACAGCGCTTCGTCCCACTTGAGTTCGCCGACGATCTGCTTGGCGTAGGGATCGAGCAGCAACTTGTTGGGGTTGAAGCGGTGCCCTTCCTCGGGGGCGTAGGGGCCATGCACCCGATAGCCGTAGAGCTGGCCGGGACGGGCATCGGGCAGGTAGCCGTGCCAGACTTCGTCGGTGTATTCGGGCAGTTCGATACGTTCGAGCTCCTGCTCGCCGGTTTCATCGAACAGACACAGTTCGACCCGAGTGGCATGGGCCGAGAACAGCGCGAAATTCACCCCCAGGCCATCCCAGGTCGCGCCCAGCGGAAACGACCATCCTTCATTCACGCGTGAGCGCCGCATGACACTGGGCGACTCATCAGTGGCGACGGACTTGTCGCCGTCCCGCGTGGCTTGGCTTGTATTCATCGCATTCGTCCTTGAGCCGTTCGGGTGCTCTCATGTTTGTTACGGTTTCATCACGGTTCGCGGTCTTGGCTGCTGTCTGCGTTCTTGATAGCCGTTCTAGCTGCGGTAGCCGGTCTAGGGCTTAGGCTTGGTCGTCTTCTTCGCCTTTGGCGTGGTTTTCTTCGCGGGCTTGGCGTCGGCTTTTGCTGTCGTGGCCTTGCGCTGAGACTGGCCTCGTCCCGCTTTCTTGCCCGGCACCTGGGTCGTATCGGTTGCATTGGGAGCGGTCAGGGTGTCTTCGTCGCGGCGAGGGCGACGGGCACGTGTCGCCGTGGCGGAGTCCTCGGGCATCGGCTCCATCGGCCCGGCTGGTGGCTCGATAGTCTCGGGGGGGTAGCCCGGCTCGCCAGGCTCCTCCATCGCCATCTGCTTGTCCTGCTCCTCGATGGGGTCGCTGCCCGCGGCGGACTCCGCCGGCAGCGGCTGCGTCGAAGCCGCCGTGGGCACGTGCTCGTCCGCGGTCTCGCCCGGACTGCCGCGATCCTGCACCGGCACGTCCTGGGCAACGTCGCGATCGTCGCGGTAGGGCAGTTCATCGAAGTCGGGCTCGCCCTCGGGATCATCCAGCGGCAGGCGGTTCTCCTGAATGCCGCGTTCGTCGTCCTCCAGCGGCAGGTCATCTTCCAGGATGGGCGTCTCGTCGAGCGGCTCGCCCACTTCTTCCAGCTCGGCCTCGTTGCCCGCCACCTGCTCGGTAGCGGCGATCTTCAGCGCCCTGTCCCAATGTTGTTGCTGCTGCCCCTCGGGACGTCCTTCGGCTTCCCAGATGCTGTAGGCCAGTTGACGTACGCGTTCTTCGTCAGTCATCTCAGCTCTCCCTATAGGCTATTCAATGTGGTTCGATGTTTCTGAATCGCGAAACCGCTATCCGGTGGTGTCGCTGTATGGCTGTGTCTGCAAGAGCAAGTCACTAAGAGCAAGTCAGTAAAGCTAGCCAGTCAGAGCATGTCGGCGCGAGATCTTGTCGGGGCGTTGTCGGCGGTGTCGTCACGCAGGAAGACCCCCACGGGCAACTCCGCCAACAGGGTAGCGATGGAGATACCCTCGTCGCCTACCTCCAGTGTGGTATCTGTCAGGGCACCTTGCCAAAATCCGGCTTGCGGCTGCAGGCGGGTGTCGCCCCATTGCTGCGGTGAGATATGGGGATGCTCGGCCTCATCGAGCAGCTCGGCGGTGAGCCGAGGTACCACCACCAGCATCTGGTAACCGGCGTATCGGCGGGTAAAAGCCACCACTCGGTCGGCCTTTGCCCCTGTCGCCGTAAGGGGGCGGTAATCGCCGTGAGCGAACAGCCGGGGACAGCGCTGACGCAACGCCAGCAGCCGGAAGATAAGAGCCTGCTTCACTCGCCCGTCACGCCAGCTTGGCAGAGCCGCCGCGGGAGTTAGGGCTTCGTTCAGGGCCGCCTGTCGTGCGCCGTGGTCGACGGGGCGCCGGTTGTCGGGGTCGACCAGGCTATAGTCCCAGAACTCACCCCCCTGGTAGAGGTCCGGTACGCCGGGTACGGTCAGGCGCAGAGTCGTCTGCGCCAGGCCGTTGACGGCGCCGGGAAGGTCGAGTGCGCGCGCCGCCTCGGCGATGGAGTCGCGCAGGGGCGGCGTGGTCAAAAGTCCTTTCAGGAAAGCCCGGCAGGCCGACTCGTACGCTTCGTCGGGCCACAGCCAATGGCTGCGCAACTTGGCTTCACGCAAGGCCTTCTGTTGCCATTGGACGAGCCGCTGGGTAAAGGCCTGCATGTCGTCGCTGTGTTGCGGATCGAGCGTCGGCGGCCAGGCTCCCAGCAGGATCTGGTAGAGAATCAGCTCATCGCCCGGGGAGGGGGCGATCCCGTCGGGCAGCGAGCGCCGCAGCGGTGCCGCCATGCGCCGCCAGCGCTCGACCTGGCCGGCAAAGGTCTTGGCATGTTCGCTGAGCGCGGCCAGCCGGGCGCGAATATCCTCGCCTCGTTTGTGGTCGTGGGTCGCGGTGGTCACCATCGCTTGGGGGAAATGGCCGGCTCGCCAGGCATTCGCCGCGTGAAACTGGTCGACCGTGTGATGGAAGTGCTCACCATCGAAACCCACGTCGTTACGCGAGATCAACACCGCGCTGCGATATCCGGCGGTATCTTCAACCGCCTTGGCGGCGATCGGTGAGGTAAGCTGCTGAAAGCGTACGATGGCGCGCTGGCGCAGTCGGCGCTCTTCATCGTCGGCGCAGTCACGTGGCGCTTCGCCGCCCAGCCAGGCGTCCAGGTCCTCGAGAACGGCGGCGTCCGGCGGGCTCAACTCCTTCTTGGCCCCCCGCATGGCGTGCGCGAAGAAAGGGGCATCGGTATCGGGGCGGCCGCCGTCGTCGGCATAGCTGCGATAAATGGGAAAATGTACGATCAATGCTTGCAACGCCCGGCGAATCGCCGCCAGGGTAACGTCACGGCTGGCCAGTCGGGCGCGGGCGACGGTGTGCAGGGCACGGGCGCAGGCCGTGAATTCACTGGCCAGCAGTGACGTGAGAATCTCGCGCCGGGCAAGGCGTACCTCGGCAAGGAAATCAGGATCGCGGCCGCTGACCTCACCCCAGAGCCGACGCAGGGGCGCGGCACCCGCCGGGTCATGCTGTATCCCCGACACCTCGTTCATGAATTCGTAGCCGCTGGTACCGTCCACACCCCAGTCGGAGTGCAGCGTCTCGTTGTCACCCAGGATCTTCTCGACATAGAGCGCGACATGACGCGGCGCATCGGCCGGCCGTTTTGTCTCTAGTTCATCCAGGCGCTGGCGCAGGTGCAGACAGTAACCGCGCGGGTCGGCCAGCCCATCGACATGATCGACCCGCAGGCCGTCGACCCAGCCCGCCTCGACCAGCCGCAGCGGCAGGGCGTGGACGGCCTCGAAGACTTCCGGCACTTCGACGCGTACGCCGCCCAGCTCGGTAACGTCGAAGAAACGCCGCCAGTTGATCTCGTCGGAGGCGGTGCGCCACCACGCCAGGCGATAATGCTGGCGTTCGAGCAAGGCGTGAAGGCGAATGGCGCCGTTGGGGTCGCCGCCGTCGAACAGCGCCATGGTGGTATCGAGCGCTTGCCGGGCATCGGGGGATTCCATCGCCTTGCGCAGCTGCACGCGGGTGTCGCCAACGGCGGTATAGGCATCGTCACGTTGCTGCAGGGCGTCGAAAAATGCCGCCTGCTCGTAGAGCACGTTGTGCTCGGTAAAGCGCAGTATGTCGCCGTTGTGACGTGGGTCGATGGGAAAACGATGCTCGTGGTAGGCAACGTGAAAGCCGGCCGTTTCCGCGTCGTAACAAAGCGCCAGCTGTCCCGAATGTAGGATGTCGGCGTAGGCTTCTCCCAGAAACGGCACCAGCAGTTTTCCGGCAAGCGATGGGTCATCAGAGCGCCAGTCGATATCGAAGAACTCGGCGTAGGGGCTGTCGCTGCCCCAGGCCAGTACGTCCTGCCACCAGGGGTTCTGCGAGCCGCCCACCGCCAGATGGTTGGGGACGATATCGAGAATCAGCCCCATGCCGCGCGAACGCAGCCGTGACACCAGGCGCTCCAGTGCAGCCTCGCCACCCAGTTCGGGGTCGATACGGGTGGGGTCGATGCCGTCGTAACCGTGGGACGAGCCGGCACGCGACGCCTGCAGCGGCGAGGCGTAGATATGGCTGATGCCAAGGGCGGCGTAGTAATCCACCCAGCGTTCGGCATCTTCCAGAGTGAAGCCGCGATGGAACTGTAGCCGGACGGTGGCGCGAATCTCATTCATGGCCCGACCTCCCGTTGGCGCTCTGTCTCGATGGCTCACGGCTCGAGCCGCTCTTGCGAGTGCGGTCCAGTTGGGCAAGTCGCTCGCGGACCTCGCTCGATGCCAGCAATTCCTCGGCATCGACTGCCCAGCGCCGGCGCCAGTTGGGATGCTCGTCGATGGTATTCGGCAGGTTGGCCTGCTCTTCGAGTCCCAGGGCGTCCTCTACCGGGAGCAGCATCAATGGCGCGGGAGTGCGGCCCAGGTGGCGAGCGCAGGAATCGAGTACCAGCGAGGCGGGGATATCGGCGGCTTCCAGCGTCTCGGCGGTGGGCGTGTCGCCCAGCAAACCGAGCGTGGCGGCCAGCTTGGCCCGCTCTTGGCGCCGGGCCTGCTTTTCGCTGTCGGCGCTTTGCGATTCCTTGAGCAGGCCCAGGCGGCTGCGCCAGTCGATGTCGCGCCCCACCCACCAGCCGGCCACGGTCGGCAGGTCATGAGTCGAGGTGGTCGCCATGGCATCGGCCGACCAGTCGCTGGCGGCGAGATACTGCTCATCCTCATCCTGCTCGAACCACAGCACCTGCATGCCCAGGATGCCGCGCGCGGCAAGGCGCTGGCGAAAGCCGGGCGCCACGGTGCCGAGATCCTCGCCGATGACGATGCCGCGGTGACGCCAGGATTCCAGCGCCACCAGGCGCAGCATGTCGTCCAGTGGAAAGCGCAGGTAGCCGCCTTGCGTGGGCGGCGCGCCATGAGGAACCAGCCACAGACGCATCAGGCCGAGGACGTGATCGATCCGCACTCCGCCGGCCTGGGCGAAGGCGCTGCGCAACATGTCGATGAAGCTGCGAAAGCCCGAACGCACCAGGCCATAAGGCGAGAAAGCAGCGAGACCCCAGTCCTGACCCTGGCCGTTGAGCAGGTCGGGTGGGGCGCCGATGGAGACGCCTTCCAGCATTTCCGTCTGGCGACTCCATGTCTGGCTGCCGGCAGCATCGGCACCCACCGCCAGGTCGGCGATCAACCCTACCGCCATGCCGCTGTCACGGGTCGCCTGTTGGGCGCGCGACAGCCCATCGGCGACGATCCACTGCAGAAAGGCGTGAAAGCCCACTTCATGGGCGTGTTTCTGGGCGAAGCTAGCCACCTCGGGACTTTGCGGGTCGCGCAGCGCCTCGGGCCACTCGCGCCAGTCACCGGGTCCGCGCTCATGCTGCAGGGCTTCGAAGCGGCAGTGATTCTCCAGCAGATCGCCGCCCGCCCGGCGAAACTCCTCCAATTGCTGGCGCAGGGCCTGGCTGTCCTCATCCTCGCCAGCCATGAGGTCATCGTAGAGAAAGCGCAGCCAGGTCAGCTTGGTGCGCGCCGCCTCGGGCCAGTCAAGAAGATCGTCGGCTTCCAGATGGCGCATCTTTTCCTCGAGCCCGGTGCCTGCCTGGGCCTGATGAACGCGAGCTTCGCCCAGCAGGGTTTCGGCCGCGCCGTAAAGCACGTTATAGAGTAGCCGCGTGGAAGGAGAATAGGGGCTATAGCGCTCGGTGTCGGCGCTGAACATGGCGTGTGTCGGGCTGATCGCCAGGGCGTCCGCGCCTTGCTCTGCCGCCCGGATGGCGCAGTGCTCAAGTGCCAGGGCATCGCCGATACCGCCATCGCCGGGGCGGCGCAAAGCGTAAAGTTGTGCCGCCAGGCCCCATAGACGAGGCGATTTTTCACCGCTGGCATCACCCGGTGTAAAACACTTCTGCGGGGCGACGGCCAGGGTCAACTGGGTATCGGCAATGTTCAGCTTGTGGTAGCCGATCTCAGCCACGCCGGGCAGGGCGCCATGGCTGTCGAGACGGCCTTCGATGCGCTCGCCCTGTTCCAGCAGCAAGGAAAAGACGGTGCCGGGAGGCAGCGAAGAGGGCAGGGTGATCGGCGTGTCGCGGTCGGCGGTCAGCAGCGGCGGCCACTGGTCGGGACTTGCCGGTTCATGCAGGCGCTTGAGGCGCTGCAGGCTGTCGTCGATGGTGGCGTCGCTGTCGGCGGGAAAGCCGAGTATTTCCAGAAGCGTGCGTTGCACCCGCTCGGGCAGCTGGCACGGTTCGCCGTCGCTATTGTCCCACTCGAGCAACAACCCAGCGGCTTCGGCGAGTTGTCTTAGCTTGTCTTTCATGAACGTACCTCTTCGACACCCGAAGCGGGATACAACCAGGCGGCAGCGGCTTGGGCGGGCAGGTGGCCGCTTTCCGCGCTTGCCGCGACCCCCTCGCCGGTTTCGTAGAGCCGTTGTCCAGCCAATGGTTGGCCAACGTACAGGCCGGGAAGGTGTGCCGGCCGCTTGCCCAGGTTGAGCGCTATCATCAGGTGGGTTTCATCATTCATTTGCCAGCGGGCCACCACGGCCTTGTCGCCGATCGCCTCGGCGCCCAGTGCTACGGCGCCAGGAAGGCGCGGCACGATCTGCTGGTGACGCAGCGCCAGCAGGGTGCGATAGCGCGCAAGCCAGACGTCGTGAGGAGGGGTTGCCCGTGCCTGGAAATCGGGAATCGAGGCGTCGAAGGTCTGCCGGGCGTTGGGATCGGGAATGCGCTCGCGGGTGGCCGGATTCTGAAAAGCACTGAAGTCGGCGAACTCCGCACGCCGTCCTTCGCGAACCGCCTGGGCGAGTTCCTCCTTGTGTTCGGTGAAGAACAGAAACGGCCGGGTAGACCCCCACTCTTCGCCCATGAACAGCAGCGGCACCATGGGGGAAAGCAGTAGCAGTACCGTCGCTGCCGCCAGTGCTTCGCGGTCGGCGAGTACGCTCAGCCGCTCGCCGAGGGCACGGTTGCCGGTCTGGTCGTGGTTCTGCAGAAACGCCACGAAGGCGGTGGGAGGCAGGTGAGCGCTGGGCTCGCCTCGGGAATGACCATGACGCGACCGGTGGCCCTGGAAGATGAAGCCTTCGCTGAGGCAACGGGCCAGACGGGGCGTGGCGTTGTCGACGAAATCGCTGTAATAGCCTTCGTGCTCATCGGTCAGCAAGACATGCGTCACGTTGTGCCAGTCGTCATTCCACTGGGCGGTGAAATGTCGTTGATCGAGCAGGCTGGCGGTGTTGCCTTCGTTCTCGAGCACGAGATGGACATGGCGCTCGGGGTCGATATTGGTGCGTATCGTCTCGGCGAGTTCGACCAGGAAATCCTTCTCGCTGATGGCATGGACGGCGTCGAAGCGCAGGCCGTCCAGGCGGTACTCTTCAATCCACATCAAGGCGTTATCGATGAAATAGCGGCGCACCTGAGGCTGGCGGAAATCGATCGAAGGTCCCCAGGGCGTGACGATATCCTCGCGAAAGAAGGGGGCGGCGTAGCTTGCCAGGTAATTGCCGTCAGGGCCGAAGTGGTTGTAGACCACGTCGAGAAACACCATCAGGCCGAGGCCGTGGGCTTCGTCGACCAGTGCTTTCATCTCGTCGGGGCTGCCATAGGAGGCTTCCACGGCGTAGGGAAGCACACCGTCATAGCCCCAGTTACGGGCGCCGGGGAATTCCGAGACCGGCATCAGTTCGATGGCGGTCACGCCGAGTTCGGCAAGATAGGGTAGGCGCTGTCGTACGCCATCAAGTCCGCCCAGGGCACCGACATGCAGTTCGTAGAGCACGGTTTCGTGCCAGGGGCGCCCCTGCCACTCGGTATTTCTCCAGGTGTAGTGGTCGGGGTCGATCACCACGCTGGGTCCGTCGATATCGCTGGCCTGAGCGCGGGCGGCGGGGTCGGGCACCAGGGTGCCCGGGTCGCCGCTCTCGTCGTCTTCAGCGTGCTTTTCATAGATACGATAGCGATAACAAGCGCCGTGCCCACAGGCCACCTCGGCAGTGACGCAACCGTCATCGGCCTGGGTCATGGTGACGGCGGGCTGCCCCTCGACTTCAACGTCGACCCGGTGTGCCCCCGGCGCCCAGAGTACGAATCGTGTGCGTCCTTCCTCGACGACCTGGGCGCCGAAGGTGGGCTGAAACGGTGTCTTTTTCCGCCGTGTCCGGTCAAACATCGCTGACGTCTCCTTCACCGGGCCTGTGTCGCCTTGTCTCCTGCTTCTTCAAGTGCCTGCTGATACAGCTTGCTGTAAGGTGCGATCGATTGCCGCCAGTGATAGCGCCCCGTCATCGCCGCACCGCGCATGGCATTGAAGAGGTCGGTCGACTTGTGTACCGCGAAAGCCCGTTGGATGGCATGCATGTAGCTGCCGAATTGCATGTCGTCGAAGAGAAAACCGGTTACGCCGTCCTCGATGGTATCGGCCAGGCCACCGGTGCGGTGAGCGATAGGCAATGAGCCGAAGCGCTGGGCATACATCTGGCTCAACCCGCAGGGTTCGAAACGCGACGGCATGAGCAGAAAATCGCTTCCGGCAAAGAGGCAGCGAGCCTGGTACTCGTCAAACCCGATATAGACGGCGATGGCGCCGGGAAAGCGTATGGCAAGCTCCCGCAGGGCGTCTTCGACATGCCGTTCGCCACTGCCCATGAAGACGATCTGGCCCCCGGCATGCACGATGGCCTTGGCGGCTTCGATGGTCAGGTCGAGTCCCTTCTGGTGCACCAGGCGTGATATCACCGCGAACAACGGCCCCTGGCCGGATGCCAGACCGAAATAGCGGCGCACATAATCGGCATTGGCACGCTTGCCGCGCCAGTCGTTGGAGGAGAAGGCCTGGGCCAGGTGGCTATCGGTGCGTGGGTCCCAGGAGTCGTCGATACCATTGGGAATGCCACTCAAGCGACCCTGGTCGGCCTTGCAGCGAAGCAACCCTTCGAGTCCGCAGCCAAACTTTTCCGTGGTGATCTCCTGGGCATAGGTCGCACTGACCGTGGTGACATGCGAGGCGTAGACGATTCCCGCTTTCATGAACGAAAGGTCGCCGTAATACTCCACCCCCTCGATATCGAATGCCTCGTGAGGAATACCAAGTACATCCAGGCGCGAGGCATCGAAGATGCCCTGGTAAGCCAGGTTGTGGATGGTGAAGATGCTCGGCACGGGTTGTCCCTGCCAGTGCAGGTAAGCCGGGGCCAAGCCGCACGCCCAGTCGTTCAGGTGCAGAAGCTGGGGCTGCCAGTCGAGGTTCGCCTGGCCCAGGGCGATGTCGGCAGCAGCTCGCGACAACCTGGCAAAGCGGATGTCGTTATCCTGCCAGCCTTCATCCTGACCATCACCATAGCCGCTCGAACCGCCGCCATAGGGGGTGCCTTCTCGCTCGTAAAGCTCGGGGCACAGCAGGACATACAGAATCAGCCCGTCGCGGCAGGTGATCTGGCCGATATCGCAGGCAGGCAAACCAGCGAATGCCGGTACATGACCGACAGGGACGATTTCATGCTCGGACTCGATCATTTCACGGTAGGCGGGAATCAGCACTCGAACATCGTGGTGCGCCGCGAGAGCCCGGGGAAGCGACGACGACACGTCGCCCAGACCGCCGACCTTGACGAAATCGGTGATCTCGGTAGTAACGAATAGAATGCGTTGTGAAGAGTCGAGTCTATCTTTGTCGCGCCGGTCGATAACGCTATGGTTGCGACCAGTAACATCATGATTTGAATGATGCTTGGGAACAGGTTGGTGATATATATAAGAAGTGTCGATCAGGTTTGACTCATCCTGTTCGCCACTCTTTTTCGTGCTCTTGTCCGACTCACCTTTATCGGTAATCGCCTCGCCCACAACGCCCATGTTCAACCTCCCTGGAGTAGCATGGTCAACCGTGCTTTACTAGATATTCCACTCTTTCTTATGACATAAACTCATGACGTGAATTTATGTCATAGATATTGTTACTGAACTTATGACATGGATCTTGTGACATAGAGCTTGTGATATAGAGCTTGTGATATAGAGCTTGTGCCATAAGTCTTGCCCTTGGCGGTCCTGCCGTCAGGCCCTGCATCGGAAAACGCTAGTAAACAGTTATAGTTGAAAATCATAAGTTAGCGAAGCGGAATTCGTCCATAACGTTGATTAAGATCAAGCATGCTATATCAAGTTGGAGAACTCCCGATAGAGGGGATGAAGCGAAGTGGAGATTAAATACCGAAGGTTAATTGAGATTAAGGTAAACGGTTATAATGAAGTTTTCTTCGTTTTGAATATTGAGGCGCGCTGTCTTATATGACCGATCAACGGCTTCTATTTGTTTTTTAAAGGAGTGTGAAATTACCGCCTGTGCCTCACGATGAAGCACAGACGAAAGAAGAACGTTTTTTACCCGCGTAGCGTTGTCACCAGTGCCTCGGCGAAGCTATCGGTGGTGCCGCTGCCACCCATGTCCGGGGTAACCATGTCGCGGTTTCTTTCCAGGACATGGCGAATGCCCTGACGAATCGCGGTACCCTTCTCGGGCATACCCAGATGGTCCAGCATCTGCGCGGCAGCGAGCAGCAATGCGCAGGGATTGGCTATCTTCCTTCCGGCGATATCCGGCGCGGAGCCGTGAACGGCTTCAAAGATCGCGGCGTTCTCACCGATATTGGCCCCCGGTGCCAGGCCTAGCCCGCCGACCAGGCCAGCACACAGGTCGGAGAGAATGTCGCCGAACAGGTTGGTGGTGACGACGACGTCGAACTGATGCGGGTTCATCACCAGCTGCATGCAGGCGTTGTCCACGATCATCTCCTGAAACTCGATGTCGGGGTACTCCTTGGCGACTTCCCGCGCCACATCGAGAAACAAGCCGGAGCTGGTCTTGATGATATTGGCCTTGTGTACCGCGGTGACTTTCTTGCGACCGTTGTTTTTCGCCAGCTCGAAGGCGTAGCGGACGATGCGCTCGGAGCCTTGGCGGGTGACCTTGATCACCGAAAGACCGGTATTGCCGTCGTCGACGAATTCCTGGCCTTCCGAGAGGTAGGCGCCTTCGGTGTTTTCGCGCACGGTAATCATGTCGATATCGTCATAGCGCGAGCGTGTGCCGGGGAAGGTGATTGCCGGGCGCACATTGGCGTAGAGATCGAAGTGGCGGCGCATCTGCACGTTGATCGAAGAGAAGCCTTTGCCGATCGGCGTGGTGAGCGGGCCTTTCAGCGCGACACCGTAACGCGCGATGGCGTCGAGTGAGTCCTGGGGCATCAGTGAGCCGTGCTTTTCCAGCGCGGTCAGGCCCGCGTCGATAAAGTCGTATTCCAGGCCGCAATCCAGCGCATCGAGAACGCGCAGGGTGGCATCCATGATTTCCGGACCGATACCGTCGCCTTTGATTACCGCGATGGTCTGGCTCATGTCTTGCTCCTTCTGGCAGGGTGGGTCGTATCCGTGGTGATTTGCCGCAGGCGCATGGTACTAGAGAACGGCATACGTGTTGAGCCGCTTTCGCCTGCTACGCTAACGCTATTGGTCGAACGTTCTTGTGCCAAGGAGTCTCTGATGCCTCTCGATTCGCGAGCCTTGCGGGTCCTGTTGATTTCATGCTGTTGCCTGGTCTTGAGCGCGGCGTTGCTGGCGTGGCAGGCCCAGGCTCAGCAGGAGCGTCACGCTCTGGTATTGACGATGGAAGGCGCTATCGGCCCGGCGACCAAGGATTATTTCGAACGGGGCTTGCGTACCGCCCGAGAGCAGGGCAGTGAAGTAATGATCGTCCGACTGGATACCCCGGGCGGTCTGGTTGAGACCACCCGAGACATGATTCGGCAAATGCTGGGAGCGGATATTCCGGTGGTGATGTACGTCTCGCCCAGCGGGGCCAGGGCGGCGAGCGCCGGTACCTACCTGCTCTACGGCAGCCATGTGGCGGCGATGGCACCGGCGACGCACCTGGGCTCGGCCACACCGGTATCGATGGGGGGTGATGGCTTTCCGGAAGAGGATGATGCCAGCCCCGAAGAGGGCGAAACAGGCGCTGACGAGACGCCGCGGCGTGGCGACAGCGCCATGGAGCGCAAGGTGCTGGAGGATGCCGTGAGTTTCATCCGCAGCCTGGCCGAACGCCATGGGCGCAATGCCGAGTGGGCGGAAGAAGCCGTGCGCGAGGCGGTCAATCTTACCGAACGCGAAGCGCTGGAACAGAACGTCATCGATATAGTGGCAGGCGACCTGGAAGAGTTGCTGACCCGAATCGACGGTCGCGAGGTAGTCATGGCGAGCGGAGCGCAGATGCTGCAGACGGCAGACCTCGGTATCGAGCGCTTCGACCCGGATTGGCGTACCCGCTTGTTGAGCATCATCACCAATCCCAATGTAGCCTATTTCCTGATGATCATCGGCTTTTACGGGCTGGTGTTCGAGCTGGCAAGCCCGGGCTCGCTCTTCCCCGGCACGATCGGCGTCATCTCGCTGCTGCTGGCGATGTTCGCGTTTCAGGTACTGCCGATCAACTACGCAGGGCTGGCCCTGGTGGTCGTGGGGCTGGCATTGATGGTGGGTGAGGCGCTGATGCCGAGTTTCGGAGTGCTGGGCGCCGGTGGGATCGCGGCGTTCGTGTTCGGTTCGATCATGTTGATGGATGCGGAGAATTTGCGCGTTTCGTTACCGCTGATTGGGGGCGTGGCCCTGCTGGCGGCGGGTGTCATGCTATGGACCCTGACCCGTTTCATGGAGCTTAGGCGTCACGCGGCGAAAACGGGCGAGTCGGGACTGATCGGCCATGAGGTCATCGCCCTGGAGGCCTTTGCTACGCGAGGGTACGTGCGGCTGGGCGGAGAGCGATGGCAAGCACGCAGCTCGAGCGCCGTATCCGCCGGGCAGCGGTTGCGGGTGGTGGGGGTCGATGGGCTGACGCTGCATATCGAGCCGCTTACGCCAAGCGAGCCCCAAGAGACGCAAGACATGCTTTGACAATCCAACCGTAAGGAGCCAGGCCATGATGCTTTCCTATCTCGTACCCGTGGTGCTGCTACTGATGCTGGTGGCGGCCTCGATTCGTATCCTGCCGGAGTACAAGCGCGGCGTGGTGTTTTTCCTCGGGCGCTACCAGAGCGTCAAGGGACCGGGGCTGTTCATCATCATCCCCGGTATCCAGAAGATGGAAGTGGTGGACCTGCGTACCATCACCATGGACGTGCCGGAGCAGGATGTCATTTCCCAGGACAACGTGACGGTCAAGGTGAATGCAGTGCTCTACTTTCGGGTCATCGACCCGGAAAAGGCGATCATTCAGGTAGAGAACTTTACCATCGCCACCAGCCAGCTGGCCCAGACCACGCTGCGTTCGGTGCTCGGCAAGCATGATCTCGATGAAATGCTATCCGAGCGCGACAGGCTGAACGACGATATCCAGGAAATCCTCGATGTGCAGACCGAGGAGTGGGGTATCAAGGTGGCCAATGTGGAGATCAAGCATGTCGACCTGGACGAGAGCATGATCCGTGCCATCGCCCGCCAGGCGGAAGCCGAGCGCGAGCGGCGGGCCAAGGTGATCCATGCCGAAGGTGAGTTGCAGGCATCGAAAAAGCTGGTCGAGGCGGCCAACGTGATGCAGGAGAATTCCGCCGCTCTGCAGCTACGTTACCTGCAGACCATGAGCGACATGAGTAACAAGAACGCCTCGACGATCGTGTTTCCCTTGCCGATGGATATCATGGAGGCCTTCAAGCACATGCGACAGCACGCCGAGACCCGTAACCCGCCTGCCAACGAGGCATGACTCAACGCGATCCGCTCTATTCTCCCGCAGCCGTCTTGGCCGGCTGTGGGGAGATTGGATAAACAGCCGTGGGATAGCTATGGATGACCGTAGAAGAGCCGCGGTGTGAAGTCGCAGGGAAATCCTGCTAGAATCCCGCCTCTCTTGTCGCAAGGATTCAATCAAGGGCCAGTAACCCGGTAATTTCTTGCGCTGCAAAACGCCAATTCTTATTGGATATTTCAATGACCGCCTGCAGTCCACCCTAGCGTTAAGCCCCCTCCCCAGTCTTTTAGCGTCATCATGCTGTCATGGCGCGACGGCACCTTGTGGTCGTCATTATGCCGCACGTAGCGGTAACTCTCGTAATTAGAAGATTCTAAAACTTGCGTCTTTCACGCGATATCTTCCTGCTGCCTGTAAAGGTGGCATGAAAATCGCTTGTCATTAACTTTCCTCCTCTGGACCCCCGTATGCTGCAAACTCTCAAGCAAAGCTGGTTTTCCAATGTCAAGGGCGACACCCTGGCCGGGATCGTCGTGGCCCTGGCGTTGATTCCCGAGGCGATCGCCTTCTCCATCATCGCCGGAGTGGACCCTAAGGTGGGGCTATATGCCTCGTTCTGTATCGCGGTCGTGATTGCCTTTACCGGAGGCCGCCCGGGCATGATATCCGCTGCCACCGGCGCCATGGCCTTGTTGATGGTGACACTGGTTCGCGAGCATGGCCTCGAGTATCTGCTGGCCGCGACGCTTTTGACCGGAGTCTTGCAGATCGTCGCCGGCTACCTGCGGCTCGCCGAACTGATGCGTTTCGTCTCGCGCTCGGTGGTGACAGGCTTCGTCAATGCCCTGGCGATCCTGATCTTCATGGCTCAGCTACCCGAACTCACCAACGTCACCTGGCACGTCTACGCCATGACGATGGCAGGCTTGGGCATCATCTACCTGTTTCCCTATCTGCCGGTAATCGGCAAGTCCATTCCCTCTCCGCTGGTATGCATCGTGGTGCTGACCATCGTCTACATGGTGAGCGGCATGGATATCCGCAGCGTCGGCGACATGGGCGAGCTTCCAGACACATTGCCGGTTTTTCTGTGGCCGAATGTGCCGCTGAATCTCGATACCTTGATGATCATACTGCCATACTCGGTAATGCTCGCCGTAGTGGGCCTTCTGGAGTCGTTGATGACGGCGACTATCGTCGACGATCTGACCGATACCCCCAGCGACAAGAATCGCGAGTGCAAGGGGCAGGGCATCGCCAACATCGGCTCGGGGCTTCTGGGCGGCATGGCTGGTTGCGCGATGATCGGCCAGTCGGTGATAAACGTGAAGTCGGGTGGACGTGGGAGACTCTCCACTCTTGTCGCCGGGGTGGTTCTGCTGATCCTGGTCGTGTTCCTCTCCGACTGGGTATCGCAGATTCCCATGGCGGCGCTGGTCGCGGTGATGATCATGGTCTCCATCGGGACGTTCAGCTGGGAATCCATTCGCGATCTGAAGAAGCATCCCATGAGCACCAATATCGTCATGCTCGCTACCGTCGTGGTGGTGGTCTTCACCCATAATCTGGCCATTGGCGTCTTTGTCGGTGTCCTGCTTGCCGCGCTGTTTTTCGCCAACAAGGTGGGCAATATCCTGTATATCGGCTCCAGGGAGATCGATGCCGGGCGCGAGCGTGAGTACGAGGTAGTAGGGCAGGTGTTCTTCGCCTCTTCCGAGCACTTCAATGGCGCCTTCGATTTCAAGGAGAGCATCGACAAGGTGACCATCAACCTGTCACGTGCCCACTTCTGGGACATTACCGCCGTGCAGGCGCTGGACCGAGTGGTCATCAAGTTCCGCCGCGAGGGGACCGAAGTCGAGTTGTTCGGCCTGAACGAGGCCAGCGCCACCATCGTCGACCGCTATGCGGTTCACAACGATCCGGATGCCGTCGAAAAGCTCATGGGCGGCCACTAATTGCGCGGGAGAGAAACATGACAGACCAAGTGATGGCCGCGATCGACGGCTCGTATTTTTCCGAAGTCGTATGCGACTACGCCGCCTGGGCCAGCCTGGCACTGGAAGCGCCACTGACCTTCATGCATGTTGTGGACAATCATCCGCAGACAGCGGAATCGAATCTCACCGGCAATCTGCGCCTGGGGGCGCGGGAGAAACTTCTCAAGGAACTTTCCGACCTGGACGAGCAGCGCGCCAAGGTGAGCCGCGAGCAGGGGCGCTTGATGCTGGAGGCGGCCCAGGCGCGCGCGATAGAAGACGGAGTTGAAGCACCGGCCAGGCGCCAACGCAATGGCACACTGGTGGAGACCCTGGTCGAGCTGGAAGACGAGATACGCCTGTTGGTCGTGGGCAAGCGGGGAGAAACCGCCGGTCAGGCCAGCGGCCACCTGGGCTCCAACCTGGAACGAGTGGTACGGGAATTGCACCGTCCGATTCTCATGGTGACCGGCACTTTCAAACGCCCTGAAAAAGTACTGATGGCCTTCGACGGCAGCAAGACGGCGCGCAAGGGAGTGGAAATGCTGGCCCGTAGCCCGCTGTTCAAAGCGGCAGCGTGCCATGTGGTCATCGTCGGCTCGGAAACCGCCGAGCATCGCTCCCAACTGGACTGGGCCCTGGGCATTCTGAAAGAAGGCGGCCACCAGGCGGAAGGCGCGATTCGGGCAGGGGAGGTGGAAGAAACCTTGGCGGCTTATCAGCGAGAACAGAGCATCGATTTGATGGTGATGGGAGCCTACGGCCACTCCCGTATCCGCCACCTGCTGGTGGGCAGTACCACTACCGCCATGATGCGCAGTAGCAAGATTCCGGTACTGCTGTTGCGCTAGAGCGGCGATTGAAGTCGACCACTTATCGTGGTCGGCTTATATTTACTTTGTGCAATAAGTAAAGAAACCAGGAGATAGACAATACGTTTGAATCCGCCATAAGCGACTCCGCGGTTCTAAGCCGAATGAAATGGTTCTTGAATCTATGGAGTAGCGCGAGGAGTCGACCCATGAATACCTCAACGGAGCAACACACCGCTTTCTTCGATGAAAGTTCCACGTCCCATCGTTTCGTTGCCGATTTGCTGGAACAAGCCGATATCCACATAAACGGCAACCGTCCCTGGGACATCCGGTTTAATGCTCATGGTGTCATCGACAATGCCCTTGCCCGTGGCAATCTCGGGCTTGGAGAAAGCTATGTGAATGGCGAGTGGGAAGCCGAATATCTGGATGAGTTCTTTCTGCGCTTGTTACGTGCCCGCTTGCCGGAACGAATCAAACCCACCCAGTTGATGTTCCATTCCCTGCGTACGCGTCTGCTCAATCGGCAGAACGCCAGGCGAGCCTGGGAAGTGGGCGAGAAGCATTATGACCTGGGAAACGACTTCTACGCTGCGATGCTTGATTCGCGCATGACCTATACCTGTGGTTATTGGCAGCAGGCCGATACTCTGGAAGAGGCTCAACAAGCCAAGCTGGATCTGATCTGTCGTAAGCTTGAGCTGAAACCCGGCATGCGAGTGCTCGATATCGGTTGCGGCTGGGGCAGCTTCATGGCCTATGCCGCCGAGCATTACGGCGTGGAGTGCGTGGGGCTGACCATCTCCCGTGAACAGGCGGAATACGGCAAGAGCCTGATGAATAGTCACCTGCCGGTCGAGTTTCGTCTGCAGGATTATCGCGACGAGACCGAACAGTTCGATCGTATCGTCAGCGTTGGCATGTTCGAGCATGTCGGCCACAAGAATTATCGCCAGTACATGGACGTCGCCAATCGTTGTCTCAAGGATGATGGTCTGTTCCTGCTCCATACCATTGGCAAGAATATACGCAGCACGGCATCCGACCCTTGGGTCGACAAGTATATTTTTCCCAATGGGGAGCTTCCTGCGATGGGCCATATCACCGATGCCGCCGAAGGCCTGTTCGTATGCGAAGATGTGCATAATTTCGGCGCCGATTACGACAAGACGTTGATGGCCTGGCACCGGAATTTTGAAGCCGCCTGGCCACGTTTCGAAGCGCAGTATGGTGAACGCTTCTATCGCATGTGGCGCTATTACCTGCTGAGTTGTGCGGGGGCGTTTCGTGCCCGCAACCTTCAGCTATGGCAGTTTGTCTTCAGCAAAGAAGGCGTGTTGGGCGGTTACCGGCGCGTTAGTTGAAACTGTCGGCTTGGCGACCGAAGCCTGTAAGCGTTTTTCTTTGTTAACACTTGATGGAATTATCATGTCCGAAAAAATCTACTGTATCGCCAACTTCAAGCCCAAGCCGGGAAAGGAAGAATCGGTATTCAAGGCGCTCCAGGCTCTGGAGCCCAACTCACACCGTGAAGATGGCTGCATCCGCTACACCGTAACCCGGCATATCGATCATCCCAATGCCCCGGGTTCCAGCTATCCCATCGTGTTTCATGAGATCTGGGCGAATCGACAAGCCTTCGAAGCCCATTGCCAACGCCGGGAAATACGGGAGTTCTTTGCCACCCATCTACACTCACCTGAAGGGGATATCGAAGATGCCAATGTCTGTGTCTATACCGACGAACCGCTGAGCTTCGATGCTCCCGTCTTGCAGGGCGACTCATCAAGGTAAGCCCGGAGTGTGCTGATCCAGCCAGAATGGTGTAGAAAGGGTGATTCCAATAACAATATTCCTTTCGCACCTACTCAAGGAGTTCGCCCATGTCCGAGCAGGTACTGGCTGCTGTCGATGGTTCCTATTTTTCCGAAGGAGTATGCGACTACGCCGCCTGGGCTGCGCTGGCGCTGGAGGCTCCGCTTACCTTTGTTCATGTAGTGGATAATCATCCCCAGGTCTCCGAACCCGAACTATCCGGCAACCTGGGGCTGGGCACCCGCGAGCACCTGCTGGAAAGACTTTCGGAGCTGGACGAGCAGCGTGCCAAGGTTGCCCGCGAGCATGGTCGATTGATGCTGGAAGCGGCCAAGGAGCGGGCGACAGCGCACGGAGCAGGCGGCTCGCTCACCCGCCAGCGCAACGGCACCCTGGTGGAAGCCCTGGTCGAGCTGGAAAGCGAGATACGTCTGTTGGTGGTAGGCAAGCGGGGAGAAACCGCCGACCAGGCCAGCGGCCATCTGGGGGCCAACCTGGAGCGCGTGGTACGCCAGATGCATCGGCCGATCCTTATGGCACCGCCGACCTTCCATCGCCCGGAAAAAGTGATGATAGCGTTCGACGGCAGCAACACCGCTCGCAAAGGCGTGGATATGCTGGCGCGAAGCCCGCTATTTCAAGAGGCCGCCTGCCATGTGGTGATCGTCGGGGCGGAAACCGCGGAGCATTGCTCCCAGCTGGAGTGGGCTGTTGCTACCTTGCGCGATGCCGGACATGACGCCGAAGGCGCCATCCGCGCCGGTGAAGTGGAGGCTACGCTGCGAGCTTATCAACAGGAACACGCCATCGACATGCTGGTGATGGGAGCCTACGGTCACTCGCGCATTCGCCACCTGCTGCTGGGTAGTACCACTACCGCGATGCTGCGCAACGCCACCCTGCCGGTATTGATCCTGCGTTAATTCGCCGTTCGGGCCGCTTGCTCGATTGTGCGGAATAACCCGTACCAACGTCTGAATGCTTGATCAAGCGTTAGGCTTGGACAGCGGAAAGCGCGTTTCGCGCAGGCTATCCTTGATCTTCTTCAAGTGCGGAAGAAAATCCTCGCCGCGCCTGAGCGTCACGCCGGTCGCCAGGACGTCGATCAAGGTCAGCTGGATCATGCGCGACGTCATCGGCATATATTGATCGGTGTCCTCTGGAGTGGAAACGTCGAGTGTCGCGGTGCATTCGTGCATCAAGGGTGAATCGGGGGCGGTTATGCCCAGTACCACGGCGCCGGATTCCCGTGCCACCCGGGCGATATCCACCAGCTCGCGGGTGCGGCCGGTGTAGGAAATCACCACCACCACGTCGCCGGTATGGCACGCTGCGGCGACCATTCGCTGCATCAGCACATCCACATAGGCCATGACCGGCAGGTTGAAGCGGAAGAACTTGTGCTGAGCGTCCTGGGCTACCGCACCGGAAGCGCCGAGTCCGAAGAAGTGAATCTGCTTGGCCTGTATCAGGTAGTCCACCATGCGCTCGACGGCCTCCATATCGACTTCGCGTCGCGCTTCGTCGAGGGCGGCGATGGTGGCGCCGAATATCTTCTGAGTATATTGCGAGGCGTTGTCGCCGGGCTCCACCGCACGGGTCACGTAGGGTGTGCCGCCGGCCAGGCTCTGGGCCAGCTTGATCTTGAAATCGGGATATCCCTTGGCACCGAAGTTTCGGCAAAAGCGATTCACCGTCGGCTCGCTGACCCCCGCTGACTGGGCCAGGGTAGCGATGCTCATGCTGGTGGCAGCAGCAGGGTCGTCAAGTATCACCGAGGCGACCTTGCGTTCGGAGCGGTTGAGTTCCTCCAGGCGTTGGCGTAAGCGGTCAAGCAGGTCGTGGGCCATCAACGGTCTCCGGGCTAGTCAAAGGATGCGCCACCGGCCAATCGTGGCACCAGCGGACAAAATCAGCAGGGGCAAGGGGGCGTGAGTAGAGATAACCCTCCCCGATTTCACAGCCCATCTCCATGAGGCGTTGGGCTTGGGCGGGCTCTTCGATACCTTCGGCCACCACCTCGCAGCCGAACCCGTGGGCCAGCTGGGTAATGGTCTCGGCCAGGCGGCGATCCGTCGCGCTCTGCTCCAGGTCCATGATGAAGGTTCGGTCGATCTTGAGGGTGGAAACCGGCAGCGTCTTGAGATAAGCCAGCGACGAATGGCCGGTGCCGAAATCGTCAATCGCTACGCCGATCCCGGCATCGGCCAGCAGGGTCAATTGGCTGCGAGCGTTGGCAAGATCGCTCATCAGACTCGACTCGGTGACTTCCAATGAAAAGAATCGGGGCGGAAGGTCGTGGCGTTGCAGTAGCTGCATGACCTCTTCGGCAAAATTTCCACGTGCCAACTGGCGTGCCGCCACGTTCACGGCAATATTGAACGTGCCATCGAGTAGAGACTGGTTACGCCAGGCCACGGCCTGAAGGATGGCGGTTTCCAGCACCCAGTTGCCGATGGCGAGAATATCGCCGCTGGCCTCCGCCAAGGGAATGAAAACGTCGGGCGGAATCATTCCCAACCGGGGGTTGTTCCAGCGTAGCAGAGCCTCCGCTCCCACGATTCGCCGTTCCTTCAGATGCAGCTTGGGCTGGAATACCAGAGACAATTCACGGGAGGTGACGGCATGGCGAATGGCTTGTTGAAGGTGGAGACGATGTCGCTGCCGGGCTTCGATCTCCTCGCTGTAACACTGTACCCGAACGCTAGACTCGGCAGGCAAGGCGAGGGCGGCCATATGAATCAGACGTTCGCTATCGAACGCGCCTTCGGCGGTACAGGTGCCGATCCGGGCGTTGACCGTCAACAGCAAGTTGTCGACTTCCTGGTCACTATCAAAGCAAGCAAGCAACCGCGAGGCGAGTTGCCGCAATGCCGGGACATCGGTGCAAGCTGTGATGACCAGCAGTTCGCTGCCGCCCCATAAACCAAGGGTGTCGGTCGTCTCGAGTTTCGCTTCGAGGCTCTCGGCCAAGTGACGCAACAGCTTTTCGGCGGTACGGTAGCCATGCAGGCGCACGGTATCGTCGAACCCTTCCAGGGCGATGAACAACAGCCCGGTGCCACTCCCTGTCATGGAATGTTCATGAAGTTTCTGCGTCAGCCCGCGTCGGTTGAGTCTTCGGGTTATGGGATCGGTGCGCGATTGCAGTTCAAGCGCGCGGGCGCGCTTGGCGACCATGCGTTCAAGGGCCCCGGCCTGCTGGTCGCGAACACTGTAACGATGTTCCGCATTCAATATGCTGCGAATGCGCTGCAGGACGTCTTCCTTCTGGAAAGGCTTGGCCAAAAGCTCGCGTACGCCCGCGTTCAGGACGTGTTGCCGGGTCGCATCGTCGAGCTGGTCGGCAAATGCGATGACCGGCGGCAGGGCATGGCGAAAACGATTCTTGAGCTGATGCAGGGCTGCATCACCATCCGGATGGGGCATGCCAAGATCAAGCAGAATCAGGTCCGGCAAATGCCGTTCGCAGTAATCGAGCATGCGGCTGGGGTCTTCCAGGCCGTGAACGTTGTCGAACCCGTTGGCGCCAAGTAGGCCAAGCAGCAGCTCGACGTTGGCCGGATTGTCACCCACCACCAGCAAATGTTTGGTGTTCAGATTCATGGCTCCCTTCCGGGGGTATGCTTGGGTGCTGTTTCGGCGAGCGGGTGCGTTCAGGGTCCGTATTCCGTGACGCTCGGGTATTGGTCGTGACGTTGCCGGTTGGCATCATACCGTTAACCTTTTAGTCGC
Organism: Halomonas sp. Bachu 37; assembly: GCF_039691755.1. Taxonomy (NCBI): domain Bacteria; kingdom Pseudomonadati; phylum Pseudomonadota; class Gammaproteobacteria; order Oceanospirillales; family Halomonadaceae; genus Halomonas; species Halomonas kashgarensis. The sequence continues at coordinate 2,533,749 of NZ_CP137552.1, read as the reverse complement.
GCAGCAGCGTCACCAGATACTGGCTCAAACCCACCCGGTTGTGCCAATCATCAATACCGGGGCCGATGGTCGTCTACTTTCAACGCTCATGGAGTGACTATGTCATCGCTCTCTCTGTCTATTCTACCCGCCATCGAGGCGGTAGCGGCAAGCCAGTGGAACGCTCTGGTAGGGGAAGATCAGCCCTATCTGCGTCACGAATTCCTCCTTGCCCTAGAAACCAGTGGCTGTGTTTCGCGCGAGACCGGCTGGGAGCCCTGCCATTACGTGCTGTGGCAAGGCGGGGAGCTCGTGGGGGCATTGCCGCATTACCGTAAATACCACTCGTTCGGCGAGTACGTCTTTGACTGGAGCTGGGCGGAAGCCCTGGAGCAGGCTGGCGGCAACTATTATCCCAAGGGGCTGAGTGCCGTGCCCTTCACCCCGGTACCGGGTGGCCGGACACTACTGGCCGACCATCTCGATCCCGTTGCCGCCCGCCGCGTGCTCGCCGAGGGCTGGCGGAAGGCGTGCCGGCGTGACGAGCTTTCCGGCTGGCATCTGCTATTCAGCGATGACGACGATGTCACGGCCTGGCGGGAAGCGTGTCCCGAACTGGTCGCGCGTTACGGCGTGCAATTCCAGTGGCGCGACCGGGACTACGGCGACTTCGAGGGCTTCCTGGCGAGCATGACGGCCAAGCGGCGCAAGACCATCCGCCGCGAGCGCCGTCGGGTCGCCGAACAGGGATTGAGTCTTTCGCGTCTCCAAGGCGAGGCGATTACCGCCGAGGCCATGGCGCACTTCTATCGCTGCTATGCCATCACGTACCACGAGCGCGGGCGGCCGCCCTATCTCACCCACGATTTCTTCGAGCGGCTGCGCCGGGAGTTCGCCGGCTCGTTGTTGCTGGTGCAGGTGCGACTGGCGGGGCGGCCGGTGGCGGCGGCGCTTTATCTGCAAGGCGCGCATAGCCTGTACGGGCGCTACTGGGGCAGCGAGATCTATGCCGACTGTCTGCATTTCGAGGCGTGCTACTACCAAGGCATCGAGCACTGCCTGGAAAACGGCCTGACCCTGTTCGACCCCGGCACCCAGGGTGAACACAAGCTGACCCGCGGGTTCGCCCCGCGGCAGTTGCGTTCGCTGCACTATCTCGCCCATCCCGGCCTGCATGCCGGTGTGGCGGAGTTCTGCCGTGAGGAAGGAGAGCATATTCGCGCCTATCGCGATGCGGCGGTCGAGGCCTTGCCCTTCAAGTGACTCCACGGCAAGTGCAGGCCGTGGCTCGCCGCTGCCAGGCGTTAGTGGCATAATGCGGCGCACTATTTTCTCGATTACGATTATCTCGATCACGATAATCTCGATTACGACTTCACCGATTGCGACGTTCCATCACGACGTTGCTGGCAACAGGAGCCAAGCATGCGCAAATGGTTGGTAATCGCACTCTCGGCGATGCTGGCGTTGCTGCAGTACCAGTTATGGCTGGGGGATGGCGGCTGGCGCGACCTGCATCGGGTGGGTAACCGCGTCGCCGAGCAGGAAGCGATCAACCAGCCGCTACGCGAGCGTAATGCGCGCCTGGCCGCCGAGGTGACCGACTTGAAGACCGGACTCGATGCCATCGAAGAACGGGCACGCAGCGACATGGGAATGGTACGCACCGACGAGCAGTTCTTCTGGGTACCCGGTGTGGCGATCGAGCATGAGCTGCTGGAGATCAATGCCGGCATCGTGACCAATCCCGAGCGGGAGCCCAGGCCATGAGTCCGCCGCTGTGGTTGGTCGTGCCGGCCGCCGGCCAGGGCCGGCGCATGGGCGCCGGCCGCCCCAAGCAGTACCTGGAGTTAGGTGGTGCCACGATACTGGCACGCACCCTTTCGCGGTTGCACCAGGCGTTTCCCCAGGCGCGGCTGGTGTTGTGTCTCGACCCCGACGACCCCTGGTTTCGGCCACAGTGGGTGCCGTTTGCGCACTGGCAACGCACCGACGGGGGGCGCGAGCGCATGGATAGCGTCCTTAATGCCCTGCAGGTGATGGCCGCCGAGCCCGACGACATGGTCCTGGTCCACGACGTGGCCCGTCCCTGTGTGACGACCGCCGATCTGCAGGCGCTGTGGCAGGCGGTAAGCGTCCACCCGGACGGTGCCCTGCTGGCGATGCCGGTCGCGGATACCATGAAGCGTGCCGATGCCCGCTCTTGTGTTGCCACCACCGAACCACGCGAGGGGCTGTGGCACGCCTTGACGCCCCAGGGGTTTCGTTTCGAGCTGTTGCAACAGGCCTTGTTCCAGGCCAAGACGCGCGGGCTACAGGTGACCGACGAAGCCTCGGCCGTCGAGTCGCAGGGGCGCCGGCCGCTGCTGGTTCCGGGACGACGCGATAATCTCAAGATCACTCATCCGGAGGATCTCGCCCTGGCGACGGCGATTCTCGCCGCGCAGAAGTCGAGCCTCCCCTTGTCTAGCGAGACGAGCCAATGATGCGCATAGGCCATGGATTCGACGTACACCGCTTCGGCGAGGGTGACCATCTGATGATTGGCGGCGTGGCCATCCCGTTCGAGCGTGGATTCGTCGCCCACTCCGATGGTGACGTCCTGCTGCATGCCATCTGCGATGCCCTGCTGGGCGCTTGTGCACTCGGTGATATCGGTCACCATTTCCCCGATACCGACCCCGCCTGGAAGGATGCGGACAGCCGCGAGTTGCTGCGCGATGTCTATGCCCTGATACGCGCCCAAGGATTGGAGCTGGCCAACCTCGACGCTACCTTGATGGCGCAGGCGCCCAAGATGGCGCCACATATCGCCACCATGCGCGAGGTGATTACTCGCACCCTGGCGGTGGAGTTGCACCAGGTCAACGTCAAGGCCACCACCACCGAACGTCTGGGCTTCACCGGCCGCGGTGAAGGTATCGCCGCCGAAGCCGTAGTGCTGTTGATGCCGATTTCCTCCACTCGGCAAGATTCATGAGCGAAGGTCGTATCGCCCCTGCCTGGCCGCGCAGCCTGGACCCGCGCTTCGGCCCGCCAGCGCCGGGGCAGTACCGCGCCCAGGCGGATGATTTTATCGTCGAAGAAGTGCTGGGCTTCGTGCCCGAAGGCGACGGTGAGCATTTATGGTTGCATATCGAGAAGCGTAACCAGACCACCCTGGATGTGGTGCGTACCCTGGCGAAGGCATGCGAGGTGCGCTCACGGGATATCGGTTATGCCGGCATGAAGGACCGAATTGCGGTTACCCGCCAGTGGTTGAGCATCCATCTGCCGGGCAAGGCCGCGCCTGACGCGCTGGGCGAAATATTGGCGGCTCGAGGCATCAAGGTTTTGGTACAGGCACGTCATCCGCGCAAGCTCAAGCGAGGCGTCCACCGCGCCAACCGCTTTCGATTGCGGGTGACCGGCGAGGCGATAGCCACAGAGGCTTTTGCGCTGCGCTGGGATGCCCTGTGCCGGCAAGGAGTGCCCAACTACTTCGGCCCCCAGCGTTTCGGCCCCGGCGGGCGCAACCTGGCACGGGCCAGGCAGGTGCTGGCACGAGGGTGGCGCAAGAAGGACGACCGCGAAGGAATGCTGCTATCCAGCGCACGCAGTTTCTTGTTCAATGAAGTGCTGGGCAAGCGGGTTCAAGCGGCTACGTGGGGCGTGCCGCTGGTGGGCGATGTCATGATGCTCGAGGGTACGGCCAGCATCTTCACTGCCGACGAAGTGGATGAATCGCTGCTCTTGCGTGCCCGAGAATTGGACGTGCATCCCACCGGCGTGCTGTGGGGCACTGGTGGCGCCACGGTCAGTGCCGATGAAGCCTGGTTGCGCGATACGCACCCGGCCCTTTGCCAGGGGCTAGAGGCTGCCGGCGTGAAGCGAGCGCGACGGGCATTGCGTATGCGCCTGGACGAGCCGCAACTGACCCGTACCGACGAAGCGGTGTCGTTACATTTCAGCCTGCCGCGGGGCGGTTTCGCCACTGCAGTATTGGCGGAATTGATCGAACACCCCGATTTCGCGACCATGGCGATGGGCGGCTCTTTCTAACCAGTCTAACCAGTTACCGGGAGTATTGCCGATGCGGCGTTTGCTGCTTTCCAATGATGACGGGGTACACGCCCCGGGGCTTGCGGCCTTGCATGACGCCCTGCTGGCCCATGCCAAGCTGCGCGTGGTGGCACCGGACCGGGATCGTAGCGGGGCCAGCAACTCGCTGACGCTCTCCCGCCCGCTGGCGCTGACGGCGTTGGAGAACGGCTTCTACTGCGTCGATGGCACGCCCGCCGATTGCGTCTACCTGGGGGTGAACGGGGTGTGGGACGAAAAGCCCGACCTGGTGATCTCGGGTATCAACCACGGCAGCAATCTGGGGGACGACGTGCTCTATTCGGGTACCGTGGCCGCGGCGATGGAGGGGCGCAACCTGGGCATGTCGGCTATCGCCATGTCGCTGTGCGGAACGCGCTATTTCGACACTGCCGCCCGCGTTGCCGCCACTCTGGTAGGGGCCGCCGACCAGCTCTCCCTGCCGCCACGCAGCTTGTTGAACGTGAACGTTCCCGATGTTCCCTGGGATGAGCTGCGCGGATTCCGCGTGACTCGTCTGGGCTATCGAGGTCCGGCCGCCAAACCGCTGGAAGTGGAGGATCCGCGAGGGCGCAAGCGCTACTGGATCGCGGCGGTGGGGGCCAACGCCGACGATGGCGAAGACACCGATTTCGCCGCTATCGAAGCCGGCTACGTTTCCATTTCCCCCTTGCAAACCGACTTGACGCGTCATCAGGCGTGCGCAGATGTGCAGGATTGGCTGGATGCTTTTGCCTGAACTGTCACCACAGGAATTGCGCGGCCGCGGCATGACCTCGCAGCGCACCCGGGATCGTATGGTTCGGCGTCTGCGTCAGCAGGGGATCGTCGACGAGCTGGTGCTGGAGGTGATGGCCCGGGAACCGCGACATCTGTTCGTGGACGAAGCGTTGGCGCATCGTGCCTACGAGGACACTTCGCTGCCGATCGGCTTCGGCCAGACGCTGTCGCAACCCTTGACCGTGGCGCGCATGACGGAGCTTGTGCTGCGCGAGTCACCGCGCCGGGTACTGGAGCTGGGTACCGGGTCCGGCTACCAGACCCTGATTCTCTCTCGCCTGGTCGAAGAGCTCTACTCCATGGAGCGCATTCATGATCTGCACGAACGTGCCGCGTTGCGTTTGCAGCGGCTGGCGTCTCCGGTCACGCTGGCGCTGGCGGATGGCGGCCATGGTTGGCCGGGCGCCGCGCCTTTCGATGTGATCCTGCTGACCGCCTGTGCCGAGGTATTGCCTCAGGCTCTGCTGGCCCAGCTGGCCCAGGGTGGCGTCATGATCGCTCCCCTGGCCGAGGCTGACGGCACCCAGTGGTTGACCCTGATACGTCGTGTGGGCCAAGGCTTCGAACGGCGCAGGCTCGAACCGGTACGTTTTGTTCCCCTGTTACAAGGAGTGATTGGTTGAACCGTCAACTGGCAGTTTTCTTCAAGGGGGCCGGCATGGGTGCCGCAGATGCCGTCCCCGGCATATCCGGGGGCACCATCGCCTTCGTTACCGGCATCTACGAAGAGTTGATTTACACCATTCGCCAGTTTGGTCCCGGTGCGTACGGCGCCTGGCGGCAGGGCGGCCTGGCCGGCTTGAGCGTGCATCTGAATCTCGCTTTCATACTGCCGCTATTGGCGGGGGTGGCGATCAGCCTGTTGAGCGTGGCGCATCTGGCCGTCTGGCTGATGGAGAGTTATCCGCTGCTGCTGGATGGCTTCTTCTTCGGTCTGGTGGCGGCTACTGCGTTGGTGGTGGGCACGGTGCAGAAACGCTGGAAACTATGGTATGTAGTGCCCTTGCTGCTCGGCTTGATGCTGGCCAAGGCCTTGCCATCGTTGATGCCGTTGATATTGCTGGTGGGCAACGAGGCAGGGGTGCTGGTGGTGGCCGGCGCGGTCGCCATCAGTGCGATGCTGTTGCCAGGAGTCTCGGGAAGCTTCCTGCTTCTCACCATGGGGCTGTACGGCACCGTCATGCAGGCTATCCGGGAGTTCGACCTGGTGGTCATCGGCTTGTTCGGTAGCGGTTGCCTTGTCGGGCTGATGCTGTTTTCACGGCTGCTGGCGTGGTTGTTGAAGCGCCACCATGATGCGACCCTGCAACTGCTGCTGGGCTTCATCATGGGATCGCTGCCGGTGCTCTGGCCCTGGAGGGAACTGGTACGCTATCAGCTCGGACCCGAAGGCCAGATGATCCCGTTGGACTATCGTTATCTCTTGCCCAGTGAATACGCCGTACTGATCGGAGGTTCGGCCCAGGTCTGGGCGGTAATCGCCCTGATGCTGGCGGGTGCGGCACTGGTACTGCTGTTGAATCGTAAAGCGGCTACGCCGCGTGGAACCCGTGCCGGATAGCTGTCGCGGTAGTGCGGAAAAGGAGGAAGTTTTTCATGCGTAAAGTATTCATCATGTCCGCTCTGGCGTTGGCGATTTCCGGCTGCGCCAGCCAGCAGGGCGGCGCTCCGCAAGTGCGGGATCTGAGCGACTCCCGTCGGGCAGTAGAAGAAGCAGCGGGGAGCGGCTACACGGTCAAGTCCGGCGATACGCTCTACGGAATCGCCTGGCAGCATAATCTCGATTACCGTGAATTGGCGGCACTCAATGACATAGCGCCGCCGTACCAGATCCAGCCCGGCCAGCAGATCCAGCTTCGTCGTGGTGGCCAAGGCGGGGTCTCCCGTCGCGAAACTGGTGGCGCGCCATCAGGCTCGTCCGCTACATCCCAAGGGGCGGTGGCTACTGGCCTGAGCGGCTCCGGGGCTTCGGTCGCTTCCCTGGGGTCCGCTAATGAACAGGAACTCGACTGGCTGTTGCCCGATGAATCCGCCATTGAGCGAAACCGCCGCCTGACCGCCGAGCGTGAAGCGGAGGCTGACGCCGCCGAGGAAGTGGCCGGAGCGCAAGAGACATCGAGCACCGTCGAGACGCAACAGAGTCAGCGGGCGCAGGATGAGGAAGTATCCTCTCGCGCTGATGACGAAGATGAGACTGTCGAAGCGGCCGAAAATACGCCGCCAGCAACAAGCGAGCCCGACGTGGTTGCCGCCGCTGACGAACCGGAACCTGCTAGCCAGGCCGCGCAGGCCGAATCCCGCGAAAATGATGCCGACCGCGGGTCGCGCCGCTATACCCCGGCTGAAAACATCGACTGGCAGTGGCCGGTGGGCGGCCAGGTCGTCGGCTCGTTCGGCGAGGGTGACAGCATTACCGCCGGGATTGATATAGCCGGTGAAAAGGGGCAACCTGTCAGGGCAGCGGGTCCAGGGATTGTCGTCTACGCCGGAAGTGGCGTCAGAGGTTACGGCAATCTGGTACTGATCAAACATAATGACCAATTTTTGAGTGCCTACGCGCATAACGATGGACTCAACGTCAGTGAAAACGATATCGTCGAAGCGGGTGAAGTGATCGCCACCATGGGCGACAGTGACGCGGAAGACGTCAGATTGCACTTTGAGGTGCGCAAGGATGGGCAACCTCAGGATCCCCTGGAGTACTTGCCGTCGCGCTAGCGGGGCAGGCATGGCTTCCGGCTGAGGAACCTCCTTCCATAACAAGACGTATTTACATAAAAATATAACAAGTGGCATCCAAAATGGGTGCCACCAACGGATTTGGAATGGCGGCTAGGCGTAATCACGGGGGTAAGACTATGAGTATGTTGGAACGGGACCTTCATGAGGTTGATCTAAACTCGGCGGAGGAGACCTTGAGCCAAGTCAGCGATGACGAAGCCCCCGCCGAAGAAGACGCTTTCGAAAAGGCGCTGGGCAAGGAAGATCGACAGCAGTATCAAAGCTTGGATGCAACTCAAATCTACCTCAACGAGATCGGTTTTTCGCCTCTCCTGACACCGGAGGAAGAAGTCTTTTACGGGCGGTTGGCGCGCAAGGGCGATCCCTTGGGGCGCTCGCGGATGATCGAGTCCAACCTGCGCCTGGTGGTCAAGATCGCCCGCCGCTATCTCAACCGCGGGTTGACCCTGCTCGATCTCATCGAAGAGGGCAATCTCGGCTTGATCCGGGCGGTGGAGAAATTCGACCCCGAGCGCGGCTTTCGCTTTTCAACCTACGCCACCTGGTGGATACGCCAGACCATCGAGCGGGCCTTGATGAACCAGACGCGTACCATTCGTCTGCCGATTCATGTGGTCAAGGAACTCAATATCTACCTGCGCGCCGCCCGCGAACTCACCCAGAAACTCGACCACGAAGCCACGCCGGAAGAGATCGCCGAGCACCTCGACAAGCCGGTGGAAACCGTCAAGAAGATGCTGGGGCTCAACGAGCGGGTATCGTCGGTGGACTTTCCCATGGGCGGTGACAGCGACAAGCCGCTGATCGATACCCTGACCGATGATAACGAAGATGGCCCCGAGACGTCCCTGGTGGATGGCGATGTCAAGGAACACGTCAACCTGTGGCTGGACGAGCTGAGCGAAAAGCAGCGCGAAGTCGTAGTGCGGCGTTTCGGACTGCGCGGTCACGAGGCCGCCACGCTGGAGGAGGTCGGGGCCGAGATCGGCTTGACCCGCGAGCGCGTTCGCCAGATTCAGGTTGAAGCGCTGAAGAAGCTGCGCCGTGCCCTGGAAAAACAGGGGCTCTCCATGGAGGCGATTTTCGAAAGCTGATCCCTGCCAACCCGTGACGCCAGCGCCAAACTGTCAGCAGGCCCCAAGCGGGGCCTGCCGGCTAAAACCACACCGGGCTCCCGGTGTTTTTTTGTGACCCTAGAAATGAACGAGGCATTCGATGCGCCCGCTGGTGGCTCATATCGATCTTGACGCGCTGCGTCATAATTATCGGCTGGCGTGCGAAGCCGCGCCCGACAGTCGAGCCGTGGCGGTAATCAAGGCCGACGCCTACGGGCACGGGGCGCTAGCCTGTGCCCGGGCGCTGTCCAGAGCGGCGAAACCCGCCCCAGCGTTTGCCGTGGCCTGCCTGGAAGAGGCAGTGGCGCTGCGCGAGGGGAGCGTAAAAGCCCCCATCATGTTGCTTGAAGGTATCTTTGAAGCCGCCGAACTCGAGCAGGTGGATGCGCTGGGCTTGTGGCTGGCGGTCCATAGCCAGTGGCAGGTCGATGCATTGCTGGCGTTCGCTCCCCGCGCGCCGATCACGGTGTGGTTGAAGGTGGATTCCGGCATGCATCGTCTCGGCTTTCCTCCGCCCCTAGTGCCGGCCGTCTGGTCGCGCCTGGCCGCGGCCAAGGAGCACGTGACCCAGCTTCACCTGATGAGTCACTTCGCTACCGCCGATAGTGCTGACGAGCGTTATCTGCAGGAGCAGATGCGCTGCCTCCAGGCGTTGGCCGAGCAGTTGCAGGCACCGTCGTGCCTGGCCAATTCGCCTGCCACGCTGGGTTGGCCGGTGACTCATGGCGCCTGGAATCGCCCCGGCGTCATGCTTTACGGCAGCGATCCTCTTGAAGTGCCGAATGCGCTCAGCCGCCGCCTGGAGCCGGTGATGACACTGCGCTCGCGGATCATCGCCGTGCGCGAGCTGGATGCTGGGGAGCCCGTTGGCTATGGCGGCCGCTGGCGAGCCTCCCGGCCTTCGCGTATCGGCGTGGTGGCATGCGGCTACGGAGACGGCTATGACCGTCATGCCCGCGATGGTACCCCGGTGCTGGTCGATGGCCGCCGCGCGCCTCTGGCCGGCAAGGTATCCATGGACATGCTCACGGTGGATATCACCGATCACCCGGTTGCCGATATCGGCAGTGAGGTAGTGCTGTGGGGGCGGGCAGATAACGGCGCGGTGCTGAGCGTGGATGAAGTGGCGCGCTATTGCGACACCATCAGCTATACCTTGTTGACCGGGGTATTGCCGCGGGTGCCGAGGCGGTATCATGGCGCCTTTTGCGAGTAACCCAACGGCTTCCCATGGCTAAACGTAGTCCCTATCCCCGCTCCTTCTCCCATCCGCGCTACTGGCCCACCTGGCTGGGAATAGGAGGCATGTATCTTGCCGCCTGGCTACCGTGGCGGCTCAAGATGATGGCCGGCACGGTGATTGGCTGGCTGGCATGGCGGCTGGCCAAGCGCCGTCGCCATATCACCCGCACCAATATCGACCTGTGCTTTCCCGAAAAAACGCCGCTGGAGCGTCAACGGCTGGTCAAGCGGACGTTCATCGCCAACGGCATCGGCCTGGTGGAAACCGCGACCGGCTGGTGCCGTGATGCCGAGAGCTTGCGCCACCGCGTGGCCTACAAGGGGGCGGAGCATCTCATGCAGGCCCAGGCTCAGGGCAAGGGCGTGTTAGTGATCGGGATTCACTTTTCGACGCTGGATCTCGGCGGGGCGTTGCACTCGTTGTTCTTCGATGCGGATGTCGTCTATCGGCCGCATGATAACCCCTTGTTCGAGCGTTTCATGACACGGGCCAGGCGGCGTCATTTCGGAGAAGCGATCGATCGCCACGACTTGCGCCGCATGGTACGCCGCATCAAGCAAGGGAATATCGTGTGGTACTCTCCCGATCAGGATTTCGGTCGCCAGGCCAGCGTATTTGCGCCGTTTTTCGGTCATTCGGCGGCGACCATTCGTTTGACGGCCAAGATCGCCAGAATGACCGGCGCCCCGGTGATACCCCTGATGTTTCACCGTAACCCGGATGATCGCAGCTACACCATCGAAGCCTTGCCCCCTCTGGAAAACTATCCCAGCGATGATGAAGTCGCCGATGCCACTCGGGTGAATGACTTCATCGAACAGGCGATTCGCCAGCATCCCGAGCAGTACCTGTGGCTGCATCGACGTTTCAAGACGCGCCCCAAAGGCGAACCCGGCGTCTATTGACGCCGGGTTCGGTGTGTTCACGGAGCGGGATGCTCAATTCACAGGGCGAGATGCTCAATCCATATTGCGGGAATAGAAGATTTCCAGCATTTCCTTGCGCAAGCGACCTTCGATATCGCGAGCTTCCTCGAAGGTAATATCGCGGCGCGAGGTTCCGAACAGGTAGTTGTCCAGTTCGAAATCCTTGAGCAGCATCTTGGTGTGGAACATGTTCTCCTGGTACACGTTCACGTCCACCATCTGATAAGCCTCTTTGGTATCCGTGGCGAGGTAGTCCTGGATAGAGGTGATATCGTGGTCGATGAACAGCTTCTTGCCATGCACGTCCCGAGTGAAGCCGCGCACCCGATAGTCCACGGTGACGATGTCCGAATCGAAACTATGGATCAGGTAGTTGAGCGCCTTCAACGGGCTGATCATGCCGCAGGTGGAAACGTCTATATCCAGGCGAAAAGTACTGATGCCGTTGTCCGGGTGTGATTCCGGATAGCTGTGTACGGTGACATGACTCTTGTCCAGATGGCCGACTACTGTTTCGGGCAAGGGCCCGGGGCCGGGTTCGATCTGTTCCGGCGCGGCATTCTCGAGCTCATGCTCGGCAATCAGGATGGTCACGCTGGCGCCATGGGGCTCGTAATCCTGTCGTGCGATATTGAGCACGTGGGCGCCGATGATGTTGGTGACGTCCTTGAGTATCTGGGTCAGACGCTCGGCGTTGTAAAGTTCATCGATGTAATCGATATAGGCTTTACGCTGCTCTTCGGTCTTGGCGTAGCAGATGTCATAGATGTTGAAGCTCAAAGAGCTGGTCAGGTTGTTAAACCCGTGGAGTCGGAGATTGTTCGCCACGTCCGAGCCTCCTGATGGCAGGTGAAGACACCCCGACGAGCCAGCGCCGGAACCAGTGAAACCGTACTTGAGCCCGCACTTGCAGGTAACGGACATGTAGAAAACGGACTTGCTGAAGTCGTGCTTGCTGTAATAGCGAAAAACGAGGGAGCGTATTATGCCCGGCCAGCGTGCGTGACGCACCCGGCTGGAGGACTTTTTTCACTTCTTTCGTGACTGAACGGCTCAAGCGTCGACAATCTCGAACGAATGGGTGATATCGACCCCGCCTTTCACCAGCATGATCGAGGCACTGCAGTATTTCTCCGCCGACAGCTCCACGGCGCGCTGTACGTGCTTCTCTTTCAGCTCGCGCCCGGTGATCACGAAATGCACATGAATTCTGGTGAATACCGACGGCACTTCGTCGGCACGTTCGGCCTCGATCTCGGCCACGCAGTCGGTCACGTTCGAGCGTGACTTGTCGAGAATGTTGAGAATATCGAAGGCGGTGCAGCCGCCCATGCCCATCAACAGCATCTCCATCGGCCGAGGGCCGGTATTGCGGCCGCCATGCTCGGGCGGGCCGTCGATCACGACGCTATGACCACTACCCGATTCCGCCACGAACTGGCGGCCATCCGTCCAACTGACGCGAGCTTTCACATCTTTCTCCTTGGCTGTGGGGGGTGCTAAAGCACCATCTGGCTGCGCTGAGGATAGCATCTGGCCGGCGCAGGCTTAAGAAAATGTCTCGCCGGCAAGGTGAGCCTCCAGCTCCTGCAAGCGTTGGGGCGTGCCGACATCCACCCAGTGCCCGCTGTAGTGGCTCCCGCTCACCCGGCCCTCGGTCATGGCTCGCTTGAGCAGTGGCGCCAGGGCGAAGGCGCCGTGAGGTTCGTCGGCCACCAGTCCAGGGTCGACAAGCGCAATGCCGGCGTAGGTGAGCTTCGGTTCTCCCGTGACACTCAGCTTGCCGTGAGGGTCGAGATGAAAATCCCCGTGGGGATGGTGGGAAGGATTGTCCACCAGGCTCAGGTGCGCCAGTTCATCTTGCTGGAGAGCCATTGGCAGAGGCAGGGTGTCGCACCACACATCGCCGTTGACTAGATAGAAGGGCGCCTCGCCCAGATACGTCAAGGCCTGGCGCATCCCACCCCCGGTTTCCAGCGGCTGCGCTTCGCGGCTCCAGGTGATGTGAACGCCGTAGCGAGTGCCGTCTCCCAGGGCCTGGATGATCTGCTCGGCGCGGTAGCTGACGTTGATCACCACCTCGGTGATTCCTGCACGCGCCAGGCGTTCCAGGTGATGTACCAGCAATGGCTTGCCTGCCACGGGCAGTAACGGTTTCGGGCAATGATCGGTCAGTGGGCGCATGCGCTTGCCCAGGCCAGCTGCCAGGATCATGGCTTTCATCGTTCATTTTCCCGGGCCAGGCGCTGCTGAAGGGCGGGGCGCAACGTGTGTTCCGTCCAGGCGTGGAAGTCGCTGTGGACGGGCAAGGCGCCGAGACTGTCCTGCAGGTGATCGAGAAAGTGCGGCAGACGCGCCATGTAGCCGGTTTTTCCGTCGCGTAGGGTCAAGCGACAGAAAATCCCCAGTACCTTGAGCGAGCGCTGGGCGGCCATGGCATTCACTGTCGTGAGGAAATCGGCGAGGCCGAGGGTAGCGGGCAGCCTTCCGTCCCGAAGCGCCTGGCTATGGAACGCATCCACCAACTGCTGGAACTGAGCGGTGGAAAAGCGCAGATAACGCCCGCGCAGCAGCGAAACGAGGTCGTAGCTCACAGGCCCCGCCACCGCATCCTGGAAATCGATCATGTACAGCCGCTCCCGATGAAGCATCAGGTTCATGGCATCGAAATCGCGATGGACCGTGACCTGAGGCTGGGCAAGGGCGGACTCGATCAATGCCTGACGTAGCGCGGGCCAGGTTTCAGGCGGGGCGATACCCAACCAGTGCTCCAGACACCAGTCGGGGAACAGATCCAGCTCACGCTCCAGCAGGGCCGCATCGTAATGGGGCAAAGGCGACGGGTCGGCACGATTCTGCAAATCGGCCAGGATCGCCAGTGCCTGGGTATGGCGCTGCAACGAGCGCCGTTCGGCTTCATCGAAGGTCAACTGCAACGGGGTCTCGCCCAGGTCGTCGAGTTCCAGAAAACCCTGGTTCAGGTCATGGGCGTGAACCGTGGGGACGGGCAGCCCTTCGGCGTCCCACTGCCGGGCGATGGCCAGAAACGGCCGGGAGTCCTCCTGGGCGGGAGGAGCGTCCATCAAAATGCGGCTTTCCCCCGAAGGCAAGGTGAGGCGAAAGTAACGCCGAAAGCTGGCGTCACCGCCCGCCGGCGTCAGCGCCAAGCGCTCCGGTGGCAGCTGGTGAAGACGTGCCGCCCAGTCACTCAGGGCATCGAATCGAGAAGAGGACATGCAAGCTCCTTGCTGGTCGGGCATCATGCGGACTGTATAATACCGATTCTCGATGCCAAGGATAACGAACATGGGCAAGCGACTTTCACGCTCCGCGCTGGGCAGCCTCGTGGCCGGCGCTTCGCTAAGCCCCTGGTGGGTACAGGCGGCTCCGCCTTCCGCACAGGATCTGGACTGGCAACCCTGGGAAGGCGCCGCCGCTCAAGGTGAGTTATGCCGTGGCCGCTATGTAATGCCGGGCTACCGCTTGCCGCAGCAGGATGACCCTGAAACCGTGGCGCTGGAAGCGTCGGAGCTGGACTACCAGGCGAATGGCGAAGCGCTTTTGCGCGGCGATGTGGTGTTGCGCCGAGGCAATACCCAGCTGGAAGCCGCTTCCCTGCGCTTGCCCGAACAGCGCCAACATATCGAGGCCGAAGGGGGGTTGGCCCTGCGCGATGGCGTCGCTCTGGTGCGAGGGAAACAGGCGAATGTCTCTCTGGTCGACGACCGGGCGGCGCTGGAGGGGGCGCAATATGTCTTCTATGAGCAGCGCCTGCGCGGGGAGGCGTCGCGCCTGGAGCAGCGCGGCGAGTCACTCTATCGGCTGAACGATGCCACCTTCACCACCTGCGATCCCGGCGAGAATACCTGGCGCCTGGTGGGCAGCGAAATAAACTTGCACCAGGCGCGCGGTTACGGCACCGCTCGCCACACCCGTCTGGAAGTCAAGGACACCCCGGTATTCTATTGGCCCTGGCTGCGATTCCCCCTCGACGACCGTCGCCAAACCGGGTTGCTGTGGCCCACGCTGGGTTTCTCCGGCGATGGCGTGGACTACACCCAGCCCTTCTACTGGAATATCGCAGCCAATCACGACGCCACGATTACGCCGCGCTGGATGAGCGATCATGGCCTCCTGCTTGGAGGCGAATACCGTTACCTTTACCCCGACAGCCGCGGCCAGGTGGAAGGGGCGTGGCTCGCCAGCGACGACGGAGGGTCGGGGCAACGGGCCGATCGCCATGAAGGGGATGACCGCTGGTATATCGACGCGCAACACGCCGGCAGGGTGAATGAACGCAGCAATTATCGCCTGCGTTACGGCAGTGCCAGTGATGGCCGCTACTTCGAGGATTTCGGCAGTACCCTCGGCGGCGATTCGCGCAGCAGCATGGAGCGCCTGGCCCAGGTCGATTATCGCGGGGAGCGCTGGCAGCTGGATGCCCGAGCTCAGGGTTTCCAGCGTCTGGAGGAGACGCTCAACGATAGCGACAAACCGTTCTATCGTCTTCCCAGTCTGACGGCCAATGCTGACTGGCGCCAGGATAGCGGTCTGTATTACCAGTGGCGCTCCAACGCCACGCACTTCTGGCGGGATGTCGACGAAAACCTGGTGCCCGAGCGTGAAGCGGCGACCGGTACCCGCCTGCACCTGACGCCGGCGCTCGGCTGGCGGTTCGAACAGCCCTGGGGACATCTGGAGCCACGTACTGAATTGTGGCACACCGCCTATGCCCTGGATTACGGCGACCGCCAGACACAGCGCGATGAGTCGCCGGACCGTAGTGTCGCGGTCAGCTCGGTCGATGGCGGTCTGGTTTTCGAGCGTGAGCTCGAGCTTGCCGGACGCGACTATCGCCAGACACTGGAGCCACGTCTCAATTACGCCTACGTGCCGCGTACCGACCAGAGCGAGCTGCCGGATTTCGACAGTCGTGAACAACCCTTTTCCTGGAATCAGCTGTGGTCGGCCAATCGCTTCTCCGGTGCCGACCGGGTCGGCGATCTCAATCGCCTTTCCTATGCCCTGGAATCGCGGCTGCTGGAGCGCGAAGATGGCAGTGAACAGCTATCGGTAGGGGTGGGGCAAAGCGTCTATTTCGATGATCGGCGTATCGACCTCGATGGCGACCCCGACAAGCGCCGGCCGGAGGATTACCTGACCGCGGAGCGTTTCTATCAGGCTACACGCGAGCGCTCGCCGCTGGTGACCCGAGTGGATTGGCAGATCAATTCCCGCTGGAGCGCAGGGTACGAATGGCTCTACGATGACCACCGCGACCTGACCGAACGCTCCGCGGTGGATTTGCATTATCGCCATCCGCGCGGGCATGTATTGAACCTTGGCTACCGTTGGGAAATCGAAGGTTTCGACCCTAGCGTGGTACCGGGCGACGATGGTTTTCGCGACTATGACCGCGAGGAGTTCGATGTCTCGTTTGCCTGGAAAGCCACGCCGCAAGTGGATCTGATTGGGCGCTATATTCACGATCAGACCAACCAGCGCTCGCTCGAACAGCTCGCCGGTGTACAGTGGAACGACTGTTGCTACGGCGTGCAAGTGGTATGGCGAGAGTGGGTGGACGACAACGACACCGCCCGGGTGGCCGACGATTATCATGATCGTGGCCTGTTCCTGCGTTTTGTCTTCAAGGGCTTGGGCGGCATAGGCCAGGAAGCGGACAGTTATTTCGAACAAGCGGTTCCGGGCTACCGCGCCGCGGCGTTCTAGCGCCTGCGTCGCTGGACCCTGAACCAACCAATACGATTCACGTCATGAAGAAGGGAAAGACCATTATGCGCAGTCGAAAGATCGCCTCCCTGGGCCGTGTGCTGGGCTTGGCCGCTTGTCTAGTCGCCTTGCCGCTGACACTGCAGGCCCAGGAATATCAATCGCTGGAGCGTCGCTCGCTGGACCAGGTCGTGGCGGTGGTCAACGATGGCGTGATCATGCAAAGCGAGCTCGAGGAGCGGCTACAGCAAGTGCAGCGCCAGGCCGAGGAGCAAGGCGGCAGCTTGCCGACGGGCGTTAACCTGCGCCGGCAAGTGCTGGAGCGCATGGTGGTGGAAGAGCTCCAGCTGCAAATGGCCCGCGATGCCAATCTCAGCGTGGACGACACCGAGCTGAACCGTCAGCTACGCAGCATCGCCGAATCCAACGGCATGAGCCTCGATGCTTTCGCCGATAGGCTCGAAGCCGATGGCATGAGCCTGGGACAGGTGCGCGAGCAGGTACGCCGCGAGATGCTCATTCGCCAGGTCCAGCAGCGCCAGGTAGGGGGACGCGTCTCCATCAGCGACCGTGACGTGGAACGCTTGCTGGCGCAGCAGGCGCCCGGCGGACCGACGGAGCAGGCGGTGATCGAAGAAAATCGCGCCCGTCACATCCTGATCGGGATGACGCCCAACAGGGACGAGAGTCAGGCGCGCGCAATGGCCAACGATATACGTCGCCGTCTGCAGCAAGGGGAATCCTTCGCCGCCTTGGCGCAGGAAATGAGCGACGATCAGGGCTCGGCGCTCAATGGCGGCGAACTGGGCTGGCTTCGCCCCGGTCAGACCGTGCCGGCGTTCGAAGAGGCCATGAACGAGCTTCCCCTCAATCAGGTTTCCGAGCCGGTGCGTTCACAATTTGGCTATCACCTCATCGAAGTACTCGAGCGGCGCCGCCAGGACGTGACTCAGGAGAGCCAGCGCGAACAGGTGCGCCAGGCCATGTTCCAGCGCCGTGCCAGCGAGGCACTGGAAGGCTGGATTCAGGAGATCCGCTCCCAGGCCTACGTGGATATCCGGCTCTGATGCATGCAGGCGAGGCCGGCTCGCTGGCCGTGAAGTTGGCATTGACCACGGGCGAGCCCGCCGGTATCGGTCCCGAGCTGACCTTGATGCTGGCGGCGCAAGGGGCTCTGCCGCCGGGTACGGTTGCGGTCGGTGATCCTGAGATGCTGGCGGTGCGCGCCCGGGCACTGGGCTTGGCGGTACGAATCGAGACGATCTCGCCTGGAGAGGCGTTGCCCTCCTTGAATGCCGGTGTGCTACCGGTGTGGCCGGTACCGCTGCGCACCGAGAGCGTACCTGGTCACCTGGAGACGGCCAATGCCGCCTATGTGCTGGAAACCCTGGATGTGGCGATAGCGGCTTGCCTCCAGGGACACGCCGATGCCATGGTTACCGCGCCGCTGCACAAGGGGGTGATCGTCGAGGGCGGGTTTCCCGGCTTTACCGGTCATACCGAGTATCTGCGCGATGCCTGCAAGGTGGACGAAGTGGTAATGATGCTGGCCACCGAGCAGGCCCTGCACGCTCAGGTTCCGGGATGGACGGGGGAGAGCGCCCTGCGTGTCGCGCTGGTGACCACCCATCTTCCCCTGCGCAAAGTGGCCGATGCCATCACCGCGCCAAGGCTCGAGCGAATCGCCCGGCTGTTGCACGCCGATCTTAAGCGGCAATTCGGTATCGCGGCACCGCGTATCGCGGTATGCGGACTGAACCCCCACGCCGGGGAGGGCGGGCACCTGGGGCATGAGGAGCAAGCCATCATCACGCCGGTGCTCGATGCCCTGCGCGCAGAAGGCTTGCTTATCGAGGGGCCGCTGCCCGCCGATACCCTGTTCACACCCCGCCATCTGCGCGACGTCGATGCCGTGCTGGCGATGTATCACGACCAGGGTCTCGCGGTGCTCAAGTATGCCGGCTTCGGCCGGGCCGCCAATCTCACCCTGGGGTTGCCGCTGGTGCGGACCTCGGTGGACCACGGCACCGCGTTGGATCTAGCCGGCCGTGGCAGCGCCGACCCAGGAAGCTTGCAGGTCGCCCTGGCGCTGGCCGCGGAGCTATCGCGTCGAAAGCATTCCGGCCAGGTCCACCCCGCCGGGTAGCGACTTCGCCCGGCCATCGCTCGTCAGGTTTATTTTCCAAGGATTTTGTTTCATGACCCAACCTCCGGTTCACCGCGCACGCAAGCGTTTTGGGCAAAACTTTCTGCGCGATCCGGGGATCATTTCCCGGATCGTCCGTTCGATCGGGCCACGCGCCGCGGACCGACTGGTCGAGATAGGGCCGGGCCAAGGGGCCTTGACCGAACCGCTACTGGACGCGGCGGGCAAGCTCGAAGTCATCGAGCTGGACCGCGACCTTATCCCCGGCTTGAGAGTGCAATTCTTCAACTACCCCGACTTCGTGATTCATGAAGGCGATGCGCTGAAATTCGACTTTCAGGCACTGAAAGGCGATGGGCCGGCGCTGCGGGTGGTAGGCAATCTTCCCTATAACATCTCGACGCCGCTCATCGTTCATCTACTGCAGGCGGGTGATGCGATCGCGGACATGCACTTCATGCTGCAGAAGGAAGTGGTCGAGCGCCTGGCGGCGGTTCCCGGCGGCCCCGACTGGGGGCGCCTGTCGGTGATGGCGCAGTACTATTGCCATGTCGACCAGCTGTTCGTGGTGCCCCCGGAAGCCTTCGTGCCGCGGCCCAAGGTGGACTCGGCCATCGTTCGCCTGACACCCCACGAGCAGTTGCCGCACACGGCCCAGGACCCGCTGCTGTTGTTCGACCTGGTGCGAGAGGCCTTCGGCCAGCGGCGCAAGACCCTGCGCAACAACCTCAAGGGAAGGATCGATGCCGAAGCGCTGGAGACGCTGGGAATCGACCCAGGGCGTCGCCCGCAGACCCTGAGCGTGGAGGAGTTCGTGCGTATCGCCAATCACCTGGCGCTTGCCGATACAGGAGCCGACCAGGGTGAGTGAGCCGGAAGTACTCGTGGCGATCGAGCCGCATTACCGTAGCGATGAGTCCTGCGCCACCCAGGCGCGGTATGTTTTCTCCTACACGGTGACGCTGCACAACACCAGCGACCACAGCGTCCAGCTGATGGCACGCTACTGGAAGATCACCCAGGGCAGCGGTGAAAGTCAGGAAGTGCGTGGCAAGGGAGTGGTGGGGCAGCAGCCGTTGATCGGACCCGGTCAGCGCTTTCGCTATACCAGCCGCGCCATCCTGCAAACCCCGGTAGGTGTCATGCAGGGGGCCTATACCTGCTTCAATACCGCGACCCAGCGGGCGTTCGACGTTCCCGTGGCGCCGTTCTGCCTCGCCGGACCCAACCAAATCCATTGACCAGGACGTGCCCATGTCGACTTATGCTATTGGTGACCTGCACGGCTGCCATGCCGAATTCATCGAGTTGCTGGAAACGCTCGGCTTTGATTCGCGCCGCGACCGGCTGTGGTTGGTGGGGGATCTCGTCAATCGCGGGCCGGGTTCGCTCGAATGCCTGCGTGAGGTGAAGGCGCTGGGAGCGGCGGCGGAGTGCGTACTGGGCAATCATGATCTCCACCTGCTGGCGGTGGCGCGCGGCAACGGTACCCTGAAACGCAACGACACCTTGAGCGACATCCTGGCGGCACCGGACCGCGAACAATTGCTCGATTGGCTGCAGAGCCGTCCATTGACAGTGCGTCACGAGCAGGACCTGATGGTTCATGCGGGGCTGTTGCCGCAGTGGACGGTACCCCAGGCCGAGCGCCTGGGCCAGGAGGTCCAGGCCATGCTGGGTAGCGAGAATGCCGGGGCGTTCCTGTGTGCCATGTACGGCAACCTCCCCGATGTATGGCATCCCGAGCTTGAAGGTATCGCGCGGCAGCGCATGATCGTCAATGTCTTCACGCGGATGCGCTTCATAAACGCCCAAGGCCAACTGGATTTTGCCGCCAAGGAGGGGCTGGACAGCGCGCCTCCCGGCTACGCCCCTTGGTTCCAGTATCCCCGCGATGACGACTACCGAGTAATCTTCGGCCATTGGGCCGCGCTGGAAGGCACCGCACCCGACGCCAGGATGTCTGTCGAGTCGCTGGATAGCGGCTGTGTCTGGGGCGGAAGTCTTACCGCCTTGAACCTGGAGAGCGGCCAGCGCACCCGCGTGCCCAGCCGCCAGGTGAGGTGTTAGCCAAGGACGTAACGGGCAGACAAGGACGCAACGGGAAGACAAGTACGAAACGGGAAGACAAGTACGTAGCGGGACGAGTACGTAACGGAAAGAGGGAGATCATGGACAGACGCCTGGAAGGGTTGCAGGTCTACCGGGTAGGAGGCGCGGTTCGCGATGCCCTGCTGGGATGGCCGGTTTACGATAACGACTGGGTGGTGGTGGGCACCACACCCGAGGACATGCGTCGTCGCGGGTTTCGCGCGGTGGGGCGGGACTTCCCCGTCTTCCTGCACCCCGACACCCATGAGGAATACGCCCTGGCGCGTACCGAGCGCAAATCCGGGCATGGTTACGGCGGGTTCGTCATGCACGCCAGCCCCGATGTCACCCTGGAGGAGGACTTGGCGCGCCGGGACTTGACCATCAACGCCATGGCCGAAGATAGCGATGGCAAGCTCCACGATCCTTACCAGGGCCGTGTGGACCTGGAAACTCGGGTGCTGCGCCATGTCTCCCCGGCGTTCATCGAAGACCCGCTGCGGGTCTTGCGTACCGCGCGTTTTCTGGCGCGCTATGCCGGTCTCGGCTTCGTCATCGCGGAGGAAACCCAAGCGCTGATGCGCCGGATCGTGGAAAGTGACGAGTTAAACCACCTTGCGGCGGAGCGTATCTGGACGGAAACCGAAAAAGCGCTGGGCGAGCCCCATCCCGAGGCGTATTTTCGCGCCTTACACGCCTGCGGGGCGCTCGTTCGGGTGATGCCCGAGCTTTTTGAGGTGCCAGTCGATGAAATAACCGGTGACGAACCAGGCGTCCAGACAAGTGAGAGTGAGAAAGACGCTTTTCTGAAGACATTTCTGGCGCGTCTGCAGCAAGTCCCCGAGACCGACATACCGCTAGCTCACTGGCGTTACGCTCGCCTGGTGGAATCGTTGCCCGAGGAGAAAAGACAGGCACTCGCCATGCGCTTGCGCCTGCCCAACAACGTGGCCCGCCTGGCTCGGCATACGGCGGCCAGCCGAGAGCTGCTTGAGGCCTTCGAGATGACCTCCCGTCTGGTACCGGAGCAAGTCATGGCCTGGCTGGATCGCCTGGATGCCTGGCGCAAGCCGCGCCAGGTCGAGGGCCAGCTGGCCTGGATGATGTGCCAGGCGCCCGCGCTCGGCAAACGCCTGGCCCATGGCTGGGGCGCTGCAAGTCGGGTCGAGGTGAAGCCGCTGCTGGAGCAGGGCTACAAGGGCAAATCTCTGGGCGAGGCGTTGGCTGACGCGCGCCGGCAAGCGGTGGCGCAGGCGTTAGGCCCGGCCTGAGGGCTAGCTGTGCCTGGCCAAACGGTGTCAGACATCGGCGCGTGCGCGAGTGTGATCGAATGACTCATTCACCATCCGAAAGCTCGCCCGGGAGCCGGCGCAAGCGGGCTGAGTCCGCGAGATCCACTTGCCGTTCCAGTAGAAGTCCACCGGCCACAAGCGTTGGCTGCCCACATCGAACGCCTGCCATAGCTGGCGGTAGGCAATGCCGCTACGGGGATGCCGTGCGGCCGGCAGCAGCTCGGCCAGGGGTTGCAGGACAAAGGCGTTGTGGGTGATGTCGGCACGCGGCAACGTGACTCCATCGTACTCGCCGCACAGCTCGCCTACCGTCAACAAGTCGATATCCAGCGCCCGGGGGCTGTACTTGGGTGTATCCGCTCTGCGGCCATGGGCGATTTCCAGACGCTTGCCCCAGGCCTGCAATTCGCCAGGTGAGCGGTCGCTGTCGAAAGCCACCACGAGATTGTAGAAGTTGCGCGAATCGTGAAAACCGACGGGTTCGCTTTCAAAGACTCGTGAGATCGCCAGCTCGCCGAACTCGGCGTGTAGCGCGTCGAGGCAGAGGCGAATATGCTGTTCGGGAGCGATGTTGCTGCCCAAGCTGACGGTGACTTGTGCCATTACCTGTCTTCTTCGCTGCTGGGCGGGGTGCCGCGAGTAATCGTGACGCCCACGGCGGCGGCGCTGGCCACGGCGCCGGGCTTGCGGACCGTCAGGCGTAGCCAGGCAATACCGTGCTCTTCTCGCAGGCAGGCGGCAAGCCGTTCGGCGAAGGTCTCCACCAGGGCGAAGGCGTGTTCCGCAGCGAAGGCATGGATGCGCTGGCTGATGGCGGCATAATCCAGGGTTAGCCCGATATCGTCGGCAGCAGCAGCCGGACGAATGTCGGTGGCCAGCTCCAGGTCGAGCCGCAGTCGCTGGGTAATGGTACGTTCCCACTCATAGACGCCAATGGTGGTTTCGACGTCGAGCGCTTCGATCAAGATGCGGTCCATCGGGCTTCCCCTTTCAACAAGCGGGGAATTGTACTTGAGCCGAACGCCAAGCAACAGGCAGGCAGACAACAATGCGCAGGTCGACTCGCTGCAGAAGATAAGGGCGTGGAGCTTGCGGAACGTAGCGGGGGCGGAATGGAAAGCGCGATGTTAGGCAGTGTCGTCCTGAGCACTCTGGTGGGTTATCTCAGTGGCAGTTGCCTGGCGGCCCCCTGGATATGCCGCTGGGCCGGGGTCGCTGATCCGCGATCCCGGGGCTCCTGCAATCCCGGATTTTCCAATATGCTGCGCTTGTACGGCATACGCCTGGCCCTGATGACCCTTGTCCTGGATGCAGCCAAGGGAGTGCCGGCGGTACTGTCACTCAAGCTGCTGGGAGGGCCGGTGTGGGCCCAGGGTATCGCGGGGGCGGCGGTGCTGCTCGGTCACAGCTATCCCGTCTGGCACCGCTTTCGCGGCGGCAAGTCCGTGGCGAGTGCTTTCGGCGTACTGCTGGTGCTGGCACCCGCCGTGGCGCTGGGGAGTGCCGCGCTCTGGAGCCTGCTGGCGTGGCGTTTGAAGACGGCCGCAATGGCCTCGCTGGCGAGTGCCATGGCAGCGCCGCTGCTGTGCCTCTGGTGGACACCTCGCTACATCGTCGTGGTGGGAGGATTCAGCCTGTTGATAGTGGCTCGTCACTGGCTCAATATTCGTCGGATGGGGCGTGGCACCGAGCCCTCGCTCAGGCGACAGCGGCCGGGACGCTGAGTCGGTCCAGCGGCCAGCGCGGCACGGCTTGCATGATGCCGGGCTGGTCCCGTTCCCCGGCTGCCAGGCGCTGGGCGCCGACATAGGCGATCATGGCGCCGTTGTCGGTGCAGAAGCGGCCCCGCGGATAGAATGCCCGGGCACCGCGCTTGGCGGTTTCATGGTCTAGGCGTTCACGCAAGCGCTGGTTGGCGCTGACGCCTCCGGCCACCACCAGGCGCTTGAGACCGGTCTGGTCCAGCGCCCGACGACATTTGATCACCAGGGTGTCGACCACCGCCTCCTCGAAGGCGCGGGCGACATCGGCCCGGGCCTGTTCGTCGAGTTCACCTGCCGCCTCGAGCTTGCGAATCGCGGTCAGGGTATGAGTCTTGAGGCCGGAAAAACTGAAGTCCAGCCCGGGTCGGTCGGTCATCGGGCGGGGAAAACGAAAGCGTGATGCTTCGCCGCTTTCCGCCAGCTTGGCCACCTGGGGGCCGCCGGGGTAGGCGAGGTCCAGCATCTTGGCGGCTTTATCGAAAGCCTCGCCCGCCGCGTCATCCACGGATTCACCCAGCAATCGATAGCGCCCCAATCCTTCCACCGCTACCAGCTGCGTGTGCCCCCCGGACACCAGAAGCGCCACGAAGGGAAACTCGGGCGCCTGTTCTTCCAGCATCGGTGCCAGCAAGTGACCTTCCATATGGTGAACGCCGAGCACCGGGATGCCCAGGGCGCGGGCCATGCCGTGAGCGGTGCTTGCGCCGACCATCAAGGCGCCTACCAGGCCGGGACCGGCGGTATAGGCGATGCCGTCGAGATCGCGGCGGCTCAGGCCGGCCTGGATCAGTACCTCGCTGATCAAGGGCAACAGCTTGCGGGTATGGTCGCGGGAGGCGAGTTCGGGAACGACGCCGCCGTATTCGGCGTGCATGGCGATCTGGCTATATAGGGCGTCGGCCAGCAGGACGCCTTGGCCGGCGTTGGCCGCGGTATCGAAGATGGCGACGCCGGTTTCGTCGCAGGACGTTTCAATGCCCAGTACGCGCATGCAGGAACTCTCGTCAGCAAAGTGAAGGAAATTACGCCTCAGTTTATCATTTCCCGGCCGACACCGGAGCGGGATATGCGCTACTGCACTATCATGTGCCATATTTGCAAAGCTGGCACTTCGGGACTAGACTACTGTGCGCTGTAAAACTGGGTCGTGCATTGCACGTGGCAATGTACGTGCTAACCGAACTCAATTCTTAAGGTAGGTGAGTGCTTAATGCCTTCTGT
This sequence comes from Halomonas sp. Bachu 37, assembly GCF_039691755.1. NCBI lineage: Bacteria > Pseudomonadati > Pseudomonadota > Gammaproteobacteria > Oceanospirillales > Halomonadaceae > Halomonas > Halomonas kashgarensis. Next base: position 2,508,641 of record NZ_CP137552.1, on the reverse strand, counting down.
CAAAGTACGTGATAACGAGCCGTTTGACGTCGCGCTGCGTCGTTTCAAGCGTTCTTGTGAAAAAGCCGGTGTTCTGTCTGAAGTCCGTCGTCGTGAAAACTACGAAAAGCCGACAGCAGAACGCAAGCGTAAGGCGGCAGCTGCCGTCAAGCGTCACGCCAAGAAGCTTCAGCGTGAGCGCAAGCGTTTCGAACGGCTCTATTGATCCGTACTGGGGATAATCGGGGCTATTGAACCGGTTTTCTCAAGAGGGACGCCAAGCGGCCGCCATCCGGTGGCCGTTTGTTTTTCTGTTTCATTTGCATGGTGCCAATAGCAGTGGTGGCGCCGTGTACCGCGAGGTCGCTGACAGCGATGGCCGGTCAGATTCCACAACGTTTTATCGATGACTTGCTGGGCCGTGTGGACGTGGTCGAGGTGGTCGGCGAGCGTGTGAAGCTGAAGAAGGCCGGGCGCAACTATTCGGGCCTGTGTCCGTTTCATCAGGAAAAGACGCCGTCGTTCACGGTGAGTGCCGACAAGCAGTTTTACCACTGCTTTGGCTGCGGAGCGCACGGGAATGCACTACGCTTTCTGATGGAGTACGACAAACTCCCCTTTCCCGAGGCAGTGGAGAACATGGCCGGCAGGCTGGGGCTCGATGTCCCGCGCGAGGGCGCCGACGATCCTCACGCCAAGATGCGGGAAAAAAAGCGCAAGGAAGGCGTCAACCTGCTGGAACTTGCCGCAAGCTTTTATCGCGAACGGCTGGTGATGCAGGAAGGGAATGCCGCACGGGCGTATCTGGATGGGCGTCGGCTATCGCCGGAAGTGGTCAAGACCTATGGAATCGGCTACGCCCCGGCACAGTGGGAGGCGCTCAAGCATCATCTGAGCGAGCGGGGTATCGGCGAGCCGGTTCAGGTGGAGTATGGGCTGCTGATTCAGCACGAGGATAGCGGGCGTACCTACGACCGCTTTCGCGATCGGGTCATGTTTCCGATCCGTGATCTGCGCGGACGGACTATCGCCTTCGGCGGGCGCGTACTCGGTGAAGGAAAGCCGAAATACCTCAATTCTCCCGAAACTCCCGTGTTTCACAAGGGTCGGGAACTCTACGGCTTGTATGAGGCGCGCCAGGCGGATTCTCGCCTGGAGCAGGTGGTGATCGTCGAAGGCTACATGGATGTGGTGGCGCTGGCCCAGTACGGTATTCACCATGCGGTGGCGACCTTGGGGACGGCGACCAGTGAAGATCATCTCAAGCGCCTGTTTCGGCTGGTGAGCCGGGTGGTGTTCTGCTTCGATGGCGACCGCGCCGGACGCCAGGCGGCGAGTCGCGCCCTGGAGACCGTGTTGCCGCTGATGATCGACGGTCGCGAGGCGCGTTTCCTGTTTCTGCCGGAAGGCGAGGATCCCGATACGCTGGTGCGCAGTGAAGGGGCTGATGCGTTCAAGGACCGTGTGACCTGTGCCATGCCGCTATCGGAATTTCTGTTCGAGCAGGCCGGCGAAGGGCGCGATCTCAAGGCGGTGGAGGCGCGTGAGCGCTTCGCCAGCCATGTGCTGGCGGGCCTTTCACGCATACCCGAAGGGGTGTTGAAGTCGCTATTGCTCGAAGAGCTGGCCAGGCGTAGCGGCTTGAACGAGTCGCGGCTGGGCCAGTTGCTGGCTCGGCGCGAACAAGCGCAACAGCAGGGGCAGCGAAGCCATGACGAGGCCTATCCTGCTGCGGACAATGGTCGCGATGAGATGTCTCATGGCACGGTAAATGCGCCTTCAGGCAGGCGCCACGGGGTGGAACGCCCATCGGGCGGTGCTCTGGCTCCCTTGGCCCGTGTGATACAGCTGCTGATTCATGAGCCAGCGCTGGTCGAAACATTGCCGCCGGAAGATGAGTGGTTACCCGGTGGCGATCCCGAAGCGGCGCTGTATACCGCTATCGTGGATGTGCTGCGCGCAGGACGCTACCGCAGCCCGCAAGTGGTGCTGGCGCACTTTCAGGGCAGCAATGAAGGGCGGCGTCTCGCCGAACTGGCCCGGCGCGAGTTGTTGATACCCCGCGGGGCACGTGCTGAAGAGCTCGAGGGGCTGGTGGCGTATTTTCGCCGTCATCGGTTGCGTCCTTCGTGCCAGGAGCAGATCGATGCTCTGTTGGCCAGGCAGCGCGAAGGAGAGCGACTTTCGCCACAGGAGCGTCAGCACCTGATGGCGCTTCTGGCCGATCTAGGGAGCGCTGGTACGCGCAAGTGAAATGCCATGGATGACGCGAGAAATGCTGCCAGGGGTTGAATTTTCGCCCCGGCAGTACCATATAACGGGGCAGCCACCCAGCGCTGGCCTAACCGAACAAACTAACACACCTGAATGACCGCGCAAATACGCCAAGTTGGAAAATTACCCATCATTACCGCTATAATGTTCGGCTTGTTGAGTTTTCTCCACCCAGCGCTTCAGGTGCTTCATTCTTCTTCGTCGAGATAGGGTTTCTATGGCTGGAAATGCGCAGCAGCAGTCGCGTCTGAAGGAGTTGATCGCGCGAGGTAAGGAACAGGGGTTCCTGACCTACGCCGAGGTCAACGACCATCTACCCGAGGATATCGCCGACCCGGATCAAGTGGAAGACATCATCGGCATGATCAACGACATGGGTATCAGTGTCGTTGAGGAAGCGCCCGATGAAGACACCTTGATGATGTCGGATCACTCCACCGATGAATCCGCGGCGGAAGAGGCCGTGGCGGCCCTGGCCGCGGTGGAAAGCGATGTGGGACGCACTACCGACCCGGTCCGCATGTACATGCGCGAGATGGGTACGGTGGAGCTGCTCACCCGCGAAGGCGAGATCGAAATTGCCAAGCGGATCGAGGAGGGTACGCGTGAAGTGATGTCGTCTCTGGCCTACCTTCCGGGGGCGGTCAGCTCGATTCTCGATGCCTACGACGCCACTCAGGATGAGGAAGCCCCTGGGCGTCTCTCCGACCTGTTTTCCGGTTTCATCGATCCCGACGAGGGTATTCCCGGCGTTGCCGAGGCGGACCTTCCCGAGCCCGAGGAAAAAGAAGAACTGGACGACGAGGACGGGGAATCCGACGAGGACGAGGACGAAGAGGACAACACCAACGAGGGTGGGCCCGATCCCGAGGAAGCCAAGGCACGCTTCGAGCAGATTCGCGAGCAGAATGCTCTCGTTCAAGCGGCACTGGAGAAGCATGGTCGTGGCAGTGCCGAACTGAAAAGCGAGCAGGCCCGCCTGGCGGAACTGTTCTCGCCGATCAAGCTGGTGCCCAAGCACTTCGAGCGCCTGGTGGGCCAGGTGCGGATCAGCGTCGAGCAGGTCCGTGCGCAGGAAAAGGCGGTGATGCAGCTCTGCGTGAAAAAGGCCAAGGTGCCGCGCAAGAGTTTCATCAAGTCCTTTCCCGGCAGCGAGTCGCGTCGTGAGTGGCTGGATGATTTTCAGGCCGCCTTTCCCAAGTATGCCGATCGTCTCGAGCCGCTGCGTGCCGATATCGCCCGGGCGCAACGCAAGATCGCGTTCGAGGAAGACATGGTCCAGCTGTCGGTGGCCGAGCTGAAGGAAGTCAACCGCAAGCTCTCCATCGGCGAGGCCAAGGCGCGCCGGGCCAAGAAGGAGATGGTCGAGGCCAACCTGCGTCTGGTCATTTCGATCGCCAAGAAATACACCAACCGTGGCTTGCAGTTCCTGGACCTTATCCAGGAAGGCAACATCGGCTTGATGAAGGCGGTCGACAAGTTCGAATACCGCCGTGGTTACAAGTTCTCGACCTATGCCACCTGGTGGATTCGCCAGGCGATCACCCGCTCGATCGCCGACCAGGCGCGTACCATTCGTATTCCGGTACACATGATCGAGACGATCAACAAGCTCAATCGCGTGTCGCGCCAGATGCTGCAGGAAATGGGCCGCGAGCCGACGCCGGAAGAGCTGGGCGAACGCCTCGAGATGCCGGAAGACAAGGTGCGCAAGGTGCTCAAGATTGCCAAGGAGCCGATCTCCATGGAGACGCCCATCGGCGACGATGACGACTCGCACCTGGGTGACTTCATCGAAGACGGCACCATGCTGCTGCCGATCGACATGGCCACCGGAGAAGGCTTGATCGAAGCCACACGCAATGTGCTGGGCGGCTTGACTGCCCGTGAAGCCAAGGTGCTGCGCATGCGTTTCGGTATCGACATGAATACCGACCATACCCTTGAGGAGGTCGGCAAGCAGTTCGATGTCACCCGCGAGCGTATCCGCCAGATCGAGGCCAAGGCGTTGCGCAAGCTGCGTCATCCGAGCCGCTCGGAGCCACTGCGCTCGTTCCTCGACGAGTAATCGTCAAGCTGGACCGGTAAAACTAGAACGCCCGCTGCCATTAATGACAGCGGGCGTTCTTGTAGTGTCGTGGCAAAGGTCGTTGCAAAGGAAAAGCCAACCGCAACAGGCGTGAATGACTAGGAGTTGGCCATTCGCCAGCGTCTGGCCAGGATCACCAGTTCGACCACGGCGATAAGGATCAGGGCGTAGCCCAGTAGCTCCATGACCTCTTCCGCCACATTCTTGAAAGTGCGCACATAGTTCTCCTCCAGCACGGTGAGCCAGAATTCCTGGCGACCGTAGAGGCGGGAAAAGACATAGGTGACCAGCAGACCGGAAACGAAGAAGCCGAAGGAAAAGGAATTGCTGAAGTAGGTGAATTCTGCGAGAAAACGCTGGCGATTACGTCCTACCCAGTAAAGGGAAGGCAGGACGATCAAGGCCACCAGAACCTTCCAGGTGTTGTCCGCCACGTAGGTGTCGAGGAAAGCGTCCTGCTCCCTGACCAGTGACGCCGCGAGAAACGCCGACAACAGTAGCGTGACATTGGGCCATACCCTGAGCCCATGGCGTATGTAAAGAAGCAGAACGCAGCTAACGGCGAGAAATAGCGTCTGGGTGAGCTCGGTAAGTCCCCACTCGGAAAAGCGCGACCCGGGCAGGTATAGAGCTTCCAGGTAAGTGCCTTGTGCAATCGCCCCCATGAACAATATATAAAGAACCGTGCGCAAGGCAGCGGCTCGAAAGGAAATGGGCGCATGGGGCGGAGGGAGCGACATGATAACGTCCTGTTATGGGAGGCGCATGGCAGCACATGACATCCATGAGTGGATGTTCATTATATCGTCACTTTTCTGCGCTGGCACGTCACGCTCACTTTTCCTTGGCTGGTATTTGTTAAGCTGGATTGTACGGTAGCCATGCGTGGATGCGGTGGTTCTCCATCTTGTGAAAGCCAAGCAATCAGCAGGAGAAACCCATGGCAATTAGCGTCTTCGATCTATTTCGTATCGGTATCGGACCGTCGAGTTCGCATACCGTCGGTCCCATGCGCGCTGCAAATGCATTCGCCAATAGTTTGCCTGCCGCTGTGTCACGCCTGGAGGTTCGCCTGCATGGCTCGCTTGCCGCGACGGGGGAAGGGCACGGGACCGATCAGGCCGTCATCATGGGGTTGATGGGAGAAACGCCGGAGCATGTCGATCCAGACACCGTAATCTCCCGTATCGAGGCAATCAAGACCGGCGCCCCGTTGAAGCTGCCCGGGGGCGACGAAATGGCGTTCGACTGGCAGCGTGATCTGCAGTGGGATACGGAATGCTTGTCGTTTCATCCCAATGCCATGACCCTGAGCGCTTATGGGGCGCAAGGCCTGCTGGCCAGCAACACCTATTACTCATTGGGCGGTGGCTTCTATGTCGATCAAGCCCAGGCGGACCGCAACGAGACCGGCGACGACACCACTGTATTGCCTTTCGCTTTCTCCACCGCCGAGGAACTGCTTGCGCTATGCCGGCATGAAGGGTTGCGTATCAGCGAGTTGATGCTGGAAAACGAGAAGGCCTGGCGTAGCGAAGAGGAGATCCGCCGAGGGTTGTTGGCGGTTTGGCAAGCGATGCGCGATTGCATCGACAACGGCCTGGAGGCGGAAGGGTTCCTGCCGGGCGGATTGAAGGTGCGCCGTCGCGCCAAGGGGCTATATCAGCATCTGCTCGACCCCGAGCGTCCCGAGAGCCTGATTGCCTCGACATTTACCGCCATGGACTGGGTCAACGTCTTCGCCCTGGCGGTCAACGAGGAGAATGCTGCTGGCCGTCGCATGGTGACCGCGCCCACCAATGGCGCTGCGGGAATCGTACCGGCGGTACTCGCCTATTATCTGCACTTCGAGCCCCAGGCGACCAGCGAGCAGGTCGTGGATTTTCTATTAACTGCGGGGGCCGTGGGTATTTTGTGCAAGACCAATGCATCGATCTCCGGCGCGGAAGTCGGTTGCCAGGGAGAGGTGGGGTCGGCCTGCGCCATGGCCGCTGCAGGGCTTGCCGAAGTGCTGGGAGGCACGCCCGCCCAAGTGGAGAACGCCGCGGAGATCGGCCTGGAGCACAACCTGGGGTTGACCTGCGATCCCGTGGGCGGCCTGGTCCAAGTGCCCTGTATCGAGCGTAACGCCATCGCCTCGGTCAAGGCCATCAACGCCGCGCGCATGGCCCTGCGCGGGGATGGCGAGCATTTCGTCTCGCTGGACAAGGTCATTCGTACCATGCGTGATACAGGACGCGACATGCAGGACAAGTACAAGGAAACCTCGCGCGGGGGGCTTGCGGTCAATGCCATCGAGTGCTGAGCAACGTCATCGAATACCGAGCGTCAGCGCTGGGCCGTGGCGAAGGCGTGCTTGATTTCTCCAGGCAGCGTCGGCGGTAGCCGCTCCACCAGGAAATCGACGAACTGGCGAATCTTGGGCGAGAGGTGCCGGTGGCGAGGATACACCGCCCATACCGCCGTATCGTGATGTTGAAACGCCCCTAGCACGGCTCGCAGCGCGCCACTGCGCAGGTGCGGCTCGACGTAGTAGTCGGGTAGCTGGGCGATCCCCAACCCCTTCAGCGCGGCATCCAGAAGGGCGGGGCCGGAATTGCCTTGCCAGCGTCCCTCGACCCGCACCTCCTTGCGCTGCCCCGCCACCTCGAACAGCCAGCTGTTGCGTGACCCTACCAGGCATTGGTGGCGGCTAAGCTCGCCGAGAGAGTGAGGCGTGCCCGCCCGGGCGAAGTAGTCCGGTGTGGCGACGACGAATTCCCGGCGCTCGCAAAGCCGCCTTGCGATCAGGCTGGAATCCTTCAGTACCCCCATGCGAATGGCGATATCGAAGCCTTCATCGATCAGCTCGACCGAGCGGTTGGTAAAATGCAGATGAATATCCAGCTGCGGATGCAGGCACTGGAAATCATTGACCAGCGGGGCGATATAGCGCTCGCCGAAGGTAGTGGCGGCGGTAATACGTAATACTCCCCGAGGCACGGCCTGTAGTTCGTTGAGCGCGCTTTCCGCCTCGCGCAGGCCATCGAAAAGCTGATGGCAATGCTCGAAATAGAGAGCTCCGGCATCGGTCAGGCGGCTCTGACGTGTCGTGCGGTAAAGGAGTTGTACGCCGAGCTGGTTCTCCAGCTGACCCACCAGGCGGCTGACATGCGATGTCGATACCTTGAGCCGATGGGCGGCGGCCGAGAAGGTGCCCTGGCGCACCACTTCGATAAACGCTTCAACACGGTCCCAGTGCTGCATGAACTCTCCTGCGGATCGATTATTGCTCAGCAGCAATAATCTTGTGAGTTTACCCGGCTTTATTCCCCCCTGTCAGCTGCCCTACACTGCTACGCCTATCATCCAGACCTTAGCTCAGGAGTAAGCCATGAAATCACGTGCCGCTGTCGCGCTTGCCGCAGGAAAGCCCCTCGAGCTTGTCGAGATCGACGTCGAAGGTCCCAAGGCCGGTGAAGCCCTGGTGCGCATGGCGGCCACCAGCGTCTGCCACACCGATGCCTATACGCTTTCCGGGGCCGATCCCGAGGGCAACTTTCCGGCGGTGCTGGGGCATGAAGGCGCGGGTGTCGTCGAAGAAGTGGGCGAGGGCGTGACCAGCGTCAAGCCCGGCGACCATGTGATCCCGCTGTATACCGCCGAATGCGGCAAGTGCAAGTTCTGTCTCTCGGGCAAGACCAACCTGTGCGGCGCCGTGCGTGCGACCCAGGGCAAGGGCGTCATGCCCGACGGCACCAGCCGTTTTTCGCTCGACGGCCAGATGCTTCATCACTACATGGGCACCTCCACCTTCAGCGAGTACACCGTACTGCCCGAAGTCTCGCTTGCGGTGGTATCCAAGGAAGCTCCCATGGACAAGATCTGCCTGCTGGGATGCGGCGTGACCACCGGCATCGGCGCCGTACTCAACACCGCCAAGGTCGAGCCCGGCTCAACGGTGGCGGTGTTCGGTCTGGGTGCCATCGGCCTGGCGGTTATCCAAGGCGCTCAGATGGCCAAGGCGTCGCGGATCATCGCCATCGACGTGAACCCGGATAAATTCGAGCTGGCCAAGCAGTTCGGCGCCACCGAATGCGTCAATCCCAAGGATTACTCCGACCCGATTCAGCAGGTGATCGTTGACTTGACCGATGGCGGCGTGGACTATTCCTTTGAATGCATTGGTAATGTCAATGTGATGCGCTCGGCGCTGGAGTGTTGCCACAAGGGCTGGGGTGAATCGATCATCATCGGTGTCGCGGGTGCCGGCGAAGAGATATCCACGCGCCCGTTCCAGCTGGTTACCGGTCGGGTGTGGAAGGGCTCGGCATTCGGCGGTGTCAAGGGCAGAAGCGAGCTGCCGGGTTATGTGGAAAGCTACATGAACGGCGAGATCAAGATCGACGAGTTCATCACCCATGACATGCCCTTCGACAAGATCAACGAGGCTTTCGAGCTGCTACATGCCGGCAAGAGCATTCGTACCGTCCTGCATTACTGATCATCAACCCACGCCACGTCGCTGTTCGCACAAGGAGCCCTCATGAGCATGAGTGAAACACTGGAACTGGTCTCGGCCAACCGTAGCTTTGGGGGCTGGCACAAGCGTTACCGGCACTATTCCCGGGCGCTGGATTGCGAGATGGTCTTTGCCGTGTATCTGCCACCCCAGGCCGAAGAGCAGCGGGTACCGCTGCTGTGGTGGCTTTCGGGATTGACCTGCACGGACGAAAATTTCATGCAGAAAGCCGGGGCGCATCGTGTGGCCGCCGAGCTGGGTGTCGCCATCGTCTGTCCTGACACCAGCCCTCGGGGTACCGACCTTCCCGGCGAGCATGAAAGCTATGACCTGGGCTCGGGTGCGGGCTTCTACGTCAACGCCACCCAGGCTCCCTGGAAAGCCCACTATCGCATGTACGATTACGTGATCGAAGAGCTGCCGTCGGTGGTGCGTCAGCATTTTCCGGTCAATGGCCGTGAATCGATCAGCGGCCACTCCATGGGCGGACATGGCGCCTTGATTCTGGCCCTGCGCCACCCCGGGCGCTTTCGTTCGGTCTCGGCCTTCTCGCCGGTGGTCAATCCCATCGCCTGCCCTTGGGGCGAAGCGGCATTCACCGCCTACCTGGGAGACGATGTGTCGCGCTGGCGCCAGTATGATGCCTGCGAGCTGGTGGCCAACGGCGCATCACGTCAGCGCCTGTTCATCGACCAGGGGGAGGCCGACCAGTTCCTCGAGGAGCAGCTCAAGCCGGAACGCCTGGAAGCGGTCTGCGAAGCCCACGATCATCCGCTGAGCCTGCGTCGTCAGCCGGGCTATGATCATAGCTACTTCTTCATCGCCTCGTTTATCGAGGACCATTTGCGCTATCATGCGGAGCATCTGTTCAAGCGCTGAAGCCAATGCTGAAACGCTGACACCTCCCTAGTGAAGGAGAACGGCTCTCAATGATTTCCCGTGCGCTGCGTCATCTGGCCCGCGTGTTGTGGCGCTGGCTATGGCGTGGCGCACTGGCGTTTGCGCTGCTGTCCGTGGCGTTGGTATTGCTGTTTCGTGTGGTGCCGCCACCGGGCTCGATGGTGATGGTCGAACGCAAGATACAGAGCTGGATCGATGCCGACCCCATCACGCTGCAATGGCAGTGGCGTAGTTGGGAGGCGATGGCGAGCCATGCCAAGATGGCGGTGATAGCCGCCGAGGATCAGCGGTTTCCCGACCATCGCGGGTTCGATCTGGTGGAGCTCAAGCGAGCCTGGCAGGCCAGCCGGGACGGCGCTCGCCTGCGCGGGGCGAGCACCCTGAGCCAACAGACTGCCAAGAATGTCTTTCTCTGGAGTGGGCGCAGCTGGTTGCGCAAGGGGCTGGAGGCCTGGTTCACCCTGTTGATCGAGACGCTCTGGCCCAAGCAGCGCATTCTGGAGATTTACCTCAACGTAGCCGAATGGGATAGTGGCGTGTTCGGCCTGGAAGCGGCGGCCCAGCACTACTTCGGCGTTTCGGCGGCGGCACTGACCGAGCGCCAGGCCAGCTTGCTGGCGGCCATCCTGCCCAGTCCTCGCACGCGCAGCGCTTCGCGGCCGGATGCGCAGGTGGAAAGGCGTAGCCAGTGGATACGCCAGCAGATGCGCAACCTGGGGGGGGCCGCGTACCTGGAGCGAATCAGTTCACCCTGAGACCATGACGCTTTACATGTTCATGATGGTCAAAGGTACTTTTGCGGGTCGATAGTCGCCAGTGCTTCCAGGTTGGGGCGGGAAAAGTAGAAACCCTGCTGGACGGCGATGCCCAGGTCGACAAGGCAGCGTGACTCCTCTCGGGTTTCCACTCCCTCGGCCACCAGCTTCGTACCCAGATTATCAGCCAGTACCACGACGCTACGCAGAATGGCCTGGCGGCGATGGTCGTTATTACATCCCATCACCAATTCCCGGTCTATCTTGAGCGAGTCGGGCTGAAGGTCCGTCAACAGATCGAGATTGGCGTAGCCGTTACCGAAGTCATCCAGCGAGGTGGAAAAGCCCATCTCCCGATAGCTATCGATAATGCGGCGCAAGTGGCTGCGATCCTGGACGCGCTCGGACTCGGTGATCTCGAAATTCAGACGATTAACCGGCCAACCGACGCGTTGGGCCGTTTCGAGGGTGGCCTGAATGCAGGCGTAAGGCTCATAGACGGCATTGGGCAGGAAGTTGATGGACAAGCTTTCTTGCATCTCCAGACGGCTTGCCAGTTCGATGGCCTTGATCCGGCAGGCTTGATCGAACCGGTACAAGAGATCATCGGTTACTTGCCCCAGAATACTGCCCGCAGACTCACCCTGGGGACCGCGAACCAGTGCTTCGTAATAGACGACATGTTGGGCGGTGACATCGACGATAGGCTGGAATGCCATCGTGAAGGGAAAGGGCGCGGGCGTGTCACAGCGATTGCACCGGCCCGCAACGCGAGCACAATGAGTTTCTGAATGAGTCATACGCATCCTGGCGATTGAACAACAAGAAAGAGGCAAGCAAGATCAAGAGCGGGCCGTGCCTTTATGGATTACCAGCACTACCCCGACGATCGCCACCACCATGCCGACCAGTCCCAGGAGCGGAAGGCGTTCATCGAAGAGCCACCAGGCCTGCAAGGCGGTGACCGGCGGCACGAGATAGAAGAGACTGGCTACCCGTGAGGCTTCACCACGCTTGATCAAGGCCATCAGCAGCAGAATAGCGGCTATCGATAATACCAGCACTAACCAACCTAGCGTCAGGACGAATGTTGGTGTCCACGCCACCTGCCGGGTTTCGAAGAGCAGGGCTCCCGCTCCCAGCAATACGCCGGCGGACATGTACTGGATTGCAGCGCCGGAGAGCAGCGGCATGCTGGTACAGAAGCGCTTCTGGTAAAGGGTTCCCAGGGAGATGCCACCCAGTGCCGCCACGACACACAGCAGCGCACCGAGACCGAATCCCTGAAACAACGATTCGCCAAGCTCCAACTTGCTTCCCAGTACCAGGCTGATGCCTGCCAAACCCAGGGCCAGGCCCAGCCACTGGCGAGGTGTCAGGCGCTCCCCCAGCAAGGGGCCGGCGCAGGCAGCGGTCAGTAGCGGCTGCAATCCTACCAGCAGGGCGGTAAGGCCGGCGGGCATTCCCAGGTAGATTCCGTAGAAGACGCCACCCAGATATGTGCCGTGTACCAGCAATCCGGTAACGCCGATGTGCGCCCATAGACGGATGCCGCGGGGCCATTCGATACGCATGAGCATGACCAGGGGCAAAAGCAGCGCCAAGGTCAGCACAAAGCGAATAAACAGAAAAGTGAAGGGCTCGGCATAGGGCAGGCCGAACTTGGCACCGATGAAACCGGTACTCCACAGGGCCACGAACACTACCGGCATGACGGCAAGGCCGATGGTGGAAGCGGAGGCATGTTTTTCGGCACTGATCATTGCGGCTTTTCCATTGCGGCTAATAAAGAAGTTGGCATACCTGCAATTCCTGCTTTCGTGTTCTTACATTTCGATACATTAAAGTTGGAACCTGAATGGGAGCGAAGCGTCACAGGGGCACATTCATAGCACGTATCGCGAGGTTTACACATGCAACGGATTACCGCTCTGTTTTCAGCCGCTCTGCTCGCCACTGGCCTGATGGCGGCTACCGCCAATGCCCAGGAGACCACTCAGAACTCTGCTCAAGACCCGGCCACTACCCAGCAAGCGGCCCCGGCAGCACAGGATTTCTCTGATCAGGAACTGCAGCAGTTCGCCGATGCCGCTCAGGAAATCGCCGTGATCTCGCAAGAGTACACTGAACGCCTGCATGGTGCGGAAGATGAGTCCACTCAGCAGGAAGTCCGTACCGAGGCTAACGACAAGATGGTCGAAGCCGTGGAAAACAGCGGTCTGGATGTGGATACCTTCAATGCCATCGGTCAGGCTATCCAGCAAGATCCTGAGATGATGCAGCGCGTACAGGGAATGGCTCAGTCCTGATCCAACCTCGTAGCCTATTGCGCACCTGACGGGTGCATACTGCCAGATTTCGTTGAGATAACGAACCTGAGGCAGTCGCAGTTATCATGCTGCCGATAAAGCCGCTCCCAGAAAGGAGCGGCTTTTTGCGTCAAGAGGGCAGGGTCGGCCGATCAAGAAAGGCTTTACGTGCATTTTGCGGCACGCCAGACTAATTGCTGGCAGGCGATACTAGGATATGGGGGCGGTATGGAAACGGAGCTTCTGGAAATATACGAGCATTTGGGCAAGCACCCGCCTTTTGACACGCTCTCGGATGATTTGCTGGAGCTGATTGCCAGCCGGGTGGAAGTTAGTTATTTCAAGGCTGGCACGCCGATACTGGAGTTGGATCAGCCGCTGGGTCATCTGCACTACATACGTAGCGGGGCCGTCGAAGTCTATCGAAGTGGGGGGGAGCTTTATAATCGTCTCGGCGAAGGCGATATCTTCGGCCACTTCAGCTTGCTCCGTAATCACAAGGCTCGTTTTCCCGCCACGGCGATAGAAGATACGCTGATCTACTTCGTTCCCGACGAGGTGTTTCAGCAGCTGTGCGAGGAGGATAACCACTTCGCCGATTTCGTCGAGCTGGAACGGCCGCGCCTGGAGTCCGCCGTAAAGCAGCAACGAAAAGACAACGACATGATGATCACTCGGGTCCGCAAGCTACTGTCGCGTTACCCGGTGATGGTGGAAACGACGACCAGCATCCGAGTAGCGGCACAGCAGGTAACCGAGGCTCAGGCGTCTGCAGTCTTGGTGCTTGAAGAAGCCGACGACGATCCCCGCCGCAGTTTTACCGATAGCGAAGAACGTACCTGGCAGATACGTGGAATTCTGACCGATAGTGATTTCCGAACCCGCGTCGTGGCGCATGGGCTACCGCCCGAGACCCCGGTGGGGGAGGTGATTTCCCAGCGATTGGTTTCGATCCAGTCCGATGAGTCGGTCTACGAAGCCATGCTGACCATGCTGCGCAATAACGTGCAGCACCTGCCGGTACTCTATCGGCGCCGGCCGGTGGGGATCGTGCATCTGTCGGATATCATTCGCTACGAAACCCAAAGCGGGCTCTACCTGGTCGGCAATATTTTCCATCAATCGAGTGTGGAGGGACTGGCCCGTCTGGCGCCGGAGGTACGGCAGGCTTTTGTGCGCATGGTGGAGGAGGGAGCCAACTCCCACATGGTGGGCAGCGCCCTGTCCACGGTAGGGCGCAGTTTTACCCGACGCCTGCTGGAGCTGGCTGAAGAAAAGCTGGGTCCGCCGCCGGTGGCCTACAGCTTCATGGTCAACGGCTCGATGGCGCGTAACGAGCAAACCATCGTTACCGACCAGGATAACGCTCTGGTGCTGGCGGATGATTTCGTCCCCGAGCGCGACGACGAGTATTTTGCCGCCCTGGCCAAATTCGTCAGCGACGGCCTGGATGCTTGCGGCTATACCTATTGCAAGGGTGATGTCATGGCAACCAATCCCAAGTGGCGCCAGCCCTTGCGGGTGTGGAAGTCGTATTTCACCGGCTGGATCGAGCGCCCCACCCCTGAACGCCTGCTGCACAGCTCCATCTTCTTCGATCTGGATAGCCTCTACGGTGAAGAAACGCTTGTCGAGCAGTTGCAGGACCTGATCGTCAACCTGGCGCCTAACAATCCCTTGTTTCTGGCCGCCATGGCACGCAACGCGCTCAACCGCACACCGCCGCTGGGGTTCTTTCGTACTTTCGTAATGGAAAAGGACGGCAAGCACAACAATTCGATCAATATCAAACGGCGAGGAACCGCACCGATGGTGGATCTGATCCGCGTCCACGCCCTGGCCTGCGGGTCGAGTTCACAGAATTCCTTCCAGCGCCTGGATGACATCGCCCAGACACCGCTGTTGGCGATCGGCGTTGCGGACAAGTTGCGGTATGCCTTCGAGTTCATGTGCATGGTGCGTATCCGCCACCAGGCTATCGATCTGCAAGAGGAGCGCCAACCGGACAACAACATCGAGCCGGAAAACGTGGCGGACAGCGAGCGCCATACCCTCAAGGATGCTTTCCAGATACTCAGCAACGCCCAGAAATTTCTCAAGTTTCGTTATCCCCGGCCCACCAACCGGCGAGATGTACGATGACATTGATTCGCCCACGCCGAAAACACTCCCAGGCGGATTGGACGGGATACATGGCCCAGCGGGCTGGCCAGGCCCGCGATCCGGCGGTAGCGCGGTTCTTCGCCACGCCGCCACCTCACCCCGATACGCCTATCGCCGAGGTCCCGCTGGTAGCGCTGGACATGGAAACCACGGGCCTTGACGAGCGCCGGCATGCCATTGTCAGTGTCGGGATCGTCCCCTTCACGCTGGATCGCATCCGGCTGAGCGAACGGCGTTACTGGGTGGTGAATCCACCCCGAGTGCTGGCGGAAAGCTCCATCGCCCATCACCGTATTACCCATTCGGAAATCGCAACGGCACCTGATCTCGACGCGATACTCGACGAGCTGCTGGAGCATCTGGCCGGGCGGATCGTCGTGGTACATTTTCGCAATATCGAAAGGCCGTTTCTCGATGCGGCGGTAAAAGCCCGACGGGGGGACAGCGTGATATTTCCCATGATCGATACCATGTCCCTTGAAGCGCGCCGGTACCGTCAATCGATATGGGCGCGTTTCCAGCGCTGGGTGGGGCGCCCACCGGTGTCGATTCGACTCGATGCCAGCCGGGCACGATACGGCTTGCCGGCGTATCACGGTCACCACGCGCTGATCGATTCCCTGGCCACCGCCGAGCTCTTCCAAGCCCAGATAGCGACGAACTACCAGCCCGATACTCCGCTGCGGGCCTTGTGGTGTTAGGCCAACTCAAGCCTTGTACTGCAACGCCATGCGCAAACGAAAACGGACAGCCGAGGAGGCTGTCCGTTTTTTAGCTGGCTTGTACTAGCTAGATTATTTATTCGCTAGATTATGGACTACCAGCGAATCAGCTACCGCGCGGCTCGCTCATCAATCCTTTGACGATGGCGTAGCAGCCCACCAGCAACACTAGGGTGAAGGGAAGGCCGGTTGTCAGCGCCGCCGTTTGCAACGCGGCGAGGCCGCCGCCTAGCAGCAGGGCGATGGCGAGCGCGCCTTCGATCAGCGCCCAGAAGATACGCTGGGGTTTAGGCGCGTCGACCTTGCCACCGGCGGTGATGGAATCGATTACCAACGAGCCGGAGTCTGACGAGGTCACGAAGAACACAATGACCAGAACAATGCCGACAAAGGAGGTGATGGCCGTCAACGGCAGGTGCTCCAGCATCGTGAAGAGCTGCAGCTCAAGCGCGGCATCCTGCACCTCGGTGATGCCTTGGTTGATGACCTGGTCAATCGCGGTGGTGCCGAAGGCGGTCATCCAGATCACCGAACCCAGGGTGGGCACCACCAGTACGGCGATCAAAAATTCGCGCACGCTGCGGCCACGGCTAACGCGGGCAATAAACATGCCGACGAACGGCGACCATGCGATCCACCAGGCCCAATAAAAGGCTGTCCAGCCCTGTGAGAAATTGGCATCTTCGCGCCCGAACGGCATGGAGAGCGCCGGCAGGTTGACCACATAGGCAATCAGGTTCTCAGCGACACCGGTAGCGATCATTAGTGTCGGCCCCACCAGGATCACGAAAAGCATCAGCAGCAGCGCCAGTGCCATGTTGAGCTGCGAGAGGCGCTGCACGCCTTTATCCACACCCAACATGATGGAACCCAGCGCGATCAAGGTGATACCGAGGATCAGCAGTATCAAGGTGGCGTTGGTGTCGGGAATGCCGAAGAGGTAGTTAAGGCCCGCCGAAGCCTGGGTCGCGCCTAGCCCCAACGAGGTGGTTAGGCCAAACAGAGTGGCGAATACGGCCAGTATATCGATGACATGCCCTGGCCAGCCCCATACGCGCTCACCCAGGATGGGATAAAAAATTGAACGCATGGTGAGCGGCAGGCCCTTGTTAAAGGCGAAGATCGCCAGCGACAGGCCGACAATGGCGTAGGCGCCCCAAGGGTGAAGGCCCCAGTGAAAGATAGTGGCGGCCATGCTCAACGAGACGGCGCCCGCCTGGTCGCCTTCGGCGGCCCCCAGAGGTGCCCAGTCAGTGCGCATACCATCCTCACCGACGCTGATACCGCCCATGGCGGTGCCGTAGTGGCCCAGCGGCTCGGAGACGCCATAAAACATAAGGCCGATGCCCATACCCGCAGCGAATAGCATCGCAAACCAGCCAAGATAGCCAAAGTCCGGTTTGGCATTGGCGCCACCGATGCGTACTTTACCCAACGGCGTAAAGATCAGTACTAAAGCGAGAATGACAAAGACATTGGCACCCAGCAGAAACACCCAGCCAAGCTTGGTGGTCAAAAAGCTGAACATGCTGTTGAAGATCGGCTCCATCTGAGCCTGCATGGCCAACGTGAAAATCACGAACAGTAGGATGACGAGGGAAGAGAACATGAAGACCTTGCCGTGCAGGTCCACGTTGATCCCCATGGGCGAGGCAGTGATATTGTCCTGGCCGATGACATAATCGGTATCGATCAGGTTCGCCGCGCCTTCCGGGGCGGGTATACCTTCCGAAGCAGGAGCCTCGGAAGAGGGTTTATCGTGAGGAGTGTTATCCACAGGTGCTCTCCGTTAGCGTTTAGAAAATACGGCTGCTTGTCCGCTTGGATGCAGTTGCTGGATATCTAGCGCGATGTTTCCGGGGGCCTTACCAGCAGGATCGATGCCTTGGTATGCGATGCGACCTTGCCGCCATGGGAGGGCATTATGGCATCCAGGTGCTTGGGCAAGTGCGTTGCCATGATGACCAGGTCCGCCTGGGTGTCCTCGATGGCCTGGATCAAGTCATCATCGAGGTCGGCGGTCGGGTCGGGAGAGGCGATCATCTTGCTATCCACCGGATGCCCGTGAGCCTCGTGTTGAGCCTGGGCAAAGGCCTGCAGTTTCTGTTCATACTCTTGCGGCGTGCGGGCCACGCTGCCGGGAGTGGTAGCAGTGACTCCCACGTAGCAGATCGACGCCTGGTATTGACCCGCCATGTCGGCGGCTACGTCCAGGGCCGGCTTGATGGCGTCGAGATGGGCCAAATCCACGGGGATCATGATCTTGTTGAACATTGTAGTCTCCTGGTCTTGAGGGCAGGGAGAACGCGGGCCGAAGGCACCCACGTCGCGGACCTTCGGCTGAGATGCTTATCGCCGCTACCCAAACCAATAAAGATTATTCATGGTCGCGCCATTCAGCATGGGTAAACGGGAAGAGAATGCAAGTTTCTCCTCTCGATCAATGGCGTTGCTTACTTGCGCGAGCGCCGCAGCGACTGGGTGAGGCGATCCAGCAGCATCGCTAGGATTACCACCGCGATGCCTGCTTCGAAACCGTCACCGGGACGCAAGCGTTGAATGGCCCGCCAGACTTCGCTGCCCAGCCCGTCGGCCCCGATCATCGCCGCGATCACGACCATGGAGAGTGCCAACATGATGGTCTGGTTGATGCCGGCCATTACGGTGGGCAGTGACATCGGCAACTGTACCTTGAACAGCTTCTGGCTCCGGGTCGCCCCGTAGGCATCGGCGGCTTCGATCAATTCCACCGGTACCTGGCGGATGCCCAGCGTGGTGAAACGAATGGCCGGTGGCATGGAGAAGATTACCGTGGCGAAGATCGCCGACACCGAACCGATGCCGAAGAAGGGTATCGCCGGGATCAGGTAGACGAATGCGGGCATGGTCTGCATGAAGTCCAGCACCGGCATGATGACTCGATAGAGCCGCTCGGAGAGCGCCGCCGCAATGCCGACGGGCAGGGCGATCAACACCGCCACCAGAGTGGCGAACACAACCAGCGTCAGCGTCTCGATCATGGGATCCCATAGATCCAGGTTCCAGATCAACGCCAGGCCCAGGGCGGCGCCAATCGCCAGTCGATGGCTGGCGAGCCACCAGCAGATCCCGACAATGATCAGCAGCAATGCCCAGGGGGGCAGCAGCATCAGCGTCTCGTTGAGCCCCTCGATGCCGGTCTGGGTAAAGCGGGAAATGCCGCGTGTCACGACGGAAAATTCGCTGGTCAGCCAGTCCAGGCCGCCTTCGATCCACTGACCCAGCGGAATGCGCGGGATTTCGATAGCCATCACTGTTCTCCTGCCGCTGTTGTTTCGGCGGTCGGCATTACCTCTGCCCCCTCTGCCGCCTGTGCCAGTTCGTCGAGGACGGCACCCTTGACCACCACGCCAAGCAATCGCCGCTGATCATCGGTCACCGCGATTGGGAAGCCCTTTTCGCTGAACATGGCGAAGAGGTTATGCATCGGTTCTTCCGGCCCCACGACGCGGAAGTCCTGGGTCATGCCATCGGTAATGCTCTCCTTGCCCGACTTGATCAGCGACTTGGCGGCATCGGCCTCGAGCAGGCCGACCAGCGTGCGGTCGCGGCGGGTGACATAGATGGAGTCGATGGCATTCTCATGCATCTTGCGCAAGGCGGTACGTGGCCCGTCGGTATCGCGCACGGTGGTGCGTACCTTGCGCATGGCATTTTCGGCGGTCAGGATACGCGAGCGGTCCACTCCTTCGATGAAACGGCGCACATACTCGTCGGCAGGCTGAGTCAGGATCTCTTCGGGAGTACCGATCTGAACCACCTCGCCGTCCTTGAGCAGGACGATGCGGTCACCGATGCTCAGCGCTTCATCCAGATCGTGGGTGATGAAGATGGTTGTCTTCTTCATCCGCGTCTGCAGTTCCAGCAGTTCCTGCTGCATATCCTTGCGGATAAGCGGATCGAGGGCGGAGAATGCCTCGTCCATGAGCAGAACCGTGGCGTCGTTGGCCAGGGCGCGGGCTAGGCCGACGCGCTGCTGCATGCCGCCGGAAAGCTGGTTGGGATAAGCGTCTTCCCAGCCGTCGAGCCCTACCTGCTTGAGCGAGTTGCGGGCGATCTCTTCACGCTCCTGCTTGGACACCCCGCGTATTTCCAGGCCGAACTCAGCGTTCTTTTGTACCGTGCGATGGGGAAACAGGGCGAAGTTCTGAAATACCATGGAAAAATGACGGCGACGGCACTCCAGAAGGGCTTTCTCGTTCAAGGTCGGAATGTTCTCGCCGTCAATGACGATCTCGCCTTCTGTCGTATCGATCAGGCGATTGAGACAGCGAATCAGCGTCGATTTACCCGAGCCGGATAAACCCATGATCACCAGCAACTCGCCTTCGTAGACATCGAAGTCGATATTGGAGAGGCCCAGGGTCTGCCCCGTCTTCTCTAGAATTTCCGGTCGTTTAAGGCCTTGATCACGTAATTCCAGGGCTTTTTTCGGGTGCTTGCCGAATACCTTGCTCAAGCCGCGCACCTGAATCTTGACGTTTCGTGTCTCGTCCATCGGCGATGCCTTTGTCATGAATAAGTGTCATAAGTGAAATGTGATGAATGAATCGACCTGCCCGAAGTGGTATGCCGCCAGGCAAATTCAGAATGCCATACCCCAGCGTTGACAACGCAAAACCCATGGCGGGATGGCGCTCAGCCAAAAAGACTTTCTAAAAAAGCTCGCTAAAAATACCTTTCATAAAGAAAACAAGAGTATTTTTCGCCAATTGATAAAAAACGATTATACATAAGAGCCCCTCTGCTTGTCTGCCCCACGTGTCGGAATGAGTCGGTCCGGGTGGGTATATCTGGCCCATGTGTCATTTTTCACCATCTTCAAGGCTTGTCGTACCAAGAAATAGACTATATGAGCCATTGGTTGGTCAGATTTAAGTTATTGTATTTATATTGTTTTTAAATTTATTGAAATGTTTGGCACGGAGCGTGAATGTGCTGAGTACATGGACAAAGCGTAATGAAAAGCTGGGAGGCAGAACATGGGTACAACACGTCGCGTCGCTGACATGAAGCGTCAAAAACGAGGATGGGTGTATTCCACTTGTATCATCGCCCTGACGGTTGGCACATTGACATTGACCGGTTGCGGTGATGACGAAGAGCCGCCTGAAGTCGATACGCCGCCGGAAGAGTACGAGCCGACCGAGCCACTCGAACGCGAATCCGAAATGACGGATGACGAGTCGGATCTGCAGATGGAACAAGAGCCGATGGTCAACGAAAACGAAAATGACGCTGAAGTTGGTGTCGGAGAAGAGCCGCTCAATAGAATGCCCGAGCAGGATGGCGACGAATCGGGTTTCGTTGAAGACGAATCGGGTTTTGGTGAAGAAACCGATCCCATGCCGACCGACGATGACGAAGAGCTGAATTAAGAGACAATTCAACGAATTTAGTCTTTGCGCAAGTGTTGAAGGTAAAGAATCAGTCAGGGATGGTATGTCGCCCAAGGAAGGGCACCTAGTGAGAACCTTGTGCAAGGAGGCACGGGTTCAGCGAGACCAGTTACAGAAACCAGGCAAAGGGAAGCGATAGCGTATTGGGCCAAGTGATAACGGGATTGATCACATCGGCAGTGTTAGACATAGGTGATGTCAGATCTTCTAATTGCTAGATGTACAAGCAGTAGCTGAAAGAGAAGGCGGGAGTTGCATAGTTGCGTTCAGGGAGGGGTGTCGATCCCTCGATGCATGTGGCAAAAGCTGTTTGTTCCCTGCGGCCGATCAAGCCACATGTCATCCTTTACCCCGCGCCAGCGGGGTTTTTTTTGCCGGATGTTTGCAGTGGCGTCAGTGCTGGAAAATAGCCGGCAATCGTTGTTCCGGCGCCATTCTACAGCTAGCTTGATGATACGGACCTTTACCAAGGAGCAGGTGATGATGCTATATGCAAGACTCCAGGAAACGCTGAAACATTCCGCGCGCGCCAAGGCAGGTTTGCTGCTGCTTACGACGCTTTTGGCAGGTGCCTTGTTGAGCGGTTGCGGTGCGGATGACCCTCCTCCCGGTGAACCGCAGACGGAAGAGCCCCACGGCCACGGCCCCATGTCCGAGGATGAAGCCGCTCAGGATATGCATGGCGAGGAGGATCTATAGAAATATAGAACACAGAAATACTGGCCGAGCTCAGCTTTCTTCCTCCAGTCGTCGGTACAAGGTGCGACGGGCAATGCCCAGGACCTCGGCCGTTCGGCGCTTATTGCCGCCGGTGGCTTCCAGCACCTTGCGAATATAGCGCTTCTCGACCTCTTCCAGGCTCGGCCAGCGGGCCGGCTGGGGTGGGGCGAGTTGCGTGCCGGGAAGCACTTCGCCCGAGGGAGCCGCGTCTGAGGTTTCATTATCGGCGTCAAGCATGGGCTCGTGGTCGCGCAAGCGTTCCGGCAGGTCGCGGTGGCGCAAGGTACCATCCTCGCTCAATGTCACCGCGCGCATGATGGCATTTTCCAGCTCTCGCACGTTGCCCGGATAGGCGTAATCCAGCAGGACCCGCAAGGCGGAAGGCTCGATGCCGGCAATATGCTTGCCCTGGGCTTCGGCATGCTTGTGGGTCAACGCGGAAATCAACCGTTCGATATCCCCTTCGCGTTCTCGTAAAGGAGGTATACGCAGGGAAAAAGTTTCCAGACGATAGAAGAGATCGCTGCGGAAATTCTCCTGGAGAATCTCCTTTTCCAGATCCCGATGGGTGGCGGCGATGATACGAACATCCACGGCCTCTTCGCGCTCCCCACCCACGGCACGTACGGTTTTCTCCTGCAAGGCGCGCAACAACTTGGCCTGCAGCTTGGGCGGCATCTCGCCGATTTCATCGAGAAATAGACTGCCCCCCCGCGCGGTTTGAAACAGCCCCTTGCGGGATTCGTTGGCGCCGGTAAAGGCGCCTTTCACGTGGCCGAAGAATTCACTTTCCATCAACTCGGCGGGAATGCTGGCGCAGTTGATGGCAATGAATGGGCCGCCATGGCGCGGGCTCTCCTCATGGATGGCGCGAGCCAGCAACTCCTTGCCGGTGCCGCTTTCGCCCAGGACCAGGATCGGCGCATCGCTCTTGGCCAGGCGGGCGGCGTCATGAAACAGTGTCTGCATGGCTTCGCTTGTACCGACGATGCCATGAAAGTGCGTGGCGTCATGCAGGTCCTGCGGTCCCCCTTGGCGACGTTCCAGTACACGGGTCACGGCCTCGCGGATGGCATCCAGGTCCAACGGCTTGGTCAGGAAGTCATCGGCACCCAGCTTGAGGGCGTCTACCGCCTGATCGATGGTGCCGAAGGCGGTGATGACGATAATGCCCATGCTGCTGTCTCCCTCCCGCAGTTTCTGCAGCAGCTCGATTCCGCTGATGCCGGGCAGGCGCACATCGGTAACCATCAGGGCAAAGGTGTTCCGGCCCAGTTGGGCAATGGCGTCTTCGGCACTTTCCACACCGTGGGTCGTGTAGCCGGCGTCCTGTAGTTCTTCTTCTAGAAGCTCGCGAATGGCCGCGTCATCCTCGACAACAAGTATCGGGAGGGAACTGTCCTGGTTGCTCACGCGTTTCATCCTCAAGGTGACTAATCAAAAATCGGCAGGTGTCAGTTCAGCTTAGGCGACACACCGGAACAAGGCAGAATGATTTCGAACCCGGCACCGCCCAAGAGGCTATCGAAAACCCCGATGGTGCCGCCATGGTCGTTGATTATACGGTGGACCATGGAGAGCCCAAGGCCGCTGCCCTTGCCGACAGGTTTGGTGGTGAAAAAGGGATCGAAGACCTGGCTGTGATTGGCCTTGGCAATGCCGGGACCATCGTCTTCCACCCAGATGCGCAGTTCCTCGTCGTGTTGATGGGCGTGTACGCGGATACGCCTGACATTGCCCGCTTGCGCCGCGTTGCTCAAAAGGTTCGTCAATACCTGAACGAGCTGTTGCTTGTTCGCCAATAGCTCGGGGGAGGGCTCGGGAAGGTCCAGTTCCAGGCGAATGCTATGCCGGTCCAGGGTTTCCTCCACCAGGGCGCGGGCATTGTCGATTATGTCGGCCAAGCGTTGCCGGTCCTTTTCGACATTATGTTGGCGCCCAAGGTCCATCAATTGGCGCACGATTTCGACGATCCGCTCCACCTCGCCGCGAATACGACCGAGACGGGCGCGTTCATCGTCGCCGATGACCTCGCGGCGCGACAGGCGCTGCGCCTGGCCGTTGATTACCGTCAATGGAGCGCCAATCTCATGCGCCACGCCAGCGGCAAGCACCCCCAGCTCCGCCAGTTTCTTGGACTTGCGCAGGCGTCTTTCCAGCTCCATTTCCTTGTGCCGCCGCATCTCGATGTCGGCGTCCTTCTCGGCCATGGCGTCCAGCATGCCATTCAATCCCGAGGCCAGGCGACGATATTCCAGCGGGCCTTCGATTTCGGCGCGCTGGCTGCGGTCGCCATCCTCCACCAGCAACATGACACCCAGCAACCGAGTGAGCGGACGTTCGATATAACGGCGAAATCCCCACCAGATGCTGAACACGATCCCGCCGGCGCCAATCACGAACACAAGCGCCGCCGCCAGGCTAATGAAGCCAGTGTAGTTTTCGATGCCGGTATTGAGGCGGTTGACCTGAATCACACCGCGGATGTTGCCTTCGGGTGTGCGCAGGGGGATCAGCGCCGAGTAATAGGTCCATCCTTCTTGGCGGCGGTAGTCACCCATCAACTCGTCGCGTTCTATGACGGCCCGGATTTCCTCGTCACTGAACAGATCCTTGCCGAGCCCGAGTCCGTATATCTCCCGGCCTTGGCGGTCGAATACATAGGCGCCGTAGATGCGATGGAAGGAGAAGGCGGAGTGCAAGGCCTCTTCCAGCGGAGTGGAGCTTTCCCGAGTGACGGCGTAACCCAGGGAGGTGCTCAGTGCGCGGGTAATGATATCGACTTCGGTTTGCAGCTTGGAACGAACGTTGTCCTCCAGCGACTTGATGGCCACCAGGCTGAATACCACCAGCACCACGAAAAGCGGCACGATCACTGTCAGGATAATCAAGTTGCGTAGGCGCATGGCACGTCCGTTTGAAAGCGGTTCCGGTACTGCTGGTCTTGCTCATGTGGTCTTGCTCATGTGGTCTGGGGCATTTGGTCTGGCTCATGGACGACAGCGATGTATCCCGTCGGCCGCTGAAGCCTTGCCTCGCGGGCCGAGAAGCATGCCGGATTCCTTTCACTGTGCAGGAACAAGGCGGTACAGCGAGCCTGAGTCGGCATCCTCGAGCAGATAGATAGCCCCATCCGGACCTTGGCGAACATCGCGAATGCGCCCGGCTTCTCCGTCGAGAATCATCTCGGTCCGCGCGACATCGTCATCTTCGATCACCAAGCGTACCAGTTGTTCACTGCTAAGACCTCCTGCCAGCAGGTTGTTCTCCCAGGCGGGGAAAAGGTCGCTGGTCACCGCGGCCAGGCCTGAAGGGGCAAAACGGCCTTCGTAGACATAGACCGCACCGCGCATGCCGGGCAGCGAATCGACACCGACCGGCTCACGGGTGGAGTAATCCAGCCCCTGGCTGACCTCGGGCCAGCCGTAATTCTCGCCGGGTTGCAACAAGTTGAGTTCATCACCGGTGAGCGGACCATGTTCGCTTGCCCAGGCCCTGCCGTCGGCATCCACTGCCAATCCCTGAATGTTGCGGTTACCCGCGGTAAAGAGAGCATCCTCGGTATCAGCATCGTCGACAAAGGGATTGTCGTCGGGAATGCCGCTCGTGGCGGTAAGGCGAAGGACGCTACCGGCATGGTCGCCCAGGTCCTGGGCACGTGGCGGGTCACCGCGATCGCCGATGGTCATCAATAATGTCTCGTCGGGCAGCCAGGCCAGGCGTGAGCCGTAATGGTGAGTGGGTGAGGAGGCGCGGTTCTGGCGAAACAGCAGCTCCGGCTCACCCAGGGTCAGGCTGCTGTTACTCCCGGCTGTCGCCGTTTCTGTTTCAACACGCACGCGCGACAGGGCAGTGAGTGTGCCGTCCTGCTCCGGCTTGCTCCAGGTGAAGTAGAGCCAATCGTGGGACTCGCCGTCACCGAAGCGTGGGTGCAGGGAGATATCGAGCAATCCGCCCTGGCCCCGGGCACTTACCTCGGGCATGCCTTCCAAGGTGTGTTTCTGCCCATCGGCATCGACCCATACCAGGCGCCCGGCGCGCTCGCTGATCAAAAAGCCATCGCCAACAATGGCGACCGACCACGGCTGCTCCAGATCCTGGACCACGCGCTCCAGGCGCAGGTCAAGATGCCGGGTTTCGATGAGTTGCTCCTGGGACGGTTCCGCTTGGGCCAACACTGCGGAGCTGAACATGACGGGAACGGCCAGCGTCATGGTTATCAAGGCTGAAGTGACGTCGCGCATAAGGACTCCGAATATCACAGAGGGGGTCTTCTAACCCTAGCAAAGCCTGGCTTGAAAGGGGGCGCTTCACACTACATGAGCAGGGCCAGCAGGACGGGAAGATAGACCAGGGCCATTAACGTCGAGCAGAACACCAGGCTTGCGACATAGGCGGGTTCACGGCCCGAACGCTGAGCGAAAAGGTAATTGAAGACCGCGACCGGCATGCTCATCTGCAGGACCAGAATCCCCTGGGCCATCGGCGGCAGACCCAGCCAGCCACCGATGAACCAGGCCGCCGTGGCGGCAAGGGGGATGCGTACCAGGCTGAAGCCGATACCCGAGCGCAGGCTCCTGACCTGAATGCTGGCCAGGGAGACGCCGAGCGTGATCAGCATCAGGGGGACGGTGAAGCCCGACATCAAGTCCACGCTGTTGGCCAGCCACAGCGGCAAGGCGGTGTCGGTCAAAAGCAGGGCCATGGAGATGACGATGGCATAGACGGTCGGGGTCTTCGCCAGTGCCTTGAATGGATTGCCCCGGCTGGCAAGCAACGTGCCCAGGGTGAACTGAAACAGCGACACGGTGACCATGATGGTAATGCCGTAGGCGAAGCCGGCGCTGCCGAAGGCATAAAGCACCACGGGCAAACCCATGTTGCCGGTGTTGGGGTACATCATGGGGGCCAGCAGCACGCGCCAGTCCCGACGCAGCAGGCGAGCGACCACTAGCGTGGCCGCCGCCATGCAGATGATCACCATGGCGGTTGCCAGCATGGTTCGGCCGAATGTTGATGCCTCGATCTGGGCACCGGAAAGCGATGCCAATACCAGGCAGGGGGTACCGATATTGAAGACCAGCCGAGTGACGAAATCGATGGGGTAGGGGTGGCCCAGGCGCACCCAGGTGAATCCCAGGCCGGCACCGGCCAGTACGGGCGCCATGACGGCAAACAGTTCGGCGAGCATGGCGTTTCCTTGGTCGATATGCGCAATGTCGACGCATTGTGATCAATGAGCAATGGCTGATGCAACAGCGCCTTCAGCCGAAGGCGAGATCGTTGCCGGACGGAAGCTGGGTTTCCGCAAGGGAAGCGGGCTTCCATGGGGCGGGGACAGCCTCGCGTAACAGTACCATCAGGGCCGTCACCTTGCGTGGTTGATGACCGAAAGCGTGAAGCGCATTCAACGCCATTGGAGCCGGTGCCCAGCCGGGAAGGCAGCGCTGGAGGCAACCGGGATGGGCATCTTCACGCCGTGCGGCCAACCAGTCGGCCAACACGCCCAGGCCCCGGCCTTGGGCCAGGGCGTCATTGTGCAGGCAGTGCTGGTCCACCTTTAGCCGGGAAATGGGCGGGGAGAAGCGATAACTTCCAAGCTGAGCATGGTTCAGTACCAGTCCGTCGTCCGTCTCGCCGAGCAGATCCACCCATGCGTGGTGAGCCAGCTCACGGGGGTGATCCGGTGTTCCCTCGCGCGCGAAATAATCGGGATGGGCGTAAATACTGCGAGTGAGCCAACCCAGGGTCTCGTGACGCAAGCCGACATCGGGAAATTGGCCCAGCCACAGGGTAACGGCATGGGTGTCGGGGCTCTGGGGAGGAGTATCGCAGGTGCGTACCGTCAGGTTGACGCCGGGGTAGCGGTCCATGAAGCGATACACCACCTCGGAGAGCCAGGAGCGTACCAGACTGCCATGGACATGAACTTCCAGTTCTCCGCTGACCTCGTGACGCAGGGTGTCCAGCGCGCACTGGCTCTGTTCGGCAAGTTCCAGAATCTTGCGACAATAGCCGTGAAACATCTGCCCGGCTTCGGTGGGCAGCAAGCGATTGGCCTGCCGGCGCATCAAGGGCTGGCCCAGACGGGTTTCCAACTGGCTGATGCGTCGGCTCAAGGTGGACTTGGCCAGGCCCAGGTCATGGGCGCTGCGGGTCAGACTACCCGATTCCATGACGGCGGCAAACGCGGCCAGTTCGTCGAGATCATGCATGGTGAGCACGCTGCAATTCGGGACTGAAGAGAGAGGAGTGTGGCATAGATTACTATGAATGAAAATAATTCGCGTTAATGGCTCTGGTCGACATAAAATCACGCCAATCGATACTGAATTAAAAAGCCCCGAACACGGTCGGGGCAATCGAACAGCAAGCGAGCTCAAGATGCGAGCGGGACTAGAACTCGTAGCGAGCGGATAGCCACAGGCGCCGCCCTTCCTCGCTGTTGGCATAGACGTTGCCGAAGCTGGTGCCATCGCCGTAGGCGCGGTAGTCGACAAAGTCCTTGTCGAACAGGTTATAGATCGTGGCGCTGAGGTTCAGGTTATTCGTCACCGCGTAATTGCCGCCCAGGTGGAACAGTGAATAGGCCTTGAAATCGCCCAGGTCATCGAACGAAGGCGCGCCACGTACCCGTTCACGACTGCGATAACGCTCGCTGCGATACTCGGCCGAGAACCAGGTGTCCAGCTTCGCCGTTGTCTGCCAGCGCAAGGTAGCGTTAATGGCGTGTTCGGGGGTATCGGTCAGTGGATCGCCGGCGTCATCGCCGCTTTTCTGCTCGCTGTCGGTGTAGGTGTAGTTGGCATTCAATCGCCATGCTGGGGTGAACTGGTAACCGGTAGCGAGTTCCACCCCCTGGGTGACGGCTTCGTCGATATTGATGTCCTGGCCATACAGGCCGTCGGGAATCAGCGGATCGTTTTCGACCAGGATATCGTTGCCGCTGGCGATCTTGTCGTCGAACTGGTTGTAGAACAGCGTGGCACTGGCGGTAAAGCCTTGCTGGTTATCGTAGTACGCGCCGATCTCGCTGCTGGTGCTGGTTTCCGGCTCAAGGTCGGGGTTGCCGATGGTCAATATCGTACCCTGCCCGGTGACGCCATTGATGCCGTCGTGAAGATCGTTGAGCGAAGGCGTCTTGTAGCCACGGCTGACACCGCCTTTCAACGTCCACTCGGGTGTGGTGTTCCATACCAGATAACCCCGTGGGCTGAACTGGCTGCCGAAGGCGTCGTGATGGTCGTAGCGTCCACCCAGCGTCAGCGCCAGGTCGTCGCGCAGCAGCCATTCGTCTTCCGCAAACAGCGACCACATGGTCTGCTCGAAGGTTTCCCCGGCCAGGCCGTCGTCGAGTTCGGCGTCCCACCACTGCATGCCCAGGGTGGTCATATGATTGGCCAGTGGCATGATGAATTTGCTGTCGAGCACCGTGTTGGTGGTTTCCAGCTCGCGCGGGTCACCGCCGACAATGCTCGGGAAGCCAGCGTAGGCCTCACCCACCGTGCCGGGAATGGTGCGGCCCTTGGTTTCGGTGGTATTGCGCATCAGGCTGGATTCCAGGGTGCCCGTAGCAAAACGGCTGGTATGACCGATGGCAACTTGCTCACGCTCGAAACGCAGTTCATCCGAGTAGCCGGTGGCGCTGCCGGGGTCCGGTGCACAGCTGCGGGTGCGCCCATCCAACGTACCAAGCTGGCACTCGTCGTTATTGTAGCGCTGGCGGTTGACCTCGCCATCGAGCCACAGGTCGTGGCTGTCGGTGGGGGTCCAGGTCAATTTGCCGCCCAGGTTATAGGTATCGCCCTCCACCGGGCTTGGGCCGCGCTGGCTGACCTCTACCGGCTCTCCGTTTTCATCGCTATAGATGAGTTCGGAAGCGTCGCGCTCATAAAACCGGCCGCGCAGCTGCACGCCCAACGTATCTTCAACCAGCGGACCGCTGGTGTAGAG
This sequence comes from Halomonas sp. Bachu 37, assembly GCF_039691755.1. Taxonomy (NCBI): domain Bacteria; kingdom Pseudomonadati; phylum Pseudomonadota; class Gammaproteobacteria; order Oceanospirillales; family Halomonadaceae; genus Halomonas; species Halomonas kashgarensis. The sequence goes on along the minus strand of NZ_CP137552.1, from coordinate 2,478,838 downwards.
GTTGATCGCGCGTCGGTCACCAAAGTCGCGGTCCTCGTTGAAGGTATTCTGGATACCGACGGAGCCGGTCCATTCGCGATCGATCTTGCGGGTGATGATGTTGATCACACCGCCCATGGCATCGGAGCCGTATAGCGTCGACATCGGCCCACGAATCACCTCGATACGCTCGATACTCGCGACTGGCGGGAAGAAGCTGGTCGAAGTCTCGCCGAACCCGTTGGGTGTCACGCTACCCGCCGGATTCTGACGACGGCCGTCGATCAGGATAAGTGTGTAGTCGCTGGGCATGCCGCGCATGCTGATATTACTTCCGCCGGTTTTACCCACCGAGCCGCCCACATCCACACCCTCTACGTTGCGCAGTGCATCGGCAACGCTGGTGATTCGCTCGCGTTGTAGTTGCTCGCGAGTGACGACCGAAATGCTGGCAGGGGCGTCCACCATGGCCTGCTCAAAGCCGCTGGCCGAGACCACGATATTATCCAGTTGAGCGGTTTCCTGGGCTTGGGCTGCAACGGTGGTGATTGCGAGCGTGACAGCGCTGGCCATGGTGGTACGAATAAAACGAGGCATGTCAGTTCCCTGGGTATCGATAACGGATCGCTAATGACATTGATTTTCAAATGAGATGTGCATTCTAGAAAGAAAAGTTCCCAGTTTCGAGAATGATAAGCGGAACAATTCGTTGCGATTTTCGCAACGGATATGCGAGAGGTTTCAGTGTGGTCGCTCGAAAAGTGTCGTTGCGAGAAATGGAACGGGCTATTCGAGCGAATATTGGTGCAACTGTTTTTGAGAATCGTTATTATCCAGAGAATGTATCGTATCGAGGAAACATCATGTTGGGAACAAGCTTGCGTAGTGGTCTCATCGGCGTGCTATTGAGCGGGTTGGCGATGGGCGTTGCCCAGGCGCGTACGCTGGATACCGCTTATGGCGAAGTGGAAATAGAAGGTACTCCCGAGCGGGTGGTGACGCTTTACGAAGGCGCCCTGGATACTGCGCTGGCGGCGGGTATCACTCCGCTTGGCGCCGTCACCACACGTGGTGGAGACGGGGTGGCCGGTTATATCGAAGCGCACCTGGACGCTGACCGACCTGCCATCATGGGCGTAGTGCGAGAGATCAATATCGAAGCGGTACTGGCCCAGCAACCCGATCTCATCCTGGCGCCACCCAGACTCCCGCAGGAGCAGTTTCAGCTGCTGTCGCGGATTGCCCCCACCGTGGTGCCACCGACACAAGAGACATCGCGTGATGTATGGAAATCGGAAGCGCGCCTTTTTGGCCAGGCGTTGAACCGTGAAAACGAAGTCAATGACGCTATTGTCGAGGTGGAGCAGCGCGGTGAAGAACTGGCGGCGGCGTTGGCCGAGGCCGACGTGGGAGGAGTCGCCTATCTGGTGCGCTGGATGCCCGCCGGCCCGATGGTGATGTCCGAACATATTTTCTCCACCGGCATCATGGCGGCGGCTGGCCTGGACGTCGAAGATGGCGATTTACTCAACGAGGGTGGGATACACAGCGATATTCTGAGCCTGGAAAACCTGTCCCGAGTGGATGGCGACTGGCTGTTTCTCGCGACCCTCAACGCCGATGGCCAGGACGCGTTGGAAACTGCCACGCAGAGCAGCGCCTTCAACCGGCTGAATGTGGTTCAGCAGGATCGAGTGGTACCGGTCGATGGCCAACTCTGGACCAGCGCAAGCGGCCCCTTGGCGGCGCTGGCCATTCTTGATGACATCGAAGCAGCGCTTCTGCCGTGATCAGCATGAGTTTCGCCGCCCGCATGGATGCGCGGGCGGCATTTCTCGTCCTGCTGATGGCATTGGTGGCGATGGCGGGAACCAGTTTATTGATAGGCGCGGGCGAGGTTTCTCCTTCCCGCGCCTTCGCCGTGCTGTGGGGTAGCGCCGACAGTGAAGCCCACTTCGTGGTATGGGAGCTGCGCGGGCCGCGCACCTTGATCGGCATCGCCGTCGGTGTGGCATTAGGTATATCGGGGGCGCTGCTCCAGGCCGTGGCGCGCAACCCCCTGGCCGAGCCAGGGTTGCTGGGTGTCAGCGCCGGAGCCGCTTTCGCGGTAGCGCTGGCACTGGTGCTGGGGGCCAGCGCCGCCACCCTGCGCATTGGCGTGGCCCAGTTGGGTGCGCTGGTGGGCTGCATTTGCGTACTGGGTGTTGTGCGCATGCGCGGGGTAGGCGACGACCCGGTTCGCCTGGTCCTGGCCGGGGCGGCATTTTCGGGATTGCTGGGTTCGCTCTCCGCGCTGCTTCTGCTCTATGATCAGCGTGCCGCCGATGAAATCCGTTTCTGGGTGGTGGGCGGTCTCGCCGGGCGCCGTCTGTCGGATCTCGTGGCGGTATTGCCAAGCCTCCTTGTTGCCGGTGGCGTGATCGCGCTGATTGCGAGACCCTTGGCTGCTCTGGCACTGGGGGAGCGTGTTGCCACTGGCCTTGGCCATCATCCCGCCGTTATTCGCTGGCTGGTGGTGCTGTGTGTGGCGGTGCTGGTGGGCGCGGCAACCGCCATGGCCGGGCCGATCGCCTTTGTGGGCCTGGTGGTGCCATTCGTGGCACGGGCGATCGCCGGCCCCGATATCCGTCGAACGCTGTGGTTCTGCCTGCCGATTGGCCCGCTGATGATTCTCGCCGCCGATATCGTTTCTCGCGTGGTCGTCGCGCCTTCCGAGCTGCCACTGGGTGTGCTCACGGCACTATGCGGCGCCCCGGTGTTGATCGCGGTGGTCCGTGCCAAGCGGTTGCCGATGCTATGAGTCAATCGATGAAAACGACGACCTATCCACTGTCTCGCGAGACGAGCATGCATGAGCTTGGCGACCGGGTGATAGCGCCTGACGGATACTGGCGTTTGGGCTGGCGGCGCCGGGGCCAAGCTTACAGTGTGCTGCTGGAACAGCGCGCCGTCATGGTCGGCGGCGGCCTGATGCTTGCTCTGTTGGCCGCCGGCTTGGCTTATTTGAGCCTGGGCAGCACGCTGCTCGCCCCGAGCGAGGCGGTTCTGGCGCTGTTTGGCCGGGGTGAAATGATGGCGACTTTCATGGTGCAGGAGCTGCGTTTGCCCCGCTTGACCGCCGCCTGCCTGACAGGTGCGGCTTTTGCCTTGGCCGGGATACTGATGCAGACCCTGGCCCGCAACCGGCTGGCCACGCCGGGCATCATCGGGATCGATAACGGCGCGACGGCGTTTGCCGTTGCCTCGATAGTGGGGATGGGCGTTTCGATTGCGCCTCCCGCCATGGCGCTGGCCGGCGCGACCACTGCCGCCGTGCTGACGTTCGGGCTGGCGGCGGGCAGCGGAACCCATGGTTACCGCTTTATTGTTGCGGGCATCGGCGTGGGCGCGGTGTTCGGGGCGATTACTCAACTACTGCTGGCACGGGTGGCGATCGATGCCGCCAACGCCGCTTATCCGTGGACGGTGGGCACCTTGAACGCTCGCGCCAGTGGCGCGATGCAACTGCTGACGGTCGGGCTCACGCTTGGCGTTATCGCCGCCCTGGCGCTAGCGCGTTCGCTGGCGCTTTTGCGTTTCAAGGATGCCACCGCCAGCGGCTTGGGTATCGTGGTCAAGGTGCGGCGCTTTCAGGTGCTGATGCTTTCGGTCGTGTTGACGGCTTTAGCGGTAGCCGTGGCGGGGCCGGTGGGCATGGTGGGGCTGATCGGCCCCGAGATTGCCCGTGCGCTGTCGTCTTCGCGGGGTGTACCGGTCATCTCCTCGGCCTTGGCTGGAGCGTTAGTGATGGTGCTGGCAGATCTGGCCGGGCGCACACTGCTGGCGCCCATCGAAATACCGGTGGGTATCGTCACCGCCGTGTTAGGCGGCCCCTGGCTGTTATGGATACTAATGCGCGCCAACCGGAGCTCCCCATGAAGCAACATGCCACGCCGACACTGCATACCCAGGCGCTGAGCCTGAATTACGGCTCGCGACAGGTCATCGATGGCTTGAATGTGGTCCTGCCCAGCGGCCAGGTCACCGCCATTGTCGGCCCCAACGGCTGTGGTAAATCCACGCTACTGGCCGGGCTCGCTCGCCTGCACAAGCCTGAACACGGGGCGGTACTATTGGATGGCGCCGACATTCAGCGCCTGCCCGCGCGTGAATTGGCGACCCAACTGGCGCTGTTGCCCCAGGAGGCCGTGGCGCCGGAAGGACTGACCGTCACCGAACTGATCCGCTTCGGCCGCCAGCCGCATCAGGGATGGCTGCGCCAGTGGTCGGCGGAGGATCAGCGCGTCGTCCAGCACGCCCTGGCCGCGGCGGGGCTGGAGCAACTGGCCGATAGGCCGCTCGAAGCGCTTTCCGGTGGCCAGCGCCAGCGTGCCTGGATCGCCATGACCATTGCCCAGCAAACCCCGCTTCTGCTGCTGGATGAACCCACCTCGGCGCTGGATCTCGGCCACCAGATCGAAGTATTCGAGCTGGTGAAACGCCTCGCCCATCACGGCCGTACCGTGGTGATGGTGCTGCACGACCTGGCCAGCGCCTGCCGCTATGCCGACCACTTGATCGCCATGCGCGAAGGGCAGATCATCGCCGAAGGCCCGCCGGCAACGGTGGTGACGTCCGACCTGGTGCGCACGCTCTATCAGGTGGAATGTACACTGCTGACCGACCCGGACACCGGAAGCCCGCTGCTTGCCAACGTCAGGCGCGCGGCTCAGACTGGCTGATCGATTTACCGCGACTCGATTTACCTTCGACATCAAGGAATGTACGTGGCTTCCTCTGCTCACAGTTTTCAGGCGCTGGTGCGCCTTTTGCACTACGCCAAGGGCTATCGGCGGCGCATCATTGCCGCCACCGTCTGTTCGATCATCAACAAGTTGTTCGATATCGCCCCGGAAATCTTGATTGGTGTGGCCATCGACGTGGTGGTCAATCAGGAGCAGAGCTTCGTGGCGAGCCTGGGATTCGAAACGCCCCAGCAGCAGATCGCCATGCTGGCGGGGCTGACGTTCTTCATCTGGGCGGGGGAGTCGCTGTTCGAGTACCTGTACCAGATATTGTGGCGCAACCTGGCCCAGCGCCTGCAAGCGGATATGCGCCAGGACACCTACGAACACGCCCAGCGGCTCGACATGGCATTCTTCGAGTCGAAAAGCTCCGGCCAGCTCGTGGCCACCATGAACGATGACGTCAACCAGCTCGAGCGCTTTCTGGACGGCGGTGCCAATTCGCTGATTCAGGTAATCGTTACGGTGGTTGCAGTTGGCGCGGTTTTCTTCGTGCTTTCGCCGCTGATTGCGCTGCTCGCCTTCACGCCCATCCCGCTGATCATCTGGGGCGCCTTCTTCTTTCAGCGCAAGGCCGGACCGCTCTACAGCGACGTGCGCGAAAAGGTTGGCGACCTGGCCAGCCGGTTATCCAATAACCTCAGCGGTATCGCCACGATCAAGAGCTTTACCAGCGAAACCCGCGAAGCCGAGCGCCTGCGCGACGTCAGCGAAGCCTATGTCGAAGCCAACCGCCGGGCGATCAAGGTCAGCTCGGCGTTTATTCCCGTGATTCGCATGGCGATACTGGCGGGCTTTCTTGCCACCTTCACCGTCGGTGGCATGATGGCGCTCAACGGCTCGTTGAACGTCGGCGCGTACGGCGTGCTGGTATTCCTCACCCAACGCCTGCTCTGGCCGCTAACCGGCCTGGCCCAGGTGATCGACCTGTTCGAGCGCGCCATGGCCAGCACGCGGCGCATCCTCGACCTGCTCGAAGTCCCTATCACCGTCAGGGACGACAGCACCACGCCGCTCACCCAGCCGGTGCGTGGCGAAGTGACCATCGACGACGTGAGCTTTCACTACGCCACCAGCCATGTCGGGGTCGAGGGCATACACTTGCGTGTGCCCGCCGGCAATACCCTGGCCTTGGTGGGGGCGACGGGGTCGGGTAAATCGACGTTGATCAAGTTGCTGCTGCGTTTCTACGACCCCGAAAGCGGGCGCGTGCTGATCGACGGCCAGCCCATCACCGAGGTGAGCATGACCTCGCTGCGCCAAGCAGTTGGCCTGGTGAGCCAGGATGTGTACCTGTTCGAAGGCAGTATTCGTGACAATATCGCCTACGGCAAGCCCGACGCCGACGATGCCGCGATCATCGACGCCGCCAGGATTGCCGAGGCGTGGAGCTTTATCGAGACGTTGCCCCAAGGGCTGGATACCGCGGTAGGGGAGCGGGGCGTGCGCCTTTCCGGCGGCCAGCGCCAGCGGCTTTCGCTCGCCCGGGCGCTGCTCAAGGACCCGCCGATTCTGGTATTGGACGAAGCCACCAGCGCGGTGGACAACGAAACCGAAGCGGCCATTCAGCGCTCGCTCACGCGCATCGCCCACGGCCGCACGGTAATCATGATTGCCCACCGCCTTTCCACCATCGTCCACGCCGATGAAATCGTGGTGATCGAGAAAGGCCAAGTGGCGGAGCGCGGCACCCACACGAGCCTCTTGGCTGCCAATGGTCACTACGCCGCTCAATGGCGCGTACAGACCGGCGAAGCCCAGGCCGGAGATGTGGAAGCCCTGAGCGTTTAATAAGAAATCATGAGCGTGTAAGAAGCCCAGGGGCGATAGGTGCGGTGTGCCCCTGGCGAGTGCGAACCGTCAGCGGTTGATCAGCAGCGCATCCAGGGTGACGGGCACATGCTCGCCGATCTGCTGGTAGCCCAGCAGCGACAGCACGGTGCGTACCGTATCGTTCTCCATCAGGGCGTTGCCATCCAACGCCATCTGCTCGGCGTGGGTCACGCGTATCTCGTTCAGCCCCTCGCGGGTGAATCGCAGCGGAACGGATTCCTCCTGATCCACCAGATCGCTCTGTACGCGAAACGTCAGGGTCTCCACCAGCGACTCGCCGATATCCAGGCCATCCAGACGCTCCGGCGGCATTTGCGCCACCAACGTGACCAGGGTGGCATTCGTCAGCAGGCCCGCCCACGGCGGCAGTTCGCCAAGCCGCTCGAGTACGTCTGTCTGGCTCAGTTTCAAGGGCAGGCGCAGGGTGCCGTCGCTTGCGATATCGCCCTGCAGGTCGCGCACCTGATGGTGGTGGGTTTGCGGCGCCTCGCCGTTCAACTGGGTAATCGACGCCTGCACCCGCGACTGGCCGGGGTCTAGCTGCCAGTCCGCGTGTACCGGCACCGCCAACAACAAGGGAAATAGAGCAATCAAGGCTTTCACAGCACACCTCCGCATAGAGAACTCACCACCAGACTCCAGGGCCGGGGAAAAGTGCCCCAGAAATGCCAAGCCCTCTCAATGTAGCGCAATGGGGCTAGCCTCGTACCGCCACATTCGCTATCATATGCACGCTTTTCGGGCCTATAGCTCAGTTGGTTAGAGCAGGGGACTCATAATCCCTTGGTCGTAGGTTCAAGTCCTACTGGGCCCACCAATTAAATCAATTGGTTACAGAGATAAGAGCTTCTTTTCATCAGTGCTTGGTTGCCATTTGGTTGCCAATGCGCGGCAGATTGGCAACCACACTGTCCCATCTTGTCGGGTCGGCGTGGGCATAGCGACTGGTCACCGTCAGTGATGAATGCCCCAGCAAATCCCTGATACTCGTTAATGACTCCCCCTTGCTGGCGAGTAATGAAGCGTAGCAGTGCCGCATATCGTGAAAACGGATGTCCGGCCGCCCAATGGCTTCTCGGGCTCTTTCAAACGCTCCCCTGACTCTGTCTCCTGTTGTGTCAAACGGTAAGCTTTCCGTCAATGGGAGCGCTTCTCCTGACAGCGGAATGACCCTGGGCTTGCCGTTTTTCGTCTGGTTGGGTTTGAGCACGATTCGACCGTTGTAAACATTTCTCGGCTCCAGTGCCATCAGTTCCCCGCGTCGCATCCCCGTCAGCATGGCCAGCAAAATCACCTTTCGTTCGACCTGATACCGCTCGGGTACGGCATCAAGCAGTTCGGCAAGCTCCAGTTCGGAGAGATAGACGTGGCGCTCATTTTTGGGTGAGGGCTTACGTAGCTTTCCGTCGAGTGGCAAGTCGATCCAGTCCCATTCCCGATACGATAGCGAAAGCACTCGTTTGACGACCTGAATCCGGTTGTTGATGGTTGACTGAGCCAATCCCTTCTCTTTGAGAGCTTTCTGCATCCTTCGGGCGGCATCTAGTAGTTCTTGGCTAATGATGATGCCGGGGGCATGCTCATCCATCCATCTGGCGACCAATAGGATGTGCTGCTTCTGGGAGCGAACGTCGTATTCGCTGACCATACGCTGCAGCCCCTCTGAGAAGGTGTATTTGGGCTTACGCCCCATGACACCATTGAACTTATCTTCTTGGCGTTGAGCTTCTGCCTTTAGTGCGTACTGCCTCGCTTCTCCTTCTGTGCGAAAAGTTCGCTGAGTACGTTGGCCGTTGATCCTTGCGCGGACAATCCACGTGTCACGGTCCTTTCTTTTTGAAACGGTGTATCCCATTCTCGATCCTCCTTCCGTTGAGGATCGCGCCTGCATCCTCTAGCGTACTCCTCAATAACCTCATGCTCAAAACGTATGGCTTTGCCAAATTGAATGAACCCGATACAGTGTTTGTTGCTGTAGACCCAGCTGAGGCTCATGCCCAGCCTTTCAGCGACCTGCTCGGGACGTAGTAGCGCTCTGGCCATTGTTGTCCTCCCTCCTCATCGGCTTGATGAGTGGATTTTCGCAACCTGCTGTCAGCCGCGTACCGGTGCTGCTTAATCTGCTTTAAGGATTATGTGTCTATCTTGACTAATGCTAGGTGGGTGTGATGAAGGGATTTTTGACGAAAGAGGGTATGAGCGCTGAAGCTCACTGGCATATTGGCCTGACTATTAGGTAGGAGAAGGTGAAGTGGTGACTGTGGATTCTTGGCAGATAATTTATGATCAAGCAGGTGATCTAGTTGATGCTATATTGCATGAGCAACCGAAAAGTGAATTCGATGCGATTGATTTTGAAGATGCAATAAATAGCAAAGCAGAGGAAATTATTTGGCGAGGAATCAATCCCGAAGATGATTGGTCTGCAATTATACGACCTGTTAAGGAGGGAGTTAAGCTTGATGATAAAATTGACGAGCACTTCCATGTTGCCTTGCGTCAGGGGGTGTTTGTTCGTTTGCTTTATGACGGTGACATGCAAAATATAATAAAATATTACACTGACAGTTCGCAGCCGGGAGAATTGTTTAAAGTTGGTGCAAAAATGGTTTCAGCCTTTTCTTGTGCGCAACAGCATGCAACAGCTTGGCGGCTTTTGAATGAAGTTAGAAACAAAAGCTATGAGTTAAGGCAGGAAAAAGCTCAAGCTGCGCGTAATGAGAAAAAGGAAGAGCGAGAAGTCCTGCTGCGTGGTTTAGTGAAAGGAGCGCTCTCGAAACGTCCAGCCAACGGTTGGCCTGGGCATGTTAGAACGGCGCAGACGATTGCCAAGACATTGTTCCCTCTTGTCGACGAATATAACCTTCTGCTACCGAATGACAAAGACCAGCTTTCTGAGCAGATTGAAAAACTCATCTGCCATGAGCCCAACTTGCGAAAGGCCTACAATGAAAATGCTAAGGAGCCGCTTGAAGAGCCAGTGAAGACACGCAAGATGAAAACAATAACTCTGGCTGTTAATAGCCAAGTGGAGTGACCTTGTTGTAGACCAATTCGCGCAGGGCGGCTTGAATGAACTGCTCTGCCTGACCATTGATCCGAGACGTGTAAGGCCGGGTGCGCTTGTGCTTCAGCCTGAGTCGCCGGCACTACCTGGCTGCTGCCCGAAGGTACCGACGGGGCAGCGCTCTAGGTGCGGCTGTTCCCGTTCAAAACGCCGCCGATGTTCCCTGTCCGTGCACGGAGCTGGCTGAGTGGGCTGCGAAAGGCCAGCTTGGTCATTCTAGCGGCCAACAGGAATGTCCCATGGGCCATTGAGCTGACTGCCGAGAGCTATCGCAGCCTGCGCTCGGACGCCATCGCCAGCGGCCCTCACCGACCTGCTCGGCGAGGAGAGCTACTGGCTGAAGCAAAAGACTATCCACTGACGGTCACGGGCGGGTCATCTTTGTTGACTACTGAGAAGGTGTGGACGGAATCTTGGACTATCGGTAGAGGTAGTCTATGTACACCTACGAATAATGCATCAAAGCCATGAAGCTCTACATCAAATACGGCAGGAGGCTCTCGGCAATTTAACTGTGACTTGAGAGCGTGCCTGAATCGTATACTCATGGTGGGCTTGGCAGGCAGTGCTGCAGGGGCTTAAATCAACCATCCTCAGATGGGTAGCCCTTGCCGCCCCGTAGGGCGGCAAGAGGAAGTGAATATCAGAGCATGCTCAGGTCCGGCGGCCCCAGCCAAGGCGCCAGGTCGATGTAGCGCGTTCGGTTGTGAGTAAAAACTACCACCTGCTGCTGGGCAATAAGCACTTCCAAGGCGGCCTTGAGGCGCTTCCTATCGCGCAGCTGACGTGGGGCGCGTTGACGCACATCGTTGTACCGCATGATACGCCAGTTGAACTGCCGGAGCTCATTGAACCACTCATTCAGTTGACAGGCATCCTGCTCCTCTTGGGGAGGTGGCATGAACACATGCTGGAAGTGGCCGGAGTAATAGAGACTGATATCCATTGCCATCAGCACCGTCTCGGGGATGATGCCCCCCTCATAGCCCTCGAACAAATGTATCAACGCCGCTACGCGAGCCACGTTTTCCGCAAGCTTCGAACCATGATCGGGGCATGCCTCGAAATACCCGCCTGGGCCCATCTGTCGCTCGATCTCATTGGCCACCTGTACCCAACAAGCCGCCCCCTCTTGTGTGAATTCCAGTTCCTCACGCGGCGTTTCAGGTGCGTGGGCCAGGATCAGGTTTTCCCGCGTCAAGGTGTCCAGGCGTGCCTCAGCTTGCTCCCAGGCCTTCCATTCCGGGGGGGTATGCAGCGAGTAGAAGCGCTGACCGCGGACCGATGGCGGTGCGCAGACGAGAAAACGGGCGAGCATGCCAGAGTCCCTTGCCTGCTGACCTTGTGTCTCCATGTATTTTTGCAGGATGCCGGGCTGCACCATCAGCAGCAGCATTAGGCGAGCATCATTCAGCACAATATCTTCTTTGGTGGCTCGTGTGATTACCGTGCTACCGCCACTCCAAAGTGAGTTGAGGTGGCTGCGTGCCCGGTTCATGGCGCCCTTGAAAAAGACTTCCGCCTCGTCTGTGGCCAGAGCTGCGCTCGGAATCGCCGTTTCCAGCCCCGAGAAGAGCGCTTCCGGTGTAGTGTCTTCATATAGCAGCCGGAACTCGCGGGGCGGCTCGGGACGACGCTGATGCAACTCACGTAGCGCTTGACGCTCACGCTCCGCCGTACCGCCCTTGGTCTGCTTGCGGTAGATCGCCTGGGTCAGCACTTTTTCTTCAGTGCGCCACTCTTCCAACTCTCCATGATAGGCATCCAACCGCCTGCGCCACTCACGGCGCTGTTGACGCTGCGACTTCTGAATGACATTGAGCACTTTGTCGTAAAGCGGCGATTTGCCTTCACCGGAGCCGGCTACACCTAGGATGTTGATCGTGGTGGGTTTGACCGCGCCGTAGGGCATCTTCAGGTCGTAGCGGCCTTGGCCACTATGCTGACCCCTGCTAGCAGGGTCAGGACGCTGAGATCTATCGACACCTGACAGTTCTGACTGAGCTCATGGCTGGATCGCCACAGTAAAGTGGGGGCGAGTCGCTGGGCATTGAAGTGGCCGGGAGCAGGTAGTATCGGGTGTAAGGGATAGCTCATTGTCACTCTCCTATAAGGGTTGGGGTGTGCCACCAGACCTTGTCCAGTGGCAGGGCAGAGAGTGACGCTTTCAGTGCAGCATGGAATCGGCACTACTTGAAAAGCGGAAGCTGATAAGTAGGGCTGTTGACATTGAGCAGAAAATGCTATCTAGAAATGAGGGCTCCAAGAGCTTAAGCGCAGTCGATGCGGTTATTCTGGCTATTGGTAGCCGAAATAACCGATTCCCAAGGGAGGTTCGGGTCTGCGCCACATGCTTATGAGCATCTGGCTCAGGCAGCGGTTAAAAAATACACAAGAATATTTGGTTATATACTTTCTTCTTTCTAGACTTTTTTGCTTGGCGCTGTTTGACCTGCCACGTGCTTTGCCACCAAGAGTGGACGCGGTTCAGGAACTGGATGATCAAGGGACCCCCCGCAGGCTCACAAACGCGCAGCCCGCGTAGCGGGGGGCCGTAGTGGCATTTCCAATGCGGGTTATCGGGATGGCATTTGGAGTGGTGCCCGAAAAGGCTAGGCTGAGTCATGGCCGTCTCCTGGATTATGTCTGAATGCGGATACGCACGGGCAAGTACCAGCCCCCAGGGGCCGTTCTCGTCGGGGCAAGGCAGGGGGTCGGGTCATCAGGAAAAGCGCACCAGGCGTGTCATGCCGGTGTCACTTGTCGGGTAGGTATCGCTAAGGCACATGAAGGATAGGCTGGCTCATGGCTGGCCAGCCCATTAAGGGATGCATAAATAACCCTGTAAGAGCGAGTCATCCATCATCCCGAGCGCCCACTCCTTGTTAAGACGCTTCTTTTCTGTTTTCTATGCTGATAATCCCTCAAAGGATGCGCTGAGCGCCGATCCGAGAGGGAAGGTAGAGCCCATGATAGGAGGAAGCAGCGATAACGCCTCACAGGCGCTCTCAGCCAGGCTGCGTCTGCCCGTGCTATAGGCGGCTACCATCGAAGCAATGCACGCCCTGGCCAATGGGTTTGGAATAGGCCTTGCACAGGTAACTGGCCGCGTAGAAGACCTCACGGAATGCCGCTCGGTCACCGCGATGAAAGTAACGCACCGCAGATTTATCGGTTAAGCGGTCTTGGGTCACGTTAACCAGGCCGCCCATCTTTTCCAAAGGCCAATTGATTGCCCAGGCCCACGCCCGCACCAGACGGTGATACAGGCAATCACCGTCATAAGCTTCGTCACTCCCGTCCATGTAAGCGCTCAACGTCCCGAGGCGTCGGAGCGCGTTGCCATTGAAGAAAAGCAAGGCGTGATAATGAGGCTTGTCGCTGGTGTCCTGTTCCCGGCACCAGATATAGCGCATGTCCGGGTCATGTGTGGTCTTGATCAGCGTCAACTCACAGCTCAAAAAATATAGGAAACGGCTTATCACGGTATTATGGGACGTTAGGCTGCTGGCAGGCAGGGCCTCGGGGTAACGCAGATCGAGCGGTACTGCCAGAATCCGGCTGTGGGCATCGCGAGCTTGCTTCATCACCCGATAGGTCTTTTCCAAATAATTGGTGATCAGGGGCCCACAAGTCATTTGTACCGACATGTTGTGAAACTTCGGGAAATGTCGGAGACGAAGCTGAGTGTTGTCCCGATGGCGTTTACGACCGTGCAGAAAGGATTGGAAAGGTGAACTCATCGTGGTGATCTCCTGACACGCGCCCACGGGCAGGCCCACGGCGCTAGGTGTATGGTCCCGGGAAGTAGTGGACAGGGTCATCATGGAATCTCTCCGGGTCATCCTGCCAACGTTCGAGAATGAAACCAATGGGCGTTTTTCCCTTGAGCGCACGAAGCGGTCGAGCACTGTTATACGCCCAGAGATAGTCCTTTAGATGGGTACTCAGCTCGCCTAAGGTGGCGTAATGAAAGCTTCGGACGGTCGCTTCCTTGATGGTGCGATTCATCCGTTCAACCTGCCCGTTGGTCCACGGATGGAAGGGGCGTGTCAGGCGATGTTCGATGCCATGCTGGTGGCAGACCACATCAAACCGATGCGGCTTATAGGATTCTGTTCCGCGCCGTTTAGCGAACTGCGAGCCGTTGTCTGTCAGCACGGTATGGACCTGGTACGGCAACTGATGCAGCGTGTCTTCGAGGAACTCAGCCGCCTGTTTCCGCTGGGCCTGGCGATAGAGCCGGGCATGCACAAACTTGGAGGTACGGTCGACGGCCACGAACAAATACGCCTTGCCCTCGCCGGTGCGGACCTCGCAGATGTCCATATGCAGGTAGCCGATCGGGTAGTGTTTGAATGATGGCTTGTCCGTCGTCTCATCGGTCTGACGAGGTCGCTGGCTGATACCGTGGCGTGCATACAGCCGATGCAGGCTCGAACGCGTCAGATGAGGAATAAAGCGCTGAAGCGCGAAGAGGCAGTCATCCAGGGCCAACCAGGTGGTGCGCCGAAAGGTGATCGCCGCCGCCTCCTCAAGGTCCGACAAGGAGGTAGAGCTTGGTTGCTTGGGGCCCATGCGTTCATCTTCCACGGAACTGCGATGCCGCCACTTGCGCACCGTTTTGGGATTGAGGTTGTAACGGCGGCTCAGCTCCGCGATCGAAGCTGACGATCGCTGTATGTCTTTTCGGATGGCGTGCGTGGTCTTGGCGCGTTGATGAAGTACTTGAGCCATGGATCCTCCTCGGACAATGGTTCGTACCATGGACCATTACACCCCGGGACTAAACAGCTAGGCCGTGTCCCAGACGTGGCGGTGTTGGGGTTAAAAAGCGAAAAGGGCCATGCACGCCAGCACGAGACCGCGCTTACAGGCGGTCGTCGTTTAAGGCGTTAGGCGGGGATGCCCCAAGGGGCGATACCCAACGTGGGGGGTGCTATCAGGTATACGTCGGCTTATGGGTAGCCACGGTAGGTGAGGGGTGACACAAGGGGGCACGGTCGCTTTGGGGAGCGACCGCTAGTGGGCACTGGTCATGGACCTACCGTTTTCTTATCGATCCTTCTTACGGGTATCGCTGGATACCTCGCAATCGACTTAGCCCAGGGTGGTGATTGGTTACAGCGCTAGAGGGGATAGGTCGGAGGCTAGGGGCCTCCTTCCATGATGGTTACCCCTACGTTAGCTGATGCATACTACTATTAACCGAGCAGATATCAGGCGTGAGGCAGATAAGCCATGAAAGCGAAAGCCACGTATGGCAAGGGCTGTCAGCGTGTGTCATCCACTTTTTTGTCCTATTTGTCGTTAAAAAACAATTCCATTTTTATCAGTGAGTTAACCGCAGGCTGAAAAGCCTGCCACACGTTCACAGGATGAGACCCGCCAGTAAAAGTTATTTCAGATCTATATCACCTGGGGGATAGCACTCGGCTATCGATGTACGTTCCGTATCCCCAGGAGAGACCGATGACACGGTGCCCTCACTGCGGTGTCACGCCGCAATCCTCGTTTGCGTCCTTCGGGAAAGTGAATCACACCGGCTTTTGTGGAAGCCGTTTCATTTTAAGTCAGACCGCCATGGCCTGAACAGTTTCTATCAATAAAGGTTGCGATCCAGGTTGGGTCGCAATGGCTCAGAACATGTCACACGCCAGTAAAAATTCTCACCGGATGGAGGAATACAGCGACAACAGCCTATTCCATCGCTGTGTGCATGCTGCGTCCTGGGCGTAGTGGCCCAATGAAACCGGACGCTAACGACCTTCAGCGGAGTAGGTGTTGTTAGATTTTGACATGCTCAAGGATTAAGGCCACCACGAAACCTGGTGTGATTTAGAACATTGAATAACGGTAAAAATCCACCTGGTGTAAAACCAGTCTGCGCATGCATGACGGTGAAAACTGTGCTCAACATTATTTGAGACCTATATCACTCCTGTGACCCCCAGCCCCTGGGATCTTCTCATTCACAGGAGTGTGCTCCATGCCCCCACCTTGTTTACGCTGCACAGCCCCACGCACGTTTAATCTTGAGACAGCCCGACAACTCAGCATTGCCAGTGGCGCACTGCTGGGTGGTGCCGTCGGGGCCTATCGCTCGTTCAGTTCCGATGGCACCCCTGACCCTGCTTCGCGTTTTCCACTTGCCAAATTATCTATGGCGGTCATGGGCGGAAGTACCGGTGGGTTAGCGGGCTCTCTCGCCGTGCAACGCTGTTTCTCTCAATGGATGCCGCCCGGTGAAGGCACGCCCTGGCTGTGCTTGTCGTGCGGCTATGCCTTTCGTCAGCCGACGCCCTCGGTGGCCTCCCCCTGACCCTCTCGCCGCTTGGCGGCTAACCCTCTTTCTTGCCCAACCTAATGCGCTGGCTGTCCGCTGGCGTTTTCGTGTTTTAAAGGAGTCATTTTCATGGCACACCTCGTTGAACAAATGGCCTACGTTGGCGATACCCCCTGGCATGGCCTAGGGCAACAGCTTTCCCGCCACCAACCGCTGGACGTCTGGCAGCAACAAGCCGGGATGGATTGGCACATCGAAGAGGCGCCGGTGCGCTTTATTGCCGAAGGGGCGAGCCACCTAGGCAGCATTCACTCCTTCCCGGAACAGAAGGTGCTTTACCGTTCCGATTCCAAGGCGCCGCTGTCGGTGGTGTCGCAGCGCTACAAGGTGGTGCAGCCCGAGGAGATTCTGGAGTTTTACCGCGACCTCACCGAATACGCCGGCTACGAGCTGGAAACCGCCGGGGTGCTCAAGGGCGGGCGCAAGTTCTGGGCCTTGGCGCGCAGTGGCCTGAGCACCTCGCTCAAGGGCCAGGATGAGGTCAATGATTATCTGCTGTTGGCAACATCGTGCGATGGCACGCTGGCCACCATGGCCACACCCACCACGGTGCGAGTGGTGTGCAACAACACCCTGCAGATTGCCGTGAATGGCACCACGCAAGCGGTGAAAGTGCCCCACCGTTCTGAGTTCGACCCCAACGCCGTGAAGCGTCAACTGGGAATTTCGGTCTCGCAGTGGAACGACTTCATGTACCGCATGAAGGCCTTGGCCGAACGCGAGATCAGCCACCGTGAAGCCCAGCACTACTTCCAGTCGGTGATCTGCGGTACCCAGACACCTCTGGACGATCCATCCAAGCTGCCCAACTATCGGGCGCTCAACAAGGTCCAGACGTTGTACCACGGCGAAGGACGCGGCTCGCACCTGGTTACCGCCAAGGACACCGCCTGGGGCCTGCTCAATGCCGTGACCGAATACGTGGACCACGACAAACGCGCCCGCAGCACGGACACCCGGCTGGATTCCGCCTGGTTCGGGCAGGGTGCGCAACTCAAGCAACAAGCGCTGGATGCTGCGCTTGAGCTGGTGGCCTGATGTTGTCTCCGGCCTAAGGAACCGCTGATCAATTAGCCTCTGAGCGACTGAAGGACTCAGAGTAGCAAAATCACCGAGTCAGCGATCATTTTCTAACCACCTTAGGTGGTCTGTTTTTCCTGCCAGCCGGACTATCCGGCTGACAGGGCAGATTCAAGGCGCACTGGCCCCGTCAACTCGGCCTTCGCATCGTGTCGCCAGTACCAAATTGGCCAGTCCGAACAGGCTGAATAGCTGCGCTTGGTTCTTGGCCAACCCCTTGTAGCGCACCTTGCGGTAGCCGAAGAGGTTCTTGATGACATGAAACGGATGCTCGACCTTGGAGCGGATGCTGGCCTTGGCCTTCTCGATTGCCAGCAGCAGCGTTTTCATGGGGCTGTCTTCCATCTTCTTGATGGGGCTGCGCTTGGCGGCAACACAGCAGCGGGAGGCCGGGGCATCCTTCTCTTCGTCCAGATACTTCCACATGCCGGTGTAACCCGCGTCGCCGTATACCTGCTTGTCATCGTCTCGGACCAGCTGGTTCACCATGGTGACATCGGCGACATTGGCCGAGGTGGCAGTGACACTGTGAGCCAGCCCGGTGACGGCATCAACGCCGATATGAGCCTTCATGCCAAAGTAATACTGCTTGCCCTTCCTGGTCTGCTTCATCTCCGGATCGCGTTGCTTGGCCTTGTTCTTGGTGGAAGGCGCCGCCGCCACGATGGTGGCATCGACAATGGTGCCCTCGCGCATGAACAGGCCCTTCTCGGTCAGATGGGCATTGATTTCCTCGAAGATCCGCTGGGTCAGCGCATGCTTCTCCAACAAGTGGCGGAAACGCAGCAGCGTGGTCGCGTCCGGCACACTCTCGATGGCCAGGTCGATACCAATGAAGTCACGCATGGCCTGGCTATCGTAGATGGCATCTTCGAGCGCCTCATCGGCAAGCGCGTACCACTGCTGCAGGAAGTAGATCCGCAGCATGCGCTCCAGGCCGATGGGGGGCCGGCCGCGCTTGCCTGCCGCGTTGGGAAAGTAGGACGGCGACAGTGCATCGATCAGCCGTTGCCAAGGCACTAGCGCCTCCATCTGGGCCAGGAACCGCTCGCGGCGGGTGACTTTTTTCTTGTTCTGGTGCTCGGCTTGGGCAAACGAGATCTGCTTCATCGGGTGGCTCTGTCAGACGGTGGCAGGAAGGTCAGATTATACCCCGCCGGTACCAATCAGGCAGCTGCGGTGGGATTTGTGCAGCGTTTCCCTAAGAGACAAATTTCCTTGAATGATATAAAAGAAATTTGTATTGGAGAAAAATCTCAAATTTTAGTAAACAAACAAAAATTCTTCAAAGGCAACATCGTAGACCACTTTGCCCTTTTAACTATAACTTCTCGGATTAACGCAGTACTGAACGAGTTACGAGGCATAAGCGATAGCCAAGACACCGGCATACGCAGTAGTGAAAATAGTAATAAAGCATTTAACCCACAAGGCTTAAATAAAAAAAATACGGCTTCTACGGACTCCTATGGCCTCAATTTCATTGCCCATGATGAATATTTCTCAGCAATAAAGAAAATTGACAATATTAACAAAGCATCATCAGTAGTTGATGTGTTTTTTGGAGGATCAGATAAGGAGCGTCCTATTACAAAAATAAATGAGGACTTTTCAAAAAATATATACAAATCAGTTATCGATTTTAGGCGTTCTTTTGTTGAGGAAGCAGGCATTATCAAGTTAGCTAACGATCTGACCACATTCGAGGTTAGTTGCTATACTTCCGCTAAGATATTAGAGCAATTAACCAAGCATTCGATCCATGAAAGTGTTTTTTCAAGCATAATTGAAAGAGCGCTTCCAGATGCTTTATTCATAAATTCTGAACAGATGAGCAACTTAACAAGTTCTATAATAGATAAGTATATGCAAGAAAAAAATCCTTTATTCTTATTTACCTTAAGAATATTTATCAGCAACAAAGAAACGAAGCTTCTGGATAGTATTGAACCTTACTACCATCACATTACAGACCTAGATAGTGGTGAAGCCAACAAGCAAATAATGGATTTTACTTCACATAACGAAAAACGTCTAGACTTATTTGACAAAAAGGTTAACGATCTTACGAGTAAGTTTGTCTCCAACACTTTAAACACAATATATAGCAGGTAGTTCTAAAAAGCCCATCAATCCACTCGCTTTTAGTATAGAATGATGGGCTTTTAAGGTGAACACTCCTAAGCCCTCTGGTTTAAAGCTACTTATTAACGCTTTTCTTACACTATTTAATATTCAGTAAACTAAAACTAACTCTATATTACTATTCAGTTCCTCTATAAACACCCCATTTCAGCAATCGAGATGCACCCCTCATTGCCGACCACCACGTGATCTACTACGCGTATATCCACTAGCCCCAAGGCTTCCTTAAGCCGCTCAGTGGTACATCGGTCTGAATCGCTGGGCTCTGGATCACCACTAGGATGGTTGTGAACAAGGATAACGGCAGCTGCGTTGTAGGCCAAGGCTGCCTTCAGCACTTCACGAGGATAGACGCTGGCGGCGTCAATGGTGCCCCTAAAGAGCTCTTCAAAGCGTTGAAGTGACCCCCTCCAAAGCTGCACAGGCTATAGTGCAGCTATCAGGAGGACGAGATGAGCAACGAACCCACCGTCAAACGCTGGACCGCCAAGCGTAAAGCCGCCGTGGTCATGGATATCTTCAAGGGCAAGACCACCGTCGCTGAGGTGGCTCGACAGCATGACCTCACCGTCTCCGAAGTCGAGGGCTGGATCGAAGAGGCCCAACGCAACATGGAGAACGGGTTCCGAGCCCGGCCCAAGGATATCCGTGAGCAGTACGAATCCGATCTGCGGGAAACCAAGGAGGCGCTGGGCGAGGCTCACCTGCAGATCTATGCATTAAAAAAGTGGCGCCGCCTGCTCGACGAGGACGACAACTCGTAGTGTCGTTGCAGGCGGAATTGGCCAACGAGGGCCATTCGGTATCGCTATCCAAGCTCTGTCGCTGGCTAGGCGTACCCAGGCGGAGCGTCTATTACCGGCCCAGGAGACGGCAGCGCTTGATCAATACAGAGCTGGAAGCGCGCGTAAAGCTGACCTTGGAACGCTTCCCCACGTATGGTTATCGACGATTGGCCTGTGTCCTGGGCGAGAATCGCAAACCCGTACAGCGCATCCTGCAGCTCAAGGGCTGGCAGGTGCGCAAGCGTCCCCAAGGTTTTCGGCCTCGTGCCAAGAGCTTGCCATCAGTGACCACGCAGCCTGATGAGCGCTGGGCCACTGACCTTACTCACGTCTGGTGCGGCAAGGATCGACGGGCCAGCCTGGCAGTCATTATTGACTGCTGCACGCGGGAGATCCTCGGTTGGCGATTATCGGACAATGGCAGCAGCAATACAGCGGAAGCCGCCCTGGAAGAGGCCCTGATCCAGCGACTCGGCGCTCTGGGACGAGTCCATCAGCCTCTGGCGCTACGCTCGGATAACGGGCTGGTTTTCAGCAGCCGGCACTACACGGCGACGGTGAAGGCGTATGGCCTGAGCCAGGAGTTCACGACGCCGTACACGCCAGAGCAGAATGGCCTCGTAGAACGCTTCTTCCGTTCATTGAAGGAAGAATGCATCTGGCTTCATCGCTTCGAGTCACTAGGCCAGGCAAGAGCCGTCATCGGTCGCTGGATCCGGTATTACAATGAAGAGCGGCCGCATCAGTCCTTGGGCTATGTGGCACCCAAAGCTCACCCGGCATTAGTCGCTTGAGGTGAGCAAAAACCAGGGGGTCATTACAGCGTATTACACGGTGTTGGCTATCGAGAAACAGCACGCTAAACACTTCGTGCTCGTAATCCTGTAATAGCACCTGCAGATGCTCAAATGCCTGGGCAGGCTGAGTAATCTTGCGCCCTTTGGCCAGTCGGCGGCGGGCAAAGCGCTTGGCCATGCTGATGATGTCGGCCTCGGTGACCGGGGCCGTGACATGATAAGTCCCGGCCACTTCCCCGGCTTTGAGTTTGGTATGTGTCATGGTTCCCTCCAAAAAATAAAATGCCGGGGGTTGGCCCCGGCGTCTATGGCGTGAAGTAGCGTGTTGCGTCGTGGTATAGGGCTCGCGTCACGCGGCCATCACCTGGGCCAGGCGACGATCCATTTCCTCGTGAAAGGCGTCGACCCGTTCGGCAATGCGGCGAATCAGGATGTCGTCGCGATAAGCCCGCTTGATAAACAGCGGCATACCCGGCCAGTAGCTCACGAAATCAATCCATTCCCGCTCGCTGACCCAGAGCCCGCCTTGGCATTGGGCGATGTGTTCTGTCGGGATCTCGCCGTTGAGCAGTACCTCGATCTGGTACTTGGGCAATTTGGTCTTGATTTCCAAAAGGCCGTTCTCGCCCACCAGACTATCGGGCGAGTAGCCCACGCCCTGGTTGAGAATGAGGCCGACTTCCCGGGCCTCGGGTTCGCCGGTGGCGTCCTGGTAGAGCTCTCGGGCCACGCCTTCCAGTGCATGCCCACGGCGGGTATGGACGTTGCCTTGAAAAGGCTCGGCCAATTCGCCGGTAATCCGTTCGCCCATCAGTTGGTACATGTACGAAAAGGCCCCGGTGCCAAATCCCCCGGGGCCCTTGCCCTTGACCAGCAAGGTCTTGAGTTCCGACATGGTGACGCGCCCTAAGCGTGCGGCTAGCCAGTCGGGGGAACCTTGCTCCATTGTCAGCAGTTGCATGGGGTCTCCTTTTAAAGCGGGATATAGGCAGGCTATTGAATAGCGCGCTTGGAAAGCGATGCCCGCAGCTTGTCAAAGTCAGCCTGGGGCACCTGGACCGCCGCGCCGTACTTGCCGCTGAACCACTCCTGGGTCGTGGCCGGGCATTGGCTGATCAGGCGCTGGAGTTGCCCCGCCTGGAAGGGGGTGACGCTCTTGATGCTCCCGGCTTTATTGCCATTGTCGTCCTGGCCCCGGGTGGTGATATTGAGCAGAGCACACAGCACATAACGCTTGCCATAGCTGGTGGAGGAGCCGAATGCCTGCACGGCGTTCTTGTTGCCGCTCATGTCGGCGGGCAGCAGCATGCCGGTCTCTTCCCGGTGGCCGTCTTTATGCATCAGCACCCCGGTGATCTCGATGCCACGTTCCTGGGTCTGAATGCGAAAGCTCACCGCAAAGCCGTGCTTTTGCATGATCGGCCGGACGGTATCGACGATATCTTCCAGGGTGGCGTACTTGCCGTTATTGCCTTGACCATGTTCTTCAATGCTGGGCAGTTCAGTCTGCATGGCCGCCATAGCGGCGCTGTAGGCCATCATGGCCTGGCGATCCAGCACGCGTTCCTGCATTTGCAGCAAACGCTCCATCTTGTCGATATCTACGTCCGGATTGAGCGCGGCACGCTCGATCACCTGAATGATCGCGGTGCTATCGGCGGTGGTTTGAGCATCCTGAGAGACCGGTGCATTCGTCGGGGTGGCCTCTGCTTGAATGGCTGACGGGGAGGTTTTGCGGGCAGAAGAATTTACCACATTAGTGCGCTGTGCCATTGGGCACCTCCTGTACTGTCAAATCGGTAACGCCGGGCCAAGAAATGCCCATGTGTGGATGAGATCGTGAAAAGGGAAGGGTTTAGTCAGGAAAATGGTCGGCCAGCTCTGAGGGATCGATACGTTCCAGTCGAAGCTCTGCCCGGTAAAACTCACCTTGGGCACATACCAACGACGTGGCCTGGTGCCTCTGCTGCTCTAACAGCTGCTGAGTGAGTCGGGTTAACGCAATTTCAATCGCGTGAGAAATAAAGGTCATTGAGTTACCTCGCGGCATAAGCCCCACAGCAAAACGCCCAGCCTTTTGAGGGGCTGGGCGTTATGGCGAGATTGCTTGAGAAAAAGGCATTAGCTGGAATATCTAGCTTTACTTGCTCGCTAGTGGATCAGATACGCCAGCATCCGTAGAGGAGATTTGCAAAAAATCTAAAAATCATAGTTGGGATTGAGTCCGACAATACGGTCACTATAGTCAAGGTAGCCTTCCTGATAACAAAAAGGTCCTGGAACCGTATCGTTTGGACCTACAGAGTTCTTCCCGCATTCATAATTTCCTGACGCCATAGGCAAGTAATTTGGAAGGTCACTTAAATAAACCTTTGTATGTTCTCCGTTAACTAGGTAGACCGTGCAAGGCCTATCACTAGACATAGGGCAAACAACATTATAATGACCATCTTTTACTGCTGCTTCATGGACGACTTGGTTTTTGTAATGCTCAGTATTGCTGAATGCATGTCTGTTCAAGGCTGTAATATTATTTTCTTCGTCCTTGCAGAATGACCCTGAGCACATTTCCCCAGGTTCACTATAAGGAATATGAAGAGGGAGATCGTCATAGGTGGCTTCCACTCTCCCTCCTTCGGAATTTATTATAATAAATGTGCTACCTTTTGTCAGGACGCGATATTTTCCGACAGGAGGGGCAGTACTGGCATATTTTTCTACCCGAGCTGCTTCATCTTCTGCCATCTGCCGGATCTTGGCATAAGTTTCATCGCGCCTACTGGTCCGATTGATTATCGTGCCTTGGCCGCTAGTCTGGCTCATATGAAGGCGTTCCATGACACATGCGATATCATCGTAGTTGTCATATCTAGTTATTTCACACTTGGTTTCTATATAATGGAATGAACTTGAAGGGTCATCTTCCACTGAAGAAGTGTGATGTACTTGTTGAGCGCTGGCAAGAACAGTAGTTCCACATGTCAGTAGTGCAACCATGAACTTGAGATAAAATTTAAATTTTTCCATTATTTTTTCCAGGTTACCAAGAAGCGTGGCAGGAGTTTAGTTCGCTCTCGAGCGGATGGAGCACGTCACTCAGGTTGGTCGTGGGTAGACGTACCATTTCCCCTTCCACACTAACTAGAAGATTGTTGGCATTACGGAATGGTTCCCAGAAAGAATGGAATATATCACCGCACACCCTGCAATCAGTAAAGAAAGGATTTGAATAAACCTCGCCATCAACAATTACATCAAAACCATCTCCGCTTTGGTTAGATGAGCTGTACATCTTGCCATTGATAGTTGCAGTGGCGCTGATATACCCGGAATATTCATCATCGGGGCAGGAGATGTGAAGCTCGTTATTGTTGCCATCGCTGACATGATATTCCGAAACACCCATACCCCAGCCAGCCGTCCATTCATAGCTCCCTGCCATAGCAGGTGACGCTAATGCTGATATCGACAATGCAATAATGCATCCCTTAAGTTTCATCTATTAGCTTCCATGTTGTGTGAATGTTGATAGGTAAAATTTACTTACTCAGCCATTATCGACTTTTAGGATCAGATCTTTAGGATTAGTGGTGAAATATGGGCTGCCAGTTTTGGCAGCCTTCCCATCCTTTAGGGAAACGCTGCACAAATCCCACCGCAGCTGCCTGATTGGTACCGGCGGGGTATAATCTGACCTTCCTGCCACCGTCTGACAGAGCCACCCGATGAAGCAGATCTCGTTTGCCCAAGCCGAGCACCAGAACAAGAAAAAAGTCACCCGCCGCGAGCGGTTCCTGGCCCAGATGGAGGCGCTAGTGCCTTGGCAACGGCTGATCGATGCACTGTCGCCGTCCTACTTTCCCAACGCGGCAGGCAAGCGCGGCCGGCCCCCCATCGGCCTGGAGCGCATGCTGCGGATCTACTTCCTGCAGCAGTGGTACGCGCTTGCCGATGAGGCGCTCGAAGATGCCATCTACGATAGCCAGGCCATGCGTGACTTCATTGGTATCGACCTGGCCATCGAGAGTGTGCCGGACGCGACCACGCTGCTGCGTTTCCGCCACTTGTTGGAGAAGCATGCGCTGACCCAGCGGATCTTCGAGGAAATCAATGCCCATCTGACCGAGAAGGGCCTGTTCATGCGCGAGGGCACCATTGTCGATGCCACCATCGTGGCGGCGGCGCCTTCCACCAAGAACAAGGCCAAGCAACGCGATCCGGAGATGAAGCAGACCAGGAAGGGCAAGCAGTATTACTTTGGCATGAAGGCTCATATCGGCGTTGATGCCGTCACCGGGCTGGCTCACAGTGTCACTGCCACCTCGGCCAATGTCGCCGATGTCACCATGGTGAACCAGCTGGTCCGAGACGATGACAAGCAGGTATACGGCGACGCGGGTTACACCGGCATGTGGAAGTATCTGGACGAAGAGAAGGATGCCCCGGCCTCCCGCTGCTGTGTTGCCGCCAAGCGCAGCCCCATCAAGAAGATGGAAGACAGCCCCATGAAAACGCTGCTGCTGGCAATCGAGAAGGCCAAGGCCAGCATCCGCTCCAAGGTCGAGCATCCGTTTCATGTCATCAAGAACCTCTTCGGCTACCGCAAGGTGCGCTACAAGGGGTTGGCCAAGAACCAAGCGCAGCTATTCAGCCTGTTCGGACTGGCCAATTTGGTACTGGCGACACGATGCGAAGGCCGAGTTGACGGGGCCAGTGCGCCTTGAATCTGCCCTGTCAGCCGGATAGTCCGGCTGGCAGGAAAAACAGACCACCTAAGGTGGTTAGAAAATGATCGCTGACTCGGTGATTTTGCTACTCTGAGTCCTTCAGTCGCTCAGAGGCTAATTGATCAGCGGTTCCTTAGGTGTCATTATTTCATGGCAAAATATAGCTTCCCGAGTTACTAAGAAGCCATCTTTTGCTCCCCCAAAAACAGTGTCATCAACGAGTATTAGCACTTCGTCAGGGTTAACGCCTGGTGCATAACTCAAAGCGTTTAAAAGTTTTTTTGCTGGAATTTTTGGTTTTACAAAAACTTTATCCCATGTCCAGCTCCAATCTTTTCTTTCCATCAATAAACTTTCAAAATCACTATTCATCTTGCTTCGTTCCCCTTATGTTTTTTTCGTTACATTTTTTAGCAGTGTGGAAGTTGACAAAACTGCTTGCTTTCCATGCCTTCACATACTTCCTTCTTGATGGTTAAAGTTAATGAGGGTAGCGTAATGAGAAGGAGCTGTCACGCTACTTAGAGCGTGACGAAAAAGGTATCGAAAAAGAATAGGGTTACTTTTGTTACTGATGCAGAATGCTATCAATCGCTACGCGCACTTCCTTCGGATCCCCTTTTTCAATAGTGGTCATTACAAAGACAGCTTTACCATCGGAAGCTTTTGCCCACTGCTGGCCAATGAGGTTTTTCTCGCGTGAATCGCGGTTTTCCTCAGGTGTGCGGTCCTTGCCTTTGTATTCCACGACAAGCAGTCGGTTATCGTCGAGCAGAGCGACAAAGTCTGGATAGAATTTGTCTGTGGAGGTCGGTAGCGAGAACGAATTTGGATGCCTACTGACGTTACGTGTCCAGTATTTTACCCTCGGGTGCGAATCGATCATGAAGGCACACTGTTCTTCCTCCCCATTGACCTTTTTGGAATCAAAGACGGGCACAGCGTCAGGCCCCATGAAGTGCTTTTTGAAGCGGTAGGTACCGTGATATTTCGGAACGCCTGCGTACATCTCATCGAAAAAGGTAAAGCCTTGGTCGAAGGAGACCTCAATATGGGCGTCTGGCCCGAACAGGTTGGCTTGGTAGACTTTCTCGCGCTCTGCTTGACGGAAGCCCTGAATTTTTTCAGACAGCTTGCGAGCGAGAATAAATTTGCAGCGCATCAGCTGCGATAAACTCAGCTCTCGATCACGTGTTAAATAGGTCACGACATCGCTCAGCCAAGCCAGTAATTCAGCTTGGCTCAGCCACGGTGTACGTATTTTGCGATCTAGCCATTGCACTAGGCTGTTTGGCGTCCAGTCGTCTACTTCGACGTTCATGGTGAGCTGTTCAGCGGCATCGCCAGAGCCAATGGTAACGCGGTTGCCGTCTAAATCAATTTCAAATGTGTTCGTGGTATCCACGATACTGAATTCGGAAGCTTCCAAGCGAGCAGGGTGGTCGGCAAGCGACCATTCATGTTGCTCCATGAGAATATCAGGGTCACCAAATACCATCTCCCCCTGCACGTAGGCCATCAAGCGGGGCAGCGTGAAGGTTTCTCCCTTCTGTGAGGGCGGTATCTCTTGCTGGTATTTAGCGTGGTGCTCGTTGATGCTTTGCTGAAGCTGCGGTTTAAGCGATTCAGGGGCATAGCTGATCAATGTGTCGGCTTCTTCGGGCTTGAGGAAGCCCTTCA
Organism: Halomonas sp. Bachu 37; assembly: GCF_039691755.1. NCBI lineage: Bacteria > Pseudomonadati > Pseudomonadota > Gammaproteobacteria > Oceanospirillales > Halomonadaceae > Halomonas > Halomonas kashgarensis. Next base: position 2,451,615 of record NZ_CP137552.1, on the reverse strand, counting down.
CTTCCACATGGCTCTTGCCGCTCTCATCAAAGGTCACTTGTACTTTCGACGGCACTGCCGTGTTCATTTTGCTAGCTTCTTCCTGGCTAGCCTGAATGGCTACTTTCATCGTTGGAGTGGGCCGAGGCTGAGGTCTAAATAATCCATCATCAAGGCCGAGCTGTTCGGCTTCGATATTGTCCTCTGCCTCGCTCTCTTCAAAGCCCATATCAATGAGCTTATCGCGAAGGCTGTGGGCGGCATCCATAAAGCGTTTTGAAACCAGCTTGGCGTAGGATTTATTCAGCGCTTTTGCTTTACGTTTTTGGGCATAAGGCATGCGCAATACGCGGCCAAGTAGCTGCTCAGCGTCGGTAGAGCTGCGAATATTAGCCACCGAGCAGAAGACGTAGGCGAAAGAGCAGTCCCAGCCTTCCTTGAGCGCTTCGATCGTGATGACGTACTCGATAGGGCAATCAGGCTTGAATAGGTTGATGCCGTCTAATTCGCGCTGTGCGCCCGTGGCCACGGCGATTTTACTTGGATCAATGTTCTCATTGTCGATTAGGTGCTGCTTCAGCACCTCCACGGTGACCTCTTCGCCTTTTTTTTGTGCCTGAAAGAGCACGATAGGGCGAATATAAGCTTCTCGGTCGCGTTCTGCATGCTCTTGTAGTTCGGCGCGCTTCAAAATAGCCGAGTTAACTGCCCCTTGCCATGTCTCAGCCTCATCCAGGACCACTGGCATTTTGATCATCTCTTCATCTTTCAGCTCCTGGGCGGTCACTGAGTGAAGCAGATTGTTAAATCCCTTAGGTGTGGCGGTAAATTCGATGAGCGCGGTCGGGTTAATCCGTTCATAAACCTCTTGGCTGAGCTTAGAACCAGCCTTATGGGCTTCATCCATGATCACCAGCGGCTGGTGAAGATGCATCAGGTTAGCGAAACTGAATTTGATCTTGCCCTTCTCGGTGTGCTCCAGCCCTGGCGTTTGAGGAGAAACCGCTGAGAAGTGTGGCTCCATTTCTTCGTTATGGGCATAGACTTTGCGCCCATCGGTATTGCTAACGCGCAGCGTTTGTACCGTGCCGACGACCACACAGAGATTGGAGCGTAGGTCATGCGGTTTGATGTGTAGTGGTCAAGTGTTTTTGGCCACCGAATTTTGAGTATTCCAGTAGTTCTTTTCTGCCACATTCGGCGGTAGGCCACCGTTATGCTTGTGCGGCCTGAGGCTGCTGTAGTAACCGATCATATAATCAGTGACAGATTGCTTCGCCGCCGCAACATTGGGGTAGCCAATCTCTGGCATCCATTCCGTTTTCAGACTCCTGAAGAAGCGCTCTGTCGGGGCATTATCCCAGCAATTGCCACGGCGACTGAGACTCTGCGTCATCCGGTAGCGCCAGAGCATCTGTCGGAATGCCAGGCTGGTGTACTGGCAACCCTGATCCGAATGAAACAGAATGTCCGGTGGCTCTCGACGCGATTCGTAGGCCATGGTCAGTGCCTTCTTCACCAGCTCCGTATTCGGAGACAAGGACAATGCCCAGCCCACGGGTTTACGGGCATACAAATCGATGACCACCGCCAGATAAGCCCAGCGTGCCCCTGTCCAAATATAGGTAATGTCGCCGGTCCATACCTGATTGGGCTCCTTTACGTCGAATTCCCGATCGAGAAAATTCGGGATATCCAGGTGCGGCTGATCCGCCTTCTTGTAGGCGTGGCTTGGCGGCTGTGTGCTCACCAGCCCCAACTGCTTCATCCGTCTGCTGGCCCGGTAACGACTCAGCGATGTTCCAGCCTGCGTGACCATTTTGGCGATGCTGCGAGCGCCGGCAGAGCCGTTACTGACGGTATGCGCCTCGACAACCTGGTCCAGCAGCTTCTGCTCAGTCTCACAGGGCCTTCTGTCCCGGTCACGCCAGGCCCGGTAGCTACTGCGATGCACCCCAAACACCTGGCACAAGTGCTGCACCGCATAGCTCTCTTCAAGTCGCTCGATTATCGAGAATTGTTCAGGGAGTCCGACATCAAGAGAGCAGTAGCCTTTTTTAATATTTCCTTCTCTTCCTCCACCCGCCGCAGCTTGCGCTTCAGTTCCTGAATCTCACGCTGTTCCGGCGTCAGAGCCTCACCTTTCAGCGGAGTCTTGCCTGCCCGCTCAGCACGAAGCCTGCGTACCCAATACTCCATGGTGGATTTGCCAACGCCCATGGCCTCACACGCCGCCTTCAGCGAGTAACCCTGATCGACCACGAGCTGGGCCGCCTCCAAGCGAAATTCCGGACTGAACGCTCTCTTCTTCGTCATCATCTGCACCTGACTGTCTATGTGAGTGATCATACACTCAAAATCAGGTGGCCAGATTCACTGTGCCACTACAAGGTGCCATCATCACGCCACTTGCGGAACCGGTCATACACCGTCGACCAAGGACCATATCGCTCGGGTAAATCACGCCATTTGGCGCCAGAGCACAGCACCCAGAAGATACCATTGAGCATTTTTCGGTCATCCCGCCTGGGTCTGCCCATGGTTTGAGGGGGCGCCACGATATCTTCAATCTGTGCCCAGCCGTCATCAGAGATTTCGTAACGTCCGACCATTGCTTTCCCCTATGCTGCTTTTGCATAGGGAAATTAGCAGATAAGGCTTTTCGTACAAAACCTAGGTGTTTGGTCCCGCAAAGAAGTGGTTCGGATCATCATAAAATCTTTGGGGTTCTTTTTGCCACTGTTCAAGAATAAATCCGACGGGTGTCTTGCCTTTGAGCGCCCTGAGAGGGCGAGCACTGTTATAAGCCCATAGATAATCCTCCAGATGAGACTGGAGCTGAGCCAACGAGGTGTAGTGGAACATCCGGATGGTGGCTTCCTTGAGCGTACGATTCATCCGCTCAACCTGGCCGTTGGTCCAGGGATGAAAGGGCTTTGTCAGCCGGTGCTCGATCCCGTGACGGTAACAGACGACATCGAAGATATGCGGCTTATAGGCCTCTGCGCCTGCCTTCTTCGCAAACTGAACCCCATTATCGGTCAGCACGGTGTGGACTCGGTAAGGCAACATCGCCAGCGCTGCTTCGAGAAAATCAGCGGCGATCTGCCGAGTCATCTGGCGATACAGATGTGCATGGACAAACTTGGATGTCCGATCCACCGCGACAAACAGATAGGCCTTGCCCTCACCAGTGCGGACCTCACTGATGTCGATATGTAGGTAGCCGATCGGATAGCGCTTGAAGGGCTTCTTCTCGCGCTTCTGGCGGTTATCTCTCGGCAGTTGGCTAATCCCGTGCCGCTGATAAAGGCGGTGCAGGCTCGATCGGGACAGCGTGGGAATTTCCCGCTGAAGAGCATGGAGGCAGTCATCCAGCGGTAGCAGCGTCTTTTGCCGAAAAGTGACAGCGGCGGCTTCTTCCAGTGGTGTGAGCGACGTGGAACGAGGGGCTGACGGCCCCATGCGGGTATCCTCGACGGTATCTCGGTGACGCCACTTGCGCACAGTCTTGGGGTTAATACCGTAGCGTCGACTCAACGTCGTGACCGACTCCGTCGATCGCTGTATTTCTGTTCGGATGGCGTGCGTGGTCGTGGCGCGTTTGTGAAGAATCTGAGCCATGGGTCATCCTCCGATAATGGTTCATAATGTAGACCATTACTCTTCGGGACCAAACACCTAGGTCAAGTCGAGGTTATGATTATCGCCTGTCCCGGTTGTCCTATCCCGGCTCGGTCAAGGTGGGCGTAGCGGCGTCATCCGCATGGGCGGCTGCGGGGGTGAGCTCGTCGAGCGACGCCGCCTCCCACTCCTCGACTCCGACCGGCTCGAATGGGTTGATGTACTCCCGGACAGAGCCTTTCAACTTCTTCAGCGCACCATCGTTATGATCACTCACGGTATCGCCCGGTTGCTGTTCGTTTCCTTGCATGGGATATGTACCCCGTCAAGAATAGATGCCCAATGTCCCGTCAGGATGGCCTCATATCGGCTTCTTATCCAGGTTATGTGCCCAGCAAGGCGGGGAGGACGGCTCGTGATCCATAGCGTCTTCTTCCGCCAATGCTGCCAACAATCGTTCCTTTAGCACTGGCAAGTGTGATGTATCAATGCGTCGGCTAGCGGTTAGTAGCGTCAGGGTTCCTTCACGGGCATAGCGCATCAATGGAATCAATTGATCGGACCGTTCAGCCAACTCCTGACGATAGCGCTCGAAGAACCGAGCTTGACCGATTTCCTGCTGATGGAAGCAGCGCCGTAACTCGGAGGAAGGCGCAGCATCCCGGTACCACTCCGTCAAAGCCAGTGAGCTACGTTGCTTACCACGTGGCCAAAGCCGATCCACTAGAACACGGCAGCCATCGCTTGCTTCGACAGGCGCGTATACACGCTTTAATTCAACGCGATAGGCCATCTTTCTCACCCATGGTGTGCATCACGTTACGCTGCCCTTGGCTTTTTGGGTGGCTAGCCGTTTATTTAGGCCTGCTTAGTAAGCCAGCTTCAACCGCTGGCGTGCATTGATGCGCATGACATAACCAATCTTAATCAGAGTCGGGCCTACGATCACTATCACATGGGCCGAAACCTGTTGTAACAGGGTCAAATGGCTATGCCAGACATATCCCCCTAGCAATCCACCGACAAGCAGCAGTAGGCCGACCAGCATGGTAGCGTTGCCTACCTGCTGGGTAAGTACTGAATTGGCAAAGAGATCTTTCATAGTGCCTCCTAAAGACACATTTTAAATACATCTTTATTTTAGCCTTTCGGCTCGCCCCGTCAAGCTAGCTTTTTGAGACATTCGGAGTCATCTATATCAGATAACTGGATCTACCAGGCGCATGGCGTAATTGTACATAGGCCTGGATGGCGCTTGCCAAGGCACCAGGCTGACCACCATTTTGCTGATGGGTCTGATTAAACATGATTAAACAGAGGTTTCACCTGGGGATAACGCGTAAACATGAGCGGATAAAAAAGCTGAGCAATTGCGTCTAAATGCTTACCTGACTTGCAGAACACTATCGATGAAACTGCTCTTTTCCCGTTCAGGTTGCCAAAAGATGGCATCGATCCGCAGGCGTGCTTCGGTGTCGTTGGGTAACGGCCAGTCGATGACACCGCCGATTTTAAGGCCGATCAGTGCAGCGCCAATGGGTGTCATCACCGAAATCCCATCCGGAACACTTTCCAGTGCGTGTGGGTATACCAAGATACGGATCATTTTTGAACCGCGATTGCAATCAGTGAAACGGACCTGGCTGTTCATGCTCACCACGTCATCGGAAATATCCTCGGGGTTACGGACTTCGTCCCGGCATAGCTCTTCCTCGAGTAGCTCCGCCACGGCCAGGTCCTTGTTGGATACTTGATCGATCAGGCGCTGGAGGCGCTCGGCATCCAGCGGTTAATGATGAGGGGAGGACGTTGTCCCAAGATTACTCTCCTTGGAAAGCAATATTGTTTAAATCAACAAAAAATAGTCCTCCCGAGAAGGGAGGACTGCGTGTACCAAAATATAGGCGATCAGGTGACGCCCTGATCGATCATGGCATCAGCGACTCTTCTGAAGCCCGCAATATTGGCTACCAAACTAGATTAGTCGCATTGCCGAATTCATCAGGGCGCTGCGCTGCACCTGGGTTGCTACGCCAATCTCTTCCATCAAGGTTGTTACTCGCTTCACGGCGGCCATGATTCCGTCATGGTTTCTCTGGCCAGAACAGCTTGTTGCGTTCCGGTTTTTACCTGCGCAACAGATGTTGCAATCAAGTGTCGGATATCGGTGGCGGCATCCGAACTTCATGTTGCCAGCTGACGTCCTTCATTGGCGCCCATAGCGAAGCAACGGCATGTTCACCGGCACATGCTGCTTCCACAGACCCATTAAGCGCTAAGCTATTGATCTGGAAAGCTATGGCGTCGATCAAGCCAATTATCTCGCTAAGCCTGTTGCGAGCTTAGCGGGATTTCGTACATGCGGCTGACCACATTCGTGACGACATCGCTACCTTGCTGGGCGCTGCGTGCGGCTTTTTGGACGACCTGAGTGGCTTGGGCGGCATTATCGCTGTTGCGTTCCTTGGTCGAGTTCATTTCCTCAGTGCTCGAAGCGGTTTCAGTCAAGGAGGCCGATAGCTGTCTTTTTGTTGAGCCTACGAAAATCGCTTTAATCGGCACTGGCGTTGCTTTGTGAGAATTTCTGGTTCAATTTATTGTTCTCTGACTTGGCTGCTTCTTCATCCGCCTTGGCAATCGCCTCGCGCTCCCTGGCCTCGTCCGAAAGCGATTTATTCGGCAAGACGATGTTAAGTGTGAAGGCTGTGATCGCAGCTACCACAATAGGGGCACCGCCGATCAGGTCTCTAACCACTGCAGGGAACTGCTCGATAGCTGACGGCACAGAAGCGATGCCCAGACTCAGTGCCAGGGCGAGACCCACAACCGTCATGTTTCGGGCGGACATTTCGTCTTTGACCAGCAACTGAATGCCGGTCATGGTAATCATGCCGAAGACGGTAATGGTCGCACCGCCCAGCACAGGGTAGGGAATGGTGGTCATGATAGCCCCGAACTTCGGGCTAAGGCCGGCCAGAACCATGAAGATACCGGCCAGCGCCAGAACGTAACGGCTAATGACCTTAGTCATCGCGACAATGCCGACGTTCTGGCTGAAGGTGGACGTCGGCAACGCACCGAAGAAAGAGCTGATGGTGGTGGTCAGACCATTTCCCAGCAAGCCTCCAGTCAACTCCTGCGTCTTTAGCTCACGGTTCATGCCGCCTACGGTGGTGGCAGATAAGTCGCCGATGGTTTGTACGGAATTGATGACGCAGATAACGACCATCGAAGCGATCGCGGCTGCGTGAAATTCCATCTCGAAAGGCATAAGCTTGGGTACGGCGATCCAGGAGGCATCGGTTACATTGCCGAAGCTGACCATGCCCAGGGCGAGCGAAAGCAGGTAGCCCACCGCAATGCCTACAATGATCGCAGAAAGTTTAACCACCCCTTTACCGAATTGAGCGGCGATCAACACCGTGAGTAGCGTGGCAATGGCCACGATCCAGTTGATCGGATCGCCAAAGTTGGGGGCGTTGACGTTGCCACTGCCCGCCATGTATCGAATGGCGATGTCGTAAAGAGACAAGCCTATGACCAGTACCACTGTGCCGGCAACGACGGGCGGGAAAAGGTGGCGGATATACTGGATAAAGTAGCCCACCACGACCATGGTCATGCCGCCGATCAGCTGAGCGCCAAGAATTCCTTCAATCCCATACTGAGCCCCCACCGCGACCAACGTCGGCACATAAGCAAACCCCACCCCAAAGATAGCAGGCAGGCGTGCCCCGAATTTCCAGACGCCGTAAAGGTGAAACACGGTACATATCCCTGATGCTAGTACTGCAACCTGAATAAGCAGAAGTTTTTCTTCTACACTCGCACCCACGACGCCGGCAACGATAATGGGCGGGGTTATCACCCCAGCGATCATGGCCAACAGGTGCTGAAGGGAAAGAGGGAGGCTCTTCAGAAATGGCGGCTTTCCAAAGAAATCAAACAATGAAGTATTCTTTTCAACGGTTCGTTTGCGCTGCCCGGAAGAGGCCGAAGCTTCACTCATGAAGATTCTCCATGGATGTTGTATTCAATAAATTAAATTTCATGTTTGTTCGGATGATTCATACTGTACACAATATTTTTACCCGAAATTAATCATTTTGCTGTATTACTTTGTGTCATTTTCTTAATGTAGACGCTACAGGATTGAACTCCATGGAAAGCGCAGCGCATGTAACCGGGAGAGAGATCGCTGATGGGCATGATAAGCCACTGTTTTAATGTTATTAATCGTTATATTCGGCAGCTGTGCTGCTTGGAAGATAGCGCCAAATACGACATCTTCTGTCACCCTCAGAACTCATGGAGCAGGGGAAGTAATCGTGTAGTAATCAAGAGTATAATTGTATACAAAGTATTATTGAGCATCCAATCAACTTCATGTAGGCATCTATCGGTAGACAGAAAATAACGGCAGAAAGGGCAGTTAAACCGGCGGCAGGAATGGCTGCGTCGGGTGAGATTCTTACGATAAGACAATTTGGTTTTTTATGTCGAAAAGAGGCCAGTCGGTGACTAAATAGTTAGGCGGAGCGGCTCTGCTGGCTTGTGTTTCAGTAGAGACCCAAGCGGCTACTTGAAGTGATACTTTTATTGGCTATCGCTACGGCACTCAGTTCACCGTGCCTAATAATTCTGAAAGGCAGAGAAGCATGCCGTGATGATTACGCATGTTCCTGGTTAGCCGTCGGGTACAAATTCTTCAACTTGGATGTTCTTCGGTCCCGTGCCGATGAGCTGGCCAATAACAGCGATACGGATGTTAGGGAACCGCTGATCAATTAGCCTCTGAGCGACTGAAGGACTCAGAGTAGCAAAATCACCGAGTCAGCGATCATTTTCTAACCACCTTAGGTGGTCTGTTTTTCCTGCCAGCCGGACTATCCGGCTGACAGGGCAGATTCAAGGCGCACTGGCCCCGTCAACTCGGCCTTCGCATCGTGTCGCCAGTACCAAATTGGCCAGTCCGAACAGGCTGAATAGCTGCGCTTGGTTCTTGGCCAACCCCTTGTAGCGCACCTTGCGGTAGCCGAAGAGGTTCTTGATGACATGAAACGGATGCTCGACCTTGGAGCGGATGCTGGCCTTGGCCTTCTCGATTGCCAGCAGCAGCGTTTTCATGGGGCTGTCTTCCATCTTCTTGATGGGGCTGCGCTTGGCGGCAACACAGCAGCGGGAGGCCGGGGCATCCTTCTCTTCGTCCAGATACTTCCACATGCCGGTGTAACCCGCGTCGCCGTATACCTGCTTGTCATCGTCTCGGACCAGCTGGTTCACCATGGTGACATCGGCGACATTGGCCGAGGTGGCAGTGACACTGTGAGCCAGCCCGGTGACGGCATCAACGCCGATATGAGCCTTCATGCCAAAGTAATACTGCTTGCCCTTCCTGGTCTGCTTCATCTCCGGATCGCGTTGCTTGGCCTTGTTCTTGGTGGAAGGCGCCGCCGCCACGATGGTGGCATCGACAATGGTGCCCTCGCGCATGAACAGGCCCTTCTCGGTCAGATGGGCATTGATTTCCTCGAAGATCCGCTGGGTCAGCGCATGCTTCTCCAACAAGTGGCGGAAACGCAGCAGCGTGGTCGCGTCCGGCACACTCTCGATGGCCAGGTCGATACCAATGAAGTCACGCATGGCCTGGCTATCGTAGATGGCATCTTCGAGCGCCTCATCGGCAAGCGCGTACCACTGCTGCAGGAAGTAGATCCGCAGCATGCGCTCCAGGCCGATGGGGGGCCGGCCGCGCTTGCCTGCCGCGTTGGGAAAGTAGGACGGCGACAGTGCATCGATCAGCCGTTGCCAAGGCACTAGCGCCTCCATCTGGGCCAGGAACCGCTCGCGGCGGGTGACTTTTTTCTTGTTCTGGTGCTCGGCTTGGGCAAACGAGATCTGCTTCATCGGGTGGCTCTGTCAGACGGTGGCAGGAAGGTCAGATTATACCCCGCCGGTACCAATCAGGCAGCTGCGGTGGGATTTGTGCAGCGTTTCCTTAGGTACACCCTATACCTTGTCTACAGCTGAGGTAACCGACATTGCTATATCCCGTTCATCATCTCAGACCAAAGCGCCTGTCATGGTGACATCGGCGACAGCGTCTCGATCAACCGTTGCTATGGCATCAAGCCACCCATTTGTGCCAAGAGCCGTTCTCGGCGGGTGGCCTTTTCTTGTTCTGCTAATTAATCCGGGCGCAGCTGGACCGTTCGATTCAACCAGTTTCAACAGGGAGTCCAGCTGCGTTCCACGCCGCCCACGACCCTGGAGTGTTCGCCACGTCGGAGAAGCCGGCTCGCTTCAGAATGCTGGCGGCAATGGAGGCACGATAGCCTGAACCGCAATAAGTGACTGTGGTCTTGTCCGGATCCAGTTCGTCAAGCTGATCGGCAAGGTGGGCGACAAAAATATGCTTTGCGCCGGGCACCCGACCATTGGCAAGTTCATTCGGACTGCGCACATCGAGCACCTGAACATCGGGTTCTTCGCGCCGGGCGTTCAGCTCATGGACGGTCCACGCCTGCAACTTGTTCAGCGGTAATGCCGCGTTCTGCCAATCCGTCATGCCATTACGTAGATAGCCACGGATGTTATCCAGACCGATGCGGTAGAGCTGGGTAATGGCTTGATGAACATCATCTGCCGACTCTCCTATCAGCAGGATCGGACGGGAGTCATCGAGCATCCACCCCGCCCAATTGACGAACTCGTTACGCAATGCAATGTTGACCGCCCCCGGCACATGCCCACCGCCGAACGCCAGTATCGAACGAATGTCCACGACCTGCATGTCGGCGTTGTCGGCCAGATCTTGGAAGTCTTGAGGCGGCAGGGGAGGAGGCAGCGAGGGGCCTTCCATCTGGGTTGCGGGGCAGACATTCAGCTTCTTCAGGCGCGCATAGTGACGCGGCGGCTCCGGCATATCGGCAAGCAGCCAATCGATGAACACCTCTTCGCTACGCTCTTCCTGAAGGGCAGGATTAAAGAGCCGTTCGTTGCCAAGCGTGGAATGACGCCGGTCACCAATCGACTTGCCACATGCCGAACCGGCACCATGGCAAGGGTACATTTCTACCCGGTCGCCCAATGGTAGATAACGATCGAAGAGGCTGTGGAACAGTTCGCCAGCCAACTTCCTCTCACTGCCTTCTCCAAGCAAATCGGGGCGTCCAACATCGAGGTTGAAGAGCGTGTCGCCGGTGAACAGGGCGATGGGCTCGCTGCCCTGTTGCGTATCGAACAGCTGCAAAGAAATGTGTTCAGGGGTATGGCCCGGCGAATGCATGATCTGCAGCTTTACCTGACCCAACTCCAGTGTTTCGTCATCGCTGATCTGGCGAAGCTCGAACTGGTAGTCATCGGAACGGCCACCAATAATCTGCGCACCGGTGCGACTCGCCAACGCCTGGGCACCGGATACGAAATCTGCATGAATGTGTGTTTCGATGGCATAGGCAATTCGCAGGCCTTGTTCCTTTGCCATCTGTAAGTAGATATCGATATCGCGACGAGGGTCAATTACCGCCGCCACAGCAGCCTTGCTGTCGCCGACCAGGTAGGAAATCTGCGCCAGGCCAGCTGTATAAACAGGCTCAAAAATAAGCATCGCTACCTCCGTTAAATATGAAACGTAACAGCTTGATTTTTTCTGAAAAAGCGAGTTCTTCGCCATTCAATATAGCTAACACCGCAAACTTGTCTCATCTCTGCCTGATGACTTTAACCGCGAAGGCCTTGGCCTCGAAGTAGACTTCTGGCTTCCGGCAGAGCGTGTTATCCGATCATTGAAGCAGATCATTGAGTGGCGGGGAAAACCGCGCTCTATTCGCTGACAATGGCCCTGAATACATCAGCGGCAAGTTGACGAACTGGGCGAGAAACCAAGGCATTGTGTTGGCGTTTATCAGCCCGGCAACCCCCAGCTGGATGCCTATATCGAACGCTACAACCGCACGGTGCGTTACGATTGGCTGGCACAGTATCTGTTCGATAGCACCGAAGAAGTCCAGGATTATGCTACTCGCTGGCGCTGGGTCTGGCACTACAATCACGAACGGCCCAATATGGGACTCGGAGGAATCACTCCTCAACAGAAGTTGGCCATGATGGCCTGAGGTCTACTTTCGAAGCCCTCTGAAAATGCGGGGATTACCATTGGACTTCAGCCGCCTGGGCAAGCCGACGGACAATGCTTTCGTTGAGTCCTTCAATGGTAAGTTCCGGGCAGAATGCCTGAACATCCATTGGTTCCTGTCACTGGACGATGCACGGCAGAAGATCGAAGCCTGGCGACAGGACTACAATCAGGTCAGACCCCATTTTTCCTTGGGCTGGCTAACGCCTGAAGAATTCGCTGCAAATCTATGTTTGACAGTAACTTGCAGCGAAATAATGGCCGGAATTCTATCAATGACCGGTCCTGATATGGGGTGAGGGTCAAGTCGTCATGATCGGAGCTTAACGCCTGGTCCGAATTTCGGGGACCATCTCAGGCTCAGCTTATCCGTAGAAAATCAAACCTGGCTGAAGCTTAATTAATCCGTTTACTGACTTGTACGAGTAGTTTTAGAGATGAAGCCTCTCCCTCCATCGATCCCAAGGAGGAAGGGGCGATACCGTCTCGAGCAGAAAATCCATGAAGGCACGCACCTTGAACGCTTTGAGCCGGCGCTCGGGAGTCAGCACATAAAGCTCGCGGCGACCAGGCATGACCTCGCCACGCCATGCCTCGAGCAGTGCTACCAATGAGCCCTTGGCAAGTTCCTCGGCGATCAGCCAGGTAGGAAACATGACCAGCCCTTGGCCGAGCAGCGCCGCCCTGACCAGGCTCTCAGCGTCGTTACTGGCGAGGCTACCATCAACCTCGTAGATAACTTCCTTCGAGGCGTCGTCCTGCTGGAAATACCAACGCTGCCGGCCCAGTTCACCCTGGTAGATCAGGCAGTCGTGCGCGGCGAGCGCCTCGGGCGTATCCGAGGTTCCCTGTCTTGCCAGGTAGTCGGGCGACGCGGCAATCACATAGTTCATCGGCGCTAGCTGCCGTGCGACCAGAGATGAGTCGGATAGATTACCGACGCGGAAGGTGATGTCATGGCCTTCTCGCACCGGATCGACGACGCGATCGTCCAGCTGCAATTCCGCCTTGATGTCTGGAAAACGGCATTGAAAGCGATGAAGCAACGGTACGATCTGGCGCTGGCCGAAGGCCACCGGTGCATTGATGCGCAGCACCCCGCGGGGTTCCGCCTGTGGCTGATTCAGCGCTTCGGTTGCCATATCGAGGCGTTCAAGAATGTCACGCACCTCTTCGTAATAGCACCGCCCCGCCTCGGTCAGGGTGACGGCCCGGGTGTGTCGGTAAAGCAGTGGTTGCCCCACCGATTCTTCCAATCCACGAATCTGTCGCGAAATTGACGATACCGCGCGGTGGAAGTGGTGCGCGGCGGCGGTGAAGCTACCGGTGGCGGCGACGCGTTCGAAGACGCGTAAGGCGTTAAGGTCCAGCGCTTTTAGGTTCATCGAATTGCGCCCTATGCAATAAAGATTTGCAATACTTTCGATTGTAGCAACGAATTCCCTCTACCAGACTGCCTTCATTGATCTGGCGTGAAGCTGGATCTTCTCGAATTCTCAAGAAGGGCATCAATCATGCGTAAAGGAACAGCAATCGTGGTGGGCGCTACCGGTATTACTGGCGGTAACCTGGCGACTTATCTGGTGGCCAGCGGGTGGACCGTCTACGGTCTCTCGCGCCGGGCGACCGAACAGAGCGGCGTGATTCCCGTCGCTGCCGATCTATTGGACAAACCGGCCACCGAGCAGGCGCTTGCGGGCCTGCCGATTACCCACGTCTTCTATTGCACCTGGATTCGTCGCGACAATGAGAAGGCCAACGTCGAGGCCAACAGCGCGATGATGCGCAACCTGTTCGAGGCGCTCGATAGCGATAACCTGGAACACGCCTCGCTGGTGACGGGTACCAAGCAGTATCTGGGTTCGTTCGAGGCCTACGGCAGCGGGCGAATCGAGACCCCGTTCCGCGAATCCGAGCCGCGCGTGCCGGGGGACAACTTCTACTACGCGTTGGAAGACGTGCTGTTCGAGGCCGCCGATCGTCACGGGTTTGCCTGGAACGTGCACCGTCCGCACACGGTGATCGGCTATGCCCGCGGCAACGCCATGAACATGGGCACGACGATCGCCGTCTACGCGTCGATCTGCAAGGCGACCGGTCAACCGTTCGTGTTCCCAGGCTCGCGGATCCAGTGGAGTGCGCTCACCGACATGACCGATGCCCTCGTTCTGGCGCGTCAGATGGAGTGGGCAGCGACTACGCCGGGCGCGGCGAATCAGGCCTTCAACACCGTCAACGGAGACGTCTTCCGCTGGCGACGTATGTGGCGCGAGATCGGTGAATACTTCGGCCTTGAAGTGGCGGACTGCCCCGAGACGCCGCAACCGCTGGAAGAGCAGATGGCTGACGCGGATTCGACCTGGCGCGAGATGGCCGAGAAGCACGACCTGGTGGAGCCGGACGTCGAAAAGCTGGCTTCCTGGTGGCACACCGACGCCGACCTGGGCCGCGATCAAGAGTGCGTCAACGACACCACCAAGTCTCGCGGCTTCGGTTTCGACCACTTCCGCGAGACTCGTGGCGCCTTTTTTGACTTGTTCGATCGCCTGCGTGCCGAGAAAATTATCCCCTGATAGTGGGAATACAATGTAAACATCCCTATTTTAGTTGCACCGCAAATTAGAGTTTTCCGTCCGTTTCGCCAAATACTCCCATGGCGTCAGGTCTTCCAGTGAATCGTGAGGGCGCTCGTCGTTGTATTCGGACATCCACGATTTGGTCAGTTGCCGGACTTCGGTGAGATTCTGACAAACATACATATTCAGGGTCTCGTCCCGGTAAGATCGGTTGAAGCGTTCCACGTGAGAGTTCTGAGTCGGCTTACCTGGCTTGATAAATTTCAGCGAGATACCGTGCTGTTCCGCCCAATCTGCCACGGGAATGGAGATTAACACCGGGCCATAGTACCTACGGCACAACCTGGCCGGGTAACGGAAGGCTGGCGTGTTCTGCTGCATCGCCTTCAAGCAGTACGCTCGAAAAAGCCGACGCCGTGCCGGGACGGCCAAACAGAAATCCCTGATAAATATGACAGCCCAGTCGAGCAAGCACCAAGCGCTGTTCGTTGGTTTCGACGCCTTCGGCAATAACCCGCAGCCCCAGGCTTTCTGCAAGGGTAATGATAGTGGCGGCAATCGGCGTGGCTTGCATGCCCAGGTTCAGATCCCTGACGAAGGCAATGTCTATTTTGAGCGTGTCCAAGGGTAATACCTTGAGGTAGGAAAGAGATGAGTAGCCTGTGCCGAAATCATCCAGAGCAAAGCTGACACCTACACGTTGTAGCTGCTGCATTTTTTTGATGGTGCCATCAGGGTCGCTTAATAATAGTGACTCGGTAAGCTCCAACGACTGAATCGCCCCGGGTCTTCTAGGCACTCGTCAGTCTCTGGAAGAAGGCGCCCATGGCAAGTACGCCCTGTCCTTCGATCCGAGCTAGGGTTTCGTCCAGTGCTGGCCCGCGGGGCAGGCCCTGCTGCCATATTGGCGTACCATTCAAAATGGCTTCCATAATTTGGAAGCTCAAGCTCAGCTGAGAGAGACGACTATCTACTTCGCTTTTAGTGCCATGCCCACCTTCGACCGATTCGACCGTCCGATGGTCTGGGTTATCCATATGCCAGTGTCCGCGAGCCTGCCGAGATCGATCCCGGTCTTGATGCCGATCCCTTCCAGTAAATAAAGCACATCTTCGCTGGCCACATTGCCCGAGGCTCCCTTGGCGTAAGGACAACCGCCGAGGCCCGCGGTCGCGGCATCGATCACCGCCACTCCTTCTTCCATCACCGCGTAGAGATTGACCAGGGCCTGGCCGTAGGTGTCATGAAAATGAGCGGCGAGCCGGTTTATCGGCACCTCGCGGCCGACCGCCTCGATCATGCGCTTGGCAGCAAGCGGCGTACCCGTGCCGATGGTGTCGCCGAGCGAAATTTCGTAGCAGCCCATGTCATAGAGCGCCTTGGCCACCTCGGCCACCTTGGCCGGGGCGATCTCGCCTTCGTAAGGGCAGCCGAGCACACAGGAGACATAGCCACGTACGCGGACATTGGCCTCGCGGGCTCGCTCGAGTACCGGCTCGAAACGCTCGAGCGACTCCGCCACCGAGCAATTGATGTTCTTCTGCGAGAAGGACTCCGACGCCGCGCCGAATACCGCGACCTCTTCCACGCCGGCGGCCAGGGCGCCTTCCAGCCCCTTCAGGTTGGGCGTCAAGGTGGAATAGACCACCCCGGGTTGGCGTGTGATGCCATTCATGACTTCGCTGGCATCGCCCATCTGCGGTACCCATTTCGGCGAGACGAAGCTTGCCGCTTCGATATGGGTCAAGCCCGCCGCGGCCAGGCGATGGATGAATTCGATCTTGGTCGCGGTGGCGATGATCGGCCCGGCCTCATTCTGCAGGCCGTCGCGCGGGCCCATCTCGAACAAGCGCACCTGTTGCGGTAGTGCCATGGCTCTCTCCTTATTCGTTGACGGCGAATTCCAGCAGCACGTCGCCCTGGCCGACGGTATCGCCGGCCTGGAAGTGGAAGCTTTCCACCTGGCCATCGGCGGGAGCGGTCATGGTGTGCTCCATTTTCATGGCTTCCATGACCATCAGCGGCATGCCTTTTTCCACGCTGACGCCGGGCTCTACCAGCAGGGCGACCACGGTGCCGTGCATGGGCGCGGTGAGGGTGGATTCCGCCTCGTGGTGACCGTGGTCGATGGCGTCAATACGCCGCCAATACAGGCGTGTCTCACCGGTGGGATCGACCATGACCACCACATTACGCTGGTTTTCCCCCACCAACCGCGCCTGCAGCCGGCGGCGATGGCCATCGAGGGTGACCGCCACGGCGTCGCCTTCTAGATGCTCAAGGCTCGCGGTGAGCGTTTCGTTGCCGATGGTCAAGTGCCACGGGTCGGCTTCGGTCTCGCGAGTGCCTTCCACGACTACCACGTCCTCGGCATCCGTCGACTGGGCCAACGAAGGGTCGCAAAGGGCGATGCGAATGGTGTGCGGAGCGTTGAGGCGGAAACCGTCGTGGCGATCCCACGGTGAATCGCTTTCGCATTCGCGGGCCAGCTGGTTGAGGCCGATCAGCGCGGCGCCGGCGTACTCCTCGGTGGAGTACTGCCTGGGGGCGAACAGCGTGGCTTCGTTCTTCTCGATGAAGCGGGTATCCAGCTCAGCATTGCGGAAGGCCGGATGCGTCGCTAGGCGCTGCAGGAAGGCGCGGTTGGTCACCACGCCTTGGACATCCAGCGCGGCCAGGGCCCGGTTGAGCGTCGCCAGGGCCTGTTCGCGGTCGTCGCCGTGAACGATCAGCTTGGCGAGCATGGGGTCGTAGTGCATCGAGACCACATCGCCGGTTTCCACGCCGCTGTCCAGGCGTACCTTGGCGCGGTCCTTTTGTGAAGAGCCAAGGCCGGCACCCTCCAGATCCATGGCGAAGCGCTCGAGGCGACCGGTCGCGGGCAGGAAATCCTGCTCCGGGTCCTCGGCGTACAGGCGCGCCTCGAAGCTGTGCCCGGTAATGGTCAGTTCGTCCTGGGTGCAGGGCAGTGCCTCGCCCATGGCCACGCGCAGCTGCCACTCGACCAGATCCTGGCCGGTGATCATCTCCGTGACCGGGTGCTCGACCTGCAGGCGGGTGTTCATCTCCATGAAGTAGAACGAGCCATCGGCGTCGAGCAGGAATTCCACCGTACCGGCGCCGACATAGCCGATCTCCTTGGCCGCGCGAACCGCCGCCGCGCCCATTTCACGGCGCAAGCCCTCGCTCATTCCCGGGGCCGGGGCTTCCTCGAGCACCTTCTGGTGGCGACGCTGGACGGAACAGTCGCGCTCGAACAGGTAGACGCCGTTGCCGTGGCTGTCGCAGAACACCTGGACCTCGACGTGACGTGGCTGGGTCAGGTACTTCTCGATCAACATGCGCTGGTCGCCGAAGGCGGCCTGGGACTCCCGCCGGCAGCCATCGAGGGCGGCCTGGAAATTGTCACTCGACTCGACCACGCGCATGCCCTTGCCACCGCCACCGGCGCTGGCCTTGAGCAGCACCGGATAGCCGATCTTGTCGGCCTCGGCCTTGAGCAACGCGTCGTCCTGGTCGGCGCCGTGGTAGCCCGGCACCAGCGGCACACCGGCATCCGCCATGCGCGCCTTGGCCGCGGATTTGTCGCCCATGGCCGCAATCGCCGAGGCGGGCGGGCCGACGAAGACGATGCCCGCCGTGTCCAGTGCTTCGACGAAAGCACCGTTTTCGGACAAAAAGCCGTAACCGGGATGAATGGCACCGGCGCCGGTGCGCTTGGCGGCGCCGATCACCGCTTCGATGTCGAGATAGCTTTCCCGAGCGGAAGCCGGGCCGATGCGCACGGCTTCGTCGGCTTCCCGCACATGGCGGGCGTTGGCGTCGGCATCGGAGTAGACCGCCACGGTCTTCAAGCCCATGCGCCTTGCCGTGCGCATTACGCGACAGGCGATTTCGCCGCGATTGGCGACCAGTAACGTACTGAATTGCGTCATCTCAGGGCTCATGAGCGTGGCTCCGTAGTGTTCTTGTCGCTATCGCGGTCGGCAGGGTCTTGGGTCCAGGCGGGAGGACGCTTGTCGAGGAAGCTGGCCAGTCCCTCTTGGCCTTCGGCACTGACGCGCAGTTCGCTGATGACCTGGCAGGTGTGTTCGCGAGTAGCCGCAGAATCGAGTTCGCGAGCCACCACGGCAAGCAAAGCCTTGGTGGTGCGGCTGGCTTGTGGTGAGGTGGCCAGCAGGGTCGCCAGCATGCCATCGACCGCTTCATCCAGTGATTCGGGTTCCACCACCTGGTGGGCCAGGCCGAGGTCACAGGCGGTAGCGGCATTCATGACTTCTGCGGTGAGGGCATAGCGGCGTGCCTGACGCTCGCCCAGCGCGCGCAGCACGTAAGGGCTGATGACCGCCGGCGACAGGCCGATCCGGACTTCGGAAAGGCAGAACTTGGCTTTTTGCGAGGCGATGACGATATCGCAGCAGGCGGCTAGGCCCACCGCGCCGCCGAAAGCGGCACCCTGCACGCGACATAGCGTAGGGCAGGGCAGGGTATCCAGACCGTGCATCAGGTCGGAGAGCTTGCGCGAGTCGGCCAGATTGCCGTCGAAATCGTACTCGACCATGCGCTTCATCCAGTTGAGATCCGCGCCGGCGGAGAAGCTCTTACCTTCCGAGCCCAGTACCACCACGCGTACCTCGCCCTGTTCGGCGCGCTGGTGCAATTCAGCAAGGTGCGCATTCAATTCGGCAATCAGGCTGTCGTCGAAGGCGTTGTGCACCTCGGGACGGTTCAGCGTCAGCCACGCCACGCCACGCTCGTCGATGTTCAGATTCGAATATGTCTGTGTCATGACTGCCTCACATCCGGAATACGCCGAACTTGGTGGATTCCACTTCCGCATTCATGGCGGCGGCGAGCGACAGGCCCAGTACATCGCGGGTCTGCAGGGGGTCGATGACGCCGTCGTCCCACAGACGAGCGCTGGCGTAATACGGGTGGCCCTGGTGCTCGTACTGTTCGCGAGTGGGCTGCTTGAACGCTTCCTCGTCTTCCTGGGTCCACTCGCGGCCTTCGCGCTCGTACTGGTCGCGCTTGACCTGGGCGAGTACGCCGGCGGCCTGCTCGCCACCCATGACCGAGATGCGCGCATTGGGCCACATGAACAGCAGGTTGGGATCGTAGGCGCGGCCGCACATGCCATAGTTGCCGGCACCGAAGCTGCCGCCGATCAGAATGGTGTACTTGGGCACCTTGGCGCAGGCCACGGCGGTAACGAGCTTGGCGCCGTGCTTGGCGATACCTTCGTGCTCGTACTTGGAGCCCACCATGAAGCCGGTGATGTTCTGCAGGAAGATCAATGGAATCTGGCGCTGGGCACAAAGCTCGATGAAATGCGCCCCCTTGACGGCGGACTCGGAAAACAGCACGCCATTGTTGGCCACGATACCCACCGGGTAACCGTGGATATGGGCGAAACCGGTGACCAGCGTATCGCCGTAGTAGCGCTTGAACTCGTCGAAGTCGGAGTCGTCGACGATGCGCCCGATGACTTCGCGAACGTCATAGGGCTTCTTGAGGTCGGTACCCACGATGCCGTACAGCTCGCTGGGGTCGAGGCGTGGCGGTTTGGGTTCTTTCATCGCCAGCTTGCCGCGCTTCTGCCAGTTGAGACGCGACACGCAGGCACGGGCCAGTTGCAGCGCGTGGGCATCGTTCTCGGCGTAGTAGTCGGCCACGCCGCTCTTCTTGGCGTGGACATCGGCGCCACCCAAGTCTTCGGCACTGATCGACTCGCCGGTGGCGGCCTTCACCAGCGGCGGGCCACCCAGGAAGATGGTGCCCTGTTCCTTGACGATGATCGACTCGTCGGCCATCGCCGGCACATAGGCGCCGCCGGCGGTGCAGGAGCCCATCACCACGGCGATCTGAGGAATGCCTTCGGCGGACATCGTCGCCTGGTTATAGAAGATGCGACCGAAATGGTCGCGGTCGGGGAAGACGTCATCCTGGCGGGGCAGGAAGGCGCCGCCGGAGTCGACCAGGTAGATACATGGCAGGCGGTGCTTGCGAGCAATCTCCTGGGCACGAATGTGCTTCTTCACCGTCATCGGGAAGTAGGTGCCGCCCTTGACGGTGGCGTCGTTGGCGACGATCACGCACTCGACGCCCGATACCCGGCCGATGCCGGTGACTACCCCGGCGGAGGGCACCTCTGTCTCGTAGAGCTCGTGCGCCGCCAGGGCGGAGAACTCCAGGAAAGGCGAACCTTCATCGATCAAATGATCGATGCGGTCACGAACGAACAGTTTGCCCCGGGACTCGTGCCGGGCGCGGGCCTTTTCGCCACCGCCCTGACGGATGGCGGCGGTGAGGTCGCGCAACTTGACGACTTCATGGTGCATGCTGGCCTGGTTGGCCTGAAAGGCGTCGCTGCGCGAATTGATCTGGGATTGCAGAATGCTCATTGCAAGTCCTTTAGGTTGATAGGGAGAGGGGCCCGTCACTGGAACCCAGCACGCAACTTATGCTTATGAAATTATTAATCATAGGAAACGATGGACTTGAAGATTCACCACATCATGTTGGGCAACCATAGTGTCAAGCCTGGGAAAAGGAGCAGAATCGAAAGCACTAAAACCTCAAGCAAAATGAAAGGCAATATGCCGACAAATACAGTGCTGAGAGGGAGTTTAGTTTGTCCCGCAGTGACGTAAACGTTAAGTCCAAGAGGAGGTGTTAAAAGCCCAATCTCTACTGTCTTTGTCACGATTATTCCAAACCATACAGCGTCATAACCTAGTGCCGAGGCAATTGGAAAAGCTAACGGCATTGTCAAGGACAGGATTGCCAATTGATCAAGCACCATTCCCAATAACAACAACATCCCCACCATCAACAGAAGAATGGCCCAAGAAGGAAGGCCGGAGTTCTCTACGGCAACGATGACGCCTTGAGTGATTTGGGTGAAGGCTAGATAGTTGGCAAAAATAGAAGAACAGAAAATGATTGCCACAATCATGACAGTGGTTGTCACCGCACGACTCAGACCACTTGATATGTTGCCTGGGGAGAGCACTCGCTGGGAAAGCCCGAGGATCAGTGCACCTGTGACTCCAAGGGCACCTGCTTCAGTGGGGGATGCGGCACCCGTATATATGGCAGCAATGACTAAAATAATTAGTACTACGATTGGCCAAACTCCTCGGGATTCTTTGAAAGCTGAACGTAGCTGAAAAGGAGATCCTGCAGGAGCATAGCCACTTACTCTAGAGAGAATCATTATGGTCATAATCATACCGGCCGCCGTCAGCATGCCCGGGACGATACCGGCGATGAAGAGTCGGCCGATAGAGGTCTCTGTAAGGATGCCGTAGACCACCAGAACAATACTCGGTGGGATCATTACGGCCAGTGTACCGCCTACACAGACAACCGCAGAGGAAAGCCTGTCATCGTAGCGATATCGACGCATTTCTGGAAAGGCTGATGCAGCCATGGTGGCTGCGGATGCTGTACTGCTTCCCACCAAAGCTGCCAGCATTACAGCTGAGCCAACGGTAGCCACGGCAAGACCGCCGCGTAGGTGGCCGACCCAGGCTTGGCAGGCGATAATAGCTCGTCGCGTCATATTACCCGCCGTTAGCAACTCGGCCATAAGAATGAATAAGGGAATGGCGACAAGAATAAAACTTGAGGTCTTTTCAAATACTGCGCGCTCGAGAATCGCCAGTGCTGGATCCGGACCAAAGTGAAGTACTAAACCCACAACGGCAGAAGCGCCCATAGCAAAAGCGACCGGCATTCTTAGGAGCATCAGCAAGAAAAGAAGAGCAACGACAAGGTAGAAGGATTGCATACTCAATGCTCCAGATGGGTTATTGTTAATTGTTTGAATGTCTATGATGCAGCCAAGGATTATTCAGGTTTTGAGTTTGGGTGACATGCGGTGTGATGAATACTGAACACACCGCATGTCTCAGTTACTCTACTTATAAGCTCAACGGTTACCGTTCAATGAGACATTGCTAACTGCACTCTCAAAAGCTTGTAACGCCTCGGCTGCTCTAGGATCGTGGCTGCTGATCCGTTTTACCCAGTCGCCCTTTACATCTGCCACTGCGCTATCGAGAGATTGCAATTCTTCGTCCGTGAATTGGAAAGTGTTGATCCCTTGATCACGCCACTCTTCCAACAGACCAGCCGTGGATTCATCCAGGGCTTTTGCGAGCGCGGTGCTAATTTCCTCTCCAGCCTCAAGCATCGCAGAGCGTTCCTCTTGAGATAGATTCTCAAAAGTTTTTTGGTTTATCACGAGAGCATAGCTATAGCCCCCAAAGGAACCATTGCTAGAAATATGGTCGACTACCTCCTGAAGGTTATATGCGCCAACCGATGAGAGTGGGAAAAAGACACCTTCAACTCGACCACGCTCAAGACCCATGTACACCTCAGGTCCTGCTAGGCTAACAGCCGATGCGCCGAGGGCGCGTGCTGTCATGGCCTGTGTTGTGCCGCTGGTACGAATATCAAGCCCACTCCACTCGGAAGGCAAGCCGACCTGTTTATCCTTGAGGAGTACCTGATAAGGCGGGCTCACCAGACTAAAAATGGGTACAACTCCGGCCTCTGTAAACTCCTCACGTAGAGGTCCTTCGCTCATCACAGATTGCAGTGCTGCCGAGCCTTCTTCCGCACTATCATATAGACCGGGCAAGGCAATCAGTGAATTGAGTGTCAGTTTTTCGCTGTGATAAGCAGGGCCGATTAGAGCCATATCTAGCACGCCAGTATTAACAGCGTCCAGCAAGCCGCCGGCAGGTGCTGCCTGTGATGATGGGAAATGTGTAAACTGGATTGAGCCATTGGTTTTTTCTTCGACATGGCTCATCCACGGCCTGGTGCCCTTTTGTGTAAAGAGGTGTTCAGTCGAGAAAAAGTCCCCGATGCTCAGGGGTCGGCTCTCTGCCGCTACCGGGAGGGCAGTGACAGCCAGAGTCGCTGAAAGGATGAAGGGCATTAGCGCGCTGTGTGATATTGAGCATGGCATATTATTGTTCTCCAAGACTATTGTGATGTGATACTACAGGTCGATTTATCTCAACCAGAGTGGTGACTTTCCTGTATTTTCTTTTGGTTCAAGGCAACTCTATTACCAAATACACTGGTACATATAAGGTCGTTAAGCAGCCGTAAGGAGAGCACGGCACTCCCTATAGGAATGGAGGCATAAGCCACTCCCAGAGGCCAGTCATAGATGCCAAAATAAATGGAGTGATTGGCCAGTGCCTTGAAGGCATACACCCCTGACCGCCAAGCAATTAGCACAAACAAGACGGCAGAAATAGCCAGGATAAGGCTATGTAGATATGGCCAAGCACGTCCAAACATTTCAGGCTTGATTACCTCAAGCGACAGGTGGGCGCCCTCTCGATAAACACGTGATAGGGAGAGCACCGCCGTTGCTGGCATAAGGTAGAGTTCGGTCAGCTCGAATTGGACATGTAGGGGTGTATTGAAGAGGGTTCGAGAGACGACATCCGCTGTGATAAGGCCAGTCAGAAACACAAGGCAACAGCAAGCCAAAGCATGCAGCGAGTCCTCCATATAACCGAGGATCCGGCTCGGCAATAGGATGCCCACATATTCAGAATCATTTTGCATAGTCATCCCCCGGCGGTAGCATGGTTGTTGTTAGACGCCTTACGGCATGTGTAAGGCGCCAGTTCCATCATGTTTCGATCAGGATCTCAGCCGCGAATCGGTAACTCCACGATACCTGTACCCAAAGCGGAAAGTTCTCCATCCTGATTGTATGCGGCCTGCTCGATCTCCACGAGATGACGTCCTTCCTCACTGGTCTTGCTCTTGACCTTGGCCTGGATACGGATGATGTCACCCTCGGGATTATGCCGGCGGATTTGACATGCTGACCGCCGAAGGAAACCGTCGTCACCCATCCAGTTGGTGAGCTGATGGGTCAGCCAGGAACAACGCTCGGGGCCATAGTCATAAGCGCCAGGAGCTCCGACACGCAAGGCGAAATCTTCTTCCCAATGTACCCGCTCGGGGCAATCGGGAATTCCGAAGCGATTCTTTATTCCTAGGCCTGGATGGGCAGTGTGCTGTTGCCAGGCGAGCTTGTTGGCTCGAATGTAGAGACCACCCCAGCCTTGTGCGTAGGCGATGAAACCAGTCACAGTCATTGGTCCTTTGACCATAGTCGGGAGCTCCTCTCCCTCCTGAACATCTTCCCAATAGCGCGGCGTACTGCCACGAATTTCTTCCTTCTCATAGAGTTTGAAAGCTTCGGCAAGCTCTTCCTCTGTATACTTCCTAGGCTCTCTTTCTCTTACCTCCTTGTATTTGGTTCCTTGCTCGCGGGCGTGGTCGCGCTCGGTACGAAAACACCAGCTGTCTGCCTCGGCTACTAAGTCACCCGATTGGTTAAAGAAATTCACATGATATATTTGCTGCACAGCACGGCCGGCAAAGCGGGTATCATGCTCAATCAGATCCTTCAGATAGGCTTCGGTGGTGATAACATCGTTGCGGCGAACTGCCTTGTGCCAAGTCCAATCGGCACCCGACCACATGGCGTGAACACCAGGCAAACCACCTACGTAACCTGAAACTATGCGGCTGGTGGAGAAAAGGAAAGAGGGCAGTGCAATAATATCGCCGTATCGTGTACTGGCCGCATAGCTCGGATCGCACCACAGTGGGTTGTCATCACCAATACCATGCGCATAGTGGCGGATGCTGTCCCGGCTCGCTTCATAGTTCCAAGGCTCGACAGTTTTTTCGATTTTGATACCTATGCGACTGGCTAGGTCGTCCAAGCCTTCTTGGGTAATTTTGGGAAAAAGGCCATCGGTGCCATCGGGTTTAATTGCTGCTTGGTTCATGTTGTTATACCTCTCGGTGAGTTGTTAAGTTCTAACTAGGGGGATCAGGAATCTGATCCAAGTGCTACCTTCTCCCGGTCGCGCAACACTTTTCGATGCACCTTGCCGGCAGGAGTTTTGGGGAGTTCCGAAACGAACTCCACGATGCGTGGGTATTCGTGCCGGCTCAGTCGAGTGCGTACTAATTCTTGAATCTCGGATATGAATTCATCGTTCCCGGGTCGCCCCGAGACGGCAAAGACCTTAACGACTTGACCGCGTAGTTCGTCTGGAACACCGATAGCGGCAGCTTCCTGAATATCGGGATGCTTGAGCACGGCATCCTCGATCTCCACGGCACTCATGGTCCAGCCAGCGGAGATGATCACATCGTCGGCGCGACCAGCGTGCTCGAAGTAGCCATCCTTATCGATCCGCGCAAGATCCTTGGTGGGAAACCATTCCCCGTTGCGCCAGATCATCAGTTCCCCGACCACACCAGGTTCGCAGGGCTTGCCATTGGCATCATGGACTTCGACTCGTGCTCCCGGCACGGGCTTCCCTAGCGATCCCGGTTTGAGGGGAAAATCTTCTGCTCCGGGATAGCTCACCAGAATGACCCCGATCTCCGTGGTGCCATACATGCTGCAGGCTTGCACGCCAAAGGTGTCAGCGACGAAGTCGGCGGTCTCGCTGTCCATGGGCTCGCCGGTAAAGGAGAGCTTGCGAATCGTGTAGTGATAGCGATCGGCAGCGCCCGAGTTCCTCATCATGCGATAGTGAGTAGAAGCGGCCGACAGGTTGGTGATGCGGTAGTCCTGTAGAGCCCTGAGTAACCGTTCGGCGTCGAACTTGCCTGAGAAGGTGCCGGTGGTGATGCCTAGGGCGAGGGGCGCCAGAGTGCCGTGCCAAAGGCCATGTCCCCAAGCTGGAGACGAAGGGCAGAAGAAACGATCTCCGGGGCGCAGTCCCGTACCATAGAGAGCCGCTGTCATCAGGGTGACAATCGAGCGGTGAGTGTGGCGCACTGCATCGGGCAGTTCACGTGTGGTACCCGAGGTGTACTGCAGGGCCGCGAGATCATCACCGCGTGTCTGGCATTCAAACATGTCGGAATAGCCACCCAGGTCAGCCATGAAATCCTGGTCGGCCACTACCGTCTTTAGGTTCGCAATACCCTCTGCCAGCGGGGCCTTTTCAGCATTGGTCAGCAACAGCCGAGGTTTGCAGTCCTCCATACGCAAGCGCAGTCCGTCCGGCCCAAACAGAGTAAAGAGCGGAACGGCGACGGCCCCCATCTTCATAGCGCCGAACAGGCCGACATAGAAAGGCA
Source organism: Halomonas sp. Bachu 37 (assembly GCF_039691755.1). Classification (NCBI taxonomy): domain Bacteria; kingdom Pseudomonadati; phylum Pseudomonadota; class Gammaproteobacteria; order Oceanospirillales; family Halomonadaceae; genus Halomonas; species Halomonas kashgarensis. The sequence goes on along the minus strand of NZ_CP137552.1, from coordinate 2,425,143 downwards.
GGGAAGGCTCTAGCATGATCGCCACCGGCTCACCTGGCTTCACTCCCTGCGCGATCAAATAGTTGGCGAACCGTGCAGACGCCCGAGAAATGCTCTGGAACGTTAACGCTTCGTCGTGCCCATCGGCATGAGCGATGCGAACCGCTATTGCATCGTCGTCCGAATGACGGTCAATGCACTCGTGCGAGATGTTCAGTTGTGACCGGCTACCGTCGAAAAGCTCCCAAAGCTTTTCGGGCGAAAACTGGCGCTGGGCATCAGCATAAGTTGTGAGTTCTGTGAGTTTGCTCATTTGACTTCCCCGTTCGTAACTTTCCGTGCCCTAGCCGTGGGCGACTGTGATCAATTCAAGACCCGAGTCACGCTATTGTCAATAGACACCATGCATTTTATATTGACAATGGCTGGCATATGGATTCACACTGAGGTAGAAGGCACCTACACAAGAGCACATGAGATGACAAACACATGGAAACGCCAGAACGCCACATGAAGCGGGTACCAGCTGTGACACGTGCCATCGCAATTCTCAGGTACCTGGGGAAGAGAAAAGAACCCTTGGGTGTCAATCAGTTAGCGCGTGATCTCGAGCTTATTCCCAGCACCTGCTTGCACATCCTGAGGACTCTGGTCGAAGAGGAGCTGGTGGCCTTCGATCCAGAGACCAAACTCTACTCGCTTGATGCGGGGATATTGACCTTGGCTCACAATGTGATGCGCCAAAACAGCTTCGGTGACATCGTGCAGCCTGCTCTGAATCAGCTATCGGAACGCTATGGCGTCACGGCTATCGGTGTGCGCGTTTCCGGGATGCGGCACATGGTGGTTGTGGCGGTTTCGCATATGGAGCTTCCCTTCCGGCTGCATATTAGTGTCGGTAGCCGGTTCCCTGCCCTGATCAGCGCCACTGGTCGGTGTTTCGCTGCCTTCGGTAGTCACAATTGGGACGATCTATCAGCGCGCTTCCAGTCTCTCAAATGGGAGCGCGCGCCCTCTCTTGAAGAGTGGCGCCATGAGGTCGAGCGTACGAGAGAGACTGGCTATGCCATTGATAACGGAAACTATATCCGCGGGATCACAATCGTTTCAGTTCCTGTTCTGGATTCACGGGATGAGATGTCCCATGCCGTCGTAGTCGTTGGGGTTGCAGAGCAGGTTAAAGACGATGGGATGAAGAAAATGATTGAAGAAATGCGTGATATTGCTGGCAATATTTCCTGGAAACTGGGAGGGAAAGGTGAGATCCCCTCTTTGTCGTCTGAAAGAAAGACAGCTGAGGCATGAGGATGGAACAGGACCTGAAGTTGCTAGGCTGGAAGGCACGAAGTGTTCCGGGACTTATGACTTTTATTGGCCCGCTCTGGACTCGCCAAGAGAATGATAGTTGGGGGTATGGCTTACTCCTAGAAGAACATCATTGCAACCCTGCAGGAGTAATACATGGAGGCATTTTTACCACTTTAGCAGATCATGCGCTTAGTACACTCGCATGGGAGACTGCAGGGAGACATCCGTGTATTACGATACAGTTGGGGACACATTTCCTTATGCCTGTGCAACCAGGTGATTTTCTTGAGGCACGTGGTTGTGTTGTTCAGCAAGGCCGCAGCCTATTGTTCATGGAGGGAAGACTCTCCGTTGAGGGGCGTGACGTCGCCTTGGCCAGCGGGGTCTGGAAACAAGTATAAGACCCTTCACCCTCATATCGCTACTCGTCTTGGGAGCCAATAATGACTAGAAAATGCCAGGAAAAATCGTCTTGGAAAGGGCCACTTAATAACGTCAAAGTGCTCGATTTTACTCGCGTACTATCTGGGCCTTATGCAACCATGATGCTAGCTGATCAAGGTGCAGAGGTCATCAAAGTAGAAACCCCAGGCAAGGGGGATGACACTCGAAATTTCCCACCCTTTCAGGGCGATATGAGCCACTATTACATGTCGTTAAATCGCAATAAAAAAAGCATTACTCTTAATCTTGCTACTGAAGAAGGTAAGATGATTGCCCGTGATCTTGCCGCTAAGAGCGATGTGGTAATCGAGAATTTTCGACCCGGGGTCATGGAGCGGCTAGGTCTGGACTATGCCACGCTGGCTGAGCATAACCCTGGGTTGGTTTACTGTTCGATAAGCGGTTTCGGGGCGGATGGCCCTCTCCGTGATCAACCCTCTTTTGATATCGTGGCGCAAGCTCTTTCCGGAGTGATGAGCGTGAACGGGGAGCCAGGTGCCAGACCCACCAAAATGGGGCTACCGATTGGAGACATGGCGGGCGGCATTTATGGATCCATTGCGATCCTTTCGGCACTGTATGAGCGCAAAGAGACTGGTAAGGGACGTCTCATCGATATTTCGATGCTGGACAGCCTTTTAGGTATGTTGGGGTACCTTGCTCAGATTTATCTTGTGACGGGAGAATCACCGAAGCCTCAGGGGACGAGACATCCAAATCTGGTACCCTATGGTGCCTTCAAGACCAGCGACGGATATATCATTATTGCCTGCCTAACCGAGGGATTTTGGCATAACCTGGCACGGGCAATCGGTGACGAGGAGCTAATAGAAGATTCTCGCTTTGCCGATTATGCTTCACGTTTGACATATCGTGATGAGTTAAATGAGCTAGTCGAGCGCCATACTCGTACTTGCACTACTGCAGAGTGGACGGAGCGATTGCAACGTTATGATGTTCCACACTCGCCCATTCTGAGCATAGGGGAGGCATTGGAGCATGAAAACACACGGGCGAGAAATATGATCAACTCGGTTTACCATCCGGTGATGGGCGAGCTCCGTCTGGTTGGCAACCCCATCCATTACATGGGCATGCCCCGGCCTTCCCTTGAACCACCGCCCTTACTCGGAGAGAACACTGAGGAAATTCTTAAAGATATTTTGCACCTTGATGTTGAGCAAATAGCAGAGCTCCGTGACCGGGGGGTCTTCAACCCTCTAGGAACGCTTAAGGTTGCTGAGAGAACTTGTTGAAGATGTTCATGTTCCGTTCCTCACCTAAGACAGCCGACAGGATTGTCCTCGTTCTACTGTGTAGGCGTTCCCATGATTCTGGATCTTGATATCGGTAATGCGCTGTCAAAATGGCGTCTCAAGGACCCTATCAACAATGAGGTTCGCTCGCGCGGCTCAGTATGGACTTCAGAAAAGTGGCGTCCTGGTCGTGACTTTCCTGATCTAAATACAATCGAAGCAGTACGGATATCGAGTGTGGCCGAAGCTGCCTTATTCAAAGACTTCCTTGATATCTTACGGTGCGAGGTGGATAACATCCATATCGCCCGCTCCACTAGAGTGGCACTAGGTGTTACTAATGGTTACGAGGATCCTAGGCAACTCCGGGTGGATCGCTGGTTGGGTTCACTTGCCGGTTATCAGTTAGCAGGGGGCTGCTGCGTTGTTGATTGTGGTAGTGCCTTAACTATCGATTTCGTTCTACCGGGTGGGCGTCACCTCGGTGGGTATGTATTACCTGGAATACGGTTGATGAAAGAGATTCTGCAACTGGGAACACGCAATGTAGCGATCGAACTCGATAGCGAGGCCGAAGCATTGCTTGCCCCTGGAAGGCGAACCATTGAGGCAGTGAATCATGGCATCTATATCGCGGCAATAAGTGCTATCGACCGTCTCTATTTGGAGGTGTGCGCCAGGGAAAACAAGGCGTTACCGTTACTATTGACGGGTGGCGATGCCAAAGTGATAGCCGGAGGGGTGCATGCTCCTCATGCTATCTGGCCCGATATGGTCTACGGGGGGCTGGAGGCTTGCTTTCCGCTCACAGCCGCTGAGCGAGCGGGTCAGATGTCTGGAGCCCCGAATGTTCCTGAGCTGATCAATTTGGAAGCTATGAAGGCGTCAATTCTTTTAAATAAATGATTGACACTATGTAGAACATACCGTAAGCCGCCTCCAGTTTCTTAGACACCTGCAAGTCTTGTATTGAAGGTAAGATCCTATTTGTGTGAAGGGCTAATAGCTTTCATTCGTGTCAGTCCTTCTTGGGCGGAAGATGCCACTAAGATACCATCTCGATTATAGATGCTGCCGCGGGAGAAGCCGCGACCGCCACCAGCCCAAGTGCTGTCCATATCGTAGAGCAGCCAATCATTGACACGCACGTCGTGGTGGAACCAGACCGCATGGTCAAGGCTGGCAATTTTTAGGTTTGGGTCTGGATGGACTAGTCCATGGGGCACGAGTGATGTAGTCAGTAGGTGGAAGTCGGAGCTGTAAGCGAGCAAATAACGATGGAGGATAGGATCATCCGGTAGAGCATCGGAAAGGCGGAACCAGATCCGCTTGCGGGCTGGTAAACCAGGTTTTGCCTCGTCGCCAAGATGAAGGAACTCGATAGGATGCCCAGGAAAGCGCTCTAGGCGAGCGTTCCTGCTTGCGAGCATCTCAGGCGCTGTAACCTCGGGCATTGTGGGCTGGTGGGTAATACTCTCTTCCTTGCCATGAAAAGAGGCGCTGCAGAAGAAAATGTGCCGACCCTTTTGGATGGCTGAGACCCGGCGGGTAGTAAAATTTCCACCATCACGCACCCTGTCGACCTGATAGATCACTGGGCGATGTGGATCCCCAGGGCGCAGGAAATATCCATGTAGAGAGTGGGCCCGTCGTGAAGGAGCGACGGTTTGGCCGGCCGCCGATAATGCCTGGCCCAGCACCTGCCCGCCGAACAACTGAGGCAAGCCGAGGTCTTGGCTACGACCGCGGAACAGATCCTCTTCCAGAGCCTCTACGCTGAGCAAGTCCACCAGGGCGTTCACGGCGTCAGGGTTCATTGTCTTACTCCGGTGCTATGCGATGCAACGACACCGTTGATATCATACGGTTGTCTACATGTACTCCAGTTTACAGGATTTCGAGGCGTTTCGCAGATACGAATACTTCACGCACGGGATATAGGGGCAGGCCCGGTGGGGTTCGATTTCAGTGTAGGGACGGGATAATCGAGTCGTCCAAACCAATCGTCGAGAGGAGTTCTGTCTATCCAGCATAGCCTGTGTTCGGGGGGGGGTAGCTTACCTACGCTGAGCAGCATAGGGGCAGTTAGCAGAAGCTACTTCTCGTACAAAACCTAGATGTTTGGTCCCGAAGAGTAATGGTCTACATTATGAACCATTATCGGAGGATGACCCATGGCTCAGATTCTTCACAAACGCGCCACGACCACGCACGCCATCCGAACAGAAATACAGCGATCGACGGAGTCGGTCACGACGTTGAGTCGACGCTACGGTATTAACCCCAAGACTGTGCGCAAGTGGCGTCACCGAGATACCGTCGAGGATACCCGCATGGGGCCGTCAGCCCCTCGTTCCACGTCGCTCACACCACTGGAAGAAGCCGCCGCTGTCACTTTTCGGCAAAAGACGCTGCTACCGCTGGATGACTGCCTCCATGCTCTTCAGCGGGAAATTCCCACGCTGTCCCGATCGAGCCTGCACCGCCTTTATCAGCGGCACGGGATTAGCCAACTGCCGAGAGATAACCGCCAGAAGCGCGAGAAGAAGCCCTTCAAGCGCTATCCGATCGGCTACCTACATATCGACATCAGTGAGGTCCGCACTGGTGAGGGCAAGGCCTATCTGTTTGTCGCGGTGGATCGGACATCCAAGTTTGTCCATGCACATCTGTATCGCCAGATGACTCGGCAGATCGCCGCTGATTTTCTCGAAGCAGCGCTGGCGATGTTGCCTTACCGAGTCCACACCGTGCTGACCGATAATGGGGTTCAGTTTGCGAAGAAGGCAGGCGCAGAGGCCTATAAGCCGCATATCTTCGATGTCGTCTGTTACCGTCACGGGATCGAGCACCGGCTGACAAAGCCCTTTCATCCCTGGACCAACGGCCAGGTTGAGCGGATGAATCGTACGCTCAAGGAAGCCACCATCCGGATGTTCCACTACACCTCGTTGGCTCAGCTCCAGTCTCATCTGGAGGATTATCTATGGGCTTATAACAGTGCTCGCCCTCTCAGGGCGCTCAAAGGCAAGACACCCGTCGGATTTATTCTTGAACAGTGGCAAAAAGAACCCCAAAGATTTTATGATGATCCGAACCACTTCTTTGCGGGACCAAACACGTTGAGTGTATCGGCTTATCCTGGCGTAAATGGGGGTACACTTGCTCAACCGTTTGTTGCCCCGATTCATCGGCCACCACGGTGTAGGGAATGTCTGGTCCCAGTACCAATGGGGAGGATAACGCGCTACTAGGTAGCAGCACAGCAGTTGCCAGAAGCAGCCATAACGATATCCACTCAGGGATCAACGGTTTAGTCCATCGTTCGGTCAATTGCTTTTTCCATGATAACGGTTTGGCGCAGTTTACACGAAGCTCGGATCTTAGCGATTCTGGCGCTCGACGGCATTGTCGAAACCGTGAATCTTGATCACATCAAGGCGGGGTGTTGCTCAATCAAGGCGCTGAACCCCACGGGCAATGTGCTGGCAGGATCGGACGAGCTCTAGACGGGGCCGGTAAGGTCCTGCTTTTCATCTATAACCTGAGGTATCCATCATGAGCGCGAACACTGATGTATTGTTCATTTCCCACGGTGGCGGGCCGATGCCGCTGCTTGGGGATCCCGGTCACCGCGATATGGTGGATCGACTTACGGACATCGCGGGCAAACTGCGCAAGCCCTCGGCGATTCTGGTGATCAGCGCGCACTGGGAAGAAACGGTCCCAACGGTCACCGCAGGCGCCAATCCGCCGCTGATCTATGACTACCACGGTTTTCCACCCGAGGCTTACGAAATCTGCTATCCCTGCCCAGGAGAGCCTGCATTGGCGGGCCAGGTACGCCAGGTCCTGGAACAGGCCAGCATACCGGCACAGCTCGATGATCAGCGGGGCTTTGATCATGGCCTGTTCGTGCCGCTCAAGCTGATGTATCCACAGGCGGATATCCCCTGTGTTCAGCTCTCGCTGGTGAATAGCCTGGATACCGAGACGCATCTAGCGATAGGGCGGGCATTGCAAGCGCTGGACTACGACAACCTGCTGGTGATTGGCTCTGGTTTCTCGTTCCATAACATGCAAGCGTTCTTTATACCGAACACCCCGGAGATTCAGGCGCGCAACCAGGCCTTCGAGGACTGGCTGGAAGAAACCTGTACCGACACCAGCCTGCCGGAGTCTAAGCGGGCCGAGCGCCTGGCTCATTGGGAGCGCGCGCCCCACGCCCGGTTCTGCCACCCACGTGAAGAGCATCTTCTGCCGCTGCATGTGTGTTATGGGCTAGCGAACAAGCCAAGTGAAACCCATATTTCGGCAACGATTCTCGGCAAAAAATCGGGGATGTTTTACTGGCAAGCCGAAATGAGCTGATTAACCGGTCGAATACCGCCGACTACCTATATAGTTTAATCGTAGCCAATCTCTCTACACGACCCTGCACGGCGCTATGCCGAGCAGGGACGTCTGTTTTGACTAAACGCCAACGCGCTGCCGCCATAGCGTCTACCTTGGCTATGGTGGAGTCGGTTGGCTACTGTTTGGTGAGTTGTTCGAAGATGACTGTGAAGCCGACAAGAATCTTATGACTCTAATTTAAATTTACTGGTATTAATTGGATCTATTATCCAAGTAATCTTCCCGGAGAATAGGGATTTCTACTCTACTAATTCCACCCAATCTCCACGTTTCAACTGGGTCGCTTCCCTCTGGGTCCTGGATTGAGCCCCAGATCACTCGAAACGTGGTCGCGTAAACAGACCCATCCCCCATGACAATGTTCGCGTTAATGTGATACCTGCGCTTTTGCTCTTGCATTATTGCATCATCAAGATCCGATTCTATTTCAATATCCGCTATACCTTTCTCTTTACATGCTTCATGGAAATCAGAGAATTTTTCATCATAATAGGGGTCTGGTTCAATTTTCCGTTGATGCAGTGAAAGATGCTTGTCTTTATCTCCCTCGCAGATTGCTTGAACAGCGACTTCGACCATGCCTGTTGCTGTCTCGCTATACGCTTCATTGGCCAGAGCAAGGGAGGAAAATAGTAGAGTAAGTGTCGTAGTGATCGATATGGAGATTGAATTCGTTTTTTTTAACATTGTTGTTCCCTTGTTTTTAGCGCCAATATATTTGAACAAAAGTAAGGTTACGGGACCATACAAGCTATGGCAGCTTCTTCTACAGGCCGCTACCAACACCTGCTGCTTTATCGCACGAAAAACACGCTCACCAATACAATCATTGCATCGCCCCGGTGTCTAGATTATCCGGAGCGATTCAGGCTATCCAGAACAGGGGGACGGGGAGGGGCGCGATAGGTCGTCATGGCTTCCTCCATAGCTTGCTGCAATGCCTCGATGCGCGGACCAAGGGCGGGATGAGTCGATAGGAACTCAAGAGGCTGACAACACGTGTAGGAACTGTCGACGCATACAGCCAGTCCGTTCACCAGTCAGGCAAGACTTGTAAGCCTACCGTGACTTGCAGAACACTATCGATGAAACTGCTTTTCTCGTTCGGGTTGCCAGAAGATGGCATCGATCCGCAGGCGTGCTTCGGTGTTGTTGGGTAGCGGCCAGTCGATGATATCGCCAACTTTCAGGCCGATCAGTGCCGCCCCGATGGGCGCCATTACCGAAATGCCATCCGGAACACTTGCCAGGGAGTGCGGATATACCAGGGTACGAATCATCTGGGCGCCACGATTGAGGTCGGTGAAACGGACCTGGCTGTTCATGCTCACCACGTCATCGGGTATATCCTCGGGATTGAGGACTTCGCCCCGGGATAGCTCTTCCTCGAGCAGCTCCGCCACGGCCAGGTCCTTGTCGGACGCTTGATCGATAAGGCGCTGGAGGCGCTCGGCATCCAGGCGATTAATGATAATGGGGGGACGCTGTCCCATGACGACTCTCCTTGAAACGCAATAAAGTCGAATCAACAAAAAGCAGCCCTTCCCCGAAAGGAAGGACTGCATGCTTCTGGCAGTGTAAGCGATTCACATCATAAAGGCGATCAGGTGACGCCTTGTTCGATCATGGCATCGGCGACACGTCTGAAGCCTGCAATATTGGCGCCCAGCACCAGGTTGGACGGTTCGCCGAACTCGACGGCGGTGTCGGCGCACTGTCGATGAATATCGGCCATGATCTGCTGGAGTTTCTGGTCGACCTTTTCTAGTGGCCATTGCTCCATACCGCTGTTTTGGGCCATTTCCAGCTGGCTGGTGGCGACACCGCCTGCATTGGCGGCCTTGCCTGGCCCGTAAGCGATCTTGGCTTCGAGGAAACGGTCTACGGCCTCTTTCGTGGAGGGCATGTTGGCCCCTTCGCTAACGCAATGTATGCCGTTGGCGAGCATGATTTCCGCATCGCTTTCGGTCAGTTCATTCTGGGTGGCGCAAGGGAAAGCGGCTTCGGCTTGAATACGCCATACCGCATGTCCACCCTGAGGATAGTCGCGTGCCGAAATATACTGCGCCTCCGGATGGTCATGTAGATAGGCTTCCAGGGAAACCCGTTGTACTTCCTTGAGCTGCTTGAGCAAGCCTAGATCGATGCCGTTGGGATCGTGGATGGTGCCACGCGAATCGCTACAGGTAATCGGCTTGGCGCCTAGCTCGTATAGCTTCTCGATGGTGTAGATCGCGACATTGCCGGCCCCCGAAACCAGGCAGGCCTTGCCGCGAAGCTCTTCTCCTCTTGCCGCCAGCATGTTCTGCGCGAAGTAGACCGCACCGTAGCCGGTGGCTTCCTTGCGGCCGAAAGAGCCTCCCCAATTGAGCCCTTTGCCCGTCAGTACGCCTTCATAGCGCCCGGTCAGCCGCTTGTACTGACCGAACAGGTAGCCGATTTCACGACCCCCTACACCGATATCACCGGCAGGCACATCGCAATGAGGGCCAATATGGCGATATAGCTCGGTCATGAAGGATTGGCAGAAGCGCATGATCTCGTTATCCGATTTCCCCTTCGGGTCAAAATCGGAGCCACCCTTGCCGCCACCGATCGGTAAACCGGTCAGCGCATTCTTGAAGATCTGCTCGAAGCCCAGGAACTTGATGGTGCCCGACGTGACGCTGGGGTGAAATCGCAGGCCACCCTTGTATGGGCCGAGAGCGGAGTTGAACTGTACACGATAGCCTTTGTTGACTCGTACGCGTCCAGCATCATCCAGCCAGCTGACCCGAAACATGATCTGGCGTTCTGGCTCGACGATCCGTTCGATGATGCTGTGTTGATGATAGTGCGGGTTCTGATCGAACAAGGGGCGTAGGCATTCCAGCACTTCTTCAGTTGCCTGATAGAATTCTGACTGAGCTGGACTGCTTTTCTGTAGTCGTGTGAGCGTGTCGTGTACATAGGGCATAAGGGTAGACCCGTGCAGTTAAATAGCGTTGGCTGAAAGAATGTGAGGATATTTAACCGACGGTGCGTAATCATGCATACCCTATGCTTATTTGGTATGAACATATTGGATTGCAGGAAAGACTAAAGTCGAATGCTCAGCGCTCAGTACACGTTGGTTTTAGAATATCTAATAAACGGTTATTAAACGAATTGGTTGCCGCCGGGCTATTATGGAGGACCGGCGGTACTGCCTGGCGGGCCTGTTGCGCGTCGGGGCGGTACTTGCGCATGATGTAGCGCAGCCGTTTCATGACATCCAGATTGGCGGCTTCCATCCGGGACAGGGCGGCCATCGCCTCGTCCATGCGCCCTTGCTGGTGGTATGTCACGGCCTCGATAGCCTGCTGGTGGACTTCTCGATGCGGCACTTCCAGTGCCTGGAAGTCCTGGTCGCTGTAGAACTGCTGGCTCCCCGTTCCTGCGTAGTACCAGCGGCCCAGGGCGCACTGGGATTCATCGGGCAGGTCCGCTGCCGTCTTGGCCGAGAGGCCCATGAAGATACGATAGACTTCCAGCTTGATTTCCAGCTCTTCCAGATTGGCCAGCTCCACTTCGCTCAACATGGCGGAGAAGGCGAGTGCTTGACTGCTTTTATGGGTCAGCTCCAGCAGCTGCTCGGTACGCTGCATCACGTGGCTCGCCTCGGCGCTAAGACGTTCGGCCTTACGGGAGTTATCGTTCATCACCCCATCGACCTGGTCGGCCTGGCTCATGATACTGCCGTTGAGATCGCCGATTCCGTGAGTGGCATCATTGGTCCTTGACGCCAGCTCGCGCACTTCGGTTGCCACCACGGCGAATCCACGTCCGGCTTCCCCGGCCCGTGCCGCCTCGATGCTGGCATTGAAGGCGAGCAACGTGGTCTGCATGGAGATTTCATCGATAGCACCGACAAAGCTGTCGATACGCCCGGCGTCATCGCGCAGCGACGTGACCTGCTCGGCGGCAGTGCCGATGCGCTCATTGAGCGAGCCAAGATCGGTGACCATGGCATTCAGCGCATCCTGGCTGCGTTGCGATTCGCTGGCGGTGAATTCCGCGATCTGCTGATTGCCCAGCAGCAACTCGGAGAGATCCGAGAAGGACTCGTGTAGTGCCACCACGGAGTCCCCGAAGCCGGTGAGATTGGTAAACAGATGTTGGTGCAGCCGCTGCTGGGCTTCCAGCGTGTCGATGCGGGCCTGGAGCCGGTCGCGCTCGGCGTGCAATGCAGTAGCTCTTTCTGCCTCGCCTTCGTGGCGAGAAAGGGCATGACGGGAAGGGGATCTACGGCGGAAAAGGCGCATGGCGTCTCCTGGTCGTGCAAACAAGAGCCGCCCGTCACGCAACAGGCGGCGCGTGGAGTCAGTCGATGATGCGTCAACCGGCGCGTTCGAACAGCAGATTATTCTCCAGGTGGATGTGCTGCATGAGGTCGTCGCGGAATTCGCGCAGCCCGGCGTAGAGCGCGCGCCAGGTGGTGCAGGCGCCTTTGGGCGGGTTGATGCCATCGGTGAGCATCATGAGGTGCTCGAGGCTTGCGCCATGGTCGTCATGCTCGTGGCGCATCACCGTGATCGGCCCCTGGGCCTGGGCGCCCAGATCGCGACGCAGCATGGGGAAGAGAATCTGCTCCTCCTTCTGCATGTGGCTTTCCATTTCCTGATGAATGTCGGTCAACAAGTCGGCAAGCCCATGGGGGCAACTGTCGCGGTCGCCGTGGACCTGCTCGACGCGGCGGGCCATGCGGGTCAGCTCGGGTAACTGTTGGCGATGAACGTCATGGTAGCGAGTCAGGATGTGATCGATCAGCGCGTCGTCGCTGGCGTCTCGCCAATCGTGTTCATTGCTGGCATTGGCCGATAGCGAATCAAGTTCGGCAACGAGTTGATCAGGTTGTAGGCCGGCGCGCTGTGCCGCTTCTCGAAGAGTGATACGACCACCGCAGCAGAAGTCAATGTGATGCGCATGGAAGATACGTGTGGCGCCCGGTAGGGAAAGTGCGATACGTCCGACGGACTGGTCGAGTAAAGTCATGGCGATGCCTCATGTGGAACGAGTGCTGGGAAGCGTTCTGGGAAGAGTCCAGTTTTGTTATAGCAAGCGGCATGCCAGGATATTTATTTGATATAAATCAAATAGTTAAAGTGTATAAGGTGAAAATAACCCTGATATGGTAGGGTAAAAATAACTATATAAAGGTTATTTTAACCATGCTTGATGACACTCTATTGGCCGATCTGGTTGCCGATTTGCCCAGTGCCGTGCGCCTGCAGCGGCTTGTACGTACCCTGCGTGAAGGGTTTCGCTGTGGCGCAGTTTGCCTGCTGCGTCTGGAAGCGGATGCTCTGAGACCGGTGGCCGTGGATGGTCTAGCGCGTGAAGCATTGGGGCGGCGCTTCGAGGTAGCTCACCATCCGCGCCTGGCGACCATCCTTGCCAGCCGTCGTACCACGCTCTTTGCGCCGGATGCCGACCTGCCGGACCCCTACGACGGCCTGGTGGAGCAGCAACCCGGCCAGCCGCTGCATGTGCATGACTGCATGGGCATCAGCCTGCACGTGGAAGGTGAGCCCTGGGGCGTGCTGACCCTGGATGCGTTGGAAGCGGGGACGTTCGATGCCGCTGATCGCATGACGCTGGAGCGCTATGCGCTACTGGTCGAGGCGGCGGTGCGGGTCAGCCGCCTGGAACAGGACCTGCGCGCGTTGCGCATGACCCATCAGGAAGGCAGCCCGCTACTGTCGGCGCCCGAAGCGCGCGATATCCTTGGCCATAGTGGAGTACTTCAGCGGTTGCTAGGTGAGCTTGACGTGGTGGCGGCGTCCGATCTGACGGTGCTGCTGAGCGGTGAGACCGGAGTCGGCAAGGAGCTTTTTGCGCGTCGATTGCATCGGTGTTCTTCACGACGGGAAGCGCCGCTGGTCCAGATCAATTGCGCGGCCCTTCCCGAGTCGCTGGCCGAGAGTGAGTTGTTCGGCCATGTGAAAGGGGCCTTTTCCGGCGCCAGCACCGATCGTGCCGGCCGCTTCGAGGCAGCCGACGGTGGTACGCTATTTCTCGATGAGATAGGCGAACTACCGCTATCGATTCAAGCCAAATTGCTGCGTACCTTGCAGGAAGGCGAGATACAGCGCTTGGGCGAGGATACCCCGCGCCGGGTTGACGTAAGAATCATCGCTGCCACCAATCGTCAGCTGGCCGACTCGGTGCGCGAGGGCGGCTTCCGTGCCGACCTGTATCATCGGCTGTCAGTCTATCCGGTAGCCATTCCGCCACTACGCGAGCGGGGCAGCGACGTACTGGTGCTGGCCGGGCACTTTCTCGAGATCAATCGCATGCGTCTTGGGGTGCGCAGCCTGCGCCTCTCCCCCGAGGCCGAACAGGCGCTGCTGGCCTATGGCTGGCCGGGCAACGTGCGCGAACTGGAACACGTGATCAGCCGTGCGGCGATCAAGGCGCTCAGTCATGGCGCCAGCCGTGACGACATTGTCACACTGATGCCCGCATGGCTCGACCTGCCTGTTAGTGCGGAGCGGGTTGTCGGCGCGGCCGAGACGCCGAAAGTATTGAATGAGGCCGAATCGCCAACGCTACGTGAGCGAGTGGAAAAGACCCAGCGTCAGGCGATCCGCGAAGCGCTGGAATCCTGCGACGGAGGTTGGGCAGCCGCCGCGCGCTGTCTGGCGGTCGACCCCAGCAATCTGCATAAGCTGGCCCGGCGGCTGGGAGTCAAGTGAAATTAGCGTGAACCGTGTTCGGCTAGCGTCTGGATAAAGACATGCGGAACCCGGCGACTACGGACTTATCGCTACGTAGGAGTAGCACTAGACAACAGAGCCTCGCGCCGGTCGATGGGTTTACGTAGCCACAGGCTCAGCAGTACGACCGCCAGCAGCAGTTCAGCCAGGTCACCGCCGTAGTACATCAGCTGCGCGGCAAAACGGATCTCTTCCACCCCATTGCCGGTATCGCGGGGCCATAAATAACCGTACATCAGTTTGCCTAACAAGCTGTGAGCGGCGATGGCAATGAACAATATCCCCAAGCGAAAGCGCAAACTCAGCCGATGCGGCGAGGCATCCGGCTCCGCCAGAATGGCCCAGCAGAACAGATATCCTGCCACCAGAAAGTGCAGGTGTAGCCAATAGTGCAGCGCCTGGTTGTCCAGCGAAGCGGCATACAGAGGCGTCAAGTAAAGCACGTACATACCGCCGATATTGAGCGAGAGGGCACTAACTGGATGCGAGACGAAACGTATCGGTCGGCTCTGGAGCAAGGCAGCGACGCGCCGCCCCCCGGCTTGGGGTAACGCGCGCAACAGTAGCGTCACGGGAGCAGCCAGCACCCAAACCATGGGTGCCAGCATGCCTATCAGCAGGTGTGCCACCATATGGCCGCGTAGATCGTGATGCGCCCATGTCATCATCGATGGCAGCACAGCAACAGCAAGCAATACACTTCCTAGAACCAAGAAACCGCAGCGCCAGAGGCTCCAGCCCGCCGCGGTGGTTCGCTGTGCGTAGGCAGCGGCCAAGTAGGTCAGCGTCAGTAAAGTAACCAATACAAGCGGCAACCACTCGATAAGCCCATGACTGTCATGCGCCTGAACAGACATGTTTAACCCCTGCCCATTCGCTTGGCTCGCCGATATAGCCATCCCCCTACCAGTAGCAGGACCAGGGCGGCGAAATTCCAGCTAAGGTCGTAAATGAATGGCTCTACTTCGTAGCGGATCTGATGGAGGCGCAGAAGCTTGTGATTGACGATACCGTCAAAAAGCTGAAAGCCGCCCATGCCACAAAAGAAACCAGCCCACGCCCAGGAGATGGCCAACCGCTTTCGCTGCGATAAATCGATCAACAAGAAGACGCCGATCACGATGGCAAGCAGCTCTACGGCATGCAGTACGCCATCCGAAATGATGCCGATCGTCGGTGTCGCTCGGTCGAAAAAGTGGTGCCATTGGAGTAGCTGATGAAAGACGATTTCATCGACACCCGCCATCACCCCAATACCTACCAACACAGCCGCCCATAGCGAGCGCCGAGCATCGTCACGCGAAGACGTAGGCAAATTCATTTGTGTATCTCGCTTCTGAATACGCTCTTCAAATTAGCCAAGCTTTTTGCAAAAAACCAAGGCCACGGCTGGCAATGATGACCGAATTTGACCGCTCGATCGTCAATATGATGCAGGTCAATGTGAGCCGGTGGTGTTTCTGTTGCTATAGGAGCCTTGTTCCATTCTCGAGGAGAGAAGGCTGGCGCCTGCCTGGTGCCTCTCGCTTCTCAAGGAGATAGCATGAGCGACACGATTCAGCAGGATTGGGACCCGCGCAGCGAGAGCGTACTGGACGATCAGATCGCGGCTTACGACGAGATACGCGGTCGTTGTCCGGTGGCTTACAGCGATTACCTGCAATGGTCGCTTTTTCACCATGAAGACGTGATGCGGGTACTCGAGGATCACGAGACCTTCAGTAACGCGGCAAGTCGCCACCTGTCGGTGCCCAACGCCATGGACCCACCCGAACACACGCACTTTCGTCGCCTCATCGAGCCCTACTTCGGTCCTGCTGCCATGAGCGATTTCGCCCCGCAATGCCGCGCCATCGCCGAAGCAGTTGTGGACCGCCTGCCTGCCGACGGCGAAGTAGAAGCAATGGCCGAAATGGGCCAGGACTTCGCCCTGGAGATCCAGTGTGCCTTCATGGGGTGGCCGACTTGCCTGCATGAACCGCTGCGCGCCTGGGTGAATCGCCAGCAGGCCGCCACCTTGGCCGGCGACCGCGAAGCGCTGGGTGAGCTGGCATTGGAGTTCGACGGCGTGATTCGCGAGCAGTTGCACCACCGTCGAGCGCTGGGGGACGCTGCGCCGGACGATGTCACCACCCGGATCATGAAAGAGACGGTAAAAGGGCGCCCGCTTAGCGACGAGGAGATCGTCAGTATCCTGCGCAACTGGACAGTGGGCGAGCTCGGCACCATCTCGGCGAGTATCGGCATTCTGATGAACTACCTGGCGCGCAACCCCGCGCTTCAGACACGACTGCGTGACGAGCCCTCGCTACTCTCGACGGCAATCGACGAAATCCTGCGTCTCGACGCACCGCTGATGTCGAACCGTCGCATCACCACCCGGCCGGTGGAGATTGGTGGCCGGCACCTGGCCGCCGGCGAGCGCCTGACGCTTTTGTGGGGATCGGCCAATCGCGACGAGGCGGTGTTCGATGACCCTGACGAGGTACGTCTGGACCGTGATCCCAAGGACAATTTGCTTTACGGAGCGGGCATTCACGTCTGTCCCGGTGCCCCGCTGGCACGAATGGAACTTGAGTTCTTCATGGAGGCATTGCTGACCGCCACCGTCGAGCTGGCGCCCGCATCAGGACGCTCCGCGATACGCGCCCGTTATCCCGCGGGAGGCTATTCCGCAGTGCCGCTGAGAGTACGCACCGCCAAGCCCGCCAGCATGGCAAGCTGAACGTCGCGCTTGTCGTCGGAATGTTTCGTTGAATCACCTAGTTAAGCGTGTCTTCGATACTCTGCACGGGTCGCTTCGCGGGCGGCCGTGGGGGCGGCAGGCGAGCAATCCAGTACCGCAGCCGACTGGCCACCAGCAACCAGGCAAGGCTCCAGGCCAGTGCCGCACCCCATAGGACACTCAGCCAGGCACTGCCGGTTTCCAGTGCCCACAAGCGCAGGATCGCCGCCGCGGCGAACAGCACCACCAGCGGTACCAGAGCCCATTCCCGTTCGGGGTGGGCCTTGGCTCGCAGGATCGCTTGGCGCAGCATCACCGTGCTGGCCAGCGTCCCCAAGGCACCGATGGTGAAGGCGTGCAGGGGCGCGCCGTCGTGGGCCGATAGCCACCAGGTGCGCGCCATCAGCAGCAGGCCCACTCCCAGCCAGGCATAGCCGGCCATCAGCGCCAGCAAATCGGGTCGTTCGCGGCACTGAGTCGGCCTCCAGCGATAGAGCCGTAGCAGCACCAGAATCCCACCAACCAGCGCCAGCATGGCTGCCAGCGGCTGAAGCTGCGGCCACGGCATCAGCAAGGGTGCGATGCCCAGCAGCAGAATCAACGCCGCCTCGATGCGCGGTTGCACGCCGGCTCCCGCCAGGCCATGGCGCCGTATCAGGTAACCGTTCACCGCCGGGGCGATGATGCGCCCGCCCATGAACGTCATCAACACTACCAGCCACATCACGCTCTGGTGCATCAGCGGCGCCATGGTGGCTGTGTCGCCGAGGTAGCGCCAGGCGAGACTCACCACGCCGAGCAGGCACAGCAAACCCAGTAGCGGCGAGAGTATGCGGTTGCGCCATTTCTTGGCGGCCAGAAAGCGCGGTACCACCAACCAGGCGACCCACAGGGCAAAGAGGCCATCGGCCAACGTGGCGACATGCACCAGCGGCCAGGCCAGCACCCCTAAGCGGCCCACCGCCCATAGGGCGACCAACCCCGCAAGCTGTCGACGCGGCAGCGGACCCAGCAGGTAACCGGCGATCACGGGCAGCGCGAAACCGAAAACCAGCTCGCGAGCATGCGCCGAAGATGAAGCGAGCTGGGGCAGCAAGTCACCTTGATGGTAAAGCGCCAGCAGCGAGAGCGGCACCATGAGGGCCGCGTGAATTGCTGCCAGCGGAAAGAACCATTGCCAGGCCGGTAGGCGGTGCCCCGGGGCGGGCCGCGATTTCACTTTGTCTTTGGACATGCTGAAAAAATACTACTTAAGCGGCCTGCTGCCAATCGGAGGTGCAAGCCCCCTGATAACACGTCTTAGCTGATGCCTGCTGCTCGCTCGCACTTGTTCCGCTCTCCCGAGCCCGCTCTGTATCGCCCTAGGTTCTCTGAATAAAAAGTTTGACCAACCGGAAAAATATAGTCTAGGGTGGAATTTACCGAATGGTAAAAAATTAAATAACCAGAAGCGCACAACAAGAACAGGAGCGCTGAGTCACATGCTGACACGTCCGGAAGCCCTGGCGCTGGAAAAGGCGTCACCCCAGGAACTGGAAGATTTCTCTCTCCGTGCCGCCCGGCTGCGCGATTCGCACTGGGGCAAGACCCTGACTTACTCGCGCAAGGTATTCGTTCCCCTTACCAACATGTGTCGGGATGATTGCGGCTACTGCACGTTTGTCCAGAAACCGGGTTCGCCCAACGCACGGGTCATGACGCCCGATGAGGTCATGGCTGTGGTCCGGGAGGGCGAGCGGCTGGGCTGCAAGGAGGTGCTGTTTAGCCTCGGGGAAAAGCCCGAGCTGCGCTATCCGGAAGCCCGTGAGGCACTGGCCGCATTGGGCCATGACAGCATGATCGATTACCTGATCGAGATGTGTCGGCGCGTACTGGACGAGACTTCGCTTCTTCCCCACGTCAACGCCGGCACCCTGTCGGATGAGGACGTCGCGCGTCTCAAGCCGGTCAGCGTCAGCATGGGCATGATGCTGGAGAACATCAGCCGCCGGCTGCTGCAGCGTGGCCAGGCGCACTTCGCCTGCCCGGACAAGGTGCCGGTGCAGCGTCTGCGCACACTGGAACGCGCCGGTCGCCACGGTGTTCCCTTCACCACCGGCATCCTGATCGGTATCGGCGAAACGTGGGAAGAGCGAGTGGAGAGCCTGGAAGCCATCAACGCCCAGCATCGCCAATACGGCCATATCCAGGAAGTGATCGTGCAGAACTTCCGCGCCAAGCCGGGCACCGCCATGGCCAACCACCCGGAGCCGGATCTTGACGATATGGTCCGTACCCTGGTCCTGGCGCGGCTGGTACTCGACTCGTCGATCAGCCTGCAGGCACCGCCCAATCTCGAATCACGTTTCGCGGCTTATATCGGCGCCGGTATCAACGACTGGGGCGGAATCTCGCCGGTGACTATCGACCACATCAACCCCGAGCGGGCCTGGCCTCAGATCGACTCGCTGCGCCAGGCGACCGCGCGCTGCGGATACGGCCTGGAAGAGCGGCTGGCGATTTATCCGCGCTACTTGAAATCTCCCGAACACTTTCTCTCCACCCCACTCGCTGCGCGTCTTGACCACATTTCACGCGACGACGGCCTGGCGCTGCAGCAGTGCGTCTGATACCGCTCCCCTGAACAGGAGACCCCCATGGGTACAAAAACAACACCCCTGCACCCGATCGAACGCCTGCCCGCAGAGCTTTCCCGGCCCGAGGTGACTGCCAGGACACGGAATATCCTGCGCGCTACCCTGGCCGGCCAGGAACTGAGCGAGACTGATGCGGTACATCTTTTCCAGGTCGACGGGGCCGATCTTGATGCCCTGACGGCAACCGCCGACGAGATTCGCCGGCGGCGTGTCGGTGATGACGCCACCTTCGTCATCACGCGCAACATCAACTACACCAATGTCTGCTACATGGGGTGCCGCTTCTGCAACTTTGCCAAGCGCAAGGACGACCCCGAAGCGGAATTCTTCGATATCGACGAAGTCGTGCGCCGCGCCCAGGAAGCGTGGGATCGCGGGGCCACCGAAGTGTGTATCCAGGGGGGGCTGCACCCGAACATTCCCGGCCACTTCTATCGGGACATGGTCAAGGCGATCAAGCGGGCACTGCCGGACATGCACATCCACGCCTTCTCGCCCTTCGAGATCTGGTTCGGTGCGCAGAAGAGCCGCCTTTCCTATCGCGACTTCATCCGCGACCTGGTGGATTGCGGCCTGGGCTCGATGCCGGGCACCGCCGCGGAGATCCTCGATACCGAGGTGCGCAAGCAGCTGACACGCGACAAGCTGACTACCGAGCAGTGGGTGGAGATCATCACCACGGCCCACGAAGAAGGGCTGCCTACCACCTCGACGATCATGTACGGCCATATCGATGGTCCCGAGCACTGGGCGGCCCATATCGCCCTGCTCCGCGATATCCAGAAGCGCACCGGCGGGTTCACCGAATTCGTGCCCTTGGGCTTTATCCACTACAAGACGCCGCTGTTTCTCGAGCATGAAGGGGTGCGTCCGGGACCCACTCGCCTAGAGCATATTCGCATGCACGCCGTGGCCCGCCTGATGCTCAACGGCTGGATCGACAACATCCAGGCCTCGTGGGTGAAGCTGGGACCGGACCTGGCGCGCCAGATGCTGGCGGCCGGGGTCAACGACATGGGGGGCACGCTGATGAACGAGAGCATCTCCCGGGCCGCCGGTGGCGAGCACGGCCAGGAAATGCTGCCCGAGGCGCTGGCGAGCATGATCCGCGAGATGGGCCGCCGTCCGGTGCGCCGCAATACCCTCTACGAGACGGTGGAAACCTTCGATGAGCCGGCGCTGCTCAGTGTCGCCGGAGGCCTGTCATGACGCCCCGCGTCACCTTGCTGGCCGGCGGCGTGGGTGGCGCCAAACTGGCCGAGGGCCTGGCGGCGGTCTGCGCTCCCGAGCGGCTGTCGATCATCGGCAATGTGGCCGACGACCATGAATTCCATGGGCTGTGGGTCTCGCCGGATATTGACACCTTGACCTACAGCCTGGCGAACCTGATCGACCGGCAGCAGGGGTGGGGCCTGGCCGATGAGAGCCACCGGGTGTTGAAGGGGCTCGAACGCCTGGGTTGCGATACCTGGATGTCGTTGGGCGATCAGGACATGGCGACCCATATCTTTCGCACCCAGTTACGCCATCAAGGTATTCGCCCCAGCACGATCGCCCAGAGCATTGCCGACTCGCTGGGAGTGAAGGTCAATATGTTGCTGCCCACCGATGACCGCTTGCAGACCCTGGTGAAAACGGAGCAGGGCTGGCTGGCCTTTCAGGAGTACTTCGTCAGGGAGCGCTGCCAGCCCGAGGTGCGGGAAATTCGCTTCGAGGGTGCCGACGAGGCACGTCCGACGTTCGAGGCGCTGGAGGCCATCGAACAGGCCGATGTGCTGCTGATCGCGCCGAGCAATCCCGTGGTCAGCATCGCCCCCATCCTTGCCGTCCCCGAGATTCGGCGCGCCGTCGAAAACTCTCGCGCCACACGGATTGCCGTCTCGCCGTTGATCGGCGGGCACACCGTGAAAGGCCCGGCCGACCGCATGCTGACCGCCATGGGCTACCGCTGCAGCAATGCTGGTGTCGCCGACAGCTATGCGGGCCTCATCGATGGCCTGGTGATAGATGAGCAAGATCGAGCCGATCGCGCGGCCCTGGAAGCTGACGGCCTGCAGGTCTTGACGACCGCCACGTTGATGACGAGCGCCGAGGAAAAGACACGTCTGGCGCAAGAGACCCTCGCCTTTGCCGGGGTCTGCCGCCGGGAGGAGGTCGCGTCATGACGCCTAAGCCGCTGATCGTGATTCCGGTCAAGGATTTCCGCCAGGCCAAGAGCCGATTGGGGAACACCCTCTCGCCCGATCATCGTTCGGCCCTGGCCCGTCGCCTGTGCGAGCGCACCCTGGGCTTCTTCGCCAATCATTTTCCCGACCACGACCGCCTGGTGGTCACGGCGTCGCCGAAGATCGCCAGGCTGGCGAAAAAGCTCGGTGCCATGGTCCTTGAGGAGCCGCAAGCCGACGGCCTTTCGCCAGCGGCGCAGCGTGCCGCCGATTGGGCCCGCCAAGCGGGGTATTCGGCCCAGCTACTGGTTCCCGCCGATATCGTCGAACTCGATGAAGCGGAAATCTGTCGGCTGCTGAAGACCGGCGGCGAAGGGCCGGCCGTGGTGATCTGCCCGGCCAGCGATGGCGGCACCAATGCCCTTTTGACCTCACCGCCCGATGCGCTGCCTTTTCGTTTCGGGCCGCAGTCGGCCGTGGCGCACCGGCAAGCGGCGCAACGCCTGGGCCTGTCCTGTCAGGTGCTTGAGCTGTCTCGCCTGCGTTTCGACCTGGACACCCCCGCGGACCTTTCCACCCTAGATGCCCTGATCCAGCAACGCGGCGCCGAGACGCCCCAGGAGCTGAAGAAGCTATGGAACCTGTGTACGACACCCCACGGCATGACGCCCTGGACCGCCTGGCTGACGACACCATGAGCCCCGGACGCGTTGGGCTTCAGGCCTTGGCGGGTATCCCCGACATCCATCCGGGCGATGACCTGGCCGCGATCCTGATCGAGTGCCTGCGCCGCCAGGACATGACCCTGCGCGATGGCGACATCCTGGTGATCGCGCACAAGGTAATCTCCAAGGCCGAGGGGCAGGTCGTGGCCCTGGCCGATGTCACGCCGAGTGCCGAAGCCGAGGAACTGGCCAGGCAGGTCAACAAGGACCCGCGCAAGGTCGAGGCCATTCTGCGCGAATCGACCCGTGTGGTCCGCGCCGTGAAACGCCCCGAACAGGAAGAAGGCACGCTGATTGCCGAGCATCGCCTGGGCTTCATCTGCGCCAACGCCGCGGTGGACGAATCCAACGTCGGGGCCGAGGAAACCATCATCCTGCTGCCTCAGGACCCAGACGCCAGCGCCCGTGCTCTGTGCGAGCGCCTGGAGAGCGCCTTCGGCGTGAATCTGGGCATCGTGGTCACCGACACCTTCGGCCGCCCCTGGCGGATGGGCCTGGTCAATGTGGCCATCGGCCTGGCTCGGGTACCGGCACGAATCGACATGGTCGGCGAGCGCGATGCCTTCGGCCGCGTGCTGTCGGTGACCATGCCGGCCCTGGCCGACGAGCTGGCCGCCGCATCCGGCTTGGTGATGGGCAAGAGCGACAAGACGCCGGTGGTGCTCTTCAGCGGCATCGATTGGCAACCCTGTGTCAGTTCCGCGAACGATCTGATAAGACCCCAACAAGAGGACCTGTTCCGATGAACGTAGCAATTCTTGGCGGTACCGGCCCGCAAGGCCGAGGCCTGGCCCTGCGTTTCGCCCGCGCCGGTATACCGGTGGTGATCGGCTCCCGCGACGGCGCGCGCGCCCAGGGAGTGGCCGACGAGCTGAACGCCCAGCTCGACAATGCCGCTACCATCAGCGGCGAGGCACTGCGTGACGCCGTGACCGCTGTCGACGAAATGGTGATTCTTGCCGTTCCCTACAGCGCCCACGACGCCACGCTCGAGTCGATCCGTGACCTGCTGCCCGGCAAGATCTTGATCGACATTGTCGTGCCGCTGGCGGATGGCGACCCCAAGAAGGTGGACATGCCCGCCGCCGGTTCGGCCACCGAGGCCGCCCAGGCCCTGCTGGGCGACGAGGTTCCCGTGGTCGGCGCCCTGCACAACGTCTCGGCGACGACGCTCAATCACCTGGATCAGCCGATCAACTGCGATGTGCTGGTGTGCGGCAACGACCTGGCGGCCAAGGAGAAGGTGATCGAGCTGGTCCGCCATCTCGACGTCGAAGCCTACAACGCCGGACCCGCCGTCAATGCGCGCTGTATCGAAGCCATCACTCCGATTCTGATACGCCTCAATATTTCCAAGAAGGTGCCGTTTACCCACGCGGGTATCCGTATCTGCCCGCCGGGTTCTTGAGCACCCATTACGACAACAACTCAACAAGTCGCATCATCCAACAAGCAGTATTTAACAAGTACAAGTAAGGAGAAGAACAATGGAATTCGGTATCTGTTTCAAGGGATTCGTCAGCCCCGATCGCGCCCGTAAATTGGTCAAGCAGGCCGAGGAAGCCGGCTTCGATTACTGCTGGTTCTACGATTCCCATATCCTGTGGCGGGAGTGCTACCCCGCCATCGCCATGTGCATGGAGCACACCACGAAGATGCGCTTCGCTCCCTGCGTGACCAACCCCAACGCCCGCGACTGGTCGCTGGCGGCGAGCCTGTTCGGCAGCCTGGCCAAGCAGAGCGGCGGGCGCTTCGATATCGGCCTGGGGCGCGGCGACAGCTCGGTCCGCGTGATGGGCAAGAAGCCCGCACCGTTGGCGCGTGTCGCCGAGTTTACCCAGAAGGTCAAGGCGATGGTACGCGGTGAGGAAGTCATGTATGGCGAATGCCCGGAGCCGGTCAAGTTCCCCTGGGCGGATGGTTACGAGCTGCCCGTGCATATCGGCGCCTACGGCCCCAAGGCATTGAAGACGGCAGGCGAGGTAGGTGACGGCGTGATCCTGCAGATCGGCGACACCTACCTGGTCGAGTGGCTGGGTAACCAGGCGACCCAGGCGGGCAAGGATGCCGGTCGCGACATGTCCAACTATAAGGTCATCGTCGCGGCACCGGCTTACTTCGGTGACAAGGAGAGCTGCATCGAGGCCACCAAGTGGTTCCCGGCCATGGTCGGCAATCACGTGGCCGATATCGTCGAGAAGTACGGTACCGACAGCGGCCTGGTGCCCAAGAGCCTCACCGACTACATCGAGAAGCGCAAAGGCTACGATTACTCCAAGCACGGCCAGAGCGATAACCCCTATCTCGACTTCATTACCCCGGAAATCGTCGAAAGCTTCTGTGTTCTGGGCCAGCCCGAGGACCACGTCGCCAAGCTGCAGAAATTGCAGGAAGCCGGCATGACCCATTTCAATATCTACCTGGACAACGGTGACGAGGAGAACATTATCGCGCAGTACGGCGAGCATGTGATTCCCCGCTTCAACCGCTGATTCATCCACCGGTGGAGCACCGGTTCCCCTGTCGAGACGAGCGTGAAAGGGTCGCAATAGGCGGCCCCATGGGGACCCTGTGTGCGCCGTTCACCAAGTTCTAACTCGATAATTGGCGAGGTACTCATGAACGACATTCGCATCAACAAGCAGCGCCTGTGGGACAGCCTGATGGAAATGGGCGAAATCGGCGGCACCGAGAAGGGCGGCTGCTGCCGCCTGGCGTTGACGGATCTGGACAAGCAGGGCCGCGATCTCTT